>DHYV01000011.1 GCA_002414225.1 Desulfobulbaceae bacterium UBA5121 | reverse complement strand
CACCGGATGACCAGCTTCGAACTCTCCGAGGTGGCGCGCTTCAAGGACCAGTACGTGGCCTCGCTCTTCCTGCCCCACACCGACATGACCCTCTTCCCCAACGTGGCCGCCACCATTTCCGCTGGCCGCAGCCGCCAGACCCCAGGCGGCTGAATCAGGGTTGCCGAGATTGCCGTGGTCCGTTACTATGGGAAAAACCTGACACAAGACTGCCGCACATCTGTAAAAAATTCATTCCCAGCCCTTGTCGACCATGGAGAAAACAAACAACATCACTCTTCACGACCTCAACTGTTGCAAGGACTTGCAAACGTTGACCACGGAGCTGGAACTCGTCACCGGCATGATCGCCGATGACTTTGAGGCACCACGCCTTACCGAGGCGTTGGCAGATCTCCGCCGCCTCTTTGTTGGCGAATACCCAGGCTACCAGGCGAGCAACACCGAGTATCACGACCTGGAACACACCCTGTCGGTGGTACTCGCCACGGCCCGCCTCCTGCACGGCATGAAGGTGGAGAAAGGGGCCAACTTCACCGGCCGTCAGCTGCTGGTGGGGCTGCTCGCGGCCATGTTCCACGATACCGGCCTGATCCAGACCGAAGAGGAGCGGCAGGGAACCGGCGCCCACTTCACCGTGGGCCACGAGGACCGAAGCGTGCGGGTGGCAACGGCCTACCTGCAGCAGCAGGGCTTTTCCGAAGAGGAGATCGCCGACTGCAGCCGTATCATCCTGGCGACCACCCTCCACCAACCCTTTGCCGATCCGCCGTTACGCAACCAAACCGTGGCCCGGCTGGCCAGGGCGCTGGCCAGCGCCGACTTGCTCGCCCAGATGGCCGACCGCGCCTATCTCGACAAGCTGCCGCGCCTCTATCTGGAGTTCCGCGAAGGCGGCGTGCCGGGTTATGGCTCGGAATTGGATATCCTGCAGAAAACCGAACTCTTCCACGAAGAGGTGGCCAGGCCGCGGCTCAAGAAAGAACTGGGCGGCACCGACATGCTGGTGCGGGGGCATTTCCGGGAGCGCTGGGGGATCGACCGTGACCTCTATGCCGAGTCCATCGCCAACAACCTCTTCTACATCAGCCATCTCAACAGCAAATGCGGCAATACCCTGCGCTGTTATCATGAAAACCTGCGCCGCACCGGCAACCGCTTTGCGATGTAGAATTCCTGGCCGCGATCAGGCCGCTCCCCCCCTGTCGCCCTCGGCCTATCCCTTTAAAGGATAGGCAACCCGCCATCTCCCTTGCCACACCAGCAGCCAAGTTCACCAAGGGCGGTAGAGTGCCGGATATACTCCGGTCCGCCCGGCCCCATGGCAAGCCGCTGTATCTCCGCCAGGAGAAGCGGCGGGGGCAGCGTTTCAGGAAGCGGCCCGGCTTGGGCAGAGACATGGCCCCACATGTGGCACAGGGCGTTGCCCAGTTCCCCGGGGGGTGGCGGCAACCGCAGCCACGTCACCAGTTCCGCCGCCAGCAGCTCGAAGCCGATCTCGCCGATCGCCACCCGATGGCCGAGACGGCGGTATTCGGCATAACTCCTCGCCATCAGCGAATACTTGTGGCGGGCCCATAATTCCTGTCGATTTCGGGGCAGGGGGAGCCGGCCCGACGGTTTGCCGTGATACTTTCGGCCGAGGAGGCCATACTGGGCGGCCGGGGAATCGATGCAGCAGGACGGCCAAGCCACCTCTCCGAGAAGGGGCGGCAAGGGGCTGCGGTGGTTGAAGCCGCGTAACGCCATCTCGGCCACCAGCAGGCCGTGACGCACGGCGAGTGCCGCCAGGCGATCCTGCCAGCGCCGGGTTTCCGGATGACGACTGTAGCCTTTCTTGTGATGGATCAGAATCGAGGCGATGCCGTGCAGTTCCCGGTGTTCGCCGAGCAGGCTCCGGTCGTTGAGGAATCCCGGATCAATGTCCCAGATCCGCATCCCGATTGCCCTCCTGCCGGCAAGGCTTCAACCGCCGGCCCGTTTGACCCGGTAGCCCTCCCTGGCCAGCTCCGCCGCAACCGTGTCACGGTGGTCGCCCTGGATCTCGACGATGCCGTTCTTCACCGTGCCTCCGCAGCCGCACCGGGCCTTGAGCCGCCGGGCGACCTCGCCGAGTGCGGCCTCGGTGAGCGGCAGGCCGCTCACCAGGGTCATCCCCTTGCCCTTGCGGCCCTTGGTGTCAAGCGAAACCCGGACAACCCCGTCGCCGACAGGAGGCGGGGCATTCTTTGTTTGTTGCCGACAGACACAGGCCGCCCGCGCCTTGCCGCATTGGCCGCAGAGCCGCCCCTGTTCGGTGGAATAGACCAGGGGCGTATCGCCGTCAAACCGCTTTTTCATCAATTCGTCCCGCCGTAATTGTAGCTCAAACGCCGAACAGTTTCTGGCGAAAGATGAAGAAAACCGCCCCCAAGATACAGAAGGCCGCCCAGAGGTAGTCGAGCTTGAGGGGTTCCTTCATGTAAAAAAAGGCAAAGGGGACAAAAATGCTCAGGGTGATCACCTCCTGCATGATCTTGAGCTGCCCCAGGTTGAGGGCCTGATAGCCGATGCGGTTGGCCGGCACCTGTAACAGGTATTCAAAAAGAGCCACGCCCCAACTCGCCAGGGCGGCGACCAGCCACGGCTTGCCGTTAAGCTCCTTGAGATGGGCATACCAGGCAAAGGTCATGAAAACGTTGCTGCACATCAGCATGGAACAGGAAATAAGAATGGCTTTCATCGCGCATCACCGACGTACGTTTGACTGTATACCGGCACTGGCCGTATTCCCCCAAGGCCAGGGGATACGGCTGACCCTTCACCTCATGCTAGTGCCCCGGGCCAGCCGCAGACAAAAAGCCGGCCAAGGTGAGCAACACCAGGCATCCACCGGCTAAAAAAGGCACCGGAGCACCGTACCGCTGCCAGAGCCAGCCGGCAAGAACGCTGGCCAGCAGCACCGCAAGGCCGGTGGCGAGACCGTAGACGCCAAAGGCCGTACCCCGGGCATCGGGAGAAGCGGCTTCGGCCACCAAAGCTGCGAAAAGCCCCTGGGTGAGGGCAAGGTGCACGCCCCACAGCGCCGCCCCCAAGGCCACCGCCGGCCACCTGCCGGCCTGGGCGAGGATCAGATCGGCCGCCAGCAGCGCGACAAGCCCCGCCGCCAGCAGCCTCCTCCGGCCCAGCCGATCGGAAAGCCGACCGGCCGGATAGGCCCCCAGGGCATAGAAGATGTTCATCACCACCAGGACCAGGGGCACCAACCGGGCACCCACCCCGACATCCTTGGCCCGGAGAAGGACAAATGCCTCGCTGAACCGGGCCAGGGTGAAGAGAATGGCCACCGCCACCACCCGCCAGTACCTGCCACCCAGCCGCTGCAGCTCCGACCACCGCACCGGCAGCCGCGCCGGGCCTGCGGCAAGATGGCCGGGGTCGCGGACCAGGCCAAGCAACACGGTCACGGCCAGGGCGCCGGGGAGCAGGGCCAGCCAAAAGACGGCCCGGAAGTTATCCCGGGTGAGGCCAAGCAGAAGCACGGCGATGAGCGGCCCGGCAATGGCCCCAAGGGAGTCGAGGGACTGCCGAAGGCCATAGGCCGCCCCGCGCTGCCCGGCCGGGATCAGATCGGCCACCAGGGCGTCGCGGGGCGCACCCCGCATCCCCTTGCCGAATCGGTCGAGCGCGCGGGCGACGAGCACCAGTCCGGCGCCGGACGCCACGGCAAAGAGCGGCTTGGTGCAGGTGGCGAGCAGGTAACCGGCAACGATGATCACCTTGCGCTTCCCGAGCCAGTCGCTCACCCACCCGGAAAAGACCTTGGTGATCAGGGCGATGGACTCCCCGAGGCCGTCGATCACCCCCACGGTCATGGTGCTCGCCCCCAGAACCGAGACGAGAAACAACGGCAGAACGCCATGGATCATCTCCGAGGAGATATCCATGAACATGCTCACCAGGCCCAGGGCCCAGATGCTGCGGGGGAGTGCTCTATGGGACGACATGGGCGGCGGCGCCTCCAGGAAAGCCGGGTAAGCCATGCCGACGGATCGCTTGCTTGGCCGGCGATGATTCCCCACCATGGTTGCAAAAACTGCCGCCAATGACAAGCGCATCCCGCAAAATGGCTGTTGCCGCCAAAACGCGTTTTGGCCACGGATTCCCACCCGGGGGCGAACTGCTCCAACGCCATAAAACAGATGGATTCGCGCGGTGGCGGAGCCATCAAAAGTAACGGTTCAGGCCATCCTCAAGTCGCTCAAAGGCGAGGAGTTCAAAAAGCTCGGGCATGCCATCGATCTCGCCTGCCAACGCTTCTCCGGCTGGGGTGGCGATAAACTTTGCCAGCGCCAGCCCGCCGGCCGGGGAAAGACGCCGGTTGGCCAGACTGGTCTGCCGCTCGGCGACAATGGCCCGCTTGCGGTTCAAGGGGACCGCCACATGGCTGCCGCGGTGGGTGGCGCCACCTTGCAGCCGGGGGGTGGCATAGCTCACCTCGAGAACCAGGCCATCTGCCGCGGCCAGGGACAGGAGTTCGCCACCAAGGAGAAGCCCTCGGCCCTTCTCAAGCCGCCAGCGGTCACCGCTGGCGCCGGCCTGGCCGCTGAGGGCCTCGGCCGCGCCGGCCAACGCCTCGTCGCTGCCCTTGAGGCAGAGGGTCCGGATATAGCCGGCCTCGGTGGCGTCTTCCCAGGGCCGAACCAGACGGGTTGCGGCCCGCAACCGCGCCGCGCGCCCCTGAAAACGCCCCTTGTACGCATAGGAACAGTAGTTGACCGCTGGCGTCCCGGACCTGCTCTGGCTTGCGGCCAGGAGGATCTCCAGGGCGGCGAGTTCGGATTCGAGCACCGTTACCTTGGCGCCGTGCAGCAGGGTGTAGGGACGGGTGACCAGATGCTGCCAGTTATGCGGGGTGCAGCGCATGTGGTGGAGGTTCAAGTAACTGACCCCGCTCGCGGCCAGACGCGGCAAGAGCCCGCAGAGAAGTTCAACGTCTTCGGGGATGGCCGGAATCTCCACGGTGATCACCGGAATCCGCCCCCTTGCCAACTCCAGATGAGTCAGAGAGTAATGGTCGGCGCTGATATCGAAGCGGATCTCGTCAAGGCCGGCATCGGCCAGCTGGCCGATCTTCTCTTCCGTGGCCAGCATCCCATTGGTGTAGAGCCAGAGGTGAATCGTGCTGCCGAACCGATTTTTTATCTTCCGCACATAATCGATGGTGCGGTCGAAGGTGAGGAGCGGCTCGCCACCGGTAATGCTCGCCCCGGCAAAACCGAAGGTGGCCAGGTAATCAACATAGTCCTTGGGATTGGGAAAGCGAAGACTGTTGGTCATCGGCTCCGACTTGGCGGTCTGCGTGGTTGGGCAGTAGAAGCAGCGTCCGTTGCAGATGCCGTTGACAAAGAGGCAGGACCATTGCCCTCGGCTGCAGATGGCGCAGCCAGGCGAAAGCGGCCCCAGATGCGGCTTGGTGTCCTGGCAGGAGAGGGCGATCCGGCCGGCGAGTTCGCCGAGCAGCTCCTGGCGGCGGCGTTCGGCGGCAGCGGCCTGGGGGGGCGCGACAAAGGGAAGCTGCGGGTAGGCATCGCCAAACTCCGCCGCATTGGCGGCGATCAGCCGCTCATCATCTTGCATCATATGGGGAACGAAGGTGTTGGCCAGAGTCGCGACCGCGGCGGCCCGTGATGGTTCCCATGAGCAGGGAAGAAGAGGGTATCAGGGCCAGTTCGACGCAGCGCGGCACAGAGCCACCACATCATCAAAGGAGAGAAGGGGGCAGGAGGGCACGGTCGCTGGCTCCGGCTTGATCCCCCGAGAGGTGCCAATATACGCCGCCAACCGAGGACTGTAAACAGGAATCTACACCACCCGTCGCAAGGAAATTTCGCCGGAAATCAGGGAAGATGGTCACGGCCGCGACGGCCGAAATCCCCTCTGACGAAGGCGGCGATATGCGCCTCTGCCTCGGCCGGGGTGGCATAGTGCCTAACCACCAGATTGCCGCAGCCGGCGATCATGGCGGAAAGATGGCAGCCCGCTCCCTCCCGAAAGAGTGCCAGCACCGGCTTGCCAAGCCGCTCGGCGGCGGCAATCTCGTACCCCACCCCCAGCGAGGGGGTGGTGACCTCGGCAACGACCAGATCGGCGCTTTCAAGCCACGCCATGTCGCGGCGGTAGATGGCCTCTTCGCTTATCCCCTCATCTCCCGTGGCATCCAGTTCCGGATCCGCCACGTGGCTGGTGAGCACTCGGCCCAGACCCTCCAGATAGCCAACCAGCTGGCCATAGAGAAGCACGTCCGCCCGACCGCCGCGGATAGCGCCGGCAAAGTAGATTTTTTTGCTACCGCATTCAGCCATTCTTCTGCTTCCTCCTGGTTACCCTCGGTTTTGACGTCTTACTCCCTTCTGTCGTCAAGACCGAGGGTGATCCAGAAAACCCGACCCAGCGAGCGAAGCGGCTGCGTGGGGCGGATGAGATAATGGAGTTCCCGCACCGGCGGCTTGCCCTCCTCGGCCGGCAGCCGGAACAGCAGCCCTGCGACAACAAAGCCGCAGAGGCCGGCGATGATGAAACAGAGCCGGAAGCCAGAGATCCCCAGCTGATCGATGAGCACCCCGGCAAGGATGGGCGGCACGCCGTTGGCCACCGACATGGCCAATATCCACAGGGTGGTATAGCCCACCCGCCCCTCCTCCTGGACCCTGCAAAGCATGCCGCGGGCCGCCACCATCACGAAGGCGGCATTGAAAACCGAGGTAAAGGCAAGCACCGGCAGGACAAGCCACCCCGTCAGCCGACCATGGGGCAGCAGTCCCAACCAGGCCAGCGCAAAAAGGGCGTGGCCGCAAAGCAGTTGGATCATCGTCGGCACGCTGCCGAAACGGTCCGCCGCCCGCCCCCAGAAACGGACGGTGAAGGCAACCCCGATGCCGCCCCCGGCGAGCAACAGCATGATATGGGTGTCACTGTACAAAAGGACGTCACGCAGGTACATCACCGAAGCGGCATTGAGCCACATCAGGGAGGCGAGCCCAAACACGGCGAGGACGAGAAAGTGGAGATAGGTGCGGTCGGTCAGTACCCGCCGCAGGGCCTGGCGGGGCTGGTACTGCCACCGGCCTTCCCCCCTCAGCCCGGCGCCGCCAGGAATCCTGGCGATGATCAAGACACTGAGCAGCCCTGCCCCGACCCCCAGGCCGTAGATCGCCAAAAAACGGTCCAGGCCGGTGCCCATGGCCAAAACCCGTGCCATGACGAAGACGAGAAGGATGTTGATCGTCTGGCCCATGGCCGTTTCCATGGCCAGATAGGAGCCCATCTGCGATTTTGGCACGATCTCGTGCAGCCAGGGGTACCAGCCGCCAACCCCCACCGCCCGGACCAGGGAAAAGGCAAGAGTGGCGAAGAGCAACAGATGCCATCCAGCCGCCGCCCCCCATCGCGATATGGCCCATGGCATCCAGAAAACCGGCAAAACCAGGAGGTTGCGGCCAAGCCAGGAAGAGAGCAGCAACCGCCTCGCGCCCAGCCACTCAACCAAGGGATAGGCGAAGAGCACCAGCAGCATGGAGAGGGGCAGGAAGGAAAGCAGCACCCCCACCAGGGCCGGCGGCATGTCCACCGCCCGGGCGAAAAGCACCAGTGCCTGACCCACCACGCATTGCCAGGAGACGAGGTTAATGCCGGTAAAGAGAAGAAAAAGCCGTACCGGCGCGGGAAGATCCCGCCCTGGCACGGTCAGGGATGGCCTCATCGTGTTCGCTTGGCGGGTGAAGATCACCCGTGTGCTGTTTAATCATGCCGCCGGAAACGCATATCGGCCTCGGGCTCGATGCCCAGCGCGGCCATGACCCGGTTGGTGTAGTTGAAGTAGCCGATGAGTTGCACGGCATCGAGAATATCTCTATCATCGAATCCATGGTCGCGCAAGACCACTATATCGGCCCGGCCCATCTCCAGATGCTGCCGGGTGAGTTTCTCGGCAAAGTCAAGCAGCGCCCTGGTCGGCCCGTCGAACTCGACCTGGGTGTAGTCCTGTTGAATCAGCAACACCTTTTCCGCATCCTTGATCTCTTCCCGGAGATCGTTTTCATGGCTCTCCACTCAGTAGTGGCAGTGGTTGAGGCTGGAAACCACCGTGGCGATCAATACCCGCTGCCGGTGGCTCAAGCCCCCCGGCCCGGTCATCAGGTGCCGGTAGAGCTGTCTTCCCATTCCCATGGTCTGCGGCCGCAGGCTCTGGATCTTGACCAGATTGATCACGTTGCCGAACTTGGCCCTGGTTTCGTCATAGATTTGTTTGAGTTCGCCGCTCGCCTCTTCTTCCGGCACGGTTCCTATCCAGCTCATCACCTGCTCCTCTCTTTGCCGAGACGTTCATTCACCCGCCAACCGCCGGCCCCATCCGGAGTGTATTATTGTAAATTTTGATACAGGAAAACACGAACAATAGTTTCTGTATATAGCATTTACAAACGCGTGCTACCACCTGTTCTCCAAAAGCGGGAAAGATGGAATCCTTTTTGGCCATTCACCAAAAAGGGGGGGCAGATGGAATGGGGGTAAGGGAGGCAGGGGCTGCGGGGCGGCGGGCAAGGACGCCGTTGGCGCTCAACGAGATAAAAAACTACTCTCTCTCTTTCCGGCCGAGTTCCAGATCCGGATAGAGTTTATCCACACATTCCGGACAGAGGCCGTGGGTGAACTCCGCCTCGGAATGGGCACTGATGTAGTTTTCGAGCTGGCGCCAGTAGCCCTTGTCGTCCTTGATCTTCTTGCAGGAGGCACAGATGGGCAGAAATCCGCGCAGGGTCTTTACCTCGGAAAGGGCCTGCTGCAGCTCGGCCACCACCTTGTTGAGCTGCTTTTCGGCCTGCTGGCGGCAGATGATCTCTTCCTGGGCCAGGGTAAGTTCCCGCGCGATCTCGGCGACCTGTTGGAGGATCGCCAACACCGGCCGGTTTTCCACCTCGACACCGTAGCGACTGTTCTGCCAGTTGATATACCCCCACAGGAAGGGACAGGCAAAGAGCGAGATCACGAAGCGGCTCACCAGCGTGCCTTCCATGATGCTCGCAAAGGCCGGCGTGCCGGCAAAGGCGCCGGGGGCAAAAAGGAACACGTCAAGCCACATGACGCCGAGCAGGGTGAGAAACGCCCGCAGCCAAAGCCGCATCCGAAACTCCGGCTGTCCCAGATACTCCCAGGAAATGGCCAGAAAGATCAGATCGACCAGGGTGGCAATCACCGAGGCGGTGTTGACGCGCAAACTCGGCAGGGGCACATAGGAGAGCGGCGTCATGCCGGCAAGGCGCATCTGCATGTGCAGTGCCAGGGCGATGAGCGGCACCATGATCGACACCCCGACGATGGTAGAGATGGCGATTCGCGTCGCCCTGGGCCCGTCGAAGACATAGACGACAAATACGGCAAGCAGCAGAGAGGTATAGAAAACCGTGGAGCCCACCATGAAGGTGATGCCCAGGAACTCCTCCTTGACCCCGGCATCGGTCACCCAGGACATCACCGCGGTGAGTCCGCCGATCAGGGCATAGAAATGGGCCAGGCCGAACCGACGGCGGAGCGAATGGGACCACAACACCAGGAAGTAGACCGCCATCGCTTCCAGGGCAAGAATGACCAGGCCGTTGCTCAATGGTTTTCCTCGTTGCGGGTTGGCGGCGGCTAGGCTACTCCAGCTCACCTTTCTGGTTGCGGGAGAGGAGGTCTTGAACCGCCTCCTGGCAGGGTTTGTCCTGGTAGAGCACCTGGTAGATCTGATCGAGAATGGGCATCTCCACCCCTTCGCGGCGGGCGAGATTATAGGCGGATCTGGTGGTCTTGACCCCTTCGGCCACCATGCCCATGCCGGCCAGGATGTCGGCGAGAACCTTGCCGCGGCCAAGCTCCAGCCCAACGTGGCGGTTCCGGCTGAGTTCGCCGGTGCAGGTAAGGACCAGATCGCCCAGGCCGCCCAGACCGGAAAAAGTGAGGGGATTGGCGCCGAGCTTCACACCCAATCGGGTGATTTCGGCCAAGCCCCGGGTGATGAGGCCGGCGCGGGTATTGGTGCCGTAGCCGAGCCCGTCACAGATCCCGGCGGCAATGGCGATGATATTCTTGAGCGCCCCACCGAGTTCGAGACCGATGACATCGACACTGGCGTAAACCCGGAAGCGGTCGGTGTGAAAAACCGCCTGGATGCGCTCCGCCACCGCCCTGGTGTGGGCGGCCACGGTAACCGCGGTGGGAAGCCCCGCCGCCACCTCCTTGGCGAAACTGGGGCCGGAGAGCACCCCAAGGTGGCAACCCGATCCCTCGGGGAGAAGATCCTCCATCACCTGGGTCATGGTCATCAGGGTGTCGTTTTCGATTCCCTTGGTGGCGGAGACGATGACAGCCCCGGGGCCGAGATGGGAAACCAACCGGTAAAACACCGCCCGAAAGCCGTGGGATGGAACCACCATCACCACCAAGGCAGCCCCTCGCACCGCCTCGGCAAGATCGTCGGTCACCACAAGGCTTGCGGCCAGGGGAAAACCGGCCAGGTACTGGCGGTTCTCCCGGTCTTGGACAATGGCGGCGACGTGGGCGCGCCGATGGGCCCAGAGCGAAACAGGCAGCCCCTTGTCGCTGACCAGCTTGGCAAGAGCTGTGCCCCAGCTGCCGGCGCCGATCACCGCTATCCGTTGCTCTGCCATTGGCGCGCCTCCCGCGGCTTATTCCTCGCCGCCCTCATCAGCCATTTCCTCATCATCCTCTTCACCCGATGGCTCGGCCACCCGGTCGAGGCCCACCACCTTTTCGCCCGGCTTGAGGTTGAAGAGCCGCACCCCTTGGGTGTTGCGGCCGATGACCCGCATGGTGTCCATCCGGGTGCGGATCACCTTGCCGCCATTGGTGATCAGCATGATCTCGTCCTCGTCGGTGACCAAGAGCGCCCCCACCACCAGGCCATTGCGATCGCTGGCCTTGATGGCGATAATCCCCTTGCCGCCGCGCTTCTGGAGCCGGTACTCGTCCTCGGGGCTGCGCTTGCCATAGCCGTTCTCGGTAACGGTGAGGATGGATGTTTCGGGCCGCAGCACCACGGCGCAGACCACCTCGTCTTCGTCATCCAGGGTGATGCCCTTTACCCCTGCGGCGGTACGACCCATGGCCCGGACATCGTCCTCGTGGAAGCGTACCGACATGCCGTTCTTGGTGATCAGCAGGATGTGATTGTTGCCGTTGGTGAGTACAGCCGAGAGGATCTCGTCATTCTCCCGGATGGTAAGGGCGATCTTGCCCCGCCTGATCGGCCGGCTGAATTCATCGAGGCTGGTCTTCTTGATCACGCCCCGCTTGGTAACCATCATGATGTAGGTGTCGCCGCCCTCGGGTACCTCGAAGCTGTGGACCTTGAGGATGGCCGCCACCTTCTCGTCCTGGGAGAGGTCGAGGAGGTTGACGATGGCCTTGCCCCGGGCCGTGCGGCTCGCCTGCGGGATCTCGTAGACCTTGCGCCAGAACACCTTGCCAAGAGTGGTGAAGAAGAGGAAGGTGTCATGGGTGGAGGCGAGGTAGAGGTTGCTGACGAAATCGTCCTCCAGAGTGGCCGCCCCGGTTATCCCCTTGCCGCCGCGGCGCTGGGCCCGGTATAGCTCCACCGGGCTGCGTTTGATGTAGCCGGCATGGGTGACGGTGACCGCCATCTCCTCCTCCTGGATGAGATCTTCGGGCAGGATCTCGTCCGGGGCGTCGATGATCTCGGTGCGGCGGTCGTCGCCATAGGCGTCCCTAATCTCCTCGCACTCCTGGCGGATGATCTTGATCACCTCGTTTTCGTCGGCCAGAATCTCCTTGAAGCGGGCGATCTGCCTCATCAACTCTTCGAATTCGTTAATTATTTTTTCTCGCTCAAGGCCGGTAAGCCGCTGTAGCCGCATGTCGAGGATGGACTGGGCCTGGATTTCGGAAAGAGCGAATCGGCCCATCAGGCCGCTCTTGGCCTCGGCAGGGCTTGGCGAACTCTTGATCAGCTCCACCACCTCGTCGAGATTGGTGATGGCAACCTTAAGACCTTCAAGGATATGGGCCCGTTCCTCCGCCTTCCTGAGGTCGTATGCGGTGCGCCGGTAGACAATGGTTTTGCGGTGGAGGATGAAGTACTCGAGCATCTGCTTGAGGTTCAATATCTCCGGCTTGCTGTTGACGATGGAAAGGAAGATGATGCCGAAGCTCCGCTGCAGCGGCGTCATCTTGTAGAGCTGGTTCAGGACCACGTCGGCGTTTTCGTCTTTTTTGAGTTCGAGGACGATCCGCATGCCGCGCCGATCCGATTCGTCGCGTACCTCGGAGATCGAGTCGATCCGTTTGTCCTTGATCAGCAGGGCGATCTTTTCGATCAGCGCCGCCTTGTTCTGCTGATACGGAATC
Organism: Desulfobulbaceae bacterium UBA5121; assembly: GCA_002414225.1. GTDB lineage: Bacteria > Desulfobacterota > Desulfobulbia > Desulfobulbales > UBA5123 > UBA5123. The sequence continues at coordinate 80,124 of DHYV01000011.1, read as the reverse complement.
TCGGTGATGATGATCGCCTCGCGATGCCCGGTCTTGCTGCTCTTCTCGATATGGGTCTTGGAGCGCATGAGAACCGAGCCGCGCCCGGTTTCATATGCCTCGCGGATGCCGGCCCGGCCGCAGATAAAGGCGCCGGTGGGAAAATCCGGCCCGGTTACATGCTCCATCAGCTGATGGATGGTGATGTCGGGATTGTCGATGAGGGCGATGAGCCCTTCCATCACCTCGGTGAGGTTGTGGGGCGGGATGTTGGTGGCCATGCCCACCGCTATACCGGCCGATCCGTTGATGAGCAGGGTGGGAATCTTGGTGGGGAAGACCACCGGCTCCTGGAGCGAGTTGTCGTAGTTGGGGGAAAAGTCCACCGTCTCCTTTTCGAGATCGGCGATGATCTCCTGATCGAGCCGGGTCATCCGCGCCTCGGTGTAACGCATGGCGGCGGGGGAGTCGCCGTCCACCGAACCGAAGTTGCCCTGGCCGTCCACCAGCGGATAGCGCATGGAGAAATCCTGGGCCATGCGGACGATGGTGTCGTAGACCGCCGTGTCGCCATGGGGATGGTACTTACCAATGACGTCACCTACGATACGGGCCGACTTGAGATAGGGACGGGTGTGGTAGTTGTTGAGTTCGCGCATGGCGAAGAGCGCTCGGCGATGCACCGGCTTCAGGCCGTCCCGCACATCGGGCAGGGCTCGGCCGACTATGACGCTCATCGCATAGTCGAGATAGGATTTCTGCAGTTCCCTTTCGATGGAAATGGTCGGGCCCGGCAGGGAATTTTTATCTTCAGTCTGCTCCATTCTCTCTTTTTCCCTTTCTTGAAGAGGTTTTATATATCCAGTTCGGAGACTTCCAGGGCGTGGTTCTGGATGAACTCACGGCGCGGTTCCACCTTGTCGCCCATCAGGGTGGTAAACATGTCGTCGGCGCGCTCGGCATCCTCGATGGTCACCTGCACCAGCATCCGCTTTTCCGGATCCATGGTGGTTTCCCAAAGCTGTTCCGGATTCATCTCACCCAAACCCTTATAGCGCTGCAGGTGGCTGCCCTTGAAGGCTTCACTTCGGGTGAGCAGGAGGAGTTCCCGCCAATTGGCGGCCGCTATCTCGTTGCCCTTGCTCTCCACGGTATAGGCGCGGGAGAGGTAGACACTGATCTCCGGAAAGAGAGCGAGGGCGGAGCGGTACTCGGGGATTAAAGGAATCTGCGGCCCCACGGTCATGATCATGTGCGCCTTGTCCTTGATGGCGGCGTCGAATTCCCAGCAGCTCGGCTTCCAGCGACAGGCGCGGATGTTGCCGACGATCATGTTGCGGGCGGCCAGCTGCTCCTTAAGACCGATGACGTACTGCTCGTCACCGAACTGATCGGCGCTCTTGAGGTCGGCGGCGAGCAGGAAATGGATGATATCCTCCCACAACCCGATACGGTCCAGATACTCCATGAGCTTCTGGTGATGGGAGAGCTTCCGGAGCAGCTCGACGAGCGGCTCTCCTTCAATCTGCTCCTCTCCTTCCCGCGGCCGCACCGCCATCTGGGTACTGGCCTGCTCGAAGAGATACTTGTTCAGATCCTCGTCACCGAGGAAGTACTGCTCCTTCTTGCCGCGCCCCAGCCGGTAGAGGGGCGGCTGGGCAATGTAGACATAGCCTCCTTCCACCAGGGGGAGCATCTGCCGGTAGAAGAAGGTGAGCAGCAGGGTGCGTATATGGGCTCCGTCCACGTCGGCGTCGGTCATGATAATGATCTTGTGGTAGCGGAGCTGTTCGGAGGAAAAATCTTCCTTGCCGATGCCCGTGCCAAGGGCGGCGATGATTTGCTTTATCTCTTCGCTGGAGAGAATGCGGTCAAAACGCGCCTTCTCGACGTTCATTATCTTGCCGCGCAGGGGCAGGATGGCCTGGAAGACCCGGTCGCGACCCTGTTTGGCGCTGCCGCCCGCCGAATCGCCCTCGACGATGAAGATCTCCCGCTCCTCTGGCTTTTTCGACTGGCATTCTGCCAGTTTGCCGGCCATGAGCAGATCGATGCCGCCTCCCTTCTTGCGCGATAGATCCTTGGCGCGGCGGGCCGCCTCCCGGGCCCGGGCAGCGTCCACCACCTTCATCAGGATCTTCCTTGCTTCCTGGGGATTCTGCTCAAGATAGACAGAGAGTTTTTCGTTACATACCGATTCGACGATGGAGCGCACATCTGAGTTGCCGAGCTTGGTCTTGGTCTGCCCTTCGAACTGGGGATTCGGCACCCGCACCGAAACCACGCAGGTGAGCCCTTCTCGGACATCGTCGCCGCCAAGTTTTTCCTTCAGATTCTTGGGGATGATGTCGTCGCTGGCGTAGCGGTTGATACAGCGGGTGAGTGCGCCCCTGAAGCCGGTTACATGGGTGCCACCCTCCTTGGTGAAAATATTGTTCACATAGGAGAAGAGGCGCTCGGAATAGCCGTCGAAGTACTGGAAACATACCTCCACTTGGACGTTTTCCCTTTCGCCGGAAAAGAAAATGGGCTCCTGATTGATGGCGGTCCGTTTGCGGTTGAGGTATTCGACGTACTCGGTGAGCCCCCCCTTGTAGTGGAACTCGTCCTCGGCACCGCTTCGCTCGTCCTTAAGAAAAATTTTTACGTCCTTGTTGAGGAAGGCCAACTCCCTGAGGCGGTTCTGGATGATCTCGTACTTGAAGATGGTGGTTTCGGTGAAGATGGTGGGATCGGGCATAAAGGTGATCCGGGTGCCGGTGTGGTTGGTTTCTCCCACCACCTCCACATCGCTCTTCCTTATTCCCAGTTCATAGCGCTGTCGGTGGATCTTGCCGTCTCTCTTCACCTCCGCCACTGTCCAGGAACTCAGCGCGTTGACCACCGATACACCCACGCCATGAAGACCACCGGATACCTTGTAGGTGGAGTGGTCGAACTTGCCACCGGCGTGCAGGGTACCCATGACCAGCTCTAAAGCACTCACCCCCTCGGTGGGATGCATATCAACCGGAATGCCGCGACCGTTGTCATCAACGCTAACACTGCCGTCCTGGTGAAAGGTCACCTTAATGGCGGTGCAGTGGCCGGCCAGAGCCTCGTCTATGGAATTGTCCACCACCTCGTAGATCAGATGATGGAGTCCCTCCTCGGCGGTGTTGCCTATATACATCGCGGGCCGTTTGCGCACCCCTTCCAAGCCGGAAAGAACCTTTATCTGTTCCGCGCCATATCCTTTTTTTTCTTCTGTCACTGATTTATTCCTCTTGGGGAAAATTTTTTAATTTTAAAAATCCTATCTTTTTGGCGCACCCCCTAGCTCATGCGCCTATGCACCAGATTTTTTCATTTTTTGAGAGGGACATTAAATCCTTCGAGACAAGGAAATAAAAAAATTTCTGGACGTTTTTTTACAGTTTCATGGGCATGATCAGACTTACAAAGCCCGGATCTTCATCCGCTTTGATTAGGCATGGGGTTTCTGCCGAGCTGATGTAAGCCTTGATGGTTTCGCATGAAAGAACTTGCAGTACATCGACGAAATATTTTCCGTTGAAACCGAGTTCCAATGGCCCTTCGCTGTAGACGATGGAGAGTTCGTCCTTGGCGTTGCCTATATCCATGTTCTGGGATGACAGAGTGAGCCGGTTTTCTTCTATATGGAATTTTACCGCGTTATAGCGATCCTCGGTAAAAAGGTTCATCCGGCGCATGGAGTTGAGCAGCGGCAAACGCTCTACTTCTATGTAGCGTTCATCTACATTGCTCTTGAGGATGTTTCGGTAATCAGGGAAGTCTCCGTTCATCAGCCGGATAACCATTACCGCGCTATCAGATTTGATAACCGCCTGCTTTTCTTCAAAGCAGATGGAAATGTCAGCATGGGCGTCGCAGAACTTGCGCATCTCCTGAATGCCTTTGCGCGGCACCAGCACCACCCCGTTGATCTGTAGATTGGCAAGAACATTGCTGCCCTCGCTTTCCATCAGTGACAGGCGATGTCCATCGGTGGAAACCATTCTCAAAAAGTGTTTTCCTCCGTCGCGTACCTCCTTCTCCACCAAGACGCCGGCCAGGTTGTATTGACTTTCTCCTTCCGGGGCCACCGAGAAGATGGTCTTGTCGATGAGTTCCTTTATCATGTCGCTGGCCACTCCGGTGAGGGCAGCTTCGTTGTATTCCGGGAAGGAAGGAAACTCGTCGCTGGGCATACCGGCCAGATTATAGCTGCTCGTGTCGGCGGTGATCTTTACCCAGTTGTTCTCTTGGGCCTCGAGATGGATGAGCGCGGCGGTTGACTCCCGGACGATCTCAAAGAGTTTCTTGGCTGGCAGGGTTATGGTTCCGGGGTCGATGACCTCGGCGGCAAAGGTGTGCCGAACACCCACCTCAAGATCGGTGGCGGTCAGCGTAATGGAGTCGGTTTTCGTTTCAAGGAGAACATTGCTCAAGATAGCAATGGTTCCCTTTTTGCCGGTGACGTTTTGCAGGGAGGAAAGAGCTGCTAGGAAGTCTTCTCGGGAAACGTTGATGATCATCGCCATAATCCGAATCCTTTTTTATAAGTATTTTTTATATGAAGTTAAATTATTATGATGAGAGGTGTTGGAATGTTGAAAAATATATTAAATCGATGAAATTAATAAAAAAATTATAAAAAAAGGATCTTTGGGAAAAAAGAGCAAATACGGCCGGTCAGAGTTATCAACAGTTTCTGAAAAGGGTCCAAACACCTTTACGAAAGTGGCACAGCTGGGGATGTGATGCTGGCCCAAAAGGGATGCCGCAAGAATCATAAGGATGGTTTTTTTGTAACCTTCTGGTTTTATTTAAAAAATAAAGGAAAAAAAAGGAAGGAGGGAAAAGGTTTTTCCACCTCCATAAAGATAGATTAAAAAGGCCAAAAATTCAATCATTTTAAGGAAAAGAGGCACATGCAGCGAGTATTAGCCGTAGGGAAGCATGCTAAGGGATAAAAAGGGGAAATAAAGAGCGGAGGAGCGAGGAGAGTTTGGAAGAGAGTTGCCCTTGGCAGCCGACATGAAAAGAGCTATAGAATGGCCGTAATGGTGTTGGATAAAGATCACTCTAAAGGGTGGATAGAAAGACTATGGGCGTACTTTTAGGGCGGGGCAGGAAGACAAATCGGTATAAGAAGAAAAAGAAGAGTCCCGAACAGGCAATGGCTCCCTGCGACAGAAAAAGGCTGTTGAGCAGGGACATGGCCATGGATTTGGGCACTGCCAATACCCTGATCTATCTCAAGGGAGAAGGGGTGGTCCTGCATGAGCCGTCGGTGGTGGCCTATGATACCAAGAGCATGGAGGTACTGGCGGTAGGCGAGGAGGCGAAAAGCTATCTGGGCCGGACACCATTCAACATCAAGGTGGTAAGGCCAATGGCCAACGGCGCCATCGAGGATTTCGAAATAACCCAGGTGATGATCAGGGAGTTGATGGGACGGGTCCAGAAGATGGGAAAGTTCATCAAACCAAAGGCAGTGGTATGCGTTCCTGCCGGCATCACCCAGGTAGAGGAGCAGGCGGTGGTGAAGGCGGCCGCCGAGGCGGGTATAGGGCGTCTCTTTCTCATTGAAGAGCCCATTGCCGCAGCAATCGGTGCGGGGCTCGACATAGACAAGAACCGTGGCCAGATGGTGGTAAACATCGGCGGCGGGGTAACCGATATCGCCGTTCTCACCCTCTCATCCGTGGCCTATAGCAAAACCATCCGTCTGGGCGGCGACACCATGACCCGGGCGTTGATGGAGCATCTGCTTGAAAGGCATTCCATGCAGGTGGGGGAAAACAGCGCCGAAAGGTGTAAGATAGCAGCCGGCTCCGCAGCACCAGTGGGCGGCCTGGCACCGTATACCGTGTCAGGAAAGGATGCAGTAACCAGTATTCCCCGGGTTTTGCTGCTGAACCCCGATGAGGTACGAGAGGCTATCCAGGAGCCGCTTCAGCAAATCGTTGGAGCGGTCAAAGAGGCGCTGGAGCAGACGCCACCCGAACTGGTTACCGACATTGCCGAGGACGGCATTCATCTCACCGGAGGCGGAGCGATGTTGCGTGGCCTGGGTATGGTCATAGAAAAGCAAACCAGTATTCGATGTAACCTTGCCGAAGATCCACTGACCACGGTGGTAAAGGGGACTGGCAAAGCGCTGGAAAACATAAAATTTTACAAAAAGGTCTTTGTCTGAAGTGGATTTTTCCGCTGAAGGGAGAGGTGGAAACAAAGAGCTGGGCTTCCTCCTGGATCTGCTCGAAGAGGGAATCGAGGAGGGTGTTTTTGTCGGCGCGGCGGCAGGGATTGTCGCTGGGCCGCCGGCAGAGCGGCGGCAATGGATAGTCCACCGTGGCCGTGCCGCCCGCCTTCCTGCCACCCGCCCTCTTCGGCTTGCTACCTGCTTTGACCTCGCCTCCCTCACCAAGCCCCTGGCCACCACCCTGGCGATTATGGCCCTGGTGGAAGAGGAAAAGATTGGGCTCGCCGAACCCTTACCGCAGCTTTTGAGGGAACCGATCCCGGCCGACAAGCAGGCCATTACCCTGCGGCAACTGCTGAGCCATTGCAGCGGCCTGACCGCCCATCGTCCTTTTTACCGTGAGATAGCCGCTTTGCCGGAAGAAAAAAGGCGGCAGGCGATGCTCGACCGTATACTTGCCGACCCTCTGGCGGCGCCAATCGGCAGCAAGGCGATATACAGTGACCTGGGCTTCATGCTGCTGGGCTGGATTGCAGAGGAGCGGTGCGGCGAGCGGCTGAACACCTGGGTCGGAGAGAAGATCTACCGGCCCCTGGGGCTGGACAAGGGGCTTTTCTTTCGACCGCTTGCCGCCCCCCCCCCCCAGGGGAAAGAATTTGCTTCCTCCGAGGCGTGCCCCTGGCGGGGCCGGGTACTGTGCGGCGAAGTGAGCGACGAAAACACCCATGCCCTGGGTGGGGTGGCCGGGCAGGCAGGCCTTTTCGGCGATGTTGCGAGTGCTATCGCCCTGGTTACGTTCCTCCTCGATTGTTGGCAGGGAAGACGCACGCACCCAGCCTTTTCTATGAAGACCTTGCGGACCTTTCTCTCTCGGGAAGGAAGCGTGCCGGAGAGTACCTGGGCGCTGGGTTTTGACACTCCTTCATCCAGCCACTCCAGCGCCGGTCGGTTTTTCTCGCCCCGCAGCGTCGGTCATCTGGGGTTTACCGGGACTTCCTTCTGGATCGATCCCGACCGTGATCTCGCCGTGGTGCTGCTCACCAACCGCGTCCATCCCAGCCGGGACAACCTGGCGATCAGGGGCTTCCGGCCGCGTTTTCATGACGCCGTGGCCGCCTCGCTCAATCTCTGCTGATTTTTTCTGTTCTTCTCCATCGGCGCTTATCCAAGTCATATAACAGTTATGACGTGCTGCAGGGGTGAGGTGCTACATCTTCACCTGCGTCCGGTAGCTCAAGGTGACGCTCCCCTTGGCCGGCACCAAGATGGACCAGGCAGCTGTATTGCTTTCCGTTTTTTGGTGACGGTGCGATTCGCTGACCATCTGCCAGTCGCCGGGGATGGGCTCCTTCACCTGCACGGTGACCGGTTCGTTCTTGGCGTTGTGGAGGGTGATGGCAAAGGCTGCCTCGTAAAGAGAGTGATAGGGGGGAAGGGCGGCGAGTTTTTTGAAATCGGTTTGAACCCTGTCCGCTGTCACGTCAAAGGCGTTACCCAGCTGCAACCGGATCTCTCCGTTTTCCGGGGTATGATCGATACGGTCCTCGCCGATGAACTGCAAGCCGCTCTGGCCGTCCTTTTTGTAGACCCGAACCACCCCCTTGGGAAAGGGAAAACCCAGGTGGTTTTTCGTGCTGTTAACCGTGGCCAGATAGACCGCGACCTTGCTCTTGCGGCCAAGTTCCACCTGCCGGGCGGCATAGTAATAGCTCTGGCCGGCGAGCACAAACTCCTTGCGGCAGGGAACATCTGTGCCAGCCAGCAGGGCCACCTGCTTGGTCTGGTTGTCGGTGATGGTGGTGGGTCGGTCAAGGGAATAGAGGTGGTACTCGAAGAGTTCTTGGCGGCGCATCTCGGTATCCTCTGCCCCTGCCTCCTTTGCCATCAGCCGCGGGCGGTGTTCTCCCCGCTCGGCCTGGCGGACATCGCCTGCCACCAGTTGCAGGTGGGCATCGCGGTAGCTGGTGCCGCTGCGATTGGTAAGTGTTACCCAGCCGCGGATATCACAGGCCGTGTCAGAGTCATTGAGATCCGCCACGTAGTCCGCCTTCCAGTCGAGACCGGTTGTCAGGTAGCTCAACTCCATCTCCTGCTGGCCATTGGCGTGATTGTCGACGAGCATGGTCAGGGTAGGTTCGTCGCGGAGGTTGGCGGGCACGTCGGGGAAGATCAGCCGGCCCGGTATCCCGGTTTCGATGTGGTCGGCCATCTTGAGAACCACGCCGTTGTAGGTGCTGAGCACCACGGCGGGTTCGGAAGTCTCCTCTCCGGTGGTTGGGTGGCTGCGCACCACCCTGACCGTGCGGCCGAGATATTTGCCGAGCAGACTCTGCGGGGAGAGAAGGTCGAACTCGAAGTTCTGTTCGAGAACCTTAAGGGAAGGGGCGATAAGCAGGGCTGTTTCCGGCTCCATCTTGGCGCTCACCTCACGAAAGGCAAGCACACTCTGCCCTCTGGGCAGGGTGAGACGTCGGTGATCCTTGATGAGCGCCCGGTCGTTGTTGTAGATGGTCACCGCCACCGCCTGCTGATCTTTTTGAGTGGTGACCGTTTCCAGGGATTGGCTGGCAGCGACCGTCAGCGGCTGGACGAAGAGGAACAACAGGGCGGCAAAAAGCAATCGATTTAAGGACATAGCCAAAGACCTCCTCTGGTGAAGGAAACATGTTCGTGCACGCCGCCTCCCCATGAAAGGCGCAAGAGGACCAACGGTCGCGGTCAGGGCGGAAGACCCAGGCTCCTTCGCAGGCGGGCGGTGGCGGCCTGCGCTTCGCGGTCAGCCGGGTTATTGAGGACCGCCGCCTCGAAGGCGCGCAGTGCTTCCTGATAGCGGTTCGCGTTTGCATAGGCGACTCCGAGGTTGAAGAGGATGTCGGGGTCGTTGGGTTGCAGGGCGCGTGCCCTTTCAAATTCGGTTATCGCCGCGCTGCTCTCCCCCCGCAAGGCAAGGATGGTGGCCAGGTTGACCCGCGCCCGGACGCTGGTGGGCGCCATGGCCAGGGCCTGCCGGTAGGCGCGCTCCGCCTGCTCCGGATCCCCCATGGAGAGATAGGTGTTGCCGACACTGGTGTAGACCTCTGCATAGTCGGGCTTGAGGCTGAGGGCGGCAAGGTAGTGGGTCAGGGCCTGCCGGGGCAGGTGCATGTCCTGGTAGATGTTGCCCAGATTGACATGGGCGTTGACGAAATCCGGCTTGAGACGGAGGGCTGTTTCTCCCTCTGCCAGGGCCTGGTCAAGCTTGCCCTGTTCCCTGAGTGCCACGCTCAGATTGTTGTGAGGCCGCGGTTTGGCCGGTGCCTTGCGGGCGCAGTCGGCCCAGAGGGCAACGGGATCCCGCCATACCTGATTGCGGGCGTGGGTCCAGTACGAACCCAGCAGCAATACCGCGAAGAAGAGGAGACTTGCCACCCACTTGGGCCGAAGCAGCCTGTCTGTCGCAACCACCAGGGCGAGAAACGGCAACATGGACGGCAGATAGGCACGGTGCTCGAAGATGATCTCAAGCCCGATCACCGAAGACTCAATCACCAGATTGCCGAAATACCAGAGGATGGCAAAGGAGAGCAGCCGGAACCGTTTGGCAATGACCACGGCCACGACCGGCAGCAGGATGACAAAAGCCATGGCCGGCAGGGTGGTGAGGGGGGAGAAAAGGGACCGGGAAAGGGTGAAGTCGTAGTCCAGGTTGAGCCGCCAGGGCGCAGGATAGAGAAGCAGGCCGAGGTAGTGGCAGACCACCCGCGGCTCGGTGAGAAGGCGATCGCCAAGGGTGAAGTCACGGGGGGCGTATCCGTTTTCAATCACCGCCAGGGGATGGGCGCCCAAAAAGAGCCAGACCAGCAGGGCGCAGCCTGCGGCCAGGGTGGCAAGAAAGGGGAGCCTTTTTTTCAGCCAGCTGCGGCTTAAATCCTGGATAAAGTACCATTCCAGGACAAAGGCCATCACCGGCAGGGTGGCGGCGATTTCTTTGCTTCCCAAGGCGCAGAGGCCGGCAAGTCCTGATCCGGCAAGCCACGGCCAGCGGGGGTGCGGGGTCTGGGTGTTTCTCCCTCTGAGAAACAGCCACAGGGCGAGCACATACCACATGGCGGCCATGCTGGTCATCCGTTGGACAATGTAGGTAACCGCCTGGGTCTGCACGGGATTGACGAACCAGAGGAGGGCGGCGGTCAGGGCCAGCAGATCGGGCTTGGAGGTGCGGGAGGCTAGCGGTGGTGTCTTGAGGAGATCCCGAAAGAGGCAGAAGAGAAAGATACCGGTCAGGGCGTGGATGGCGATATTGACCAGATGGTAGCCCGCCGGGTGGTAGTGGTTCAAGAGGTAGTTGAGGGCAAAACTCACATTGGCCAGCGGCCGGTTGGGGAGGGATGAGTGAAAGGCCGCCTGCCAGAGGCCGTGCGGCGAGAGGCGGGTGAGACGGAGGGCGAGGTTTTCGACGATGTTTTGGTTGTCATCGAGATAGAAGGGCACCTCGAGAGTGTTGCCATAGAGCAACCAGCCCAGGCCCACGAAAAGCGGCACAACCAGCCAGCCAGGTATTTTTTTAATATCATTCATCAGTAGCGGGTGGTGAAATCGATGCAGTCGCCCAGCGGCTCCTGCTCAGTAACCCTGACCGCAGTGACCAGCGACTGGGGTGAGCCTTGGTGGAGCCAGTGGAGCAGCTCGGCGACGGCATTACTTTCGCCTTCAGCGAGGACTTCCACCGTGCCCTCGGGTCGGTTGCGAACCCAGCCGGTGAGCCCCAGCCGGCGGGCTTCGTCTTCGGCGTAGGCACGAAAGAAAACCCCCTGCACCCGTCCTTCAACCACAACCTGCACGCGTTTCATCATCTTACCTTCCTCCGGCGCCCGCTCATCCCTGGTTGAGCAATCTGGTGAACTGCTCCTCGTCGAGCACGGTGATCCCCAATGCCTGGGCCTTGTCGAGCTTGCTGCCCGGCTTGACGCCACAGACCAAGTGGGTGACCTTGCGGCTCATGGAAGACGCCACCTGGCCCCCCAGGGTTTTCAGACGTTCTTTGGCTTCGTTGCGCGACAGGTTGGCCAGGCTGCCGGTGAACAGAAAAACCTTGCCGCTCAAGGGGCTGTTGGCATCTGCCGGTGCAGCGGCGGGGAGGGGGCGTACCCCCAGATCCGCCAGGCGGCCAAGCATCTCCTGTACTGACGGATCGCCGAAATAGTGGCGGAGGCTCGCGGCAGCCTGTTCGCCCACCCCCTCGATGGCGGTGAGCGGGTCGTCATCGCCTGCCGCCAGCGCCGCAGCCATTAGCGAGGCCAGGGAGCCGAACCGCTGGGCGAGGAGGTTGGCGGTGACTTCGCCGATAAAGCGGATTCCCAGGGCGGCGAGAAATTTGGCAAGCGGCGCTTCCCTGCTGGCGGCAATGGCAGCGATAGCGTTTTCGGCCGATTTTTCGCCCCAGCCGTCGAGTGCTGCCAGGGTTGCCGGATCGAGGCGATAGAGATCGGGGAGATCTCGAACCAGTCCTTCTCGGAGTAACTGTTCCATTGCCTTGGTGCCCAGCCCCTCGATGTCGAGTCCGGCCTTGCCGGTGAAGTGACAGAGAGCGCGGTGGCGTTGCGCCGGGCAGTGGGGGTTGGGGCAGCGGGTGGCGGCCTCGCCTTCGGCCCGCACCAGATCGTGGCCGCATTCGGGGCAGTGGGCTGGCATGTGGATGGGGCGTTCGTTGCCGGTGCGCTGCTCCACCACCGGTTTGACCACCTCGGGGATGACGTCGCCGGCGCGCTGGATGAGCACCGTGTCACCGATCAAGAGTCCCTTGCGAAGTATCTCGTCTTCATTGTGAAGGGTGGCCCGGCTTACCGTCACCCCGCCCACACACACCGGCGCGAGCACCGCCACCGGGGTGACCGCCCCGGTGCGGCCGATACTGAAGAGGATGTCGGTGAGCCGGGTGGTGGCCTGGATGGCGGGAAACTTGGCAGCAATGGCCCAGCGGGGGCTGCGCGCCTTGTTTCCCAACCGTTGCTGGAGAGCCAGGTCGTCTACCTTGACCACCATGCCGTCGATCTCGTAGGCCAGATCATGGCGGTGTTCGGCCAGTACCTGGAAGTGGTTGATCACCGCGGTCATATCGGCACAGGGCTTGGCCAGAGGGTTGATCTTGAAGCCCAGGTCGCCCAGGTACTTGAGCAGCTGGTATTGACTGGCGCAGGGCAGGGCCTCGGGCTCGCTGACCCCGTAGGCAAAGAAATCGAGCGGGCGACTGGCGGTGATCTGGGAGTCGAGCTGGCGCAGGGAGCCGGCCGCGGCATTGCGCGGGTTGGCAAAGAGCGTCTCCCCCTCCTCCCTGCGTGTTTCGTTGAGCTTCCGGAACCCCTGGATAGCGAGATATGCCTCGCCGCGTACCTCGAGCAGCTCAGGCACAGGTCCGGCAGCCGGCTGTCGGAGCCGCAAGGGGATAGAGGCAATGGTCTTCAGGTTGGCGGTGATCTCCTCGCCCAGCCGGCCGTCGCCCCGGGTGAGCCCCCGGGTGAGAAGCCCTCCCTCGTAGATGAGTTCCACGGCCAGTCCGTCGAGTTTGGGCTCGGCCATGTAGGCGAGAGGACGGTCGGCCTTGAGGTAGCGGCGTAGCCGCTCCTCGAAAGCGTGCAGATCCTGTTCGTCAAAGGCGTTTTCCAGGCTGAGCATGGGAAAGCGGTGTTCGCCGGTGGCGAACTGGGGCAATGGTGCACCTCCCACCCTCTGACTGGGCGAGTCGGCGGTGACCAGCTCCGGGAAGCGCGTCTCGAGATCGAGCAGTTCCCGGAAAAGGCGGTCATACTCGCCGTCGGAGATCTGCGGGGCGTCGAGGACGTAGTAGCGGTGGGCGTGAAAGGTTATCTCTTCCCGCAGGGCGCGGAGACGTTCCCGGGCTGAGTCAAGAGTGGGCATGGCGGCGTGCATGAAGGCGGGTACCCGGATGGCCGGCAAGGGCACCGGCAGGTGGCTCAGGAACTCGGTTTGTTGAGGAGCTTGCCGCCCGAGGCGATGTTTTCGTGCTCCACCTCGTCGATGAAGATGAGGATGGATTGTGGCGGTTTGTTGGCGACCGTGGCTATCACCTCGGTGACGCCGGCACAGATCTTTTCCTTCTGGCTTTTGTCGAGTTTACCGGCCACGCGAATATTGACGTAAGGCATGCTTTCTCTCCTTGAAATATGTGGGTGGCGAGGGCGTGCTCCCCTTGCCGAAGGGCTCAATTTGCTGCCTCTGGAGAAGAAACGCAAGGCCAAAACATTGGGGAATGCCGTTCCGGCCAAGGAAGATCCTCCGGGCAATCGGGTTATTCGACAACCGCAATCCCCTTGGGTGTGGCGCCAAAGATGATGCGGTCGGCGACCCGGTTGATGGACGCGTCGATGACGGTGAGTCCGTCGATTTTTTCATTGCCCACATAGAGCCATTTCCGGTTCTGTTCAGCAGCCATTTCCAGGGGGGGACCGCTCAAGAGAATTTCCTGGGCGATACTGAGTTGGTCGGGTTTGAGGACAGATATCGAATTGCTGTCGTGGTTGCCGACATAGAGCTGGTTGTTGTAAGCCGTGATCCGGTAGGGCGCGAAACCGACGGTGAGTTGAGAGCGCACCGCCTGGTTGTTCAGGTCGTAGATGGTCACCGAATTGGTGTCGCCTTCGGCGACATAGAGGAGACTGCCCAAGGCGGCCACCCCTTGCGGTGTTCTGCCGGTGGAGATGATGCTTACCTGATTAAGGGTGGTCGGGTCCACCAGGAGCACGGACTGGGAGAGAGTCGAGGTCACGGCAAGCAAATTGTGGCCGTTGAGGTATGCGGCATATTCCGGCTTGTATCCCAGTTTATTCCGGGTTTCCATGGTGCCGGTATTGAGGTTTATCCGGAGCAGGTACCCGCCATCCGCGTCGAGCACATAGGCTGACTCGCCGTCGGGAGAGAGGGTCATGAAGCTGGGCGTCGGGGTCATGGGGATGGTTATGGTGTCGATGATATTGTTGGACGGCAACTCGACAACCTTGATGGAAGCATCACCCGGGGTGAGGACATAGAGCCGGTTGCGGGAGCTGGTGGTTTGCACCGAGATATAGGTCGGTCCCCCGGGAATGCCCATCGAGTCGCAGACCCAGTTCTTGTCGGTGCGGATGACATAGATGGTGTCGATGGCAGGACAGGCCACATAGGCCAGGTCGGCAACCATCTGTTTGAGATGCGGGGCCACCCCAAGGGACGGCTGGAAGAGGGGGGGGCTCCGCATGGATTCCTCTTCGTCCCAGGAGATGAAAAGGGATTCACTGTCACCCTGTTCCAGGTCAAGTGTACCGGAAAGGTTCATTTCGACGCTGGGGTTGTCCAAAGCGAGAAAAATTTGGTCGCCGTTGCTCTTCAGCATGGATGCCTTGGCGATGGTAAAGCGCAGCCGCTGGTATCTGCCCGGCGGCAGAACGCAGCGGCCCAGGAAAAGTTGTCCGCCGCCGAGGGTGGGGGCGTCAACGACAACGGGCTCAACGGAGACAGGCACCCACGTGGTGTCGGTGAGGATGTCGATACGGCTGACCTCCATGCGAATGCCACGGGTGGCGGGGTTCTTGAGATTGAGAAAAAGCGACAGCCTGGCCCCGCCGCTGTCAGCGGTGGCGTGGAATTCCGGCCGATGGACATATGCCGCCTCGCCCGCCGGGATTTGGCAACCGCTGAGGATCATCAGCAGGGGGAAAAGCAGTAGTCCGATAAGAAGCCCAAGGGGGGAGCGGCAGGTCCCTTCTTTCGTGATTCCAGCCAGGTGTACGGGTTGCTGCGTTCGTAGGAGCATCTCTTTATCCTCGTTTGTGGTGGTACCAAAGCAAAGCGTTGAAGACGGGAGGCAGCATTAGCGGCGACGGGGTAGCGTCTATGTATTCTTGACTGTCTCGAAGAATGACGAGCAGGCGGAGACTCTTCTGTTGCCTCTTACGCAACAGCGCCCGGGAGCTGAATGTTTCGCGCAGCATCCGGGCGGTTGATTCATCTTTTGCTGAAGCATCAGTCCTTGGTGGTATGGCAAACAGCGCAGCCGTTGTAACCGCCTCCGGGCCAATCCTTGTAGTCCCAACGCAGGATGGAGGTATACGGGGTGCCGTGCGCCCGGTGGCAGGAGAGGCACATGACAATGGTATCGTCGGTGCCTCCGTTCGGGGTCACTGTGGCGTTAGGGGCGGTAAGGTTGTCGCTGGTTGCCACCGGTGATATGACGCTATAGTTGCTGAGGGTGCCGGAGCCGCCGTTATAATAGATGTATTCACCGCTGGATTTGGCATGGGACATGTCGTAGTCGGTGGGGTGCCGTACCCAGACGTTGGTGGTGTCGGAGGCCACCTGATTGGACCCGTAGTGGAAGGTGCCGTGGCATTTCGCGCAGAGGGAGCTGATGGAGCCAGTGGTGACTTCAGAGGTGAAGGACGAGCGGTCTACGCCGTAATAGACATTGTGGTGGCTGCTGTCGGGGTGGTATTCCCAGTTGGAATCTTCCAACCCCTGTATCCCCATCAGCAGACGATAGCTGCTGGTCAGCGGCCAGGCGGTATCTCCCGAAGAGGTGGAGCCATTGAGCCAGACACTGCTGTTGGTGCCGCCATGGTGGCCGTGGGCCATGGCCTGGGTCTGATCGGATTTGGTGCGGTCGCCGTGGCAGCCATAGGTTCCGGCGCAGCGCAGTTGGGTGGTCATGGTGCCGCCCGGTGCGGTGGTAAGCGTTTGGTCCGGTTCGGCAATACCGAGCACGTTGTGGCCTACCCGGTCATAGTTGGACACCCAGTAAAAATTGCCGCCAGCCAGGGTGTTGGAGTTGGTTTCGGTGCCGGTGCCGGTGCCGGTGTATCCGGTACTCGTGCCATTGACGGTCAGCGAACTGCCGTAGTTGGCGCTGATCGGATCCAGAACATAGGGAATTTTATTGGTACCGTTGTTGGTGCCCGTGTGACAGCCCACGCAGTCTTTGAGCAGGAGGGAGGGAAGTGGACCGCCCCCAGAGAGGGGGGCGCCAGTGGTGGTCACCAGGGCAACACCGCCTTGGGAGTTGTGCATGGTATGACATTCTCCGCATTTGCCGCTGCGGATCTTTGCCTGACAAACAGATGGAATCGCCAGCCCCACCAGGAGGAGCACCAGCGTTCGGGATGCTGTCGTTATACCCATAGCTAACTTGCTCCCTAACGACTATAGACCTCTACCCGTCCGTTTCCTTCGTCTACAACACAAAGGTTTCCCCACGGATCGAAACGTATTTCCTCGGGATAGTAGAGCTGCCCTTGGGCCTGACCCGCACCGAGAAACGAGTAACTGAAACGGCCCTCTTGGTCGTATGCCTTTATGTCATTGTCCAGTCGGTCAAGGATGTAGAGAAAACCTCGCGGACCAATGGCCAGAGAAACAGGAAAATGTGCTTCCACTCCCAGGTTGATCCGGCCGCCAACGGTTCCATCGGCCTTGAATCGATAGACCGCCTTGGCCTTTTGGTCCAAGGCCCAGACCTCGTTACCATGAAGAACAAAGTCTACCAACCCTCCGTTGTCTTTGCCGGTTGGCGCGGCAATGCGCTGGCGAACGGAAAGTTTCAAATCCAAAACGAGAATGGAACCACTTGCCTTGTCAAGTAAGTAAAGACTACCATTAGTATACTCGATGCGGTCAGGAAAAACCAGCCGTCCCCGATCGGTGATGGTGTGGGGAACGGTCTGTTTATTGCGAATGTCGATCTGCGTGAGGCTGTTGCGGCCTCGTTCAACGATCCAGAGATCATCTGTTTCGGTACGAATCATCCCGATGGGGGATTTCAGTTGGTCATCTGCCGTGAAGGCATGGAGGAGCTGTCCCTTGCGATCAAAGGAAAGAAGGCGGTTGTTACCGCTGTCCACAACGTAGTAACGATCCTTGCTCGCGTCTATAAACAAACCGTGCGGCATGTGCATGGCGTCATTTCGGCTCTCAGGCACCAGGCTTATTTGCCACTGCCACGGGGCCTTGGCTTCGGCTTGGCCGGCGAGGCCGACAAGAAAGAGAAGCGTCACCAGCCAGCGCGTGTGTATCCCGATTTTCTTCATGATATTTCCACCAAGTTAAATATGGTTGCCGTTTGGTTCAGTATGTCCTGTGGCAAGGAACGCAAAGCTCCTTACTGCCGTTCTGTTTCAATTGGAACTTGAATTCGGTCCCCATGGGGTAGTGGCAACTGACGCAGGTAACCATCTGACCGTTACGGGGATCAAGCACTTTTTCACCCACCGGATGGGTGAACTGGCCCTGGCTTTTGTGGCACTTGGCGCAGACACTGTTGCCGTTCCCCCTGACCATCGCCAGGTCGTTGGAACCGTGGACGTCGTGGCAGTTGCTGCAACTGGTCGAATCTGGGTGCTGAAAGGAACTCGCCTCCTTGCGGCGGTAAGTTTCCTCGTGGCAGGAGCGGCAGATTTGCTGTTGTCCTGCCTTGAGCAAATCCTTGCGGTCGCCGGCATGGGGCGAGTGACAGGAGAGACAGCCGTTACCTCCGGCAGAGGTTAAATGGTTGTGGGTGGTATAGAGTTTTTCTTTGATATTTTGATGGCATTTCAGGCAGATATCAACACTGTCGATGGCGTCGCCTTTGCCATGACAGTCGTCGCAACCTTTGGCAAACGGTTCGTGGAGGATGTTGCGGACCAATGCCTTACGGTTGCTGCCATGAGGGTTGTGACAGGAAAGGCATTTCTGGGGCGTTGAGGGGAACCCTTGATGGCCTTTTGCCAAGGTAGCCTCCTGGTGGCAGCCGAGACAGAGTTTATCGCTGTTTTCGGTGAGCAGGAGCTGGTTGGCGGCCTGGTGGGGACGGTGGCAGGCCAGGCATTGGCCCTTGGCAAAGGGGGCGTGGGAGTACTTGTTCTTTTCGGCCAGGGCTTTATGGCACTCAAGGCAGGTTGCCGCCAGATCCTTCCTCATCAGGGCAGAGCTGTTTGATGAGTGGGCGTCGTGGCAGGCAAGGCATTCACCCTTGCGCACCGGTGCATGCACCACACCCTTGGCAAAGTCCTTGGCAGCCGCTGTATGGCAGGCAAAGCAGAGCTGTGCGCCTTGCTGTTGCAAGAGTCCCTTGTATTTGGCCACATGAGGGTTGTGGCAGGCGCCACATTTACCGTCGCGCAAAGGTTGATGGACGTTCTTCTTTTCGAAGTGCGCTTTGGTGTGACACTTGAAGCAGACGTTTTCTGCTCTAGCGACGCAGCTCAGGCACAAACAGAAGAGTACAAAAAAGCTGAAAAGAATGGTTTTCCGCATCAGTCTTTCCTCCCCGGATGGCAAGGGGCACAGTTACCGTTCGCGAATGGATTGTGGCTTACCGGATAGAGCAATGCTTTCTCCGGAGCGCCGTGGGGATCATGACACATAAGGCAAGAATCTGGCTTGGGTTTAATCTTTTGGTGGGCGTTGATGAAACGAGGAGTTTCCTCTTCATGGCAGTCTGCACAGAGCGGTCCGAGATCCTTTTTGAGCATGGCTTTGAGGTTGGATCCGTGGGGTGCATGGCAGGTGTCACAGTTCTGGAGCGCTGGCTGATGGGGGAAGCCGTCGGGCCAGTAGCGGCCGATTTCGTTATGACATGCCAGGCAGAGCGCGGGCTGTCCTTTTACCAGGAGATTTGGGTTCTTGCTGCCGTGCGCCGAGTGGCAGGCCGTGCAGTTTCCTTGGCGGGTCGGGGCATGCGGAACCTTTTGGCGGCCGAGGTCCTCTTCAATTTTCCGGTGGCAACTGAGGCACAGCTGGCCTGCTTTTTCTTTGAGAACAAAAGGTTGGTTACCAGCGTGCGGCGCATGACAGGTAAGGCATTCACCGTTGGCAAAGGGCTGGTGGGCTGTGACATTTGAGGTCTTCTGCAACAAGCCTTGGTGGCAACCAAGGCAAAGCGCGCCATTGCGCGTCTCGGTGGAAAGAAGTTTGGCTTGCTTGCTACCGTGGGGTTGGTGGCAGTGGCTGCACTCACCTTTGGCGAAGGGGTTGTGGAGGCTGAGGCGGCCCATTTCCTTGCCCGTGGCAGGATGGCACGAGAAGCAGAGTGTGTTTTCATTTCGTACCAAAAGTTTAGGTTGGGCTGCCTCGTGTGGATCATGGCAGATGAGGCATTTCCCTTCTGCCGCCGGGGGGTGGTTAACCGGTCCGGCGGTGGCAGTTTTGTCTCGTTCGTGGCACTGAAAACAAAGCGTTTCGGTGGGCTGCCGAAGGAGGGCCTTTTCCCTGCTGTCGTGGCCTTTGTGGCAGGCGAGGCATTGGCCTTTACGGGCTGGGGCGTGGTGGCTGATCTTCTTGGCTTGATCCTGACCTTGCTGGTGACAATTGAGGCAGAGCCGCTCCGGGGCCTTGGCAAGCATGGCGGGGTATTCACTGGCATGAGGTGAGTGACATGCCACACATTTCCCCTCCTTTACCGGTTTGTGCTGGTGTGAGGAGCCTTGGTACTGGTTGGCATGACAACTCCGACAAAGGGTGTCGGGATCTGCCTTGAGGGTGATTTTGCCAGCGGCGGCGACCGTGTGGCAGCTGTCGCACTGACCGGCGATGATCGGCTTGTGGACGATTTTTTTCAACAGTCCCTTTTGCTCCGAGCTATGGGGGGCATGACATTGCACGCAACCGCTTTGCACGGCGTAGTTGAAGTGGGACTTTTTAAAAGTTGCAGTGCCAGTGTCGTGGCAGGAGCGGCAGAGGGTGTCGGCGTCCTTGATCAGCAGGTAGGGCTGGTCGGCCATATGGGGATCGTGACAGGTTTTGCAGCCATTGCCTTTGAGCAGTGGGGCATGGACATTGGCTTTGGTGAAGGAAGCACGGTCATGGCAGGCAAAGCAAGATTCCTGACCCTCCTGTTTGAGCAGCTTGGCATAAGGGCTGCTGTGGGAGTCATGGCAGTCCTTGCAGTTACCCTGGGCCACCGGTGGATGCACGGAAGCCTTATCTTTGGGAACAATCAGGTTGCGATGGCAATCGTAACAGAGATCCGGAGGGTTTTTTCGTAGATAGAGACCGCCGACGAGGCCGTGCGGCAGATGGCAGGAGCTGCATTTTTTATCCTGAAGAGGCTTATGGATGTTGCCCTGCATGTATTTCTCGACCATCTTGGGATGGCAGTCGATACAGCTCTTTCTCTCCACTTTTTGTGGTTGCATGGTCGGCGCGCAAGTCGCAACCAGGAGGGCGACAGCCAGACAGCCCAGTCCGCTGGGGACCTTACGGGTTATGTTTTTCATCTGATTCTCCGAGTTCCTTTGTTACGGATTGCCACACCTTGTCATCAACAGTGATTGACGATTTGGCTTTGATTTGTTCCAAGTACTTTGAACGTAACGTTGACATTTTCTTTTGGAAAAGTGTATCGGAAATTTTTTCTGACACCTCTGTAAGGGGACGAGGCGATTCGGGGTCGTGTTTGAGCAGTTTTACCAGAGCATCGTGTCCCTGGTAGGCAAAGGGACGGCTCACCTCCCCGGGAGCGAGGTTGGCGATGGCGGCCTTTATTGCCTTATCGAGATGGTTGATGGGGAACGTTTGGGTGGGGGGGCGGCTGCCGAAGTACTTCGTGCCGAGATCGAAGAAATCCTTGCCAAGGGTGATTTCCATCCAGAATTTTTTGGCCTTGTCGCCGGCGTTGTTTACCAAGGCAATGGTCACTGTTTCCGGATGACTGAACTCCTGGAGGTTCTTCTGGTAATAGGTTTTGATATCCGCCTCGGATGGCTTGGCGTTCGGAATGAAAAGGCGCTTTTCCAGTTCCTTGATCAGCCGGTGGTGACGGTAAAATTGATAGACCTCCTTAAAGGGAGGTTTCTCCTCGTAGTGGCGGTCCAAGGCTGCCCAGGAGGTAAGGGACTGGCTGACAATTGCGTTCAAAACCGCTTCTTTTGAAACCTCGATTTTTTTCTGGGGGCTATAGGAGTGCATGAATTGTCTTTGGTGGTTGATCTGGTCGATAAACTGCCGTGCGGTCATCACCCCCTTGGTCGTGGTCATGACCGCGGTGTCGGCTTGGTCGGTCGGCAGGTTGTCCACGTCAAGCTTTTTTACGAACGCGTCGTTGATCTTGACCTTATATTTCTTGAATAGCTTTTTTTCCAATTCGGCAGTCAAGTTGTTTTCTTCACGCCGTTGCAGGGTTTGGAAAAGTACTTTCTTTAATGCTGCGAAGTCAGCCGCATCGCCATCCTGGCGTTCCAGCAGGCGAACAATGGCGAACCCCGGACCCATGGGGCGCACGTCGGTGTACTCCCCCGCCTTGAGCGCTGCGATGGGTTGTCGCCATTCATCAGGCATTTTGTTGGGACGTACCTTTTTGCTGTCGTAGTAATGGGTGGGGCCACCCGCGTCCGGCTTAAGTGTTTGGAGGTCGGAGAAACTGAGGGTTTTGCTCCGCAATTTTTTTTGGGCGGCCTCGGCTGTTTCCTTCTGGGTGAAATAGAAGACCTCAAGATGCGACAGCGGCGCGTAATCCGTGTCGTAAAGAGTCCTGAGGTCGTCATCTTTAATGGAAATTTTGGAGTCCACCTCCTCCTGTTTGAGGAGCATCAAGGTTCGGGCAGCAAGAAAAACCGATACCTTTTTCCGGAAAGACGGTTCGCGGTAGAGTTCCATTTTTTCGGCTTCGTTGGCCTGGAGCAGCCAGTCGATGTATACCTGCGGCGTTTTGGGAAAGGACATGTCCTTTTCGCGCCAATTTTGCCACCAGAACTTGAAGTCTTCGGCGCTGTATTTGGTTCCATTGATGGTCACCAAGGTCGGAGGGGCACCCCACGACCAGGCCAAGACAGACTGGCTGGTGCAGAGCCACAGAGCACCAACCAGCAAGGGAATCAGCATCAGCCGCCGCATGCTTTCAATCCTCCCTCGAGCCAGGCGGCGATTATTTCCCTGCACATCCGACGTGCCAGGCCGCTGATGGTGGCCACCAGGCCGAAGTGCATTACCTTTTGATACTCTTGACCATCTCTTTTGTGATACGTATTCCACAGTGTTCTCCCCGACTGAGCGTCGATTATCTGCAAGGTTAAAACCAAGTGCGAATTGGGCATGCCGCCTGCTGTTACTTCTCCGGCCTCATTGACAGTTCCAGTGATCAGGAGTTGTGCGCCAAGGCGGTCGGCCAGAATTCGTAACTGGTCGAAAGACGGTTTTTGTTGCGGATAGATTTGCAGCTGCCGGAACGCCTTGCGCACATCGCCTTCCTGGCTGACCTGAAATGTGGTGCTGGTGTTGAACTCCGCCATGAATATCTTATACACGATGAGGTCGGCCTGCGTATAGTTGCTTTCATTGAGAAAAGGCAGAACCGCTACCCGGCATATATCCTTGGTGGGGAGAGGGGACAGCTGTTGCAGCTGCGGGCCCCCTCCGTCGACGAAGGTTGTGCAACCCGCAGTTAGCGTCATCCATAGTAACAACAGGGTGCGGCAGAGGCGGTGGGCGGCATGGCGATGGCGGCTTGGTTCTTGCGTTGACATCTGGAGTTCTCTTGTCCCACCTCTCCTGTCGGTGAGGTGGCCTTTGCGAATATGGCGTTAGAATTCTTCCACCCAGCCGCTTTCCTGGTCCTTTTCCTTTTCTTCGGTCTTGGGGCGGGTCAGCGCCATGATATCAGCGATGGACAGTTTTGTCTTGTTGCCGAGGATGTCCTGCACAATGAGTTTGCCAACGATTGCATTGTTGCCAAGATCTGCGGGCAGCGGCATGCTGACGTGGGTCGGCATGGATGTTCCCTCGGCAAGTTTGAGAGATGCCGAGGTCGCGGCGACGCGAAGGTCCAGACGCCAAAAGGCGATGGGGACTTGTCCTTCGTGTTCGAGATCGATAACAAGGTTTTTATCCACGATTTTGGCTGTCACCTTTACTTTTGGGGCTCCAAGGTGCACGGTCACCATCTTGGAACTCTCTCCCATGTTGCCGGCCCGATCCCATACCTTCATGGTTATCAAGTAGTCGCCTTCCGGGAAGGAGTGCCCTTCTTCATCCTGGCCGCGCCAGAAAAGTTTTTCCGGCGGCGGCCCGGCGCCATCCTGACTCAGCAGGGTTTTACCGCTGCTGTTGGCGAAGGTGATTCGCCATTGCGTCAGCGGCTCACCCACCCGAAGACGGGGAATAATCAGCAGCCGGTCACGAAAGGTTGTCTTGTCGTTGAGCGTGAAACCTTTCAAGGTAAGTTCCAGGTCCGGAGGCTGGTTGTCAACGAAATAGGTGCCGAGGAGGATCGTTTCCTTTTTTCCGTCCGGCCAAAGGATAACCGCAGTGACCGGATAGCGGCCTTCTGGGCCATCTTCCCGCCAAGTGAGATCAAAAAATCCCTCGGCAATCGATTCTTCGGCCTTCAGGACGCGGTCACCCACCTTGAAGATCACCTGCGGCCGGTTTTTCGGCTCCCAGGACATCCGTAAGCGAACGCTGCACTGCACTTCTTGACCAGAGTGAATATAGGTGGGGCGCAACCAGGTGGATTGGAGGTCAACTGGCTGCATCTTGCCGGCAGTAGCGGTGATGTCGCTGGGCCAGGTGGCCAGGATGTCCTTGGTCAACAGCGGGTAGAGGTCGTTGAGGCTCGTGGGTTCGTTGATGCCCAGAATCCGACGGGTATCGACATCGCTGAGGGCGACGGAGTTGGACCAGATCGTCTGGCCGTCGTCGGTGCGGATCAGGGAGGCGACCACCGCCAGACCTGGGCTTGGTTGGGGCTGTTGTTGGCAGACCGTGCCGAGCAGGATCAAGTTTACGGCCAGGTCGCGTTGGGCGCGCTGAATGGAGTAGGTGTCGAGACTGCCAAGGGCTCGAATGCGATGCCGGGCCAAGAATGAGATAATCGTGTCACGGGAAACCACATCCAGTCCCATGGCCTCGAAATCTCGGCTGAACTGGTCGGTCAACTGCCAATTGACCCCCTCGTCACCGCGGCTTATGTCCTGGATGGGGAAAACCGCGATTTTCACCGCCGCCTCGGCAGGCGACAGACAACACAGGAAAAGGGCCATGGCCAAAAGAAAGATGATCTGTCGCATCGGCCTGTCCTTTTGGTGCTGAACGCCCAAGGGGAGGGGCGTGGAGGGGGGAGGAGGAAAAAGGCGGATGGACGTCATAATCGTATTCTATTTGGCGGCCCGGGGCACGGAGGCAAGCAGGTTGTCGATGAGATCCATGGTTACCTGGAAGGTGTCTTTCGGATTGAGACCGAACAGTCTGTCCAGGGTGGAGTAGCCACTTCCATGCCCGCTTGCCTGCCAGAGGAGCAGGGCGTTTTTGCTGTCAATGAGGCGGAAGGTAAGGGAGATCTCCGGAAATGATGCCCCTCCCACCCGAGAGGCGTCAATGTGATCAATGCTGCCCATGAGAAACGCCTGGACGTTTAACCGTTGCCCCAGCCGTTTCAAGGTCAGGTTGTCGATGGGCTTGCCCGGATCGATGGCCTCTTCGTGCAGAACACTGTCCGTCTGTCCTTTGTCCACCACGTCGAAGATTTTTTGTGAAAGTACTTGGGTGATGGTCAGGTCTCGTGTCCGCTCGGCGGCGTATTCTTCCTTGGTGTTGTTTTCAAAAGGCAGCACGGCAATGCGCTGCACGTAACCGAGGTCTACCTCTTCTCGTAGAAAGGAATGTGCAGCGTTTTTGCTCGCGCAGCCGCAGAGGAGAAAGAGCGCGCAAAAGATCGTCAGTTGAAGGTGGCGTGTTCCCATGATGGTGATTCCTTTGGTCGGCTATTTAATCTTTTCCTAAATTCAAAGGGTGTTGCCCGCCGTAAATAAGCCTAAAATATTGGGATGGTATTTGCGGCGGCCCGAAGAGCCGTTTTTGTCTACATGGTTGCAGTATCAATGAATCCCTGTGGCGGCAGAGAGTCGCTCCCTGGAGTCTCGGGGTTAAAACCGCGACGATAGTTGGCTGTTAATGCTCCAGCGGTTGGCGGACTGGGCCAGCGTGTAAAGGCCGCTGGTTTGCATGGTGATATAACGGCTTAGCGCCCAGCTCCATGCGGCGTTGATGGAATGGGTATCTGTCGGCCCTGTTTTCGCATAGTTATAAGAAGAAGTCAGTTGAGTTTTCCTGGTCCGCAGCAGGGTCACCGACGTGTTTAAGGAATAAGATGCCTGCGAGTTGCTTTCGGCCCACTCTTTGTCGGCATTGGCACGTATGGAAAGGAGTTCCGACGGCCGGGCGTTCAACGAGAAAGAGGCGCTGGTGCTCGTTGTGGAGGTGGAATCTGTTGTTGCCGCGGTGCTTGAGGAGATGTTGTGGGTGAGCGTGCAGCTTGAGGTTAGTTTGGGACTGAGACGAGCGGTGAAAGTGAGGTTTGAGTCCCATGTCGAACTTGACATTCCCGTCAGATTATTGGTTGTGGTTCCGTGGCTCAAGGAAAGGGCGCTGCTCAGGTCAGGGTAGAGGACGGCGTTGATTCCGACGACGTAGTTGTAGTTTGAGGAAAGCGCGGACGAATCCTGGAGGTTGTCAGTTTTGGTGATGCCGGCGCTGACACTCAAGGTGGGCAGTGGTGTAGAGGTCAGGCCAAGGGCATACGTTCGGGAGATATTGGTTGGTGCGTTTTCGCTTGCTGCTTGAGTCTCGCTGAAGCTGATACTGGGCCGGCAGTAGCGGGGCAACTCCCAGGTGAGATTCGCCGACTGGCGCCTGTTTTGGGTTTCGGCGCCGGTGGTGTCCTTCATGGTTTCAAGGCCAATGTTATAGGTCAGTGGCAGGTCTTGGCGAAGGCGGAGGTTAAATCCGGCGTCGGTACGCTGGGAGGTTTGTTGGAGTTGTTCTTGGCGTGTACTGGCACTGGTAATCGGAATCGCCTGGGCGGCAATGGTGGTGTCCACGTTCACCTGGGCGGTCATCTCCACCTGATATGCCTCGCCGGCGGGCAAAACAGGCAGGGTTACGTCCAAAACATAACGATCACTGGTGGGATCGTAGGTGGGGGTTTGAGTGACAACGGTTGTGGTAAGCAGGGCGTTTTTGATCGTCACCGTCGGCGGGAATGGAAAAGCCCCCGCAGGGGTTGGGGTAAAGTAGAGACGGTCCACCTGGCGGGAGGGGTTGAAGGTCGAAGTGAACTGCTGGGTGGTCATGGCGGCCCCTCCAACAAAGGAAACTCCGGGGGTCGCGGTCCACTGGGGGGCTCTTTCCACCGCCGTGCCGGTAGAAGTCAGGCGCATGAACTCGGAGATGCTCTTGGTGTACTGTTCGGAAAAGTTGACCGTGAGCCGCCTGTCCCAGAAGGTGTGGGAGGCGTCAAGCTTGGCCATGTGGTTCGAGTTCGTTGTTTCTGTGCCACTGATGTTGTCGGTGGAGGAGTTGGAGTCGAAGTTGTAATAGATTCGCGCCAGCCGCAAATCGCAGTCGGAGGTGAGTCCCAAGCGATTCGAGTCGGTGTCCGTGGTCCGGGGCGAGTTGTCGTCGGTGCTTTTTGTTTGCCCGTAGTTGAGTCGGAGATTGGGCCAGAAGTCATGGCGCCACGCGCTGGCCATGTTTGCCTGCCAGGACTGGGAGAGCGAGCTGGCGCCACTGTCCGGTTGACTCTTCGACGCTGTGCCCATGAGACTGGAGGTGAAAATGTCGTTCTGGACGTTCAGGGTCATGTTCGGGGACGTGGTGGCGCTGGAACCGCCGCCCTGTTTCCATGTTTTGCCGTAGCTGATGCCGCCGCTGGTTCCGATGGCATCGGAAAGACTCGAGGTGAAGTTGCCGTTATATCGTTGATTGAAATTCTGGAGGGTGCCCGCTTGGTCACCGCCTGTTACCGTGTTGGACCAAACGGCGTTGCCGGTAAGGGTGCCGGCTACCGCCTGGGGGGGGAGCAGCGGGCAAATTCCCCAAAAAAGCAACGTCGTCGCCCACCATGAAACCCCGAAAGGTTTGCCCAAGCCCGTAGCGAGGCCAGCTTCGCAACGGGCGGCGGTGGATGGTATGCTTGTCTCCTGCGAGGGCATGGCTTGGTCTCCGCCGGTACCGACCCTTCCCGGCCGGCACCGGTCGGAATTAGCGGCTCGGTGTTATCTGGGGATTTTGGCGGTCATAGGTTTTGGGGGCATGGCAGCCCACAACACAGGTTCCACCGGTAGCACGCTTGGTAAAGTTAATGGGGTATGACCAATTGCCAAAGGGTACCTCGGTGCGGATGTGTTTGGGTTGGTTGCTGGCGTGAGGGTTATGGCACGCCGTGCAGGTCCGGCCCTTCTTCCTGTTGACGTGAAAGTAGTGGAGGTTGTACTGGCCGTCGCGGAAGTTGGTCAGGGTGTCGGTGAATTTTTTTCTGGCGATGTCCTTGTTGTGGCAACCGAAACAGAGATTGTACTTGTCCGGGCTGTAGTCGCTGTAGAAATTGTCCGGGAAGTAGCGCACCAGCAGTTTGGCGAACTCGGAGCCATGCACCTTGTGACAACTGGTGCAGTCACCGGTTTTCACAGGTCCGTGCCGGTATTCAGACGCTGCGACCGCGTCGCCCAGATCGATGTGACAGCTGAAACAGAGTTGTTCCGTGTTGTTTTTCAGCAGGGGGCGATAGTTGGAAGCGTGGACGTCGTGACAGTCTGTGCAGTGGCCCTGAGCCACCGGGGGGTGTTCGTACTTGGCGGTTTTGATGTCGTTGAAAACTTCTGGGTTGAGCTTTTCGTGGCAGCTTTTGCAGAGGGCGGCGCCCTCTTGGCGCAACTGAAAGCGATACTTGGCGCTGTGGGGGTCGTGGCAGTTGTTGCAGTCCTGGGCCACCGGGGGGTGGATGTATTTGCGGTTAAAGCTGTCCTTGCGATCCTGGTGGCAGGTGAAACAGAGTTCCCCCTTGGCCTCCGGGGCAATGAGCAGGTGCTTGTTGGGGCTGGCATGGGGGCGATGGCAGGCGATGCAGTCGCCTGCTCCAACGGGGCCGTGACGGTGGGCCTGGGTGAACATCTCCTTTTCGTGGCAGGTGAAGCAGAGGCTGCTAACCGTTTTCCCGTCGCCCCGCAGCTGAAAGCGCATTTGGGACTGGTGGGGATCATGGCAGTCGGTGCAGCCTTCCTGCACCGGTGGATGCACCACCGCTTGTTTGAATTCGGCTTCCTTGCTCTGATGGCAGACCAGGCAGAGTTGAGGGCCGCTTCTTTCCATTTCGTTGGGTTCGAAAGAGCCGTGGGGGGTATGGCAAGAGATGCAGACCCCGGCCCCCACCGGTCCGTGGACATGGGGCGCTTTGCCCTTGTCGGTGTGGCAGTTGCCAGTAGTGCAGTTGGCCCGGGCGGGTAGCGGCCGGGTGAAGTTGAAGACACCCCGCTTCAGGCGATGGCACTCCTTGCAATCGAGCTTGGTTGGCCGAGCGTGGACGTAAAAACGCTTGAAGCCTTGCGGTGGTTTTGCCTCTTGGCCCTTGGATGTCTGGGCGAAGAACACCTTGAGCACGGCCTTTGCCTTGTCGGCCGTAACAGTGATCGTATTGAGGCCGGGCTCGAGATGGATCATGGCCCCGAAGGCGCCGCCTTCTACCGTGATACCATCCTTGCCGGCATCGGTTTTGACACCGCTGACGGCAACCTTGCCGTCAGCGGTGCCGGCGAGGAAGAGGCTGCCCTTCGTTACCCACGCTCCGTCTGGCGGGGACACCACCTGAATGTCGGCGGCAGAACAGGGGCGCGGCATGGCCAGCAGGATGAGCCCGACGAAGAGCCACAGGCAGGGGTGGCCGAAAAGCTCTCTTCCCCGCAGATATTGGTTTGCTTCTCGTTGGCTGCTCGTCGGTGTTTTTGTTACCTTCATTGCTGCCCCTTCCTCAAAGTTTCCTTTGCGGCCCCTTAGGCGTATCGTTTTTCCACTCCTGCCAATTCAGCACCGCGGCGGTGCGACCGTGGCTCTTCCCGTAAAGGCAGGAGGAGAAGCAGGAAAAAGTGCTCCGAGCCTTTATTAATAGAGTGTCTGTCCTGTTGCCGCAACAACGAAATTGTGCCGCCAGGCGCAAATTTGTACATCATACCCTATTGGTGCCGCCGAGGCACAGTATTTGTCTGCCGAGGCAGAGACTAAAGCATTGCAGGCGTGCCATAAAGGGCGGCTGGACATTTCCTTTGAACAACGAAAAACCCCATGCCCGGTATCGGGCATGGGGTTTTGGGAGGAGGGCTTGCGCAGACTCGCTTTTTGCTGCGTGGACGCGGTTATTCGTCCTTGTTGGTGTGGCAGCGGAAGCAGCCCTTGCCATATCCTGCCCCGGTGGCGCCTACGCCGGCTTGCATGGTCCCATAGCTCCACCGCAGCAGATCCGGGTAGTCGCCGCCGTGGGCGTAGTGGCAGGAGATACACATCACGACGCCAGCCCCGGCGGCAGGCCAGTTACCGAAATCCGCCACATGCGCGGTGTTGTAGCCCACCGTTGTAATGGCCGAATTGCCAACCGGCACCTCGATGTTGTAGGGGCTGGTGCCGCCGTAGGTCGCATACGCGTCGCTAGCCTGGCTTGCGGCGCTGAGCTGGAAATCTGTGGGGTGACGGATCCACGCGCCATCGGCGTTTTTCGCTTCTGCCCTGGAGGAGTCGGACCAGCCATGGAATTTTCCGTGACACTCGTTACAGAGATAGCTGATGGTGTAGTTGCCAGAAGTCTGGGTGTAAAGACCAGTGGTAATGCCGCTGTAGCCGTTTTCGGCAATTTCGTAATCGGTGCTTTCGGTGCCTGCGACGCCTTTGAGGAGTCGGTAGCCGATAGCCGTCTGACGATGATGGCCGCCGGCGATGGATTTGCCCTCGTCCGCCTGGCTGTGGTCACCGTGGCAGCCGTAGGTGCCGGCACAGCGAAGCTGCGTGTCCCAGGTGGTCGTGAGACCGACGGCACCACCTTCTGTGGTGTCGAACCCCGGAGGAGTCCTGCCTATATTGCTATCCTGCTGGTAACCGATAGAACCTACGTTGTGGTAATGCGTATCGGTTGGAGTGCTCACGCCATCCGAATCAAAATAGCCGCCGGGCAGAGGGTTGGTTGCCTGGGCCGGGCGAATGATCGCCGGCACCAAGGAGTCGCCCACCGCAGCGCGACGATCCGTGCCTGTAGTTGTATGGCAACCCACGCAGCCATTTTTGAGGAGAACCCCACTCATCACCGGGTTCCCCAAAGAAGAAACCACATAGCTGCCGTTCTGGCTGTTGTGCATGGTGTGACAGTTGGAACACTGACCCTTTACCTTGGCCAGTGCTGCGGACGGCAACGCGCAGGCTAAACCTACGCCAAGGGCCGCAGTCAGGATCGACCTTGAATAGACTGATAATTTCATAGCTCCCCTCCCTAAATCAGTTGTCTGCTCCAGCCCGGCAGCGCTTGTGTGGGTATCTTCTGCCGACGGAGCTTTTAGCGTATCTCCGTAACTTTATAGTAGACTGTTGTGGTGGAAATTCAAATAAGCGTTTGGTTTAAATTTTATAGATATAATGTTTATTTTTTGCGGGGGTGATCGCTTCCAGCATGGATTACGCCCGCTCCATTTCCTGGAGCCGCAAGGCCAGCTCGGTTCGAGATTGGCAGGAAAGTTTTTTCATCACGTTGGCAACATGGACCCGGACGGTCTTGGGACTGATACAGAGGTCGGCCGCCAGTTGTTCGGTTGTCCGGCCTTGGGCGACCAGGCGACAGATTTCCTGCTCACGGGGGGTAAGGAGGGAGGCCGGGCTGTCGCTCATCTCGGCGCGGGCGAGCAAGTGATCGATGAATTCAGATGCAATTCCAGGGCTCAAGTAGGTTTCGCCTCTGGAAACCACCAGAATTGCCCGGTGGAGTTCTTCTGCGGAATCGGATTTGAGGACATACCCACGGCAGCCGGCCTTAAAGGCGCGATACACGTAATTGGAGTTGTCGTGCATGCTGAGCATGAGTATTTCCGTTTTCGGTGCCGATTCACGGATGCGCGGGGCAAGGTCAAGGCCCCCCAGGCCGGGCATGGAAATGTCGAGGATGGCTACATCCGGCCGCAGGCGGTCGATAAGGCGGAGGCTTTCACGTCCGTCACCCGTTGCCCCGACCACCTTCAGTCCTCCAACGTTGGAGAGCATTGTTGTCAGGCTTTGCCGGAAAAGCAAATGATCGTCGACAATGACGATGGTAAGGGGCGAATCGGGTGAGGGTGTGGCCATGAGATGGAAAACCGAACTCGGTGTTTATGGGTTTATATGGTCGGAATGCCCCCGAAATCATCATCGAAACCTGATGCAAGCCTATTTTATATAAACGGTGGTCTGTGGGGTGTCAAGCGGCTAGTATGGCGGTGGGCGGTGGAGGATGGTGGCTTTTTGTGGTTAACTATTTGATAATATAAGGTTTTATTTTCTTTTGGGAGGTGTGATTTTTTGTTTTTTGTGAAATTGAAAGGTTCCAGAGTGGAGCAGGATGTTGGGGACGCCTAGGGCGTTTCCATTTGGCGCAACTGGAGAGCGAGTTCGATACGCGAGCGACAGGAGAATTTTTTCATGATGTTGGCGACATGAACGCGTACCGTCTTGGGGCTGATCTTGAGGGCTGCTGCCAGTTGTTCCGTGGTCAACCCCTGGGCGAGCAGGCGACAGAGTTCTTGCTCGCGGGGGGTCAGGAGGGGAGGGTGGGCTGGCGTGGTTTTAGGATGGGCGAGGAGATGATCAATGAAGTCCGTGGCGATTCCCGGGCTCAGGTAGGTTACGCCCCGGGTAACGGTCATGATTGCCCGACGGAGTTCGTCTGTTGAGTCAGACTTGAGAGCATAGCCGCGGGCGCCGGCCTTGAATGCGCGGTGGGCATACCCTGTGTCTTCATGCATGCTCAGGATGAGGATTTTGGTGTCGGGCGCAATGGACCGGATACGAGGGGCGAGGTCCAGGCCGCCCAGCCCGGGCATGGCGATATCGAGAACAGCGACATTGGGTTGGAGCCGTTCAATGAGTCGGAGGCTTTCCTGGCCGTCACCGGTAGCGCCCACAACGTGAAGGTGGAGGTCATCGTGGAGCGCGGCCGCCAGGCTTTGTCGGAAAAGAAGATGGTCATCGACCAGCAAAACTGTTATTCGATTCTCTGGAGTGCATCCGGTGACTGGCGTAGAGGACGCAGGAAGGGGGTCGTGACGGGATAACGGCATGGATCTCACATCGGAGAAGGAATATGGTCCGGTGCGTAGACTGCGGAGAGCGGGTGCGCACCGGCTGCTAAGGAAAGCGACTGGTGGTTATGATGGTTCGATTCTGGAGCGCAGAGGCGGTCGCGACATCGTTGACATGAATAAGCGAACATGCTAAGGAATTCGATTCAGACCATTGGGAATGATACGATATTATCGAATTACCAAATTGCGTAGCGGTCTTCAAGTGGTAATTTTGCGGCAATATGAAGGTCGGGTGGGATTCGCCAAGCATTTCGACCGACGCTCAGTTTTTATTAAGGCATTGGCAACGATGGCTTCGGAAAAAGAACGACCTGCGGAGGCCATGAGGGGTGAAATGCCGGGAGGGGTACCCGTGAGATTTCGAGGCGGTGTGGTCATTTGGATTTTTGTGGCCGCGATGGCTTTCCTTGCCGTCGGTGGCAGCAGTGTCGCCAGCTCCTTCCCTTTTCGGGAGGTGGCCGTGGGGGACTCGGTGCCGGCCGCGACACTCACCGATTATGAAAGTAAAGCTACCGTGGACTTGGCTGGCTTCCATGGCCATCCCTTTGTGATTCTCTTCTGGGGGGCCGACATCCCGGCCAAGAAACGCCGTTCACTCCAGGCACTCAACGACCTGCTCGCCATGCGCTCGTTTTTTGAAAAACGGCAGGTGGCCGTGCTTACCGTTGATGCCCAAGATGACAGCTCAGCGGTGATTGATGAGGTCATGGCCAAGGTGGGAAAGGGCTTTCACGTTTATCTCGATCCGGGTCAAGCCCTGTATGGCAAGCTTGGGGTTTTTGTCATGCCGGCTTTTCTCTTGGTGGACGGAGAGGGCAAGGTGGCGGCCGGCATGGGCTACAGCCACGATCTTGGCGAGCGGCTTCAGGGCGAAGTAGAAATCTTGCTGGGCGAGAAGAACCGTGAACAGGTGGAAGCGGAGCTGCACCCGGCAGCGGTAGCGGCCAAATCTCCCGAGGCCAAGAAAGCCGAGGAGCATCGCAACATGGGGTTCGTTATGCTGCGTCGCGGCATGCCGGCGGCCGCCATCCCCGAATTCGAGGAAGCGATTAAGTTGGTTCCCGATGACGCCGCCTCACTCATCGAACTTGGCTGTCTCAACCTTGACGCGGGTAAGGCGGCGGAGGCAGGTCGATTTCTTGATAAGGGCCTTGTGCTTGCCCCGGATTCGGTGCCGGGCCAGATCTGCCAGGCCCGCTTGAAAGCAGCCGGCGGTGCCCTTGGTGATGCGGTGGCCGATCTCCAGGGGTTGTTGTTCCGTAACTCCAGGAATCCCGAACTGCATTATGTTCTTGGCACCCTGTTCGAGAAGCAAGGGAAAATGGAGCAGGCCGCTGCTGAATACCGTAAAGGTTATGAAATACAAAAGGAAAAAGATCTCCTGCATGTTAAGGAATAGTTCCTGCGCCGTTGATGACGTTTAAGCGTGCCAGGAAGAAGAGGGTGTCTCTGTTCGTTGAGAAAAGCCCCTTGCGATAAATTTTATAAGGATTGCGGGAAGGCAGGGGGACGCTTTGAGGCCCCCAAGGGAAAGCGGCATGGTTGCTTGTGAATGGACAACGGCGCCCCGCCGCTGGCAGGGCTGGAGGGTGGTGGCGGTTTTCTTTCTTTTCTTCTTTACCGCCGGGGTGGCAGGTGCCGACGAAATAAAGATTCTGACCCCCATGGCCGATTCGATTATCTATGCCCGGCAACCGTTTGCCCATCTTGTGGTCAAGGTGAGCAACGAAGGTGATCTCGCCAGGCTCCAGATCGATGGCGGCGCCAGCGTTGATCAGCTGGGGCAGTGGCAGCACGACAAGGATTTTTATGTTCATTTTTCCCTGGGCCTCAAGCCTGGCCGCAACAGTTTTGTTCTCACCCCGTCGGATCAGCAGATCAAGGTTACCTATCGCCCCTTGCGAACCTTGATCAACATCGACTTCAAACCGTCGTCGGTATATCGGTTCCATCGCAATCAGGCGGTGCCGGCCGTGTGCGGTATCTGTCATACCGACCAGCTGCCGGCCGACAGCAATATCGATTCGAAGCGGCTGCGGCAGATGTACGGTGACTTTTCCTTTTCACCGGTCTGCTACTCCTGCCATAAGGAATTGGTCAACGGCAGTGCCTGGGAGCACAGTCCGGCCGCCAATCTGCTTTGCAAAACCTGCCACGAGAAGCCGGACAAGCCCGGGACGATAGCCATTCCCGAGGGGAGGCCCGCCGAACTCTGTTTCGAATGTCATGTCTATGCCCGCGACTGGAACAAGATGGAGCATATGCACGGCCCCACCGGCACCGGCGACTGCACCATCTGCCACGACCCCCATGGTGACAAGTATCAGTACCAGTTGTGGGCCGACGGCAAGGCTGAGTTGTGTGTCTCCTGCCATCGTGACAAGGAGCGCTTTCTGGTCACCCCTCCATCGGTTCGTTTCAAACCCCATGGCATTTTGCAGGGCGCGGGCTGCATCGCCTGTCACAGCCCGCATGCCACCCCCAATCAGTTCCAGCTCTATAAGCCGATCAACGATCTTTGCGGCGGCTGTCATTTGAAGATGAAAGGGCTGAAGCGGGGCCATCCTGTGGGAGGCCACCCGTTGAGCGGGGTGCGGGATCTGCGCCGGCCCGACCGAGAGTTGGCCTGCTCCGGCTGCCATAACCCGCACGGCTCCGAATTCATGTATCTGCTGATCGGCGACAACCTGGGCGGCCATGTCTGCAGCAAGTGCCACCATTAAATGGCGGCGGGCGGCCCGGAGCAGACACGGACAGACATTTCCACCAGACGGTGAGGCCATGTGGCGATATGCATATTCTGGCCGTGCGCAAGAAATTTCCCCCTCGCCGTTTCTTGCCATGCTGCTTGCCTTGTTCTTGGGGCTGGGGACCGCCGCCGGTTCGGTGGCGGCCGAATCTCAGGAGCAGATAGGAGGGGTGCCGGTCAAGGTGGTCAATGTCATCACCCGGGATACCCGCGGCAATCCCCTAGGGTTCCCTTCCCAGGTTTTTTTCGATCCCTCCATGGCCGAGACCTATGTCCTGGCCGGCGGCAAGCTCAACGTCTACGGTGCTGCCTTCTATCCCGAGATTTCCTTGGGGCCAGGCCGCGACGCCACCTCCCCCCAAGGTGGTTTCGTGGACCCCAACGGCATCCTCTACCTCTGCCAGGGAGCGAGCGAAGGCAAACCGGCGCGGCTCTCCATCTTCAACGCCGCCTTTTTTCTCGTCAGGGAGATCTTCTTTTCGGGTTTTGAGGGCGCGGATAAATTTTCGCCCAACCGGGTGGCGGTGAATCAGGACGGAATGATCTATCTCGTCAGCCCCAACGTCCGTGGCGTGGTGGTGCTTGACCGGCAGGGCAAGTTCTCCCACTGGCTCAAGCCCACGGACCGGGTCTACGCCAAGGAGGCCATCGAAGAGGCACTTCGTACCCAGGGCAAGAAAAAAACTCCTGCCGAGGAAGACGAATACGGGCCCGTGGAAGGTCTCCACGCCGATATCCCGCCGGAGTTAATGCCCAAAACCAAGGAAGAGAAGGCGGATGTCGAGCAGTACGGTATCGCGCCGGTGCTCATTTCCGACCTGTCTATCGACTCCGAGGGGCATCTCTACGTGCTCAGCGCCGAAACCGGGAAGGTGTATGTCTACACCCCCGGGGAGGAACTCCTTTTCTCCTTTGGCGAGAAGGGCGGCGCGCCGGGCAAGATGAGCCAGCCGCGCGGCCTGGCCATCGACGAGAAGAGGAAGAGCGTCTTTGTCGTCGACTACATGCGGCATACCGTTCTGATCTATGATTTGGCCGGGAAATTCATCAACGAGTTCGGCGGCCTGGGTACGGCGGCGGGCTGGTTTTACTTTCCCTGTGACGTGGCCTTGGACAAGAACGACAACCTGATGGTCGCCGATCTCTTCAACAAGCGCGTTCAGGTTCTCGATGTCCTGTTCAAGCCGCGCTTCCCGATGTTCGGGGAAAAAGATCAGTATGGGGCAGATAGCCAGGCGGCGGCCCCGCAAGCTGGCCCGCCGCCGATGTTGAGGCCGGCATCACCCGCCGGCGCTGGTGGGGGCGCCGGTGTGCCTCGGGAACCGGCGCTTGTCGGCGAGAAGCCCTCCCCGCCGGCGGGTGGCGAGGTGAAGAAGGCTCCGGCCGCGGCCTCTCAGGATGAGGCGGAGGGGGACGAGGAGCCCCTGTCTACGCCTAGTACAGAGATGAATCCTGCCGGGGTGCCCCGGTAAGGCCCGGGACAGCTTGCCACCCTCGCCGGTTTTCTTCTGCAGGCGCGGCTGGCGCCTCTCTGCGAAGCGGAGGAAGAGATGACCCGTACCGAGATGATCCGCCGATCGCGCAAAGCCGGGTTGCCGCCGGGCAGCCTGGTTCACCTGGGCGAGGCCCGGGCAGCCCGACCCACCATCACCATCCTCGACTACGACCAGGATGGCTTCCGGGAGCAACAGGTGGCGACGGTGGAGGAGTGCTTTCCCTTCAAGGAGAGTCCGTCGGTGACCTGGATCAACATCGACGGGGTCCACCGGGCCGAGATTATCGAGGCCGTCGGCAACCACTTTGGCATTCATCCCCTGGTTCTGGAAGACATCATGAACACCGGCCAGCGTCCCAAGCTGGAGGATTTCGACGACTATCTGTTCGTGGTGTTGCGGATGCTCGCGTCGGCCAGGGAGGATGGCGTTCTGATCGAGGAAGAGCAGGTGAGCTTGCTGGTGGGGGCGAATTTCGTCCTTTCGTTCCAGGAAAAGCAGGGTGACGTCTTCGAGCCGGTGCGGGAGCGAATCCGCAAGGCCAAGGGCCGGATCCGCAAAGCCGGCTCCGACTACCTCGCCTATGCCCTGCTCGACGCCATCGTCGACAACTTCTTTATCCTTTTCGAAGGGATCGGAGAGACACTCGAGGAACTCGAGGAGGAGATGGTCGTCGCTCCCACGCCGGCCACCCTCCAGTCCATCCATGCCCTCAAGCGGGCCATGATTCTCATCCGGCGGTCGATCTGGCCGCTGCGCGAGATGATGGGGGCGCTGGCCCGGGCCGAGTCGCCCTTGGTGGGCGAGGAAACCACCCTTTTCTTCCGCGATGTCCACGACCATGTCATCCAGGTGATCGATACCACCGAAACCTGCCGGGACATGATCGCCAGCCTGCTCGACATCTACCTGTCGAGCCTCAGCAACCGGATGAACGAGGTGATGNNAGGTGCTCACCGTCATCGCCACCATCTTCATCCCCCTCACCTTCATCGCCGGCGTCTACGGCATGAACTTCCAGCACATGCCCGAGCTTGGCTGGTCATGGGCCTATCCCTGGGGTTTCTGGGGGCTGATGGCGTCGGTGACCCTGGCCATGGTCGCCTACATCAAGCACCGGCACTGGCTGTAAGGGCTTCCTCATCCCCTTCAGGAGAGATCGATAACGTGCAGGCTGTTGGTGGAGCCGGGGATTCCCGGCTCGCCGTTGGTGACCACCAGCCGGTCGCCCCGGCCGGCGAGTCCGCGCTCCCGCAGGAAGGCGGCGATGGCCCGGCGGTCCGGCGGGATACGCTCGGCGAGCAGCGGCAGCACCCCGAAGGAGAGGGCGAGGATGTTGCGTACGGTGGGGTTGTCGGTGATCGCCACCACCCACTGCCTGGGCCGCAGCCGGGAGATGCGCCGGGCGGTGGTACCGGTGGAGGTGGGGGTCACCGCCAGGGCCACGGAGCGGTTGGCCAGCACGTCGTGGGTGGCGCTGCTGATCATGTCCTCGATCTGGTCCGAGACGCGGACATTGGTGCGGATCTGCTCCGCCCGGCAGCCGGGGCGCAGCAGTTCCCGCTCGGTGCGCCGGGCGATGCGGCGGGCGGTGCGCACCACCTCCACCGGCGCGACCCCCACCGCGGTTTCTTCGGAAAACATCACCGCGTCGGCGCCGTCGAGGATGGCGTTGGCCACGTCGGTGACCTCGGCCCGGGTGGGACGGGTGTTCTCGACCATGGAGAGCAGCATCTGGGTGGCGACGATCACCGGCTTGGCCAGCATGTTGGCCTTGGCGATGATCTCCTTCTGCAGGACCGGGATCTCCTCCAGAGGCAGCTCGATGCCGAGATCGCCCCGGGCCACCATCACCGCGTCGGCCTCGGCGAGGATGGCGTCGATGGCCTCCACCGCTTGGCGCCGTTCGATCTTGGCCACCAGGCAGGGGTGCCAGGTGCCTCCGGCGGGGAGCAGTTCCCGGGCGGCGGTGATGTCCCGGGCGCGACCAACAAAGGAGATGCAGACCGCGTCAACCCGCTGCTCCACGGCAAAGGCGAGGCAGCGCCGGTCGTAGTCGGTGAGGCTCGACTCCTTGACGTCGGAAGTCGGGATGTTGATCCCCTTGTGCGACCGGACCACCCCGGCGAGCAACGCCTCGGCGTGGATGCGGCCCCGGTGCCGCGCCTTGACCCGAAACTGGAGCATGCCGTCGCCGATGTAGATGAGGTCGCCGGGTCGGACCTTTTTGGCCAGCCCCTCGATGTCGTGGGGCAGGCAGACCGCGCCGGCCGGCTGGTCGTCATCGGCGCAGAAGATCACCTCCTGGTGGCGGCTCACCGCCACCGGCTCGGCCAGCACCCCCAAGCGCATTTTGGGGCCGGGCAGGTCGAGGAGCACCGCCGCCTGCCTGCCGGTCTGGCTGCTCAGTTCACGGATGGCGGCGATGGTGGCGGCGGCCTGGACAAGGTCGCCGTGGGAGAGGTTGAGACGGAAGGCGGCCACGCCGCTGGTGAGCAGCCGGCGGATTATCCCCCGGCCCGCCGAGGCAGGGCCGATGGTGGCGATGAGCTTGGTTTTGGGCAGGGCGGCATTCATGGCGACTCCTCTGTTCCCTTTCTCATACGATAGGGGTATGCTAATGTCCGCCCTGGAGCGACCCCCGGGGCGACAGATCCTGTTTCCGGACGGAACCTATTCTAGTAGATTGGCCAGGTCCCACTGCAAGAAGAATCCGCCGGCCGGGGTATCCGGCGGCCAGAAAATGACGACGGCCTGGCAGGATAAACCATGCCCGGTCCAGGAGAAAGTTAAGGAATGCGGCACGGGGCAAGCGAAGAAACGGCCTGGCTGGTCTATATCGTCGCCTGTGCCGACGGCAGCCTCTACACCGGTATTACCACCGACCTCGACCGGAGACTCGCCGAGCACAACAGCGACCGCGGCGGTGCCCGCTACACCCGCTCGCGGCGGCCGGTGCGGTTGGTCTACCGTGAGGCCGCTGCCAGTCGCGCCGCTGCCGCCCGCCGCGAATACCGCATCAAGCACCTGACCGTGGCCGGCAAGCAGGCCCTTATCGCCGCCACTGCCGGCCCATGACCCCCACGTTCTGATAAGGATCCCGTAAATGACCGATACCCCCCCTAGCCCCTGTCCCTGCGGCGGCGGCGCCCTTGCCGGCTGCTGCGGCCCCTTGCTCGCCGGGGAGCGCGAGGCCCCCACAGCCGAGGCACTGATGCGTTCCCGCTACTGCGCCTATGTGCGCCATGATGCCGACTACCTGCTCCGGACCTGGCACCCGGCGAGCCGCCCCGACGGCTTCGAGTTCCAGGACGTTATCCAGTGGCAGGGGCTTACCATCGTCGCCACCGAGTCCGGAGGCCCCGGCGACACCACCGGCCAGGTGGAGTTCATCGCCAGCTATCAGGTGGAGGGCCGCTTTGGCCAGCTCCACGAACGCAGTGATTTCCGCCGCGAGGGGGGCGTCTGGTACTATGTGGACGGCGTGGAGGTCAAGGGCCGGCCGGTGACCGTGGTCAAGGTGGGCCGCAATGACTCCTGCCCCTGCGGCAGCGGCAGGAAGTACAAGCGCTGCTGCGGCAGGAAGTAAGAGGCGCGGGGCGCACTACCAATCAAGCATGCATGAGGAGGAAGTCACCATGTCCGACACCGCAGCCAATCTCCAGGAAGCCTTTGCCGGCGAGTCCCAGGCCAATCGTAAGTACCTCGCCTTTGCCAAGCAGGCGGAGCGGGATGGCTATTCCCAGGTGGCCAAGCTCTTCCGGGCGGTGGCCGCCGCCGAAACCATCCACGCCCATGCCCATCTGCGGGCCATGGGCGGCATCGGCACCACCGCCGGCAACCTCAAGGCGGCCATTGCCGGCGAAACCCACGAGTTCACCGACATGTACCCCGCCATGATCGAGGCGGCCAAGGCCGAAGGCCACAAGGCGGCGGCCCGTTCCTTCAGCTATGCCAACGAGGTGGAAAAAGTCCACGCCGAACTTTACCGGGAGGCCCTGGCCAACCTCGACGGCCTCACCGAAACCGACTACCACGTCTGCGCGGTCTGCGGTCATACCGTGGCCGGGCCGGCCCCGGAAAAATGCGAGGTCTGCGGCGCCAACGCCCGCGCTTTTGAAAAAATAGACTGATCCCCTCTTCCCTGGTTTCCCATGAAGCGATCCCCTCTGCTCACCGACGATGGCTACCTGATCCTGCGGCCCGAAGACGAGCCCAGCCACAACGAAAACCTGGACGCCCCCCAGATGCCAGCGCTCCTTCGCTTCGAGGATACCAGTGATACCCTGCGCGGCATCCTCCACGACCTCGCCCAGGCGGGGCGGCTCGCTCAAGGGGCGGTGCTGATCGGCCGCAGCGGTCACTCCCAGGTGGGGCTTGACGTTACCCTGGCCGAAGGCGGGCTTGCCATTGATACCCGGCGCCGGCGGGTGGAGGTGCCGGTGGTGCTCACCTCGCTAAACCGCGCTCTGCCCGATATCTTCTTCGGCGAGTTGAAAAACCTCCATGAACGGGGATTGCGGCCCCAGATCGCCCGCTTCTTCATCCCCATGGACACGCCGCTCACCCGCACGGAGATCGAGGCGGCCATCGCAAGCCATCACCTCCTTCTCCCCCCGGCCGCCAAAGTGGGGGCCGACGGGCTCATCGAGCTGCCCCTGGGCAACATCCGTTACCTCCTCTCCACCGCGGTGTTCACCGCCGGCCTCAACGCCCAGCAGGTGCTGCTCCAGAGCAAGGGGGGGTTGAGTCTTATCCAGTACCAGTCGGCCCAAGGGCTGCCGGCCATCCTGCGACCCGACGAGTTTTTGGTGGGCGCGGTCTGTATCTCGCTCGGTCCCTACCTCGCGCTGATTGAGCGGTTCACCAGCCATCCGCAGGTCTTCCACCTGGCGGCGCGGCTGCTTGACGCGGTGCGGACCTCTGGGATCAAGGTGCCGCGTCAGGTGGAACTGTACAACGGCGGCGACGAAGAGGTGGACCTGCGGACGCTTACCGTGGCGCTTCGTCTCTACCCGGCCGACCCGGCCACCGCCAGGGTGGCGGAGCGGCTCTTCATGCCGGCGCGGGCCGAGAAGATCATCCGCGACGGGGTGGACTTTGCCGATGTCACCGGGATCTTCAACGTCAGCGACTGCGAGGCCCTGTTCGACAACTTGAGTGCCGGGCCCCACGAGCGCGGCAACTATGCCCGGATCTTGAGCCACAGCAAGGTGGTGGAAATCCCCCGGGTGACCGAGGAGGGGGAGTGGCACGAGAACGAGCAGAACCGGGTGATCTACGAGGTGGTGCGCGGCCGCATCACCTCCGGGGTGCACAGCGGCGACCAGATCGCCCCAGATCTGCGCCGCTTCATCGGCAGCCTTTCCTATGTGGGCGGCGCCCAGGATCTCCGCCAGGTCTATGTGGGGCACCGTTTTCCGGAAACCGACACCCTCCGGGTGCTCAAACGCAACGGCGTCGGGGTCTTCGTCGGCCGGTCGCTGCGCGAGGGCGAGGCGGGCAGCAGCCAGCCGGCCGGCCGGGGACACAACATCTACTTTGACCAGACCACCTACGAAACCTTCTGCGACCTCTCCTGCAAGGACGGCGTGCGGCTCTATCTCCTCCACCACCAGGAAGGCGAAACCCAGGTCCGGGAGTTCTACCGGAGTTTCTGGGTGACCAGGGAGGGCAAGGAGCGGTTGCGGGAGGTCCACACGGTGATCGCCATGTTCGGCTCCCATGTGGAGGGGATGGAAGAGGCGCTGGCCGACGAGGTGCGGGAATTCTTTGCCTCGGTGAACGGCCTGCCTGCGATCGACGGGCGGCTGGCGGTGAGCCACGGCGCCGGGCCCGGCATCATGCGGATTGCCGACGAGGTGGCCGAGGAACTGGGCATCCTGCGCATCGGGGTGGGTATCGACAGTGAGAAGGTGGGACAGAAGAGCAATATGCGACCGCCGGTGATGGCTCAGTTCCTCAACTCGGTGCGCCATCTGCGCCAGAACATCCTCGACCGAACCTCGCTGTTCAAGATCTACAACATCGGCGGCATCGGCACCCTGGAGGAGATGCTCATCGCCATCACCAACCTCAAGCTTTTCGAGAGCCTGCCCGCGCCCCACATCTTCATCGATCCCTTCGGGCTCGGGGAAAATGGCGGCCATCTCTGGGAACAGGCGCTTTCCCAGGTGCGCATTTCGGGCGAGGTGAAGAGCATCGAAGGACGCGAGGTGCGGCTCGCCCCGGCCTGGGTGCCGTACTTCTGCCATCCGGTGCGGGGCTATGGCGAGGCGTTCGAGATCATCAAGGAGTTTGTCGCCGACCCGGCCGCCTACTGGCAGCGGACCGGCATCGGCAGCGAGGAACTGCGCACCGCCTTTGCCAATGCCGCCAAGGCCAAGATCACCATCCCGTCCTATCTCAGCGAGGCGCTGGCCAGGGCGACGGGCGGCGGGGTCAGCGCCACTCCACCCTGACCGGCAGCCGGGGCGGGATGCGGCGATAGCGGAACTTGGGATGGCCCAGCATCATGGCGCCGTAGACCTTGTGGTCCTGCGGCAGGGCCAGGGCCTCGATGAGGGGTTGGTAGGCGTTGGCCGCGCTCATCAGGAAGCCGGCCCAGCAGGCGCCGAGGCCGTTGGCGTGGGCGGCGAGTTCCAGGTAGGTGAGGGCGATGGTACAGTCCTCGGTGGGCTTGAGCAGGCCGGTTTTCGGAGCATGGGCGATGGCAAGCAGCGGAGCGTCGCGCAGCACCAGATCCTTGCTCTCGCCCCAGGCCTTGACCACCCCGGGGTAGAGGTTCTCCTCCCGGAACCAGTCCACCACCATGCCGGCCAGTCGGCGGAGTTCGGCCTCATCCTCCACCATCAGCCAGTGCACCGGCTGGCCGTTCTTGGCCGAAGGCGCCCAGCGGGTGATGTCGAGGAGCTGTTCCTGGGTGGCGCGGTCCACCCTGTCTTTGCGGTAGGTCCGGATGGAGCGGCGGGATTTGAGAAACTGGGCCAGGACGGCGGGTGAGGCGGCGAGCTGCCGGTCCACCAGGGGGCTTGCCGCACCGTTCACCGCCTTCAGGGTCAGCGCCTGGTGGGGGCAGACGGCGAGGCAGTGGCCGCAGACGATGCAGAGCCGTTCCGCGGCCGGCCGAACCTCCGGGAAGCCGGTTTCCCGGTTTTCGTGGATCAGGCTGAAGGGACACTCGGCGACACAGATGCCGTCCCGCTTGCACTTGTCATGATCGATGGTGAGAAACGCCACGGTTGTTCTCCTAAGAGTTGGTGCTCTGGCATGGAGTCGAATTCGGCGTGAGAGTGCGGCCAAAGGGATGAAAGAAACGGTAGCCCGCATTCCCCACCAGCCACGGTGAGAACGGCTGGCCTACGGTGAACAATGCGGTTGATTTCCAATACAGCGGCTAATGCTGCCAACAAATCGGAATATTGATTTTTTGGGGAATAACACATTGTTCATGGGAAGTGCGGTTAGGCGATTGTACCGGTAATGGGCTGGGAACGCAACCTTACATAACTCCCTGGTGGAGTTCGGGGTGGCGGGCGTGGGTATGGTTTTTTTTCTGTCGGCATTCCTGGCGATCTACGGCGGGGGCCACCTCTACCTGCTGGCCAGGGCGCGGGGGGCCTGCAGGCTCGCCGGCTGGCCGACCCTGG
Organism: Desulfobulbaceae bacterium UBA5121; assembly: GCA_002414225.1. Taxonomy (GTDB): domain Bacteria; phylum Desulfobacterota; class Desulfobulbia; order Desulfobulbales; family UBA5123; genus UBA5123. The sequence continues at coordinate 35,965 of DHYV01000011.1, read as the reverse complement.
TTCTTGCCGGCTGGCTCCTTCTGATGCTGGCGGCACCGGTGCTGACCCGGCTTTTCGAGCGGGCCGACCATGATGGGCTGGCGCGGGTCACGGCCTTGCTGGGCTACACCTGGATGGGGCTGCTCTTCTACTTCGTGGTGGTGGGGCTCACCCTCGACGGCTATCGGGTGCTGGGCTTTCTCGTCGAGGTTCTGGTCCGGCGGCCCCTGCTGCCATCCCTCTCCCGGCGGCCGCTCTTTCTTGTGCCCCTGCTGGCCGCTTTTCTGACCTGCGGTTACGGCTGGTTCGAGGCCCGGGACGTCCGGCTCCAGCGCCAGCGACTGGTTTCCGCCAAGCTGTCGCCGCGTCTCGACGGGCTCCGTATCGTCCAGCTCTCCGACGTCCACTTGGGGCTTCTGGTGGGCCAGGACCGGCTTGCCGCCATTCTCGCCCGAGTGCGCGAAGCGCGGCCCGATATCCTGGTGGCCACCGGCGATCTGGTGGACGGCCAGATGGACGACCTGACCGGGCTTGCCCGGCAGCTCGCCGCCATCCGGCCCCGGTTCGGCAAGTACGCCATCCTGGGGAACCACGAGTTCTATGCCGGCCTCGATCATTCCGTGGACTTTCTTAAGGCAGCGGGGTTTGTCGTCCTCCGCAACGAGTCTCGGCCGGTTGCCGACGGGGGACTCATCATCGCCGGGGTGGACGACCGCCGGGCCGCGACGTGGGCACCTGCCAACGGCCGGGGCGAGGCGGCGCTTCTGGCAGGCCTCCCCGCCCACCCCTTCGTCCTCTTCCTCAAGCACCGGCCGCAGGTGAAGCCGGCGAGCCTCGGCCACTTCGACCTCCAGCTCTCGGGCCATGTTCACGGCGGTCAGCTCTTTCCCTTCGGCCTCCTCACCAGGCTTTTCTTCCCGGTGCCTGTTGGGGTGCTTTACCCCCTGGCGAGCGGCACCCTCTACGTGAGCCCCGGCGCCGGCACCTGGGGGCCGCCCTTCCGGGTGGGCGCGCCTCCCCTGGTGACCTGTATCGAACTCAAGGCAGCTACCAGATCCGGCCCGTCCAACAAAAGATGGGTGGGGCCGGGGCGTTGAGTCCTTTGCCAAAGCGGCCAAAATGTCGTATGATGCGCAGCCGGGCCGTACCGCGCCTGAAACGCCAAGGGATTCGCCGCTCTGGCGGCGGATTCGTTCCGCTACCTAAGGAGAACGAAACAGATGGACTACAGCAAGCTTGATCAACCGGAGATCCTGGCGGTGCTCTTTCATCCCCGCCCTGACGATACCCCGGCGCCGGCCGGGGCCGAGGACGTTGCCATCCCGGTGGCCGACGGGGTGACCCTGGCCGGTCGCTGCCACCTCAGCGACGAGGCCAAGGCGATCAACATCCTCTTCTTCCACGGTAACGGCGAGGTGGCCAGCGACTACGACGACATCGGCCCCCGCTACAACGCCCACGGGATGAACCTGCTGGTGGTGGACTACCGCGGCTACGGCCGCAGCACCGGCCGTCCCACCGCCACCAACCTGCTGGCCGACGCCCAGCCGGTGCTCGCCTGGGCCAAGGATTGGTTGGCCGCTAAGGGGTGCACCGGGCCGCTGGTGGTCATGGGCCGCTCCCTGGGCTGCGCCCCGGCTCTGGAGCTTGCCGCCGGCAACGATCCGGCCGTCGCTGGTCTGGTCATCGAAAGCGGCTTCGCCTTCACCGTGCCGGTGCTCGAAACCATGGGACTAGAGCCGGCGGCCCTGGGGCTCAACGAGGGCGACTGCTTTCGCAACCAGATGAAGATCGCCTGCTTTGCCAGGCCCACCCTGATCCTCCACGCCCAGCGCGACCAGCTCATCTCCCTGGATAACGCCGAAACCCTCCAGGCCCAGAGTGCGGCCCGCACCAAACAGTTCGCCATTATCCCGGGTGCCGACCACAACAACATCATCGAGCGGGTGGGGGAGATGTATTTTGCCGAGATCCGCCGTTTTTTGAACAGCCTGAGCCGGCCCCAGCGGCGGGCCAAGCCGGGCGTAAGGGGCTGAGGCTCAACTTCACCCGGGGAGACGTTCCCACCTGGCCGCTTGCACGGTCCCTGTAGGCACTCACAGGGTGCCGGAGATGTGCCGCGAAGCAAATGCCCTTGGGGTGCGCGAGGCATTGTCCCGGCCGCTGTAGTTTGTGGAATGCGGCAGGGGCGATAACCGGTAAGCTCGCCCGGGGAAACTCCGAAGCAGATTCGCTTGCGATGCTCTTCCACACCTTTGTCCATATCCCGGGAATCGGCGCCGCCACCGAGCGTCGCCTCTGGGAGGCCGGCGTCCATCACTGGGACGACTTTGCCGCGCCGTGGCCGGCCGGCTTTTCCGGCCGCCGCGGCGAGATGGTCCGCCGCCTGCTTGGCGAGAGCCGCGCCCGGTTCCGCGAAGGGGCGCGGAGTGTGGCCCGCTTGATGCGGGCCGCCCATCACTGGCGGCTCTTTCCTTATTTCCGGGAAACCACCGCCTACCTCGATATCGAAACCACTGGCCGGGGGCCGGGCCCCGAGCTGATCACCGCCATCACCCTCTACGACGGAGCCGCCATCCAGACCTTTGTGCGCGGCGACAATCTCGACGACTTTGTCGAGGCGGTGGGCCGCTATCAGGTGCTGGTCACCTACAATGGCCGCTGTTTCGACGCCCCGGTCATTGAGCGCGCCTTTGGCATCCGGCTCGATCAGGTGCACATCGACCTGCGTTTCCTGCTCCAGGAGTTGGGGATCACCGGCGGCCTTAAGGGCTGCGAGAAGAAACTGGGCCTCGACCGGGGCGAACTCGAAGGGGTGGATGGCTGGTTTGCGGTACTCCTCTGGGGCGAGTATGCACGCACCGGCAACCGTGCCGCCCTCGAAACCCTGCTCGCCTACAACGTCGCCGACACCGTCAACCTTGAAACCCTGATGGTGCATGCCTATAACCGCAAGGTCGGCGCCACTCCTTTCGGTGATCGTCTCACCCTGCCTCTCCCCACCCCGCCGGTCAATCCCTTTGCGCCGAGTCCGGCCCTGATCGCCGATCTCCGACGCCGTCACGGTCTGTAGAGCGGCTGGCCAGCGGCCAAATCCACGAAAGTCCTCAACCGATCCTCCCAGCCTGCCGAAACGTTCATTAAGGGCAATAACTGGCGGCGGTGCACCGAACCCGCAAATCCTTGCCGGCCGCCGGCCGCGCTCGCTCGACCGCCACAGCCACGCGGTGGTCGGGGAGACGGGAGGACGGACAAAGGGGGCGATCATGAACGCTATCGATAGGTTGGGGCTGTTGGCGGAACTGGATCATGCCTGCTGTGAGCTGAATCATGGAGTGGGAACCAAATGCGAGGATTACCCTGCCGCGGACTTCATCGTGCTGCCCTTCGGCCATCCCGAAGACATGGTCACCGCGGTCGCCAGCCGTGAGCTGGTGATACCGGTGTGCGCCGAATGTCTCCAGGCGTTGATGGGTGAGGAGTGGACTCTGCTCTACTGCTTCGAATGCGGGGCAAGCCAGTGGGTTTACCGGCCACTCGCCAAGAATCGCTACCGCCATCACATCATGTGGCTGCGCGGCTGTCCTGACTGCACCAATAAGTTCGGCGGGCTCTACTTCAACGACTTCGAGGGAGTGGTAGCTGCTGACGTGGAGTTCGTCACCAACCGCCGGATTCGCAACGCGGCCTGAGAAACGCCGCCGGAGGCGGGACCGGCACGACAAAAAAAGGCGATGCAGTCGGGAGGGGGAGGCCCGGCTCAGTCGCCTTTTTTGTTTGCCATCGGAAAGTTTTTTCAGCCGTTCGCCCTTGCGAGGTTGGCAGAAATACTTCTCGGGGTTGTTCTACCGGTCGGGAAACTTACTTGGCGCGGCGCAAGGCATGCCGCCTGCGGTTGGTGATCCAGGGCATCAGCATGGTGATCCAGCAGTAGAGCCAGCGCAGTCGGCCGTGCCGCTCCACCATGCTGTCGGTGCAGCGGCAGTTGTCGCAGATCAGCCCGGAATCCTTGACCTCTTCCTGCCACGCCCAGCCATGGCGGAGAACCATGTGGCCGTTCTGCCGTGAACAGTCGTCACAGAGCCAGCAGTCCATGCCATTTAAGTGCCATTTTTGCATTGCTCAGCCTCGCTGTATCGACCGATCGGTCGGGGTCGCCAAAATCCTTGGCATGTTATCGGCAAGGATGGCGGGAACTTGAGTCGTTTTTGGTGGGATGCCATTTCCTTTTGACCCTGGCTGCCGGCAGGGCTAAAGTGAAAGAGTCTGCTGGTTGTGCCGCGGCGCAGAGCGGTGTCTGGCCTCTGCGGCGTCGCTCCTGTTCCCCTTTCCATGTGCGGTGGGCATGCAGCTCAAGATCCTTTCCTACAACATCCACCGGGCCATCGGCGTTGATCGGCGTTTCCGGCCGGAGCGGATCATCGCCATTCTCGACCACCATCGGGCCGACATCGCCTTGCTGCAGGAAGTGGACGTGGGGGTGCCGCGGTCGCAACACCTCAATCTCGCCAAGGAACTGGCCGACTCCCTCGGCTATCCCCATTACGCCCTGGGGCTCAACGTCAAGGTCAAGGAAGGCCACTACGGCAACGCCACCTTGAGCCGCTTTCCCATCACCAGCCAGTGCAATATCGATCTCTCGGTGGAACGCCGCAAGCGACGGGGCTGCCTCTTCACCATTATCGGTGTGGAGCACCCGGCTGGCGCGGAACGGGAGTTGGCGGTGTTCAACCTTCATCTGGGCCTCTCCATGCAGGAGCGGGTCCGTCAGGCAGGGCTTCTGGTCCGCTCCCCGCCCTATGCCCAGCTCACCCCGCACACCCCCTGCCTGGTGGCCGGGGATTTCAACGACTGGCGGGGTCTGATGGCGCCCATCTTTTCGGATATCCTGGGCTTTACCTGCGCCACCAGCCACCGGACCCGCCAGCTCGACGCCATCCTTACCTATCCCTCCTTTTCCCCCACCGGCGGCCTCGACAAGATCTTCTGCCGGGGTGACGGCCTGCGGGTGCTGGCCGGCCGCCGCTGTCGTCTGGGGGTGGCCAAGGTGGCCAGTGATCATCTGCCGGTGATAGTCGACCTGGAACTTGATTGACGCTGCGCAAGCACTCGCATGGCACCGAATCTGCTGCGGCGTCTCCCGAAGGTCGCTTACCTGTTATCGCCCTGTTCGCATACCAAAGTATCGAAGTCTCCCTGCGATCGCTTATCTGCGAACAGGACGATGCCGCGCACCCCAAGGGCATTTGCTTCGCGGCACATTTCCGGCACCCTGCGAGTGCTAACACGCCGTGCACCCTGTATTTTCTGATCCTGAACCCCTTGGTTTCCGTCTTCTCTAGCAGGTGAGGTGGAAGCAGCCGCCCACCTTCTTGCCTTTGCCGACCAGTTGGTTATACAGGGTCGCGGCCTCGGCGGTTGGCCGGGCGATGAATTCGATGCCCTGGCCGGCCAGGGCATCGGCCAGCCCGGGGGCGGGGCGCATGAGGCCGCTGGCGCCGGTGCCGGCGACGATCACCTCGGGTGCAGCGGCGATGAGTTCGGCGATGTCCGCCGCCACCAGTTGGTGACCGCTGGCCCGCCACCAGGAGTCCTGGATGCGACCGTCGGAATAAAGAATCAAATCAATGGTATACTCCCGGCCGTGAATGGTCATGCGGCCGAAGCGGTAGTCGTCGATCATGAAGGTTTTCCGTGGTCGCGGGTCAGGTATGGGCAGGGGCGTCCGTAGGGGAAGCGGCGGCACTGGTCGGGCCGGGCCGCGTATACCGTGCAGCGCTGACTGCTGCGGTCGGTGGCCAGGAAAACGCAGGCGTGGTCGGTCCCCACCTTGAAAGTGTAGCGGTTTTTCAGGTAGCGGCGGCGGACCTCCTGGTCGGTGATGCCGAAGTGGCGGGCCAGCCGGTTGATGTCGCGGGCGGTGATCAGCAGCACCGCGCCCGGCCGGCCGTAACAGCAGTGGCCCGGGCAACGGGCGCACTCGCTGGGCGGCTGCTCCGCACGGCTTGCATTTTTTGCGTCCATTCCGCATTATACGGGTTCGAAACCATGGCGGCAATAACCCTTAACGCGGAGATGGAGTGATGAAGGAGCAATTCGACGGGCCGGGGCCACGCCACAGCGAGGCGGCCCTGGCGGTGATGCTGGCCGGAATTGAGCAATACGGCGTGGCTCAGGTGGTGGTGGCCTCCACGGTGGGCGACACCGGCCTGGCCGCGGCGAAACTCCTTGCCGGCCGGGGAGTCCGGCTGGTGGTGGTCACCCACAACGCGGGCTTCAAGGAGCCGGGCCGGGTGGAGATGAGCGGCGAGACCCGGGCCGAGATCGAGGCGCTGGGGGCGAAGGTGTTCACCGGCACCATGCCCTTCCGCACCATCGGCACCGCCATCCGCGAGCGGGTGGGGGCGTCCCAGCAGGATCTGGTGGCCAACACCCTGCGCCTCTTTGGCCAGGGGACCAAGGTCTGTGTGGAGATCGCCATGATGGCCGCCGACGCAGGGCTCATCACCCCGGCCGACGTTCTCGCCGTGGCCGGCACCGCGCGCGGCGCCGATACCGTGGCCCTGATCGCTCCCCAGTCGTCCAATAAGCTCTTCGATCTCAAGGTCCGCGCCATTCTCGCCAAGCCGCTTAACTGGTAGCCTCGGGCTCCTGTGGCTGGTCCAGGTCAAAGGCGAGCTGGCGGTCGGTGAACGGGCAGCGGAAGACGAGGCGGTGGGCGACGAGCGCCAGCCCTGCCTGATTCTTGTTGCCCGTGCCGTAGCGGGGATCGCCCAGCACCGGGTGGTCGATGGCGGCGAAGTGGCGGCGGATCTGGTGGAGGCGGCCGGTGTCGATGGTGACCGCCACCGTGGCCCGGTCGCTGGTCGGGTCGTAACCGGTGACCCGGTAGCGAGTGCGCGCCGGCTTGTCGTCGAGCGGCAGTTCGATGGCGCCCTCGGCGGGCTCGGGCCTGCCGATGACCACGACGCGGTAGCCCTTGGCGATGCGGTTCTCCTGCAGCATCCTTGAAAGCTTGGCCGCCGCCTCGCGGCTGTGGGCAAGCAGCATGAGACCGGTGGCCTCGCGGTCCAGGCGGTGGACCGGCAGCACCGGCCGCTGCCCCTGGCAGTGAAGTTCGGCCTGGCGGACCAGGGAGCAGTGGTCGCCGTACTGGGTTCCCTGGCTCAAGAGCCCGGCGGGCTTTTCCCAGACGCTGTAGGGGCCGGCGTCGTAAAGGCAGCGGGCCGTTGGCGGGGTCACTTCCAGCAGCCGCCGGTCGTAGTGGAGTTCCAGCACCTGGCCCGCCTTGAGGGGCGCGGTGGCCCGGCGCAGCCGCTTACGGCTGCCCTTGCCGGCGATGAGGAAGACCGCTCCCTTGATCATGGCGTCCTTGATCCTGGCCTTGGCAAGCCCCGACCGTTGGGCGAGGAGCGCCGCGGCGGTGAGGGTTTCGCCGGGCGCCACCGTTATCCGGAGCGACAGCCGTTCCGCTTCTTGGGTTTCCATGGCCATGTCCGCATTTGTTTTTTTTGTGGGTCTTTTCGGGTTAGTGGGGTGGGTGCCGTTGTTGGCGCGGCAGCGGGGAGACGGCGTTTCGCCAGCCGATGCGCTGACAGCGTTTTTGTTGTGAAAATCGTTTTATTTGAGTTCGTTAGCTTTTTCCTGTGTCCAAAAGTACCCATTAAATGGGGCAGAGCTTGCCGCTCACCAGGCTGTGGCCCCAGTCGAGGATCGGCCGCACCCGCTCGGCCAGCCGATCCCTGGCTTCGGGATAGGGAAACCAGCGGAACTCGTCGTGCTCCGGCCGGCCCAGCTCCTCGCTCTTCGGCAGGAAGACCTCCCCCCGGCGGGACTCGGCGACATAGTAGCGGGCCACCTTGCCGTGCCGGTAGGGGGAGGTCTGGCGGTATCCTATCCCCCAGCGGAAATCGAGGCCGGTGAGGCCGGTTTCCTCCGCCACCTCGCGCACCGCGCCGGCCAGGGGCTCTTCGCCCTCCTCCACCAGTCCCTTGGGGAAGTCCCAGTAGCCGTAGACCCGCAGCAGCAGGTAATGGGGCACGCCGTCAACGGCGCGAACCACCATCACCCCGGCGGAAAGGTTTTGGCTCGGCATGGTTTTTCCCCTGCATTTGCGGGCCGAAACCGTTGGTAGCGGTTTACAGGTGGCCTTATTTCGGTGTAACTAGTTTTCATCCGGAAAGACTCTTGTCCGGATGCACCGTGAGCCATTGGCTCTTAGCTGTTGGCAGGGCAACGTGATTCGGTATGATTTTGTCCTTGGCCAACAGCCACGGTTAACTCAACGCGCCAACCTGGCGAGTTCCCCTTAGCGTTTCGCCTGATCTATCTTGCCTGCAAGCTCGCGGGCCGGCAACAGGAATAGTCACCGGCGTCCGGTTTTCCTCCCATGACCGTTTCCCCGTCTTCCCAGCTCGAACTCCTCGCCCCTGCCGGCGGCCTGGAGGCCTTTTTCGCCGCCCTGGAGGCCGGGGCCGACGCCGTCTATTGCGGCCTTGAGGAGTTCTCGGCCCGGGCCAAGGCCAAGAACTTCACCCTGGCCGAGGTGGAGCGCATGACCGCCCTCTGTCACCGTGAGGGGCGCAAGCTCTACGTGGCCATCAACACCCTGGTCAAGGAGGCGGAACTGGTGCGGCTCGCCGAGGTGCTCGCCGCCCTCGAAGCCATGGGCTCGGACGGCGTGATCCTCCAGGATCTGGCGGTGTGGCGGCTCGCCAGGCATCACTTTCCGGGCCTGCCCCTCCACGGGTCCACCCAGATGACCGTCCACAACGCGGCCGGGGCGCGGATGCTCGAACGGCTGGGCTTTGCGCGCGCCGTGCTTGCCCGGGAGCTGTCGCTTGACGAGATCGCGGCCATCCGCGCTGCCACCTCCATCGAGCTTGAGCACTTCGTCCACGGTGCCCTCTGCTTCGCGGTTTCGGGGCAGTGTCTCTTCTCCTCGTTCCTCAGCGGCAAGAGCGGCAACCGGGGCCGCTGCGCCCAGCCCTGCCGGCGCCGCTATATCCACCGCCGCCAGCCCGGCTATTATTTCTCCACCAACGATTTCTGCGCCATCGAGCTGCTGCCGCGGCTCATCGCAGCCGGGGTGATCAGCTTCAAGATCGAGGGGCGGATGAAGAGCGCCGAGTACGTGGGCCGGGTGGTGGCCGCCTACCGGCGGGTGCTCGATGCGCCGCCCCGGGGCCGCAAGGAGGCCCTGACCGAGGCGGCCGAGCTGCTCGAACTCTCCTTTGGCCGGCCGCCCACCAAGGGCTTTCTGCCTACCGGTCATCCGCCCACCGATATCGTGAGCCCGGGCCGCCAGGGCTCCATCGGCACCATGCTGGGCCGGGTTGAGGCGGTGCGGGCGGGGGCGCTCCACTTCACCTCCGCCGGCCGTCTCCACCTGGGTGACCGATTGCGGGTGCTGCCCAAGAACGATCAGGCCGGCTCGGGCTTCACGGTCACCGAACTGCGGGTGGGCAGGAAGAGGGTCAAGGCGGTGGGGAAGGGGGAAGCGGTGATCGTCCCCTTTCCGCAGGGCTCCTTCCGGCCGGGGGACGCGGTCTACCGGGTGGGGGCGGCGCGCGCCTTTGCTTTAAGCGAAGAGGCAGGCCGGCGGAAGCTTGCCGCGGTATCACTGCCGTCGCTGCCGGTGCACCTGGCGATCACCGTGACCGAAACGGAGTTGAGCCTGGCGGCCGAGGCGGCCGGGGTGCGGTTCCGCGAAACCTATCCGGTGACCACCCACGCGGCCGACACCCGGCCGCTCAGTGCCGAAGTCCTCCATCAGGTCTTTGGCCGCACCGGCGATACCCCCTTTCACCTGGAGGAATTCGCGGCCGGCGCCCTGCCGCCGGTGGTGATCCCGCCAAGCCGGCTCAAGGAGATCCGTCGCGACTGCTATGCGCGGCTGGCCGTGGCGGTGTCCGCGGGCCGGGCCAGGGAAGAGGCCGAGCGGCTTACTGCGGCGCGGGATTGGCTTTTGCCGGCCCTCTCGCCGCCCGCCGCTCAGGCGCCCCGGCTCACCGTGGTGGTGCAGGAGGCAAAGGACGTTGCCGCGCTCGCCGATATGGCGGAGGTGGGCGAGTGCATCCTGCCCCTCACCCCGGCCAATGTCCGGGAGTTCGCCGGGCTCGCTAAGGGCGGAGCTTTACGGCCCGAGCGGTTGGTCTGGGATCTGCCGCCGCTCACCTTCGAGGGCCGGTGGCGGGAATACCGGTCCCTGGTAAACCATCTGCTGGACCAGGGTTTTCGGGCCTTCCGGCTCAACAACCTGGGCCACTTCGATCTCTTTGCCGGCCGGCCGGAAGAGGATCTGCACCTCGTTGCCGGCCCCCGCCTCTACACCATGAACAGCCAGGCGGCCCTCACCTGGCGGGATCTGGGGGCGGTCGAGGTCACCCTTTCCCCGGAGGACGACCGGCAGAACCTGGCCGCGGTCCTTGCCCGCGATGCCGGCCTGCCCGCCGTGGTCATGGTTTACGGGCCGGTGGAACTGTTTCTGTCGCGGATCCAGGTTCCGGGGGGGCGGCCCGGTGAGCTGCTCCACGATGACCAGGGCGAGAGCTATCGGCTGGCCAGCGAAAACGGCCTCACCGTGGTCACCGCCGGGGCCGATTTTTCCCTCACCGGCAGATTGGCCGAGCTTGCCGCCATGGGCGCCCAACATTTGCTCATCGACTGCCGGGGCTGCGGGGTCGCCACTCCCATGGGCCGAAAGGTCATGGCCGCGGTGCGGGACGACGAGACGCTCGACGCCACCAGCCGGTTCAACTTCGAGCGGGGACTTGCCTAGGCGGAGCAGGGGACGGGCCGGCTGAGCCAGTCCAGAAGCCCGCAGGCGGCCGAGTAGCCGGTGCTGAAGGCGGCCTGGAGCAGGAAGCCGCCGGTGGGCGCCTCCCAGGCGAGCATCTCGCCGGCCACGAACACCCCCGGCAGTCGGCGAAGCATGCCGCTGGCGTCCACCTCGGCCATGGCAATGCCGCCGGCCGAGGAGATCGCCTCGGCGAGGGGGCGGATGCCGGTGAGGATGATGGGCAACCGCTTGATGCGGGCCGCGAGCCCCACCGGGTCGTTGAACGCTGGGGGCGGGCAGCACTCCCGCAGCAGCGAGTAAACCGGGCCTTCGAGCCGCAGCTGTTTGCGGAGGAAGTTGGCCAACGAGTTCTTGCCCCGGGGGCGCAGGAGCCGGGAGAGGATCTCTGCCTCGCTCAAGTCCCGCTTGAGGTCGAGGAAGAGCACGGCCCGGCCTTTGACGGCAAGCTCTTCGCGAAGCACCGGGGTGAGGGGGTAGATGCCGCCGCCCTCCACACCGTAGCGGGTGATGACCAGCTCCCCCACCGTGCTCCGGCCCGAGCTGGTGCTGAGGGCGAGGTTCTTGAGCGGCGCGCCGGCGAAGCGGTCGATAAGGGTCTGCGACCAGGCTGCCTCGAAACCGCAGTTGGCCGGGGCAAAGGGGACGAGCGCCACATTGTGGCGGGCGAGAATCGTGGTCCAGCGGCCGTCCGAGCCGGTCTTGGGCCAGCTCGCCCCGCCCAGGGCGAGGACCCCCCCGGCCGCGGCGAGCCGCTTTTGCGTACCGTCGGCCCGGCCAAGGAGCAGTTCGCGGTCAGCGGTCAGGTCGAGCCAGCGGTGGCCGGTATGGATGGTCACCCCGGCCCGGTCGAGCCGGGCGAGCCAGGAGCGCAGCAGGTCGGCGGCCGAGGCCGTGACGGGAAAGACCCGGCCGCTGGTGCCGACGTGGGTTTCGATGCCCATATCCTCAAGCCAGCGACGGAGATCGGCGGGCGAAAAGCGGGCCAGAACCCGGGCAAACCATTCCCGGTGGGCGCCGTATCGGTCGAGGAACTCGGGAAGCGGCGCGGAATGGGTGAGGTTGAAGCCGCCGCGGCCCGCCACCAGGAGTTTGCGGCCCGGCGAGGACATGGCCTCGAAGAGATCCACGCGGCAGCCGGCCTCGGCCAGCACCGTGGCCGCCATCAGGCCGGCGGGGCCGCCGCCCACCACCACCACTGGCTGTTGCAGCGTCGTCATGACGGTATCCTGTCTGGGAAAAAAGGAGTCCGCCGTGCCCCGGACGGGGCAAGGCGTTCCTCCTTCTACCACCGGCCGCAACCGGCGGCAAGGGGGAGGTTCGGGACAAGGTGCGCCAGCCGGAAAGTCCTTTGTCCCGAGGGGGATTTGCTGGTTTGTTTCCGGATGGAACTAGCGTTGGGGATTGGCGTAGCAGTAATAGCAGCCGTGGGGGCAGCGCTGGGCGTAGCTGCCGATGTCGCGGCTGGCGGCGCAGCCGCAGCCAGGCCGGGTGGGCTTCCGTTGCAGGGCACGGTGGCGGCCGAAGCGGTCGGTACTGGCCAGGAGGTCGTCGTCGATGCAGTGGGCCTGGCGGATGGGGGAGGCGGCGGCGAGCAGTTCGGGATTGCAGCAGTTGTAGAGATGGACCCCCTGTTTGGTAGCCGCCGCGGCCATCTCGCGGCTCAAGTTGCGCTTCTCTTCGGGAGTAAAGGCGAGGAATCGCACCCCCCGGCGCTGGTGCTTGGCGTAGGCGGTCATGAAGGAGAAGTAACACCGGCGGATGCCGAGCCCGGCCACCGTCGGCAGGATTTCGTAGAAGGGGGCCAGGTTCTCCCTCGCACTACCGGCTGATCCGACATAGCGGCAGACCGGGTCGAAGCGCCACAGCACCCGCTCCGGCCCCACCCGCTCACAGAGGCGGGCCAGGGTGGCAAGCCGCTCGCCAAGCGGCGCCACCCGCGGCTCCAGCTCCGGGCAGTGGTTGATGGTGAAGTGGAACAGGGCGTTGGCTCGGCCAAGGAGCGCGTCGAATTCGGGCGCGGCCAGGAAGGGCGCGAAGTCCTTGGACCAGAAGATGTAGCCCAGCACGTCCTCGTCGCGCAGGGAAACCGTGTAGCCCCGGCCGTAGCCGCCGTCGTAGGTGACCGAGCCCTCGCGCCAGGCTGCAAAGAAGTCGCGGCTGAAGAAGCGGGGGATATCGGTGCGCCGGGAGACCGAGATGTATTGCGGCTGTGGCTTGGCCATGGGGTTCTCGGCGTTTGCGGGCGCTGGCGGTAGAGGGGGGCTCGCCTGACGGGGGCGGGCGGAAAAGCCGTTTCCGGCACTCTACACCAAGGCGAGGAGGGAGAGGAGGAGGGATGAAAAAATTTTTCAACTGGCAGCTGCGGCTGGGGCTGGCCTTTCTGCTTGTCTCGGCGAGCTTTTACACCCTGCACTACCGGCTTTTTGCTGACCCGGGGTATATCTTCCGCTTTCTGATTGCCCAGCTGGGCTTTCTGCCCATCTCGGTCTTTCTGGTCACCATGGTGCTCAACCAGTTGCTGCGCCGTCGCGAGAAGCTTGCCATGCTCAAGAAATTGAACATGGTGATCGGCAGCTTTTTCAGTGAGGTGGGTGGCGAACTGCTGCGCCACTGCGCGGCCGGCGACGCGGCCACCCATCGCCTCCGCCAGGCGCTGCTGGTGGGGCCGGGGTGGCGGGCGGCTGACTATGCCCGGGCCCGGCACCAGCTGGCCGATTTCTCCTTTGCCTTGCGCCGGCAGGAGATCGACTGGCCCGGGCTGCGCGATTTTCTCGACCAGGAGAAGGGATTCCTGCTCGCCCTGCTCGGCAACCCCAACCTGCTCGAACACGAGTCCTTCACTGACCTGCTCTGGGCGGTCTTCCACCTGGCCGAGGAACTGGGCAGCCGCCAGAGCGTCCAGAACCTGCCGGAATCGGACTACGCCCACCTGCTCGGTGACGTCCAGCGGGTCTACTCCCTGCTGCTCGGCCAGTGGCTCGCCTACCTGGAGCATCTCCAGGAGGACTACCCCTATCTCTTCTCGCTGGCGGTGCGGACCAACCCCTTTGATCCCGAGGCCCGGCCCGAGGTGTGCTGAATCGGGCCGGCCAGGGTTGCGGTTCCCCCGGCCGGCCCGGCAACCGATTTAACACGCATTTCTCACCAGCCGAGGTTGCCGTGGCTGCGAGGCGCAAGGCGAGTGGCTGGAGTTGTTGCGTCTGCCACTGGTATTGCAGCGCGGCAGACGCGGTGAGATCGGTTGGCCATCGATGAACAATGTGGTTGATTTCCGCACAGCGTCAATGTTGCCAAACAAATCGTATTATGGGCTCTGTTAAGTGAATCCCCATTGTTCATGAGAAATGCGGGTTAGCAGCCCTCGACGGCCTTGCGCGGCTTGCTGAGATGGCAGGCGTTGCAGCTGGTCGGCCCCTTTTTGCCGGCCACCCCCTGCTGGTGGCATTCCTTGCAGCGGGCGTGGAAGATATCCTTCCTCTGCCGGAGTTTGGCGTTGGCGAAATCCTGCTTGTGACAGGTTTCGCAGTGGAGATTGCCTGGCTCGGCCATGGCCTTGATGGCCGCCTCGTCCAGGGGCTGGTGGCTGGCGTCGTGGTGGCACTGGCCGCAGCTCACCCCGAGTCTTAAGTGGACGGCGTGGTCGAAGCGGGCCGGTTTGTTGCCGTCGATGGTGATTACCTTGTCCGGGGTCGTTGCCGCCTGCGCGGTCGGCGCGCTCGTCCCAAGACCCACCAGCAGTCCCATGGCCAGAAGTGTGGCGGTGATCGTCTTTTTCATCTCTTGGTCCTCCTCATTTATTAAGTTTGGCTTGCCACCGGAGAGGTGCTGGCTTGCGCCCTCTGGTTGATCCAACCTTACGGCAGCGGCGGGACGGTCCGCCAGAGGACATCTGGCCACGTCGGGCCGACATCTGGCCATCCGGCGGCCGATGTCGGGTCTGTCGGGTGGCGAAGCGGGGTGTCGGGGAAGTATGGAGGGGACACATTTCCCGGTTGCGCGGCCGGTACAATACGCTACAATAGGGGCGCATCCGGGGGTGTAGCTCAGCTGGGAGAGCGACGCGTTCGCAACGCGTAGGCCAGGGGTTCGAATCCCCTCATCTCCACCAAAAGGAAATCCGGCCAGGTCCGGTGAGATACAGGAAAGCCCGCAAGCCTTGTATGGTTTGCGGGCTTTTTCGTGTCCGGGGCAGTCCGAGGAAGTACGGTGACAGCCGGGGGGTAACTGGTTACCTCAACCGAGGAATTACCCCCATGCCGCTGACCGGCACCGCCATCCGCAACGTCAAGGCCGAAAAAAAAAAACCGAAAACTCTTTGATGGTGGGGGGCTGTTTCTGCTCGTTACCCCCGCCGGGGGGAAGTGGTGGCGGTTCAAGTACCGCATCGGCGGCAAGGAGAAGCTGCTTTCTGTTGGCGTCTACCCTGACGTTTCCCTGAAGGAAGCGCGCGAAAAACGCGACGAGGCCCGCAAGCTGGTCAGCCGTGGCGTTGACCCTTCTGAACGAACAGGGGTGGAACCGTGACGCCATCGAGCGCCAGCTTGCCCACGCCGAGCGGAACAAGGTCCGGGCTGCCTATAACTTTGCCGAGCTGCTGCCGGAGCGGCGGAAGATGATGCAGGCTGGGCGGATTACCTGGATGCGCTGAAGAGCGGCGTCAAGATCATCCCCTTTCGGTTGGCTGAGCTGTAGTCAGCGGGGCGATGGCCTTCTTGGCAGAGAGAGGAGGAAGGGGGGAGAAAATTCGCCGTTTCGGGCGCTCAATTTTTTACACGGCGATATTTGCCTGGGAGCCTTGTATTGCCAAGGAATAGCAGGAATCAGGGATTACGTTTGAAGGGGGGCTGATAGGGGGGCTGATAGGGGGGCTGATAGGGAGGCTGATAGTCATTCGCCCCCCTTTTTGCGTTTGGGGCCTGGCAACAACTGCGCCGGCCTCTGCCTGCCTTCTCCCGCCTGGGCGGGGAAGGCAGGCAAAAGCCGGGCAGTCCTTGGGGAAGGCGCGAAGGAGGTGCCATGAAGGCATTTCGCTTGAGCCGCGAGCACGGTCACAAGGAGAGCACGGAAAATTCCCGGCCACCTGGAAATAATTGACAGGCGGATGGAGAAAAGATAGTGAAAGACAAATAAGCTGGGTGGTTCCGTCCGGGTGGGAGGTGGTTGCCAAGCTGTTTTTCTTACGGCCTGCGGCCTACCTTCGCTGCGCTCAGCAGGCAAATTCTTATCCAGCGCTAGATAAGAATGCCAGGAAGGTGATTATCGAGCGCCTGTGCGCGATAATGCTAAAAATCGAAACATTTTGAAGCGCAAGCCAGGATGTTTTGGGACTGATTTGGGAGTTAGCCTAGCGCTGCATAATAATAAAGTTAGCCTACAATAGAAAAAGAGAATTCAATGTCAACAATACTTGCTTTTGACGTATATGGAACACTAATTGATACTCATGGACTAATTGCCAAATTACAAAAAATAGTTGGAGAAAAAGCGAATGAGTTTTCTAAAACCTGGCGGGAAAAACAGTTGGAATATTCTTTTCGCCGGGGGTTAATGCAAAATTACGAAAACTTTGCCACTTGCACTATACAAGCCCTTGACTACACATGTTTGTACCATAAAACATCACTTAGCAAGAAACAAAAACATGAATTAATCGATGGCTATCGGACGCTTCCAGCATTTGATGACGCGGTAGATGGTCTATCCAATTTAAAAAAAGCCAATTATCGTTTATATGCATTTTCAAATGGTCGTGCAGATGCTGTCGAGACTCTACTTACAGCAGCGGGGATTAGAGACTTTTTTATTGGTATTGTTAGTGTTGACAACCTCAAATCATTTAAACCGAACCCTGCTGTATATAGATATTTCCTAAGACAGTCAGGCGCATCGGGCAATAATGCATGGCTAATTTCAAGTAACCCATTCGATATTATTGGTGCAATTTCAGCTGGTATGAGTGCAGCCTGGGTTCAGCGTTCAAAAGAAGCTATCTTTGATCCTTGGGGAATTAAGCCTACTGTAACTGTAGAAAACCTGAGAGAACTCAAAGAAAAAATTGGCTAACAAAACGGTTCACGGGAAACCATGGCCTGCAGCCACGTTTCCCGTGACCTTAGTCGATATGCGAATAATGAGGTCTAGGTGAAGATTAAAAATGGGTGGGCAAACATTCAGACTCAAATAGCTAAAACACAAGCAAACTGTGCCAATTTAAATATATCACCAACATTAGTTGCCTTACTTATTGCCGCAGAGGACCACAGGTTTGGCAGACACCCTGGGGTTGATCCTATATCGCTATTACGTGCAATTTGGAAACTATATTTTGCGGCAAGAAAGAAGGCGGCTCTACTATTGCGATGCAACTCATACGTGTAGTAACTGGCCGTTACGAGAGAACATTGGTAAGAAAAATTACCGAAATATACTATGCATTTCGCTTAACAAGATTATTGCCTGAGTATGAAATTCCAAAACTATACCTTTCCATAGCATACTTTGGCTGGCATATGAATGGATTGAAACAAGCCTGTAATCGCCTTGAGCTTAATCCATCGTCCATTTCAATCAAAGATGCTGCTAATGTTGTAGCTCGCCTTAAGTATCCAGAGCCATGCCAGCTTGACGTCAATCGCCACTCAAAAATTAAAAAACGAGTAAATTATATAATTCGACAGCATGCAACATTATTAACAACTTCTTCTAGATCAAAACTTTACATGTGTAAATATAATGGAAGCTTTTAAAGTATCCACACATCTTGCTGCATTATTAGATACATATCCAGATGCTCTTAGTATAGTTCAGGCAGCGTCTCATGGCGGAGAAATATCAAAAATTGCACTTGCAAGGCTTTGGCTATCGGAAGGGATTCCTTATGCCTTCAAGGACAGACCAGCTCTGTATGAGTCTGTTAGAAGCTGGCTTGGGAGTCGTTTGGACGTTTTTCCTAAAGAAATCAATCTGACAGGTAGCGCACGTATTGGGCAGTCGTTAGCACCTAAAAAATTAGGGGCTGCCTTCGGAGAACATTCAGATTTAGATATATTTATAGTTTCAGTAAATTTATTTGACCGTATGAAGGCGGATTTCAATAAATGGTCATACGATTTCGAAGCAGGATTAATTAAACCAAACAATGATAGGGAACATAGATTCTGGAGTGATAATAACCATCGTGGGCCGAAACTTATTCAAAGAGGGTTTATTGATGACAAAATTGTCCCAAATCGACCTGAGTACTCTGTAATAAAAAACTTAGCTCAAACAATGTGGTTGTTAAAAAGCAAACTCGAAGTCACAGAAAATGCACCCAAGGTTAAATCTGCTTCTGTTCGATGTTATCGCGATTGGGCTAGTTATGTTTGTCAAATAGTGATTAGTTTTAGTTGAAATATCTAAGATGAAGCATAACCATACAATTCAGCGAAAAGTTGGCCTGCGGACAATTTTCAACTGAGCCTTAACGTTGAGCGCACAGCACATGGTCTACTGTTCATTCATCTTGACAAGAAGGTTCTGAAATGAAGGTCGTAACATTTGTGGTAGCCGCCCTCATATTCATGCACTCGGTCAATGTGTTTGCTCTTGATTGGCAAGAAAGCCCAGAAGTGGATCAGCTGTTTCGCAATTCAAGTGCTACGGGCACATTTGTTCTTTATGACGTAACACGACATAGGTTGACCGGTCACAATCGTGAACGGGCCTACACGCAGTTAATCCCAGCCTCTACGTTTAAGGTCGCACATACCCTTATTGGTCTGTCCGTCGGCGCTGTGAAGAGTATCGATGAAATCCTTCCCTACGGCGGGAAACCTCAACCGGTAAAGGCATGGGAAAAGGACATGAGCTTGCGTGAGGCTATTGCCATATCTAACGTTGCCATCTACCAGCAACTCGCCAGGCGAGTTGGACTTGATCGCATGCGAGATTCCTTGGTCAAGATGCACTACGGAAATGGGGAAATAGGAACAGTTGTTGATCGTTTTTGGCTAGTTGGCCCTTTGAAAATCAGCGCCGTGGAACAAACGGAGTTTCTCGCCAGCCTGGCTCAAGGAGCGTTGCCATTTCCACAAACACAACAAGAAGCGGTGCGGAAGTCTATCGAGCTGGAACATCAGGATGACTGGACAATTTATGGCAAGACCGGTTGGGAGAATTTTCCGAATTCTGGAGTAGGCTGGTGGGTTGGCTGGGTGAAAAAGAGCGGACATGTGTATGCCTTCGCGTTGAATCTTGATATGCGGGACACAGCCGATGCTGCTAAACGTATCGAGCTAGGCAAGGCCAGCCTTAGAGCGCTCGGCGTAATATGAACCGCCCAACCAATCATTCCACCGGCCTGCGCGAAAAGCTGCGCAGGCCGGTGGATTTAAACGTTGGGCTTTAAAGGCTGCAGCATAAAAAAAAGCACATGAAAATAACAACCTTGATTGAAAACAGAGAGAGCGTCAACGAACCGGGCCTCTCTTCAGAATGGGGGTTATCTTTATGTGTTGAGTTTAATAAACAGTCGATTCTTTTTGATACAGGGGCTTCTGGTGCGTTTGCAAATAATGCAAAACATTTGTCTATAAAAGTTGAATCCATTGACGTGGCTGTTCTATCACACCATCATTTTGACCATGGCGGTGGTCTTAAACGTTTTTTCGAGCTGAATTCTACTGCTAAGGTGTATCTTGCGGATGCGCCTGATGGTGAGTGCTTCGTTGAGATTATGGGTTTTTTGAAAAAATATATCGGTTTAGATCGTGCCATCATGGAACATCACCGAAAACGCTTTGAGTTCATTGGTAAGCCCACTGAAATTCTACCCGACGTTTTTATCTTTCCAAAAATCATTAACACGTATCCCAAACCCCTTGGAAATAAGCAGCTTTACTTGAAAACAGAAGGAAGGCTATTACTTGATGAGTTCTCTCATGAAATTGTTATGGCCGTCAAAGAGAACGGAAAGCTGGTAATTTTCACCGGTTGTTCGCATAACGGTATCCTCAACATGATCGATACTGTAGCGAGAGAGTTTAAGGGTGTCCCCATAAAGGCGGTCGTCGGTGGATTCCATCTTGTGGCCTCGCCGCCGTTCAATTTTATGGCGGGAAAAAGGAAGGATGTTGAAAATATAGGCAGATCAGTTTTGAACTATCCCGTTGAGGTAGCATATACAGGGCATTGCACAGGTAAAAAGGCATTTGACGTCCTGAAGCCCGTAATGGGCGACCGAATAAAGTATATGCACACAGGGAGTAGTTTTTATATTTGATCACAGAGCTATCTTTGTAGACATAACGAACCAATAGACATTGCCCAACAAGCGCTTAACCTGACCACATGTTTATGAACCAAGCCTACCTAAAACATACTGACATCATCAATTGGCGACACCCTGTCATTACTGAATTGGCGCATGCAATTGCCAAAAATATTAATTCTGAAACAGAATACATTGAAAAGGCATTTGTATTTGTTCGAGACCAAATAAAACATAGTTGGGATTTCAAGCTTAATCCTGTTACATGTAAGGCATCGGAGGTTTTTGAGTATCAGACAGGTTATTGCTACGCAAAGAGTCATTTACTTGCCGCCTTGTTAAGGGCTCAGGGAATTCCAACGGGCTTCTGTTATCAACGGTTAAGTGTCGACGCCAATGC
Source organism: Desulfobulbaceae bacterium UBA5121 (assembly GCA_002414225.1). Taxonomy (GTDB): domain Bacteria; phylum Desulfobacterota; class Desulfobulbia; order Desulfobulbales; family UBA5123; genus UBA5123. The sequence goes on along the minus strand of DHYV01000011.1, from coordinate 15,535 downwards.
CTCATCCTACTGCCTCCATGGACTAAACGCTGTATTTCTTAAAGAGTTCGGATGGTACAGAATCGATGCAAGAGGAAATAAAGATGGTGTGAATGCTCAATTTACACCGCCAGTTGAAAATGTGGCTTTTTCTGTTACAGGCAAATTTGAAAAAGATTTACCAGAAATATGGTGTGATCCATTGCCGATAGTTGTGGAAGCACTGCTGAAATATAAAAATATAGAAGAACTTTACAACAACCTTCCGGATATCCAAGTGTTATAGGCTAATCGGGTAGCCGGGGTGTGTTTAGCCCCCAGCCCCCACACCACCTGGGAAGCGGGTCCGCACTAGTGTCCCGCTTGGTTAATTGTGTTCACCAATTTAGAGCCTTTAGATAAGAGTCACACAGGATAACAGCACGTTTTCTCATGGAAAAAAGATTTATTGATTTCCATAATTAGCTGAAGGAACTAACCAATCGGGACACTAGCTGACGAGGAGCTATAAAGGAGATTTGATGACTCTGCCAGCGTTTGCCAGGAAGAAAGTGGCGCAATTTGCCGCCTTTGGCTGACATTGTGATCAGGCTTACCGGCGAATCTGGAAGGGAGTTATAGGGGGTTTTCCTGTTTCTGCGGATATTTACGTATAAATAGAAGTAAATCCGCAACCTTTGCCCCGATCTGGCCCAGGAAACGGGCGCCTCGCTTTTCCCTCTTGCCAACCGCCCATTGAAGCCGTAAAGTGGCGCACCGCGTGGCAGTGCGCCGGCCCGCTCGGCCTTGGGCGACCGGCATCCTTGCCCCTGATGGTCCTGCCGGACCGGTGTTGCCCCTGCTTGTCAACGTTCAAGAAGATCTACGTCGAGATCACCAACCGCTGTAACCTCGCCTGCAGCTTCTGCCACCGAAGCGCCCGGCCCAAGGGGTTCATGGCGCCGGCCTTCTTTGCCCAGGTTCTCGCCAGGGTGCGGCCCCACACCGACCATCTCTCCCTCCACGTGCTGGGCGAGCCCCTCCTCCATCCCGATCTTGGCACGCTGCTCGCCCTCTGCGCAGACCAGGGGCTGCGGGTGAACCTCACCACCAACGGCACCCTCCTGCCCAGCTCTCGGGAGCTGCTGCTGGCAAGCCCCGCCCTCCGCCAGGTCAACGTCTCCCTGCACAGCTTTGAAGAGCAGCAGGCCGGCCCGGCGCTTGAGAGCTATCTTGCCGGGGTGCTCGCCTTTGTCCGCCGCGCTTCGCGTGAAACCGGTCTCCGGGTGAGCCTCAGGCTGTGGAACGCGGTGGCCGGCGAAGAGGCTGGCCATCTGCGCCGCAACCACCCCATCCTCGCGGAACTGGAACGGTTTTTCGAGCTTGCCTCTCCCCTGGCCGACGCCCTGACCCCGAGCCACGGCCTCTGCCTGGCGCCCAGGGTCTACTTAAGCCAGGCGGCGCGGTTCACCTGGCCCCATGCGCCGGGGCCGGAGCAGGGCGAGCGGGGTCGCTGCCGGGGGCTCAGGGATCATGTCGCCATCCTGGTGGACGGCACCGTGGTGCCATGCTGTCTGGACGGGGAGGGGGATGTGGCCTTGGGCAATATCCTCGCCCGGTCCCTGGCCGAGATCCTCGCCGGGCCGCGGGCCGAGGCCATGCGCCAGGGCTTTGCCCGGCATCGGCTGGTGGAACCGCTCTGCCGGCGTTGTACCTTCCGGCAGCGGTTTTGAAGGGGGAGCGCAGAGGAGCGGCTACAGCCGGCCGGCGAGTTGACCGCAGGCCGCCGAGATGTCGGAGCCACGACTGTCGCGGACCAGGGTGAGAAAGCCGCGGTCGCGGAGGATCTTTTGGAATTTTTTTACCCGGACAGGTTCGGGGCTCCGGAAGGGGAGTGGCGCGGACTCGTTGTAGGGCAGCAGGTTGATCCGGCAGGGGAGTTCCCGCAGCAGGTCGGCGAGCCGCTCGGCGTCCTCGGCCGAGTCGTTGATCCCGGCGAGCAGGATGTACTCGATGAGGATCACCTTTCTGCGGCCCAGGGGAAAGGCGCGCAGGGCTTCCATGAGCCTGGCCAGGGGATAGGCGCGATTCACCGGCATCAGCCGGTCGCGGGTGGCGTCGTCGGCGGCGTGGAGCGAGATGGCGAGATTCACTTTGACGTCGCGGCCGAGATCCCTGATCCGTTCCACCAGGCCGCAGGTGGAGACGGTGAGCCGCCGTTCGGTGAACTCGAGCCCCTGCTCGTCCATGAGGATGGTGAGCGCTTTGATCAGGTTTGCGTAGTTGGCCAGGGGTTCGCCCATGCCCATGAAGACCANNCGGGGATTCTGCTCGAGCGCCTTCTCGATCTTCTCGCGCGCGGTGGCCAGCTGGCCCTGCTTCATGTACTCGACGCCGAGGCGGACGTTGATGCGGGCCGCCTCCGCGCGTGTGTCGTCCTCCTCGCGGCTCGCCGCCGCCGGCATGGCGACCACCAGGGCACACAGGGCGATGAAGCCGAAGGTTGCAAGTCTCATCATGCCTGCACCGCCACGCCAAGCAGCTTTCGACCGAGCCGGACCTGCGTTCGATCGAGAACGCGGCCCTTCAGTTGCCCGCAGGCCGCATCGATGTCGTCCCCGCGCGTCCGGCGGATGGTCGCGATCACGCCCTGACTCATGAGCAGGTCGCGGAAGGCGGCGATCACGGGCTCCGGAGAGCGCGCGTAGCGCGTTCCGGGGAAAGTATTGAAGGGGATCAGGTTCACCTTGGCATCGCGCCCGCGCAGCAGGCGCGCGAGTGCGCGTGCGTGCTCCGGCCGGTCGTTGACGCCGTCCAGCATGGCGTACTCGAAGGTGACGGCGCGCCCGTTCTGCCGCTCGAGGTAGTGCCAGCAGGCATCGAGCAGCTCGGCGATGGGATAGCGGCGGTTGATGGGCACGAGCTCGTCGCGCAGCGCATCGTCCGGCGCGTGCAGCGAAACGGCGAGCGCCACGTTGCAGTCCTCCGCCAGGCGGCGGATCTGCGGCACGATCCCCGACGTCGACAACGTCACGCGTCGCCGCGAGAGATCGTAGCCGAGGTCGTCGAGCAGCACGCGGATGGCAGGCACCACGTTGCGGTAGTTGGCGAGCGGCTCGCCCATGCCCATGAAGACCAGATTGTTGATATACTCCCGCGGGGTTGAGCGCCGCATCCCCGCATCGATCATGTAGTCGATGGCGGCCAGCACCTGATTGACGATCTCGGCAGGGGTGAGATTGCGGGTAAAGCCCATGGTGCCGGTGAGGCAGAAGCGGCAGCCCATGCCGCAGCCCACCTGGGAGGAAACGCAGAGGGTGTGGCGGTCGTGTTCGGTGGGGATCAGCACCGACTCGATAAGGGCGTGGTCTGCGAGCCTGAAGGCGAGCTTCACCGTGCCGTCTTCGGAACATTCGGCGGCGTGGGGGGCGAGCGAACTCAAGGAGGCGCGGTCGGCGAGCTTTTCCCGGTAGGGCCGCTTGAGGTCGGCGAGCCCCCCGAGGTCGCGGACCCCGGGCCGCTGGATGAGAGAAAAAATTTGGCCGCTGCGGGCCGGCGGCACGCCGATGGTGGCGAGAAAGGCGGCGAGTTCGGCCCGGTCGAGGCCGCGCAGGTCGGGTCTGTCCGGGGCAGCGGCGGTCATGGGATCAGAACTGGTCCCGGAAGGCGTGGAATTCGGCGCGCAGCCGGGCGAGTTCCTCGCGCAGGGCCGCCACTTCGGCTTCCAATTCGGCCAGCCGGTCGGCAGGGGGCGAGGCCGGGTTGCGAACGGCGGCCGGCTGGGCATCCTCCTCGTTTCCGGCGGGCGCCTCGCCGCCCAGCAGATGGGCGTATCGGGCCTCCTTGCTGCCGGGCTGGCGGGCCAGGCGGGTGGCGAGTCCGGCCTCGGTAAGCCCGGTCAGGGTTTCCTGCACCTCATCGAGAGAGGCAAAGGCGTGGAGCCGTTCGGCCCTGCCGCGCAGTTCTCCCGGGGTCTGGGGGCCGCGCAGCATGAGCACGGCCAGGAGGGCCGCCTCGCGGTTGATCAGGTTGCGGGCCTTGCAGAAACCCTCCTCGAACCTGGCCACCCGGGTGGCAGTACTCTGCCAGACCAGCTGTTTGTCCTTGAGGCCGGCGAGGGCGGTTTCCACCGTGGCCTCGTCATAGGCCACCACCGGCTGGCGGCTGCTCTTCTGGTTGCAGGCGTTCACCAGCCCGTTCAGTGAAAGGGGATAGTACTCCGGGGTGGCCATGGACTTTTCCATGAGCGAGCCCAGCACCCGGATCTCGATGTCGGTGAGTTGGGGTTCCATGATTATGCTCTTGCAGGAGTCAGCGATTAGCATTTGGCGGTTGGCAGTGAGCTAACCGCCAATCCACCCGCCGCGTTCATTCCCCGTTGCCCTGGTAGCCGGTGTCTTCTGGGAGGCCGGGCCGGCGGGCGGCGGCCACGGCCAGCTCGTCGCACCGTTCGTTCATCGGGTGACCGGCATGGCCCTTGACCCAGCGGAAGCTAATCCGTAGTCCCTCGATGAGATCGAGCAGCTCTCCCCAGAGGTCGGGGTTGATGGCCGGGCTCTTGTCCGCCTTGATCCAGCCCCGCTTCCGCCACCCCTTGGCCCAGCCCTTGGTGATGCCGTTGACCACGTAACTTGAGTCGGTGTAGAGGACGATCGGCTGGTCGCGGCGCGTCAGGCGCCGCAGGGCCTCGATGCAGCCGGTGAGTTCCATGCGGTTATTGGTGGTGTGGGCAAAGCCGCCGGAGAACTCCTGCCGCTCGCCATCGGCCACGATGACGATGCCGTAGCCGCCCGGTCCGGGGTTGTAGCGGGCGCCGCCGTCACTGTAGATGGTCACCTCGCCGTCCCGGGGCTCGGTGTTGCCGTGGGAGGCATGGCCGGTGGCGGTCGCCGGCGCTGGGGCGGAGCGCCGGGTCGACGGCCCGTAGCTGGGCCTTTTGAGCCACGCCTCGGCCTCGGCCCGGCTGGGAAAGCCCTTGTAGACCGCGCCGGCAAAGCCCATCACCTGGGCCTGGGCTGCGGGCCAGTTGTCGTAAATGCCGGGCTTGCGGCCCTTGGCGATGGCGTAAAATTTCTTGGCGGCCATGGGTGAAACGGATTCCTTTTTGGCTGTTGGCTATCGGTCTAAAAACCCTGGATGGGGCATTCGTCGCAGCGGGGATTGCTCTTCTTGCAGTACTCCTTGCCCAGTCGGACCAGCAAGGCGTGGTACTCGTTGTAGAGCGGTACCGCCTCGGGGAGGTTGTCCATGAACAGCTCCTGGATTGCGTGGTAGTCCGCCTCCTCGGCCACGAGGTGGTGGCGGCTCAGGATCCGGTGGGTGTAGGCGTCCACCACGAAGATCGGTTTTGCCGCCGCGTAGAGGAGGATGGAGTCGGCGGTTTCCGGACCGATCCCCTTGAGGCCCAGGAGTTCCTCGCGCAGGGCGCCGGCTTCCTGATTGAAAAACGTTTCCAGATCGGTGTGGTGGCGCTCGACGTGGAGGACGAGGTGCTTAAGCCGCAGGGCCTTCTGGTTGAAGTAGCCGGAGGGGCGGATCCGCCGGGCCAGCTCCTCCAGGGGCAGGGCGGCCATGGCCGGCAGGGAGAGTAGGCCCTCGTCCCTGAGGTTGGCGATGGCGCGGCTGACGTTGGTCCAGGCGGTGTTCTGGGCGAGCACCGCGCCCACCATTACCTCGAAGGGGCTCTCGCCTGGCCACCAGTGCTGGGGGCCGAAGGCGTCGAGCAGGGCCTGGTAGATGTCGAGCAGCGGGGCGGGCACGGTTTTACGGAGCGGCAGGAAGAATTCAATCCGAACGGATGAAGAAGATGTAGATCAACAGGCCCATGGCCACGACGCCGACCCCGACCACCGGCAGCATCTTGTCCATCTGCACCTCGCCGTTGACGTAAAGCCCCTGCACGTAGGGGGTGCCGGAGAAGACCCACAGGCCGACGCAGAGCCCCAGGATGACCAGGCCGTCGACGGAACGCTTGAAGATCATGTAGCCGACGAGAAGGATGAAGGGGACCAGGAAGTAGCCGTTGGTGAACAGGCCGTGGGCATCCATCCCGTGGAGCTGTGCCGGAATTTGGGTGGCGTTGACCCACGCCATCAGGGTTGCCAACAAATCTGTCATCTCACCCCTCCTCCGCGTTGTTCAGGTATGGGCGCTCGGCGTTATTCGTCGTTGCGCCGGCTGGCCTTCTGGTAAACCTTGATGGCGCAATAGGAGCCGCACATGCTGCAGGCGTCGCCCTTGTAGGTGCCGCCGACGTCGCGGAAGCGGCGCGCCTTTTCCGGGTCCACCGACAGCTCGATCTGGCCCTTCCAGTCGAGCCGGTTACGGCATTTGGCCATGGCGATGTCGTGTTCCATGGCGCCGGGGATGCCCTTGACGATGTCGGCGGCATGGGCGGCGATCTTGGAGGCGATCACCCCCTCGTGGACATCCTCGGTGGAGGGCAGCTTGAGGTGCTCGGCCGGGGTGACGTAGCAGAGGAAGTCGGCCCCGGCCGAAGCGGCGATGGCGCCGCCGATGGCGCCGGTGATATGGTCGTAGCCCGGCGCGATGTCGGTGACCAGGGGGCCCAGCACGTAGAAGGGCGCCCCGTGGCAGAGCCGTTTCTGGAGCAGCACGTTGGCCTCGATCTGGTTGAGCGGCATGTGGCCGGGCCCCTCGATCATCACCTGCACGCCGGCGTCCCAGGCCCGCTGGGTGAGTTCGCCGAGATGGATCAGCTCCTGCACCTGGCCCCGGTCGGTGGCGTCGGCGAGACAGCCGGGCCGGATGCCGTCGCCCAGGCTCAGGGTCACCTCGTGCTCCTTCAAGATGGCGAGCAGCTCGTCGAAGTGCTCGTACATGGGGTTTTCCTTGTTGTTGTAGCTCATCCACTCGATGGTGAACGAGCCGCCGCGGCTCACCACCCCCATCAGCCGCTCGTGCTTCTTGATCCGTTCCACGGTGCTCTTGGTGATACCGCAGTGGATGGTCATGAAGTCCACGCCGTCCTCGGCCTGCTCGCGGATGGTCTGGAAGATCTGGTCCACGGTGACCTCGCCGATCTGCTTCTTGTCGCGTTCCACGGTCTGGGCGATGGACTGGTAGATGGGCACCGTGCCCAGGGGAACCGAGCAGTTGTCCAGGATGCCGCGCCGCACCTCGCGCAGGTCGCCACCCATGGACAGATCCATTACCGCGTCGGCGCCGGCCTTGATGGCCACGCAGAGCTTCTGCAGCTCGTTGCCCAGCTCCGGATAATCCTTGGAGGAACCGATGTTGGCGTTGACCTTGGTGGTGACGCCCCGCCCGATGGCGGTGATCTTGTCGAAGTTGTGGTTGTTGTTCTTGGGGATGCAGGTAACGCCCTTGGCGACATCGGCCATCAGCGTCTCCACCGGGATGTTTTCCCGGGCGGCGCAGGCGGTGAAGATGTCGGTCTGGTTGCGGGCAATGGCGTCTTCGCGGATACTCATCTGATCGGGATCTCCAATGAAACGGCGGCCTGGCGGCCAGCCGAGACGGTCGTGGGTAAGCATAATGCGCTCAACGGCGCGGTGATCAAAGCGGAAAGAGTATAAATAAAGCGGCCCTATGCGGATGTCAATCTAAAAGAGCGTGGCGCGGGGGGCGGCATGGTTCAGAAGATCCCGTGTTGGCGAAGAATATTGATTCCGATGCCGATGAGCACCAGGCCGCCCAGTACCTCGGCGCGGCTGCCGAGCCGGGAGGCGGTGCCTGCGAAACAGCCCAGGTAGAGGCCCAGCACGGTGAGGGCGAAGGCGACGATGCCGATGACCAGCGCCGGCAGCCAGACCGGGGTGCCGAGGATGGCAAAGCTTATCCCCACCGCCAGGGCGTCGATGCTGGTGGCCACCGACAGCACGATCAGGGTGCGGCCCCGGGTGGGATCCTTGGCCGTTTGCTCTTCTCCGCCCCCGCCCAGCGCCTCGATGATCATCCGGCCGCCCACCACGGCGAGCAGTCCGAAGGCGAGCCAAGGGGCCACCGTTTCCACGAAGTCGCGGACGGTGAGGCCGGCCACCCAGCCGAGCACGGTCATGCCGGCCTGGAAGATGCCGAAATGCCAGGAGAGGCGAAAGGTCTGGCGCGGGCCGACGGTGCAGAGGCTGACCCCGGCGGCCACCGCCACCGCGAAGGCGTCCACGGCCAGGGCCAGGGCAATGAGCAGGATGGAGACAAGATTCATGGGCGGGCGGGTTGGGCTTTACGATTCTTCAGCGGCCACGGTGACGGCGTGGCCCGGTTTTTTCTTGGACCGATACATGGCAGCGTCGGCCAGTTTGACCAGGGCGTCGGCATCGGGCGGGAATCCCCCGCCCGTTCCGGCTACGCCGGCAATGCCGATGCTCAGGGTAACAGCTGTGTCGCCCATTGTCTCGCTGAATATGGCGATGAGCCGTTCCGCCACGTGTTTGCCGTCGTCAATGGCGGTCTGCGGGAGGATGAGGCAGAATTCGTCGCCGCCGTAGCGGGCCGGGATATCTTCCTGCCGGCTGACCCGGCGCATGGCCTCGGCGGTGCTGGTCAGGATCTGGTCGCCCCGGTTGTGACCCAGGGTGTCGTTGACCTGCTTGAAACCGTCCAGGTCGAAGTAGAGCAGGCAGAGGGGGGTGGCGTGCCGTTGGGCGCGGGCCAGTTCCCGCCGCAGTTCCTCGTAGAAGCTGCGTTGGTTGAGCAGGCCGGTGAGCCCGTCCTGGCGGGCCATCTCGAATAACTCCCGGGTCCGCTCGGCAATGGTTTCTTCGAGGCTCTCGGCGTACTGCTCGATTTCTTCCTTGCCCCGGGAGAGTTCGTCCATCAGGCTGTGGATGTAGGTGTCGAAAACCAACTCCAGGTCGAAGAGGAGGATCTTTTCCAGGGCGTCGAGCTGGCTGGAGCAGCGGGCGCATTGGTTTTCGGCCTGGGTGGTGAGGAGCTGCCGCAGCCGGTGGTGGAGGTTCCGGATCGCCGCCACGTAGAGTTTCGGCGACACCCCGATACGCTTGTGCACCATGCCGATGCGCAGCCGGGAAAGGACATAGTCATGTTCGTAATCGCTGTCGAAGAGGCTCAGGATGTAGAACCGCATATGTTTCTTGAGCCGGCGCAGGGTGTCGGCGTCGCCGATGAGCCGGGCGATCTCCGGCACCTCCACCTGGGCGGCGTAGAATCCCTCGACCACCGCGTCCACCTGATTGGCGATCAGTTTTTTCAGGTTGAGCAGGGTTTGGGTGTCTTCGGTGGAGATATGGAGCAGCTCCTTGCGGCGGCGGATTTCCCGGTCGGTCATACGGAGTTGGTCTGTTAGGGTGAAGTCGGTGGGTGGGCGCATGGGGCGGCCTCCTTTTGGCGGTGCGCGGGTGGTCAGCGGAGCGTCCGGTTCTCGCGCAGCAGGGCGGTGAACTCCGCGGGTGGCAGGGGCGGGCTGAAAAGATAGCCCTGGATCGTGTCGCAGCCGAGATTGCGGAGGAATTTAAGCTGGGCCTCGGTTTCCACCCCTTCGGCAACCACCCGCATTTTGAGGCCGCGGGCCATGGAGAGGATGGCGGCGGTGATGGCGGCGGCGTCCTCCTCGCCGGGGATGGCCTTGATGAAGGAACGGTCGATCTTGATGGTGTCGATGGGCAGTTGCCGCAGGTACTGGAGCGACGAGTAGCCGGTGCCGAAGTCGTCCATGGCGATCCTGAGTCCCTTTTCCTTGAGTTTGCGCATCAGGGAGAGGGCCTGGTCGGGCTCGTCCATGACCACGCTTTCGGTAACCTCGAGTTCCAGGTGGTCGGGCGCGAGGCCACTGGCGTCCAGGGCGGCCGCCACCATGGCCAGCAGGTTGTCGCTGGCGAACTGCCGCGGCGAGATGTTCACCGCCACCGCCAGGTCGTGGCCGCTGTCGAGCCAGGCCCTGGCCTGGGCCGCGGCGGTGGCGAGCACCCATTCGCCGATGGGGATGATGAGGCCGGTTTCCTCGGCCAGCGGGATGAAGTCCATGGGCGGCACCAGGGTGGTGTCGGCCCGCTGCCAGCGCAACAGGGCTTCGCAACCGGAAATCTCGCCGGTGGCAAGGGATACCTTGGGTTGGTAATGGAGCACGAACTCCTGGCGCTCCAGGGCCTTGCGCAGGTTGTTTTCCATGGTGAGGCGGTTGCGGACCCTGGTGTTGAGGGCCTTGGTGAAGAAGCGGCATTTGTTCTTGCCCTCCTCCTTGGCCCAGTACATGGCCATTTCGGCGTTTTGTTGGAGGGTGGCGGGGTGGAGGCCGTCGGCCGGAAAGAGGGTAACGCCGATGCTCACCGTGGCGAAGAGTTCGTGCTGGAGCAGGGTGAAGGGCCTGGCCATGGCGGTCAGAATCGATTCGGCGACCTCCACCGCCATTTCTTCCTTGGGCAGGCCTTCGAGGATGATGGAGAAATCGTCGCCGCCGAATCGGGCCACGGTGCTGTCCTGGGGCGTGGCATCCTGGAGCCGTCTGGCCACTTCCTGGATAAGGATGTCGCCCACGGTATGGCCCAGGCTGTCGTTGATGTGTTTGAAGTTGTCGATATCGATGGCCATCAGCGCCAGGATGGAATGGTCGTGGCGGGTATGGTTCATCGCCACCCGCAGCCGGTCCATGAGCAGCATCCGGTTGGGCAGCCCGGTGAGGCCGTCGTGGTTGGCCTGGTAGCGGAGCTGCTCCTCGGCGTTGCGGATGTCGGTCATGTCGTGGAACACCGCCACGTAGTTGCGTACCTGGCCAAGGGGGTCGATGATGGCGGTGATGGTCAGCCATTCCGGATAGACCTCGCCGCTCTTGCGGCGGTTCCAGATTTCGCCCTGCCATTGCCCCTGTTGCTCGATGCTGTCCCACATCTCCCGGTAGAAGTCGGCGCCGTGGCGGTCCGACTTGAGGATGTTGGGGTTCTTGCCCACCGCCTCGGCGGCGGTAAAGCCGGTGATCCTGGTAAAGGCCGGGTTCACCGACTGGATGGTGCCGTGGGCGTCGGTGATGGTGATGCCTTCGATACTGTTCTCGAAAACCTTGGCGGCAACGGAGAGCTGTTCCTCGGACTGCCGGAGATCGGTGATGTCCAGCACCGTGCCCAGCATCCGGCGGGGCTTGCCGTCAGGGCCCTGGACGATCTCGCCTTCTTCATGCACGATGCGCAGTTCGCCGTCCGGGCGAATGATGCGGTGGTCAAGGCTGTAGGGCGTGCCGCCGTCGAGGGCCTCGGTCACCGCCCGGCGGAGGATGTCGCGGTCCTGCGGATGCACCAGGGTGAGGAAGTTTTCATAGGTGGGGGTGAAGTCGGCTGCGGCGACCCCGAAGATCCGGTAGATCTCGTCGGACCACAAGAGGGTGCCCGGCGCGACCTCCCACTCCCAGTGGCCGACATGGGCGATGCGCTGGGCGGCGCGCAGGTTCTTCTCGTTGCGGCGCAGGCGTTGTTCGGCTTCCTGCTGGGCGGTGACGTCGCGGCCGAATACCACCAGCCCCTTGCGACTCCCGTCGTCGTGGAAGAGGGGAATCTTGTAGAGGTCGAGAACGATTTCCTTGCCCGTCCGGGCCGGCACGGTTTCAACGCACCGGTAGAGGGTGCCGTGTTGCCAGGCGGCCTCGTCGCTCTTGGCGCTGGCGAGGAAGGCGGCCTGGAAGAAGGGGTTGGCGGCGGCCAGTTCCTGGTCGGTCTTTCCCCGGGAGGCGCTCTTGTCCAGATCGAACAACTTGAGGCTGGCGCTGTTGGCCTCCCGCCACCGGCCTTCCTCGTCCTTGAAGCAGACGATGTCCGGCATGGCGTCGAGCAGGGTGTGGAGCTGTTCGGTGCGGCGGCGGCTGGCTTCCCAGGCGACGTGGATGTGACGGGATTCGCGGTGGGCGTTGATCAGCAGGCCGCAGGTTTCGAGCACCGGGTTGAGCAGCTCGATGATTTCAGCGTCGTAGCCGTCCGGCCGGTTGGCGATGCCGACCATGCCCAGCAGGGCGTCGTGGTGGAAAAAGGGCAGGCCGAGGAAGGCGCGCAGTTCGGGGTGGCCGGGCGGCAGGCCGCCCCGGCGGGGATCGTTGGTCGGGTCGTTGGCGAGTACCGGCGCGCCGGAGGTGATCACCGCCCCGATCAGGTTGTTCAGGTTGCCGAACTCCATGCCCTCGGCATCCTTGCGCCGGTAAAGTTCCCGGGTCGGTTCGTCCCAGGCGATATCGCTGATGGCGTGGATTTTGAGGTAAGGGGTGCCGGGGCGACGTTCGGCGACCTCGCCGATGAAGCCGAAGGCACTGCCGGTGAAGCGGCAGAGGCCGTCGAGGAGCACGGCGAAGAAGCGGCTCGGCGGCGCCTCGGCGAGGATCAGCCGATGGGCGGTGTCGATGGCCGCGTGGAGCCGGGCGAGGTTATCCTGGTCGCCGGTGCCGGCGCGGCGGGGGGGGGCTCCCCCGGGCGGGGTTGGATGCATGCCGTTTTTTCGAGGGCCAGGGGTTGACGAAACGATTATCTTAAAGAAATTTCTTTCAAGGTAACATAGTTTGCGGGGTGGAACAATAGCGGCCACAGGCGGCTGGCTGGGGTTGCATGGCGGGCGCGGCAGGAGCACGACCGAGCAATGGCGGGAACGGGAGGGGAACGATGGACGCGGTATGGCAGCGGCTGCGGGAGACAGGACGGCTCGACGGGCATGAGGTGCGGTTTTTCGAGCAGACCGCATCCACCAACGACGTGGCCATGGAGCTGGGACGCGCCGGGGCCGCCACCGGCACCCTGGTGGTGGCCGAAACGCAGACCACCGGCCGGGGCCGGCTGGGACGGGCGTGGCTGTCGCCGCCGGGCATGGGGATCTACCTTTCCATGGTGCTCAGGCCGCGGCTGGCGGTAACCGAGCTTGCCAGGGTGACCCTGGCCGGCGGGCTTGCCGCCTGCCAGGCGGTGGAGCGGCTCACCGGCCTGGCCCCGGCGATCAAGTGGCCCAACGATCTGCTGCTCGACGGCCGCAAGGTGGGCGGCATTCTCACCGAAACCGGCGCCATCCGGCCGGGCGAGCCGGTGCTGGTGGTGCTCGGCGTCGGCATCAACGTGCTGACGCCGCCCGCCGCCTTTCCGGAGGAGTTGCGCGGTCGGGCCACCTCCCTGGCCGGTCATGGCGGCCGGCAATACCGGCGCGGCGATCTGCTGGTGGCGCTGGTGGAGGAGGTGGAGCGGCAGGTCGCCCGCTTGGAGCGGGGGGAGTTCGCCGGCCTGCTCGATGAGTGGCGGCAACGCGACGCCACCCTCGGCCGCCGGCTCGCCTGGCTCACGCCGGCCGGCACGGTGGTGGAGGGCGTGGCCCTGGGGCCCGACGACCAGGGGCTGCTCCACATCCGTGACGACGGCGGCCGGATCCACGAGGTGATGTCCGGCGATCTCGATCTCTTGCAGCGGTGAGGGATGAGCGGTCCGCCTGGCTATCCTTCCGGTAAGGCATGATCCATAAAAAAAGCCCGCATCATGCGGGCTTTTTTTATGGAACTGGAAAATTAGGATTTCGGAGTCTCGTTCCTCTTTTTCCGTTTAGTACCGGTAGTGGCTCGCCTTGTACGGTCCCCCCACCGGCACGTCGATGTAGTCGGCCTGGGTCTGGGTCAGGGTGGTGAGCCGGGCGCCGATCTTCTTCAGGTGGAGGCGGGCCACCTTCTCGTCGAGGATCTTGGGCAGCACGTAGACCTTGTTTGCGTAGCTGTCGCGGTTGCTGAACAGCTCCATCTGGGCCAGCACCTGATTGGTGAAGGAGGCGGACATCACGAAGCTCGGATGCCCGGTGGCGCAGCCCAGGTTGACCAGGCGGCCTTCGGCGAGCACGATAATCCGCTTGCCGTCCGGGAAGATGACGTGATCCACCTGGGGCTTGATGTTCTCCCACTGGTACTTGCGGATGGAGGCGATGTCGATCTCGGAGTCGAAATGGCCGATGTTGCAGACAATGGCCTGGTCCTTCATCGCCGCCATGTGGTCGTGGGTGATGACGTTGACGTTGCCGGTGGTGGTGACGAAGATGTCGCCCAGCTTGCACGCCTCCTCCATGGTCACCACCCGGTAGCCTTCCATGGCGGCCTGGAGCGCGCAGATCGGGTCGATTTCGGTGATCATGGTGGTGGCGCCCATGCCGCGGAAGGCCTGGGCGCAGCCCTTGCCCACGTCGCCGTAGCCGAGCACCACGGCGATCTTGCCGGCCACCATCACGTCGGTGGCCCGCTTGATGCCGTCCAGCAGCGACTCGCGGCAGCCGTAGAGGTTGTCGAACTTGGACTTGGTCACCGAGTCGTTGACGTTCATGGCCGGGAAGAGGAGGGTGCCTTTTTTCTCCATGTGGTAGAGGCGGTGCACGCCGGTGGTGGTTTCCTCGGTCACCCCGCGGATGCCTTCGGCCATCTTGGTCCACTTTTGTTTGTCGGCGGAAAAGGTGCGGCCAAGGAGTCCCAGCACCGCGGCCCACTCCTCGTTGTCGGCGGTGCTGGGGGCGGGCACGGCGCCGGCTTTTTCGAATTCAACGCCCTTGTGGAGGAGCAGGGTGGCGTCGCCGCCGTCGTCGAGGATCATGTTGGGGCTCTTGCCGTCGGGCCAGGTGATCGCCTTCTCGGTGCACCACCAGTACTCCTCGATGGTTTCGCCCTTCCAGGCGTAGACCGGGATGCCGGCGGCGGCGATGGCGGCCGCGGCGTGGTCTTGCGTCGAGAAGATGTTGCAGGAGGCCCAGCGGACCTCGGCGCCCAACGCCACCAGGGTTTCGATGAGGACCGCGGTCTGGATGGTCATGTGGAGCGAGCCGGTGATCCGGGCGCCCTTGAGGGGCCTGGCCGCCCCGTACTCCTCGCGGAGAGCCATCAGGCCAGGCATCTCGGTTTCGGCGATGGCGATTTCCTTGCGGCCCCATTCGGCCAGCTTCATGTCGGCGACTTTGTAGTCTGTGAAGGTTGCGTTGCTCATGGTGAAAACTCCTTTCCGTATGGGAGTTGGGGTGCTTCGGGGTATGTGAAACGAAAAACCTTTGGTGCTTGTTCCAGTCACCAAAGGTTTTTCGAATGTCAAAAAAATGTTTCCGGCAGTTTGGCGTAAAACGATTTCAAGTGACCCATATCCAAGGCTTCAGCAAGCCCGTGCTCCGCACGGCGGAGTGGTTGCGGCCGAGAGTGCGGGGACGCGGCCGAAGGCAGACTCCGGCCGGGGGCCTGTATCGTTTTAATTACTTGATCCCGGCGGCGGCGCGCAGCGCGTCGGCCTTGTCGGTGCGCTCCCAGGTGAACTCCGCCCGCTCGCGGCCGAAGTGACCATAGGCGGCGGTTTTCTTGTAGATGGGGCGCAGCAGATCGAGCTGCTGGATGATCGCCTTGGGCCGCAGGTCGAAGTGTTCGGTGATCAGCTGCTTGATCCGCGTGTCGGGGATCTTGCCGGTGCCGAAGGTGACCACGTTGATGGAAACCGGCTGGGAGATGCCGATGGCGTAGGCGACCTGGACCTCACACTGTTCGGCGAGCCCGGCGGCGACGATGTTCTTGGCCACGTAGCGGCCCATGTAGGAGGAGGAGCGGTCCACCTTGGAGGGATCCTTGCCCGAGAAGGCGCCGCCGCCATGCGACCCCATGCCGCCATAGGTGTCGACG
>DHYV01000016.1:142040-147656 GCA_002414225.1 Desulfobulbaceae bacterium UBA5121 | reverse complement strand
GGGGGGGGGGGGGGGGGGGGGGGGGGGGGGGCGGGCCCCCCCCCCCCCCGGCCCGGGGGCGCGGGCCCCCGGGGCGCCCAGCCCCCCCCCCCCCCCCCCCCCCCCCCCCCCCCGCCGTTACGCCATCACGCTGCCGGACCGCGAACTCTGCTGCGCCCCGATCAGCTCGCCCGAGGGCAAGCAGTACCTGGGCGCCATGGCTGCGGCGGCAAACTTCGCCTTTGCCAACCGGCAACTGATCACCAGCGAGGTACGCGACACCTTCGCGCGGATTTTCGGCCGCGGCGAGGATGCCCTGGGGCTCGATCTGGTGTATGATGTCTGTCACAACGTCGCCAAGTTCGAAGAACATCAGGTAGAGGGCGGCCGACACCGGCTTCTGGTTCACCGCAAGGGCGCCACCCGCGCCTTTCCGCCCCGTCACCCCGGCATCCCCGAAACGTACCGCCACATCGGCCAGCCGGTGCTCATTCCAGGCGACATGGGCCGCTACTCTTACGTGCTGGCGGGTACCGACGGCGCCATGTCCGAAACCTTCGGCAGCACCTGTCACGGCGCCGGCCGGCAACTGAGTCGTCACGCGGCCAAGAAGGCGGCCCGGGGCCACAACGTCCTCGCCGAGCTCGAAGAGGCAGGGGTCAGGGTGCGGGGGGCCGGCATGGGCACCGTGGTGGAGGAGATCCCCGAAGCGTACAAGGACGTGGCGGACGTGGTGCGGGTGGTCCATGAGGCGGGCATCGCCCGCCGGGTGGCCCGTCTTCGCCCCCTGGGGGTGATCAAGGGCTAGACACGCTCCTAAAAATAGGGTATCTGTCAGCACTTTCTCGAGGGGGTATTGTCCTGGGCCGTCGCGCCGTGTTGCCGCTGTCGCTCGGCCTTACCGACTCTTCATCAGGAGTAGCAAGTGGAAAAAGAGATCTTTCAGTGCCGCCGCTGCGGCCACTGCTGCCACGGGGAAACCACCGTCTCCCTCACCAGGGAGGATCTGGACCGCATGATCGCCCACTTTGGCCTGCCCGAGGAGGAGGTGATCGCGAAATACCTGCGGGTCACCGGTAAGGTGATCCAGATGCGGGTGGTGGACGGTCACTGCATCTTCTACCGCGACAACGGCTGTTCCGTGCACCCGGCCCGGCCCTGGCGCTGCCGGCAGTGGCCCCTGCATCCCAGCATGCTCACCGATCAGGCCAACTTCTCGGCCATCAAGGACTCCTGCCCCGGCATCCGGCTCACCGACTACGGCGATTTCAAACGCAAGCTCGCCGCGGTGCTGGCGCACCGGCGGTCCGAGGCGGATTGGGGATGAACCGGTCGCTTGCCCAGTAACCGAGCACAGGTCACGCCGAAGGCGTGGCGGAAAACGAACCGCGCTGCCTTGTCAAGCGGTTGCAGGGAGACGCCGATTCCCATGGCATGCGGCCGGGCCGATGACGGATTCGCCGAAACTTCGCAGGAGATGCGGTACCCGATGACCGCTTACGCAAACCATGCGCTTCGAGCTGCTCTTCCTAGGCAAGACCAAAGAAAAATACCTGGCCGCCGGCATCGAGGACTACCGCAAACGGCTCAGCCGTTACGCCGAGGTGGAGATCCGGACCATCAAGGAAAAGAAGTGGGGGGCAAGGGAGGCGGAGGAGAAGATCAAGGAAGAGGAGGCGCGGCTGCTGCTCGGCCACGCGACTGAGTCCACCCTGCGGGTGGCCCTTGACCCGACGGGCCGGCAGCTCAACTCGGAAGAGTTTGCCGAACTCCTAGGCAACTGGGAGACGCAGGGCCGACGCCGGATCACCTTCCTCATCGGCGGGCCCTTGGGACTGGCGGATTCCCTCCGGCAGGAAGCCGACGCGGTGTTGTCGCTGTCGGCCATGACCTTCACCCACGAGATGGCACGGCTGCTGCTGGTCGAACAGCTCTACCGGGCCTGCTCCATCCGGGCCGGCAGCCAATACCACAAGTAACGCCGGACAGCCGCCGCCGCGACAGGGCGTTCAGACCGATTCGACGGTCACCACCTCGGAAACCTCGCTCTTCAAGAACTTCTCGATCCCCTCTTTCAGGGTGACCTGGGACATGGGACAGCCCTTACAGGCCCCGGTGAGTTGCACCTTTACCACGCCGTTATCGGCGACATCGACAAGCACCACGTCGCCGCCATCCTTCTGCAGTGTCGGCCGGATTTTGTCCAGGGCCGATTGAACCTTGTCGCGCATACAAAAACGCCTCCCGTGCGATTTACGACTGACAAATGTGTCTTTATAGCACAGCCGCTACCGACTGACAACCTCCCGCCGTCTTCCAGCCGTCGCCCACTGGACAATTTTTGGGGGGCCGCTTTGCTTTTACCTCAAAAAATCGTATAAACTTCTTACCATTACCCACCACGGGGAGAGCCCCACTCGTTCAAGGAGAAGCCGCCATGGCGCAAACGATTGAGTCGCAAAGCAAGATCCTGGTCGAGGCAGGAACCAACGAACTGGAGATCATCACCTTCTATCTACAGTGGCTCGAACCGGGCAGCGGCAAGGTAATCACGACCTACTACGGCATCAACGCCGCCAAGGTCCGGGAACTGGTGGCCATGCCCGACAAGGTGACCGAAACCCCGGAGTCGCCACCCTGTGTGGAGGGAATCTTTCTGCTCCGCAACAAGACCATCTCGCTTACCAACCTCTGCCACTGGTTCGACTACCAGCCGGACCTCTCGCCAGAGGCCCGGGCCAAGTGGGTGGTGATCGTGGCCGAGATCAACGGCAAGCCCTTCGGGTTCATCACTCATGGAGTGGACAAGGTCCACCGCGTCTCCTGGACCAAGATCATGTCGCCGCCGGAAATCCTCTCCGACAACCAAAGCATCACCGGCGTCTGCCTCATGGAAGACCGGGTCATCCAAATGGTGGACTTCGAAAAGATCGCCGCCTCCATCGATCCGGCCATGTCTCTTGAAAACGCCGCTACCCGGGGCAGGATTGACACCGCGGCCGACGCGGAGGACAAGGTGGTGGTGATCGCCGACGACTCTTCGAGTATCCGGCGGCAGCTACAGCTCACCCTGGAGCGGGCGGGCCTCAAGGTGATTGCCCATGCCGACGGCCAGGCGGCCTGGGACTTTTTGGAAAAACTCCGTGAGGCCGGCACGGTCACCGACCGGGTTCTGGCGGTGATCACCGACATCGAGATGCCACGCATGGACGGCCACCATCTCTGTCTCAAGATCAAGCAGCAGCCGGCCTATGCCCAGATCCCGGTAATCCTCTTTTCATCGATGATCAGCGACGGCCTGCGCAACAAGGGCGAAGCAGTGGGGGCCGACGATCAGGTGACCAAGCCGGAACTGAACGCCCTCTTCGATCGCCTCCAGGCCTGCATCGACAGGAAGGATCAACTCAACCGCGCCAAGGGCTGAACCGACCATGGACGACTTGCAGCTGCGGCGGGCCATCGAAGGGTTTCTCGCCGAAGACATCGGCAGTGGCGACATCACCACCAGCGCCATCTTCACCGCCGACCAACAGGGCGAGGCCGTGTTCATCGCCAAGGAAACCTTTGTGGCGGCAGGACTCGCCACGGTGGCGGCCAAGGTGTTCATCACCCGCAACCCGGCCATCACGGTGCGTGACACCATGGCCGACGGCGCCACCGCCGTGCCCGGCGATATCCTCCTCCGGGCAGACGGCCCGGTCTGCGACCTGCTCCAGGCCGAGCGGGTGGCACTCAACCTCGCCCAGCGCCTCTGCGGGATTGCCACCCACACCGCCAAATTCGTCGCGGCGGTGGCTCCCCTGCCGGTACGCATCGTCGACACCCGCAAGACCACCCCGGGCCTGCGGGGCCTGGAAAAATACGCCGTGCGGGTGGGCGGCGGCCACAACCACCGCTTCAACCTCGCCGACGGCATCCTCATCAAGGACAACCACATCGCCGCCTGCGGCTCCATCACCGCCGCGGTCCACCGTGCCCGCCGCCATGCCCCCCACACCCTCAAGGTGGAGGTGGAGGCGGAAACCCTCGATCAGGTCCGGGAGTGCCTCGCCTGTGGGGTGGAGATCATCCTGCTCGACAACATGACGCCGGCCCGGATCGCCGAGGCCGTAGCCCTGGCGGGAGGCCGGGCGCTCCTCGAAGCCTCGGGCGGGGTGACGCTCGCCAATGTCCGGGAGATCGCCGCCACCGGGGTGGACATCATCTCAAGCGGCGCGCTTACCCACTCGGCCCCGGCAGTGGACATCAGCATGCGGCTAGCGGTCGGTGGATAGGGAAAAACCGCCGGTTGCAAAAAAAACGGCCCCAGGGTGCGATACCCCGGGGCCGTTTGCATTCCCGTCTGGCGGCGCGGTTGCTAATACTTCTTGTCGGCGTAGGCGAGCCAGCCGCCGGCCAGGACCAGTTCCCGGTCAAAAAGGTTTAAATCAAAGCCAAAGGTGACCTCCCGGTCGCCACGGGCGGTGATGCTGCCCTTCTCCACGTTCACGGCGATCTCCACATCCTCGCCCAGGGAAAAAAGCATATCGATATCCTTGCGGGGCAGCTCGATGGCCAGCATGCCGCAGTTGAACATGTTCTGCCGGAAGATACGGGCAAAGGACTCGCCGATCACCACGTTGATGTCGTTGACCTCGAACACCCACACCGCGTGCTCCCGCGACGAGCCACAGCCGAAATTGGCCCGGGTGACGATGACCCGGGCGTCTTGCGCCGCGGCCGAGGCGGGATCAAAGCCGCCCAGCTTCAAGTCCTCCAGCATGAAAGGCTGGAGCGCCATCTTGGTGTTCTCGGTGAGGTACTTGGCCGGGATGATCTCGTCGGTATTGATATCACTTCTGTCCAGAAAGAGTACTGGACCGCCAAATTCTTTCATAGTCTTCCTCCGTAAACGGTCTCGGCGTCAGGGGGCCGGGATTAGAGCATCTTGCGCGGATCGGTGATATGGCCGGCCACCGCTGCTGCGGCGGCGGCAAGCGGGCTCATCAGGTGGACGATGCCCCCCTTGCCCATCCGGCCGTTAAAATTCCGGTTGGTGGTGGAGGCGCAGATCTCGCCCTCGGCCAGTACGCCATTACTCATACCGAGGCATGCCCCGCAGGTGGGGTTGGTGACACAGAAGCCGGCGTCCATGAAAATTTTGATGATCCCCTCTTCCAGGGCCTGGTTGTATACGGCCGGGGTGGCGGGAGAAAGGATGCCACGCACCGTGGCGGCGATGGCCCGCCCGTTGAGGATCCTGGCCGCCTCGCGCAGATCCTCGATGCGGCCGTTGGTGCAGGAGCCCATGTAGACCTGATCCACCGGGGTCCCCTCCATGTCGGTAACGTCCTTGACCTCGTCGGGCTTGTAGCCGAAGGTCACCTGGGGGACCAGATCGGTGACGTCAAGGGTCATCTCGCTGGCATAGATGGCGTCCGGGTCGGAATGCCACTTTGCAAAATCGGACACTGCCGCGTCGATATCGGCGTAATCGTTTTTAATGAAAGGCCAGAGGTATTCGGCGGTGACCCGGTCGGGCAGGCAGATGCCGCAGGTGCCGCCCGCCTCGATGGCCATGTTGCACAAGGTCATCCGCGACTCCATGCTCATCGCCTCCACCACCGGACCGACGAACTCCATCACCTTGTCGGTGGC
>DHYV01000016.1:1606-141919 GCA_002414225.1 Desulfobulbaceae bacterium UBA5121 | reverse complement strand
GGCCGGATGAAGCCCTTCTCCGGGAAGAGGGCATGGCAGACGCCGTTGCGGCCGATATCGAAGAAATCCTTGATTTTGTGACGCCGTGCCCAGTCACGGAGGATCTTGGCCTGGGTGGCGGTCTTGGAATCCTTGGAGGGGGTGACGTGGTCGATCACCACCTTGATCTTATCCGAATCAAAGACCCGGTCCATGCCCCGCGCCTCGAGGTCGGTGACGGCGATGGGGGTGGTAATCTCGTGACACATGACCACGTCCAGGCCCAGCACCACGTTCTGCGGCGCGGGGTTGTCCCGAAGATGGGCGTCGAAAATTTTCTGTGCGATGGTTTTCCCCATGATGCATTTGCCTCCTTGGTATGTAAAGCATTCGCCCGGGCGAGAACTTGAGTGTTCGGCGTGGTTGATCGTTTCCCCTGAAGAGACTCTTCTTATTCCAGCCTGGCCCACAACGTCAAACAAAAAAAACCAGCGTTTCCCTTACGGCCGCCACGGCTGGCAGTTTTTGGAACAAGAGGCATTTTCCGTTTGACGTGGTGGTCCGGAACGAATAGTCTCAGGCTAGCCGTGCCCGGCGGGAAACGCCGGTGCAGGAGGCACGGCTGTTGGGGGGGAAACTGTTGACTATTTTACTCAATTCCCCCCGCCCTTCCAACGCTAAAACAGATCCGCCCGGGATTATTCCGAGCGAAGGGCGTGGCACCGTCCGGCAGTCAAGAGAAAAGGCGATGACTCAACCCACTGACGCAAACGCCCGACTCCATGCCACGCGCCAGGCCACCATCGATCTGATCCTCGAAATCGCCGCCGACCACTATCCCGACGCCACAGCCCGCATCCGCCAGCTTCTCGCCGATCTCGTCGATCTCTACTCGGGCCGCTGGCCCGGCTACCAGGCATGCCAGGTCGGCTACCACACCCTGAGCCACGCCCTTGACGTGGCACTCTCCACCGCCCGGATGATCGTGGGCTGGAACAACTCCACTTACGAAGAGCAGGCGATTCAGGAACACCTCTTCCTCGCCGGAGTGGCGGCCTCGGTCTTCCACGACGCCGGTTTCATCAAGGAGCGCGGTGACCTCGGCGGCTCCGGCGGCAAGTACACCCACACCCATGTGCCCCGCGGCATGGCCATGGCCCGCCGCTACCTCGACGACCACCACTGGCCAGAGGAGGTCGTCGAACTGGTGCCGGTGATGATCTCGCTCACCGAGTTTCACGTCCGCCCCAACCTCACCGGGCTGTTCGCCGACTACCCCGAAGAGGCGGTGGGCTGCATGGTCGCCACCTCGGATCTGGTGGCGCAGATGGCCGACGTGGACTACATGGAGCGGATCAACTACCTCTTCGAGGAATTCTGCGAGGCATACGACCACGAGGGCCGCGAAACCCTCGCCGCCCGCGGCATCCACATCTTTAACTCCGCCCAGGAGATGATCGACGGCACCATCGCCTTCTACGAATGCTTCGTGCTCCCCCGCCTCAAGGATCTGGGCCGCATGGACCAGTACCTGATCACTTTCTTTGGCGAAGGCCGCAACCCCTATCTCGAAAACATCACCGCCAACCTCACCGGCCATCTGGTGGGCAAGACCGCCCAACGTCGCCGCCTGGGGGAAATCCTCCAGGATCTCGGGGTGGTGACCGCGAGCCAGGTGTACGAGGCCCTTGGACAGCAGCGGGCCCAGGGCGCGCCATATCAGGGTATCCCCCTGGAGACGCTCAAGGAACGGCTTTTCGGCTGGATGGACCGTCAACTCGCCCACAAGGGTCTGGGCGACATCCTCATTGACATGGAGGCGATTACCCCAACCGACCTGCGCCACGGACTGCTCTC
This sequence comes from Desulfobulbaceae bacterium UBA5121, assembly GCA_002414225.1. Taxonomy (GTDB): domain Bacteria; phylum Desulfobacterota; class Desulfobulbia; order Desulfobulbales; family UBA5123; genus UBA5123. Next base: position 140,083 of record DHYV01000016.1, on the reverse strand, counting down.
CCAGGTACTGCCAGCTTCACAGACCGCCGGCACCACCTCGCGGGAGTGGAAGGGGCTGCTTGAGATCGCCGTCCTCCTCCAGCACATCCACAAGAATCCCTGGCTGCTCGCCCAGATCATGGCGATGATTACCGAACTCATCGACTGCGATTCCGGCACCATCCTGCTCGCGAGCCAGGACCAGCAGCGGCTCATCGTCATGCTGCCCAGCGGCCGGAACCGCGACCTCAAGCCCGGGGCCACCGTGCCGGCCGACAAGGGGCTTGAGGGCTGGGTCTTCCGCCATGCTCATCCGGCCATGGTGGCCGACAACCAGCTCGACTACCGGTTCAGCGGCGGCTCCGAGGCACGTTTGGGCTTCGAAACCACCTCGGCGCTCGCCGTCCCTTTCTATATCTCAGGCCAGTGCCTCGGGGTCATGGAGCTGTTCAACAAACACAAGGACGGGTTCACCGAACACGACCTCAACCTGCTGGCCATGCTCTCGGGCATGATCGGCAATACTCTGGAGGTTGTCATCGCCCTGGGCAACGACAACTGACCATCCTTCTTCCACAGGCGCCGGTTATGCCGCAACACCGTACCCTTTCCCTGCTGCTCGTCCCGATCCTTGCCGCCATCCTCCTGCTTACCGGCGCCCCACCGCTCCTCGCCGCTCACGGCATCAGCATCGACGGCACCCTCAAGTACCCGGCCGGATTCGACCACTTCGACTACGTCTCCCCGCGGGCGCACAAGAGCGGCCAACTGGTCCTCCACGGCCTTGGCAGCTTCGACAAGATGAACCCTTTCACCCTCAAGGGCTCGGCCCCGGACGGCCTCGATATGCTGGTCTTCGAAACCCTGGCCGTGCCGAGCCTCGACGAGCCCTTTGCCGCCTATGGCCTTCTGGCGAGCGACATCGAGCTTGCCGCCAACAAACTCTCGGTCACCTTCACCATCAACGACAAGGCGAAGTTCTCCAACGGAACGCCGGTGACCCCGGAAGACGTCAAGTTCTCGCTGGACACCCTCAAGAGCCCGGCGGCCCACCCCTTCTACCAGGCATACTACCAGGACATCAGCCGGGCCGAGGTACTGGACGCCCACCGGGTACGCTTTTACTTTGCCCGCCGTAACCGCGAACTGCACATGATCGCCAGCCAGATGCCGGTTTTCTCGAAGAAGTTCTACTCCGCCCACCCCTTTGACGAGGCATCGCTCACCCCGCCGGTGGGTTCCGGCCCTTACGTGGTGGCCGAAGTCAATCCGGGCAAGTCCATCACCTACCGCCGCAACCCCGCCTACTGGGGTCGCGACCTCAATGTCCGTCGGGGTATGTTCAACTTCGACCGCATCGTTTTCAAGTACTACAAGGACCAGATCGTCTCGGTGGAGGCATTCAAGGCCCACGAATTCGACTTCATGGACGTCAACATCGCCAAGCAGTGGTCACGCGACCTCACCGGGCCGAAATTCGACGACGGCCGCATCGTCAAGGCCCTCCTCCCCCACCACAACAATGCCGGCATGCAGGGCTTCGTGATGAACACGCGACGGCCGCTCTTTGCCGATCGCCGAGTGCGTGAGGCAATGGGGCTCGCCTTTGACTTCGAGTGGACCAACGCCACCCTCTTCTTCGACCAGTACACCCGCTGCGACAGCTACTTCAGCAACTCGCCGCTGGCGGCCAAGGGGCTGCCCAAGGGGCTTGAACTCGACTACCTCAACCCCTTCCGCGCCCAGCTCCCCACAGAGGTCTTCACCGAACCCCTGGTGCCACCCACCACCACCCCGCCGCACTCCCTGCGCGCCAACCTCCGCGCCGCCATGACGCTCCTGCGCTCGGCGGGCTGGACCATCAAGGGCGGCAGGCTGGTGAACGGCGAAGGTGCTCCCTTCACCTTCGAGATCATGCTCGTCTCCCCCGCCTTCGAACGGGTGATGGCCCCGTATGTGCAAAACCTCGCCAAACTCGGCATCACCGCCACCTACCGCACCATCGATCCCACCCTCTACATGCGGCGGCTCGACAGTTTCGACTTCGACATGACGGTAAACGTCATCGGCCAGTCCCAGTCGCCGGGCAACGAACAGCGCGACTACTGGTCCTCGGCCAGCGCCGACCGGGAGGGGTCGCGCAACCTGGCCGGCATCAAAAGCCCGGTGGTGGACGCCCTGGTGGACCGGATCATCTACGCCGAGAAGCAGTCCGAGATAACCGCCGCCTGCCACGCGCTGGACCGGGTGCTGTGGCACAATCACTACGTGGTGCCCAACTGGTACCTGGCCAAACACCGGGTCGCCTACTGGAACGTCTTCGCCCGTCCCCAAACCCTTCCCCTCTACTACTCGCCGTTCCAGGCGCTGATGACCTGGTGGATCAAGGACGGTGCCGCGACGCGCTAAAGAATACTCCTCCGGCTGAAGCCGGTGGCTTCGATCAACAGCTAAGGCAGGCGGGGTAGGCTTCGCCGACTCATTCCCCCGACGACTACCCAATGCCGAGCCGGAGCTTCTTGGCCGAGCTGCGCTGCAACTTCTGAAAAGAGGATCGCGGCCGGTTTCGAGTCCGTGGCGGGGCTTGCCACAGAACGGACCAGCCAACTCTCCCCCGTCCGTCACCCCCCAAAATTCATTTGTGCTCCAGGGGAAAGCAGGCTACACTGTTGAACCGTCTGGAATAAATCCCTTTTTATAGCGAACCGGCGTACCCCGCCGGCACCGATTGCTCCCGGCGCGGCGTGGTGCGCGCCTTCTCGCCAACCAACGGATTCGCCTCCCAATGGCCGCCTATATCCTCCGCCGTATCCTGTTGATGATCCCCACCATCTTCGGAATCATGCTGATCACCTTCACGGTGACCCAGTTCGTGCCCGGCGGACCGGTGGAGCAGATGCTTGCCCAACTGAAGGGGCATGGCGACGGCGAGGTGCGGGTGAGCAGGGCCGCCGATCTCTACCAGGGCGACAAGGGACTCGACCCCGAGCGGGTGGAGGAGTTAAAAAAACTCTACGGCTTCGACCGGCCGCCGGCCGAGCGGTTCATCCGGATGATGAAGAACTATCTGGTCTTCGACTTCGGCGAGTCCTACTACCACCACCAGAGCGTGGTCTCCCTGGTGGTTTCGAAACTGCCGGTTTCCATGTCGCTCGGGCTCTGGTCATTTATCATCGTCTACACGACCTGCATCCCGCTCGGCATCGCCAAGGCGGTGCGGGACGGCTCCCGCTTCGACGTCGCCACCAGCACCGTGATCCTGGTGGGTTACGCCATCCCCGGCTTCGTGCTCGCCATCGCGCTCATCGTCCTCTTCGGCGGGGGGAGCTTCTGGAATGTCTTCCCGCTCAGAGGGCTGGTTTCCGACAACTGGCACAGCCTGCCGCTCCTCGACAAGATCCTCGACTATCTCTGGCACATGGTGCTGCCGGTGGTGTCGAGCACGGTGGGAAGCCTCGCGGTGATGACGCTCCTCACCAAGAACAGCTTCCTTGAAGAGATCCGCAAGCAGTACGTGCTCACCGCCCGGGCCAAGGGCCTCGCGGAAAACCGGGTTCTCTACCGCCACGTTTTCCGCAACGCCATCATCCCCATCATCACCGGTTTTCCCGGCTCCTTCATCACCGCCTTCTTCACCGGCAGCCTGTTGATCGAAACCATCTTTTCCCTGGACGGCATGGGACTCCTGGCCTACCAGTCGATCTTGAACCGCGACTACCCGGTGGTGCTGGGCACCCTCTACTTCTTCACCATCATCGGCCTTGTCTCACGACTGCTCTCGGACCTCTCCTACGTGGTGGTGGACCCCCGGATCACCTTTGACAGCGTGGAGTCGCGCTGATGGCCGCAAAACAGAAAAACAGCCTCTGGCGCCGCCGCTGGCGCCGCTTCAAGCAGAACCGCCGCGGCTACATAAGCCTCGTGATCTTCACCACCCTCTTCGTGGTGAGCCTCTTTGCCGAGGTGATCAGCAACGACCGCCCCTTTCTCGTCTCCTACCAGGGCCACCTCTACGTGCCCATCGTCAAGGAGTACCCGGAAACCACCTTCGGCGGCGACTTCGCCACCGAGGCCGACTACCGCGACCCGTATATCCTCAAAAAAATCACCAGCAACGGCAACTGGGCGCTCTTCCCGCCCAACCCGCACGGCTACGCCTCCATCAACACCGACCTCGAGGTGCCGGTACCCTCGCCGCCCACCCGGGTAAACCTGCTGGGCACCGACGACCGGGGCCGGGACGTGCTGGCCCGGCTCATTTACGGCTTCAGGCTTTCGGTACTCTTCGGCCTGGCCCTTACCGCCATCGGCACGGCGGTGGGGATCGTGGCCGGCGCCGTACAGGGTTACTTCGGCGGCAAAACCGATCTCGCCATGCAGCGATTCATCGAGATCTGGAGCGCCATGCCCGAACTCTATCTGCTGATCATCTTTGCCGCCATCTTTAAACCGAGCATCACCCTGCTGCTCATCCTGCTGTCGCTCTTCGGCTGGATGGGGCTCTCCGACTACGTGCGGGCCGAGTTCCTGAAGGGCCGGAATCTCGACTACATCAAGGCTGCCAAGGCGCTCGGCGTAGGCGACACCACCATCATGTTCCGGCATCTGCTGCCCAACGGCATGACCCCGGTGATCACCTTCCTCCCCTTCCGCATGTCGGGCTCGATCCTGGCGCTCACCAGCCTCGATTTCCTGGGGCTCGGCGTGCCGCCGCCAACGCCCTCGCTGGGCGAGCTGCTCGCCCAGGGCAAGAGCAACATCGAGGCATGGTGGCTGTCGCTCACCACCTTCGTGGTTCTGGTGGGTACTTTGATTCTTTTGATCTTCATCGGCGAGGCGTTGCGGGAGGCGTTTGATCCGAGGAAGATATGAGTTGCGGCCAGCCAACCGCTAATCACCAATAGCTAAACGCCAACGGTCAGTGAAACCATGCTGCTCGAACTGGATAACCTTTCAGTTTCCTTCTGTAACGACGACGCCCGTGAACCGGTGCTCCATCAGGTTTCCTTTGCCGTGGCGCCCGGCGAAACCATGGCCCTGGTGGGCGAGTCGGGCTCGGGCAAGTCGGTGACAGCGCTCTCCATCCTGCGGCTGCTGGAAACCGTCGCCGCGGTGAAGACGAGCGGTGCGATCCGCTTCGAAGGCCAGGAGCTGCTTGCGCTGGACGAGCCGGGCCTGCGCCGCATCCGCGGCAACCGCATCGCCATGATCTTTCAGGAACCGATGACCTCGCTCAACCCGGTTTACACCATCGGCGACCAGTTGCTGGAGCCGCTCCTGGTCCACCAGCGGCTCACCAGGGAAGAGGCACGCCGCCGGGCCGTGGCTCTCCTCGACCGCACCGGTATCCCGGATCCGGAGCAGCGGCTGGCGAGCTTTCCCCACCAGCTCTCCGGCGGCCAGCGTCAGCGGGTGATGATCGCCATGGNNGACGAGCCCACCACGGCGCTCGATGTCACCATCCAGGCCCAGATCCTCGAATTGATCAAAGGCGTGCAGCAGGAGCTGGGCATGGCCGTGCTCCTTATCACCCACGACCTCAACATGGTGCGAAAATTTGCCGACCGGGTACAGATCATGTGCCAGGGGAAGATCGTCGAACAGGGTGCGACCGCCCAGGTGATGGCTCACCCCCGGCATCCTTACACGGTGAAGCTTCTCGACTCGGTGCCCAAAGGCGAGCCAGCGCCAAAGGGTGAACGGCCGGTGATGCTTGCGGCCCGCGACCTCAAGTGCCACTTCGATATCAGAAGGGGATTCCTGCGGCGGAAGGTGGGCGCGGTGAAGGCGGTGGACGGGGTGGATCTCACCGTGCGCGAGGGTACCACCCACGGCATTGTCGGCGAGTCGGGATCGGGCAAAACGACGCTCGGCATGTGTATCCTGCGGCTTACCGGCTGCCGGGGCGACGTCGTCTACCTGGGCCGCGATCTCCTCGCCTGCTCGAACCGCGAACTGCGGCCGCTTCGCCGCGAACTGCAGGTGGTCTTCCAGGATCCCTTTTCCTCGCTCTCTCCGCGGCTCACCGTGGAACAGATCATCGCCGAGGGGCTCCAGGTGCACGGTATCGGCCGCGACCGGCGGAAGCGCCGCGAACTCGTCGAAGCGACCTTAAGCGAGGTAGGACTCGATCCGGCGATGGCCGACCGCTGGCCCCATGAGTTCTCGGGCGGCCAGCGGCAGCGGATCGCCATTGCCCGCGCCATGGTCCTGCGACCACGGCTGGTGGTGCTCGACGAGCCCACCAGCGCTCTGGACATGACCGTCCAGGCCCAGATCATCGCGCTCCTGNNCATCTCCCACGACCTGCGCACCGTTCGCGCCCTGGCCGACGACATTACGGTGATGCAGGAAGGACGCGTCGTCGAGTCGGGGCCGGCCCGCGAAATCTTCGCCGCCCCCAAGCATCCTTACACCCAAACGCTCTTTGCCGCCGCCTTTGGCTAGGGATTGACCAGGGACAGCCGCCCTCAATCTCTCCCGCCCCCCCTGGAAGAGTGGCGCTGTCGCGCCACTCCATGTCACGCCGGCAGACGTCGGGAACCTTTTTCCGCCGTTACGGTCTGGGGAATTTTTGTCAGCTTCCCGGCCAGCCGCTATTGCCTCCTGTTTGCAGTCAACCATGCGCCCCTCCCTCGTCCCGGAGGCTGCCACACCGAAATGGGACCGGGCCGCTGGTCCGCTTCGGCAAGAAGGCGGGCGCCGGCCGACATCATTCGGCGGAACCCCGTCCGCTTGCATGGCAGGAGCAAACCGCCTCGCCTGACCTCGATTGACCCAGGTCAAGGAAAGGCAAAGAGAGGCGAGGTAGAATGGCGGTGATGGNNGCTGCCATCCCCGTCGCCAACCCTAGCCAACTGAAACCGCCATGACCCGATTCCCTGCCAAACCGATCTTTCGCTGTCTCACCGCGCTCATCCTCGTCGCCGGAACGCCATCGGCCGCCCCTGCCGCCCCGGCTATCTCCTGCCACTGTTTCCGCGAACGCGCCTATGATCCGGCCCATCCCGCCGCGTCCGACGACTATCTCCTCGCCTCTACCTTTAACAGCCTCATCGCCAAGGCCCACGGCATCTCCAAGCGCCGGGTGGTGATGCTCAAGATGGAAGGCGGGGTCAGCAACAACGACCTGCTGCTGGCGCTGCACTTTGCCCGGGGCGACGAAAGACAGCTCCAACGGCTCCTGGCCGCCCGCCAGGCGGAACGGCCATGGGTGGCGCTCATCGCCTCCCTGCCCGCCATTCCGGACGCCGACCCGCTGCGCGGCGCCATCAGCGGCGGCGCAGCGGACCAGGAGGTGGGCCGGCTTGCCGCCGACAGGCTGATCACCGGCTTCTACCGGGTGCCGCCCACCCAGGTCATGGGACTCAGGGCCGCGGGCCTCACCTCCGCCGAGGTGGGCCTCGTCTTCCTGCTGGCCCGCGCCGGCAACCTCACCCCCCAGGAGATCCTTGCCCGCCGCCACGGCGGCAAGGAAAGCTGGAGCCAGATCGCCGCAAGCCTCGGCATCGCCCCGGAACAGGCAGGCAAGCTCCTCGCTCCGCCTTCCGACCAAAGCCCACCACGGTAAGCCACGCCCTCCCCTGCCGTTGGCCGGGCCGGTGTTTGCCATTACAATTCCCGATATAATTCGCAAGTAGTCATCGATACTACCTAGTTCCCCTTTGGCGGCGGGTCAATTATCCTTGGCAGGTACGGATATCGTTCGTCCGGACAAAAACTCGCGGGCATCGCCGGCCACAGAACTGTCCGCCAGGCAACCCGGCAACCCAACCAGGGGGAACAAAAAAATGCGCACCACCATCGCCATACTGCTGGCGGCAGCACTGTCGCTCGCTTTCACTCCGGCCATGGACGCCCACGCCGACGCCCTGGCCGCCTTTGCCGGCCAGAAGGGCGAGATCCGCATCGCCGGCGGCACAGCCCACATCCCGGTGATGATGGAAGCGGCCAAGCGGATCATGACCGCCAATCCGGACATCCACATCACCGTGGCCGGCGGCGGCTCGGGCGTGGGGATCAAACAGGTGGGCCAAGGGCTCGTGGACATTGGCAACTCCGGCCGCAAGCCCAAGGACGAAGAAGTGAGCCGCTACGGCCTCAAGATGTTCCAATGGGCCGTGGACGGGGTGGGGATTATTGTCCACCCCTCCAATCACCTCCGCGATCTCACCCAGGAACAAGTACAAAAAATATTTGCCGGCACCACCACCAACTGGCGCGAGTTGGGCGGCCCGGACCATACCATCGACCTCTACACCCGGGACGCGTCCAGCGGCACCCGCGAGGTCTTCTGGAAAAAGGCCCTCGCCAAGGGCGAAATCGCTGGCTCGGCCAACTTCGTGGTTTCCAACGGCGCCATGAAGGCCGCCATCTCCCAGGATCCTTACGGCATCGGCTATGTGTCGGTGGGCCACATCGACGGCTCGGTGGCACCGGTGGCCTTCAACGGTGTGGAGCCGTCGCTTGCCAACGTCAAGAACGGCAAGTACCCCATCGCTCGCGGACTTTACAGCAACACCAAGGGTGAGCCCACCGGGCTGGTGAAGGCGTTCATCGACTACCTCTTCACCCCCGATGGACAGCAGCTCGCCGCTGACAAGGGTTTCATCCCGGTCCAATGAACGGCTGGCGGGAACGGGCCGCGCAGGGCATTTTCGCCCTGGCGGCCCTGGTCAGTGCGCTCCTCACCGGTTCCATCTTCGGATTCCTGCTCTTCTTCGGCCTGCCACTTCTCACCGGCGGCCGGCTGACTGCCATCCTCACCCAACCCTGGGCGCCTTACCAGGGTGCCTATGGCATCGCCCCCATGCTGGCCGGGACCATGGCCATTTCGCTCCTGGCCATGAGTATCGCCCTGCCGCTTGCCATGGGCTGCGCCATGCTGATCAGCCTTTCCGGCCCCGGCCCGACGGGCCGACTGTTGCGCAAGGCGGTGGCGATGATGACCGCCGTCCCCACCGTGGTCTACGGTTTTGTCGGCATCTTCCTCCTGGTGCCGGTGGTCCGGCAGCTCTTTGATCACGGTTCCGGGATGTGCGTGCTCGCCGCCGGACTGATGCTGGCACTCATGGTGGCGCCCACCATGATCCTCTTCTTCTGCGACGCCTTTGCCCGGGTGCCCAGGGATTACGGCCTGGCGGTACTCGCCCTGGGCGGCACCGAGACGGAAAAGCTCCTCTACGTCACCCTGCCCTGCGCCTGGCGCGGGGTGCTCACCGGCACCATTCTCGCCCTGGGCCGGGCCATCGGCGACACCCTCATCGCCCTGATGATCGCCGGCAACGCCGTGCGCACCCCCACCTCGCTCCTCGATTCGGCCCGCACCCTCACCGCCCACATCGCCCTGGTGTTTGCCGCCGACACCGAAAGCCTCGAGTTCAAGTCGATCTTTGCCTGCGGCCTGCTCCTCTACCTCTTCACCGCCGTCATGGTGGTGGGGATCCGCGCCGCCGGCCGCCGTCGGCCGGGGAGATAAAACCATGCGCCGCCGGATGGGAAAGCTCCTGCCGCTCTTTGCCTGGGGAAGCACGCTCACCCTGCTGGCCGCCATCATGACCATTGCCGGCTATCTCCTCGTCGAGGGGATGCCCGCCCTGGACCGCACCCTGATCTTCGGCGACACCCCGCCGCTGGCCGCCCTGCTGTTACGCCGGCCGGTCTTCGGCGGACTGCTCCCGGCCATCTTCGGCACCATCGCCCTGGTGGTCCTCGCCGTGGCCTGGGCCATCCCCCTGGGGGTGGCGAGCGGCATCTATCTGGCCGAGTACGCCACCACCACCGCCAAGCGACTCCTCGACCCTGCCTTCGATATCCTGGCAGGACTGCCCTCCATCGTGGTTGGACTCTTCGGCTTTGCGGTCACCGTTTTCCTGAACCGCCATTTCTCGGCCGCCCTTCACCCCTGCCTGCTGGTTTCGAGCCTGGCCCTCGCCTTTCTGGTGCTGCCCTACATCATCCGCACCACCCAGACCGCGCTTGAGGAGCTGCCCCCCGCCATCCGGATGACCGGCCCGGCCCTGGGGGCAAGCCGGCTGCAGAACATCCGGATGGTCCTCCTTCCCCAGGCCCTGCCGGGTATTGCCAGCGGGGTCATCCTGGCCATCGGCCGTTGCGCCGAGGACACGGCGGTGATCATGCTCACCGGTGCGGTGGCCGCGGCCGGCGTGCCCCGCTCGCTCCTCTCCCAGTATGAGGCACTGCCCTTCTATATCTACTACATCTCGGCCCAGTACACCGACGCCAAGGAACTCGCCACCGGCTACGGCGCCGCCCTCATCCTGCTCGCCATCTGCCTCGCGCTCTTCGGGCTGGCGTTCTGGATCCGCAAAGGGCTTGACCGGCGGGCGCTCGCCCACTTCTGAGCGGAAACAACCAATGGACCAATGGAAAATCGAAACCGAAACCCTCTCCTTCGCTTACAACGGCAGGGAGATCCTGACCAACGCCTCCACCCGGTTCACCGAGAACGCCATCACCGCCCTGGTGGGTCCGTCGGGATCGGGCAAGTCCACCTTCCTGCTCACCTTGAACCGCCTCTGGGAAACCCTGCCCGGCGGCAGCTTAAGCGGCAGGGTACGAATCCGGTTCGACGGCCAGAGCCACGACATCTACGAACCCGGCTACCCGTTGGACCGTCTCAGGCGGCGGGTGGGGATGGTCTTCCAGATGCCCAACCCGCTGCCGATGAGTATCTTCAAGAACGTCGCCTTCCCCCTGCTGCTGGCAGGAGAACGCGACCGGGCGGTGCTGGCGGCCCGGGTGGAGGAGGCGCTCCGCCGGGTCCATCTCTGGCGCGAGGTCAAGGAACGGCTCAACGATTCGGCCCTGGCCCTTTCGGGCGGCCAGCAGCAGAGGTTGTGCATCGCCCGGGCCCTGGTGCCCGAGCCCGAGGTATTGCTGCTCGACGAACCCACCTCGTCGCTGGACCAGCGGGCCGCCCGGGCGGTGGAGGAACTGCTGGTCAACCTCAAGGAACGCTGCACCCTGCTGGTGGTTTCCCACTATCTGGATCAGGTGCGGCGGATCGCCGACCGGGTGGTGGAGCTTAGCGACGGCGCCATCCGGGAGGGAAGATAAGCCCTCGCATGGCAGCGAATCTGCTTCGTTACCGCACGGGTTCGCATACTTTTGCATCGAAGTCTTCCTTACGATCGCTTATCTGCGAACCGTGCGGGAGCCTCGCGCCCCAAGGGCATCCGAAGTGTGCGCTCATCCGCTGCGCGGCATATCTCCGTCACCCTGCAAGGGCATACAAGACTCAGAACAAACGTCGCCCTTAATCATTTACCCGGTTAAGGTTACGGAGGGAAAAGAATGATCGAGATCAGCGTTCCGGGGTATCGCCACTTCGCCCTGCGCCATCTGGTGCTCGACTACAACGGCACCCTGGCGGTCGACGGCGAACTGCTCCCCGGGGTGGCCGACAGCCTCGCGGCCCTGGCCCCGCGGCTTGCCATCCACGTGGTCACCGCCGACACCTTTGGCACCGTTGGCCAAATCTTCCGCGCCACCCCGTACGAGGTGGTTCTGCTCCCGCCCGGTAACCAGGCGCAGGCCAAGGAAGCCCTGGTAACGCGGCTCGGACCGTCGGCGACGGTGGCCATCGGCAACGGTCGTAACGACCGGCTGATGCTCGCCACCGCGGCCTTGGGTATCGTCGTGGTCCAGGAGGAGGGAACGGCGACCGCCACCCTGCACGCCGCCGACGTGCTCTGCCGCAGCATCACCGATGCCCTGGAACTCCTCGCCAATCCCTTACGGCTGGTGGCGACTTTACGGAGTTAGACCGTTCCGTCCGGAACGCGGTTAGCGGTTGGCCGTTGAACGATTGACGAAACCGTCGCAGGCAAGGAATTCCGCCAACCGCCGATGGCCATCCCCCTCTGGAAAAGGTTTCCGGATGGCGCAAAGAAAGGCGGGACTGCGGCCGCGGATTTCAGATACAGGTGGAAGCTCGGCTGGGGGGAGAGGCGGCCGGGGCCACTGGCCTGGCCGGCCGGTCGAGGATCTCGAAAAGGACGCCGCGGGCGAGGAGTTCTCTGAGAAAGGCGACCAGACCCGGCCGGGCTGCGGGAACGAGGCCGGCCGGCGCCGGTCCGGTCGGCAGCGGTTGCGGCGCGCCGCCGCCGACCGTGGGCGCGCTTCCGGCCTCGGCCAGAGCCATGGCCACCTCGGCTACACTCCGGCTGCCGTCGAGAAGATCAAAGAGCGCCCGGCCAAGACGATCCAGAGTGGCGAGCCGGGTGTCGCGCCACCATATCTCCCCCCCCTCCCCGTCCCCGGTCAGTGCCCGCAGCGACAGGTTGTCCAGGTCGATCCGGACCGCCGCCCCGCCCGCGAGATGGCGCAGGCCGCGGGCAAGGCCGGGAGTCGCCTCGATCACCGCCAGGCTGCGCAAGGCATGGGCATCGTTTTCAAAGCTCTTGGCGAACAGGGCCTGGCGACGGACGATTGCATCGAGCGACGGACTGCCACTCACCGCCATGGGAATCGCCCGCACCACCTCGGCCAGCTCCGGCACCTTCGCCGCCAGGGCCTCGGGCCAGCCCGCCACCTTGAGGCCGAACCGCTCCGGAGCGTCGTAGATGGCGCACGACGGCACGAACTGGAAGCTCTCGTAGTTAAAGATACAGGCGCCGGGATGACGCCTGGTCACCGCCATGACGTTCTGCCAGTGCTCCCGGAACATCTCCTCGGTTTCGCCCGGGAAGCCGAGGACGTTGCCCACCTGCACCAGAACCCGGGCCGCGATGAAGTCCTCCAGGGCCCGTTGGTTGTTCTCGGCCTGCCGCTTCTTATTCATGCCGGCGAGCATGCGGTTGCTGAGGGATTCGGCCCCCACGAAGGCCCCTTCGAGGCCGGCCCGCTTCATCAGCCGCACCAGCTCCGGGGTGGTATCGGCGCGGAAATAGCCATACCAGAGAAAATCGTGCCCCTGGGTGAGGAGGAGATCGCAGAACTCTTCGAGCCAGGCCCGCGAGGCGTTGAGCAGGCTGTCCATGAAGTAGAAACGCCAGGCGCCGTGGCGGCGGTGGAGTTCCGCCATCATCGCCACCACCCGTGCGGCGGGCAGCTGCCGGAAGCTGCGCCACATGCGACCCTCGTTACAGAAATGGCAAGAGAAGGGACAGCCCCGCGACGAGTAGACGGGCAGCAGGCTCGGGGCCTCGGGATAGCGATCAAGCTCCAGGGCGGAAAAATCCGGACAGGGCAGTTCGACCAGATCCACCGATTCGGGCGGCACGACCATGAACCCCTTGCCGTCAGGAGCAAGGGTCATGGCGCCGGGGACTGCCAGCGGTCCACTGTCGCGGTAGGCGCGGGCCAGGGCCAGCAGCGGCTTTTCCCCCTCGCCGGCCACCACCACGTCGCAGGCCCCGGCCTTGAGGGCGAGGCGGGCGGCGCTGTCGCTCTGACTCACCTGGGGGCCGCCAAAAACGATGAGCGCCTCGGGATGGCGGCGCCGGACCAGCAGGGCGCAGATAACGGTGGCAAGGAAGTTCGACCGATAGGTGGTGAAGCAGATGATCTCGCCTTGCCGCAACTCCTCCTGGGCCGCCTCGGCCAGGTCATGGATCCGGGCCAGCTCACCCTTGAGGGCATAGAAACTCAAGGGCCGGGTGGCGAGATACTCCACCAGCAGGTCGTCAAAACCGGCGAGCAGGGAGCGCTGGTGGCGGAAGTTGTCCACCACCCCGAGAATGAGCGGCAGGTCCGGCACCTCTACGGCATAGAGGGCGTCATAGCCGGTGTTGACATAGCTGGTGAAACGGTTTTCGGCAAGCCGCAGGTCAAGGCAGCGGCAGCGGCCGTCATAGCCGTGAGCGCGGAGATAGCCGGTGAGACAGGCCACGGACAGGGGTGGTACGCCGATGCGAAAAAAAGGCATGACAACCAAGGTGATATCCGGCCACTCCCCTGAACCCGGTCTGTCCGTTTTTGTCATGGTTGTTCCCCCAGGGTGCGAGACTGACGCCGGAGTGCCGTGCCCGGCAGGAGTAAGAACCGGGGCCGAATTGGTCACTCCGCGGCATACCGATAAGTGAAGTCCTGGTTGAGGATGGTCGGCAGCGTTGCCTCGTAAAAAGAGAACTGGCAGTCGACGTTGCGCAGGTGGCCGTCGCGCTGGACGGCCATGAAGCGGCAGCCGCCGAAGCAGAGGGGCAGATAGAGGCAGTCGCGGCACTTTGCCTCGAATCGCCAGTGGTCCACCGCCAGGGTCTGGCGGAAGCCGGGATCAAGGCCGCGCCGGATGTCACCGCAGGACAGTTCGGGCCGGCCGATCATGGCGGGACACTTGTAGAGGGTGCCGTCGTGATGCACCACCAGGGCACCGTCCACGTCCACCATGCAGGGCGAGGGGCCGGGCTCGGCCGGAGCATAGCCGCGGGCCAGGGCCGCCTCGCGCAGGGCGAGGGTGGCCTCGATCACCCACGATTCGTTGGCGGTGGCACAGCCGCCGGTGAACTCGGCCCGCCCCCCGGCCTCGGCAACCTGCATGGCCGGGTGGAAGTCCAGGGCCTTGAGCTGCTTCGGGCCTAGGCCAGCCGCGGCCAGGTGGTCGAAAAGGGCCGGAAAGAGGTGATGGTTGGCGCGGCCAAAGTTGCCGGCCACGGCAAGGGGCACCCGGTGGGCTACGGCGGCGAGATTGGCCACCACCGTGGCGAAACTCGGGCTGCCGCCCTTGAAGGGGCGGGAGCGATTGTGGGTTTCGGGCGGGCCGTCGATGGTGACCTTGGCGCCGGCAAGTCCCAGGGGCAGCAGCTCTTCCACCACCGCCGGGGTGAGGAGCGAGCCGTTGGTGACCAGGGTGTGGTCAAAGGCGGCCCCCCGCGCCGCGCAGAGAGGTTGCAGCGCCGCGCAGATCTCCTTGAGCCGCTCGAGGTAAAGCAGGGTTTCGCCGCCGTAGAATTTAAGGCTCAGCCGCTCGGTTTCCTCACCCAGGCGGGCAGCGGCAAAATCGACCAAACGGCCGGCGGTGGCGCGATCCATGGCCGCCGCCCCCTTGTCGCTCCCCTCGTAGCAGTAAGGGCAGGCAAAATTACAGGCCATGCCAAGGATCACCGACAGCCGCTGCTGGCGATCGTCGCGGTTGACCGCGTCGAGAAAGGCGAAGAGTTCCCGCTGCTCGGCCTCCCGGTCAGGCACCAGGAGCCCCAGGCCGGCCAACTCGTCGCCGAGTCCGGCCGGCGCCGCGCCGGCGGCAAGCTGGCCGGCCGCCTCCCGGCTCACCGCCGCCAGGGCACCGGTGCGGGTCGAAAAGAGCAGGGCCGTATCGGGCCGGCCGGCAAGGGGGACGACGAGGAGATAGCGGGAAGGAAACATGCGCGGGAACCGGCAAGGGGAATGAGATAAAAAAAAGAGGGGGCCGCGACAGGCCCCCTCGGCTCACGGTGTCAACCGGCTTCAGCCTATCGGCTGAGGTCCACCCTTGCAGCAGCCCATGGAAGCGGCCACCTGGGAGGGGGTGAGGGGCTTTCGCAACACGATCATCTTGGTCTTCATTTCGCAGTCCTCCTTTAAGTTGTGGTTCTGCAAAACGCCGGCGGCGCGGGCCGCCGGCATAAAAAAACCTAGAAACGAAGCTTGACCCCGGCCTCGAGCCAGCGGCCGGCGTTGGGATATAACGCTACCCAGTACTGGCTGCCGTCAAAGAGGTTGTGGGCCGCGGCAAAGAGATCGATGCCAAAGGCCGGCCGGCGGATGAGGTGGTAGTTGACACTCGCCTCCCAGGTCATGGCGTTGTAAAGGCCGGAGGGATAACCATTCATCTGGTTCCACCAGACCCAGCTGCCGGCGAGCCGGGCATCCAGGGTGCTGAGGTCGTCGTAGATCAGGGCCAGGGTTCCCCCCTCCTGGCTGTCCGAGGGGCGAACATCGTAGTAATCGCCGTGGACATAGGTGTAGTTGGCCCGCAGCCTCAGCGAATGAAAGGGGATGGTCTCGGTTTCGATCTCAAACCCGGCATAGCGCTCACTGTTGCCGCTGTTGGTCCAGGGGCCGGTGGCGTCGGTCCAGACGTCCCCGGCCTTGTCCATGAAGGTGGTGATCTTGAGATGGCAGTAGCGGAGGGCCGTGGTCTCCATCCCCAACTGGTAGGTGGTCACGTTTTCCGGCTCCAGGTCGGGATTCTGAGCGCCGCGCAGGAGGGGGTCGCCAGCGGTGAGGCTGGCCGGCGGCTTGCGGTAGCCACGGGAGACGAGGGCGCGAAACATGGTGTCGGGCCGCCAGTTCCAGGTAACCCCGAGGCTCGGGCTCAGCTGGTTGTCCCCCCGGGAGAGGTGGTCGTAACGGAGCCCCGGAATCACAGCCCAGCGGCCCAGGCGCAGGGTGTCGTTGGCATAGACGCCCCAGAAGGCGTCATAGACCGTGGCCGCGTCGTAGGGGAGGGTGGTTTCGCTATCGCGGAAGGACTGACGGTGGTGTTCGCCGCCAAGAACCACGGTCTGGTTGTCAAAGGCCAGGGAGAGGCGACCGTCCAGGCCGTGGTCGACGGTGTCGGTGCGCATGTCCCAGAACGGGGCGTCGTCGGGCCGGGAATGAAAGGTCGCAGAGGTACTGTTGTCAAGATCCTGGTAGCCCAGATGAAAGGCGGCCCCGGAGGAGAAGTTGCCGTCCCAGGAGAATGTGTTGATGGTGGCATCCTGGCTCTGCACCCAGTCCCAGGTCGGCTCGCCGAGCCCCCGGTAGCGGGGGGTACTGCGGCCGTGGGTGATGGTCAGGGTGGTGGCGCCGGGCAGGTCGAACCTGACCTTGCCGTAAAGGGAATCGCGGTCGTTGAAACGCTCGTTGACCAGACCGTCCGAGTGCTGGCTGCCGGCATAGAGGTAGTACCCCACCTTACTCCCCAGGGCACCGGCCGCCTCACCGTCCGCGGAACGGGTACCGTCCTCGCCCAGGGAGGTATGGACGCTGCCCACCGGCCGGGCCGAAGTGCCGGGCCGCTTGGTGATGATGTTCACCACCCCGCCGAATGCCGCCCCCCAGGTGGAGGAGGCCGCGCCCTTGATCACCTCGATGCGGTCGATGATCCGCACCGGAATGGCGGCGGTATCGTTGAAATCATTGGCGGCATCGTTCCAGCGCACCCCGTCCACGTAGACCAGGACGTGCTCATAGTCAGAGCCGTGAATCACTATGGAAGAACCGTTGTCCATCTCCCGGCCGTTAAAGGAGACAAAGACCCCGGCCACCTGGCTTAAGATATCGGCCACCGAGTGGGCGTTCATGGCCTCGATCTCGTCGCGGTCGATGACCGTGACGTTCTCAGCCACCCGGTTGAGGGGCTTGGGGGAACGGGTGGCGGACTCCACGGTGGTGTCGTCCGAAAAATAGAGATCAAAGAGGGCCTGGGCTTCATCGGTGGCGGCGGGGTTGGCCGGGGTCGCGGCCAAGGCGGCCGCAGGCCGCAGGCAGCAGAGGGTTGCGGCGAGCAGGAGATGGAAGCCGCGAACACGAACCATTTACATCCTCCGTCACGGAAAATTCTGCCCACGAATTGGCCCCACTGGCAATGGCTGCAAGAATGGGGGGAAGCCGCACGCCCACGCTCCGAGTCGCACTTCACCGAGATACCGTGCTTTTCGGCATCAAGGGGGCGACAGAGAAGTCCAACGTCCGGCATGGTTCCCCGAACCGGGGGCAACGTATGCTAGGGAAGAACCGAAATCAGGCTACCTAACAATGTAAAGAATGTCAATCTCCGACCTCGCAAAAAAAACCAACCCAGGCGCGAGCTTCTGCAAAAAATAAGGCGTCACCTGACGAACCTCCGGACGGCCGTAAAAATAAGGGAAACTCCCCATTTCCCTTTACGCCGTTCTGCGCTATCGTGAAAGTGATTCTTTCTCACGCTCCGCACCGGGACGGGAGCGCGGCCGAACCCCGACGACCGGCCGCCGCCTGCCGCCCCACGCAACGTCTGTTTCTTCAAAAAACACCACCCAGGTCCGACCATGCCGGCCCCGTTGCCACGGGGCCGGCCAGGCCCACTATGAAAAAGGCCCTGCTCATCATCCTGCCGCTGCTGCTCTGCCTGGCCCGGCCCGCCGCCGGTCAGGAGATCCTCGTCGTGACGGCCTCCTCCGCGCCTCCCTTCCGGGGGATGCTGGACGCCTTCCGCGACGAGTGCATAAGCGGGCAGCCGCTACTGGGCGGGGTGAAAAGCGTCCAGCCCACCTCCATCCGGGAGTTGGCGGTGGGCGAGATGGGCACGGCAGAACTTGCCGGGGTGATCCGCGACCGGCGGCCCGATCTGGTGCTTACCATCGGAGACAAGGCACTGCAGGCGGCGATACAGGCCGACGCCACAACCCCGCTGGTCTACCTGCTGGCAGCGGCGCCGGCCCAGGACAGCCGCGGCCGGCGGAACGTCACCGGGATAACCATGCAGATCCCGGCGGCGGTGCAGCTCGCCGCCATCCGCCGCCATCTCCCCCGGGTGCGCCGGCTGGGGGTGCTTTACGACCCCATCCACTCCGGCCCCTTCGTCGCCGAGGCGCAAAAGGCCGCGGGCGGAGGGCTGACGCTGGTGCCGGAAAAGGTGAGCGACAGCCAGCAGGTGCCGGCACGCCTTGAGGCCCTGGCCGGCCACATCGACGCCTTCTGGATGGTGCCCGACCTGACAGTGCTCAACCACACCACCCTGCCGGGGCTGATGCTCTTTTCTCTCACCAACCGCGTTCCCATCATCACCTTTGCCGATAAATACCTGGCTCACGGCGCCGCCGTATCGGTCACCTACGACCTCAAGGCCATGGCCAGACAGGCGGCCCGCCTTGCCCTGACCATCAACGCCGGCACCCCGGCCGACCAGCTCGCCCCCCTGTCACCCGATTCAGTGGCCGTGCATCTCAACGACGTGGTGCTGCGCAAACTGGACATCCAGATCAACAGGGAAGGGACGCAATGAGGCCATTTCGCCCTTTCCACAACCTGCGCCGCCACATCGTGTGGCGCATTATGCTGACCCTCTTTGCCATCACCTCTCTGATCATCGGGGTCACCAACTTCGTGCTCTTCGGCAGGGCCGAGTCGGCCTTGACTTCGCACCTCACCGAGCAGGGCCAGCAGGTAACACGCTTCCTGGCCCATACCTCCCGCCTGGGCACATATAGCGAAAGCGCGGCCGAGCTGGAGGTGCCCACCACGGCGGCCATGGGCCAAAACGACGTCATCGCGGTGGCGGTGTTCAACGAAAATGGCAAGCTTCTCATCCAAAAACGACGCCCTGCTGGCGACGACAGCTCGACCCGTTACGCGCCCCCTGATTTCTCGACTCTGCCGGCGGCCACGGTGGTCAACCATACCCAACCCTCCCAGGAGGAGTCCGACACCACGTTCACCTTCTGGGCGCCGGTGATGGCCGATGTCACTCCCCTCACCGAACAGGGGCTCTATTTCGAAGTTGACCCACCGCCACGGCCGCAGCGCATCGGCACGGTGGCGGTCACCCTTTCCAGGCAAAAAGTCGAGCAGGAAGACCAGGACATCTTCTACGGCTCGCTTTTCGGCGGTCTCGCCCTGCTGCTGATCTCCTCGATCATCTTCTACTTCGTGCTCCATTTCTTCACCAAACCGCTCACCAGGCTGATCCAAGAGATTCGTCCTCCAAGCCAGCCCACCGGAAACAAAGACGATCTGAGCATGTTGAGCGACACTTACTCCACCATGGTCGAGGAGTTGGGTCGTTCCTTTGAAACCATCAACGCAATGAAGGCGGATCTCGAAATCAAGGTGGCCGAGCGCACCGCCGAACTCACCGAGGCCAAGCAGAAGCTCGAGGAACGGCAGGAGGTGCTGGCGTCGGCAAATCGAAAACTCGAAGACGCCCTGGGCCACCTCCGTTCCACCCAGCTCCAGCTGGTGCAGTCGGAAAAAATGGTGGCTCTGGGGCAGGTAGTTGCCGGGGTAGCCCACGAGGTGAACAACACGGTGAACTTCATCTCCGGCGCCCTGCCCGCCATGCGCCACCGGCTCGCGTCCCTGGCCGAACAGCTTAATGCCACCATGGGGGAACGGGGCCGCCACCGGGCCGATTTCGCCGAGATCAAGACCCTCATCGAAAACATGGAATCAGGCATCGACCGTACGGTGGGCATTGTCCGCGACCTGCAAGCCTTTGCCCGCAAGGACGACACCGGTACCCGTCAGCACTACTCGGTGCATGACGGCCTGGACAGCACCCTGGCGCTGCTGCTCCCCCAGTACGAAAACCGCATCGAGATCATCAGGGAGTACCACCCGGCCCTGCCCGCCATCTCCTGTTACGCCGGCCAGGTCAATCAGGTGTTCATGAATATCCTGGTCAACGCCACCCAGGCGATCCGTGGCAAGGGCCGCATCCGTATCACCACCATGCCGGGCGACGACGGTACGGTTTCCATCACCATCGGCGACAGCGGCCCCGGTATTCCCAAGGACGTGATGCCCAAAATCTTCGATCCCTTTTTCACCACCAAGGCCGTGGGACAGGGCACCGGCCTCGGGCTGAGCATCAGCTACCAGATCGTCGCCCGACACCAGGGCCGGCTCCTCGCCGAGAACAGTGCCGTTGATGGCGGAGCCCGCTTCGAGGTAATTCTGCCGCTGGTGGCGCCGGAACCGGCGCCCGACCCCTTTGCCGTCGACGCCAGGCAGGAACCCCTGGCCCCAGGCGAAAAACATTGACAGGCGACGCAACTTGTCTGATTAATAGGCTTTGCTTTTTATCAGATCATTGGGACGATCATGGCGGAAACCACCTTCCAAGCCGGCGGCAACCTCGGGCTGGCCAAACGAAAGACCAAAATCCTCTATGTCGACGACGAGCAGGTCAACCTGTCCAACTTCTATCTTGCCTTCAAGCCTCGCTACGAGGTGGTCACCACCAAGGACGCCGACGAGGCTCTGGCCCTGTTCCGTAAGCACGGGGATTTTTCCATCGTTGTCGCCGACCAGCGCATGCCGGGCTTAAGCGGTACCGAGCTTCTGGAGCAGATGTTCAAGATCGATCCGGACCCGGTCAGGATCGTGCTCACCGGTTTTTCGGAGCTGGAGGATATCATCGGTGCCATCAACCGCGGTCATATCTATCAATACATCCTCAAACCCTGGAAAGAACCCGATCTGCGACGGATCCTCGACCGGGCACAACAGAACTTTCAACTGATCAAGGAGAACAAATACCTCCACAAACGGCTCATCGAGGTAGCCGAGGAGGAACGCCGCCGGATCGCCAACGACCTTCACGACGACTTCGGCCAGGTGCTGCCGGCCATGCGCACCAGCCTCCAGAGACTCGTCGATGGCCTCCCCCGGCGGCCATCCGCACTCGCCGATGAGGTCGAACACCTGCGGGGGCTCATCGACCGGCTGGGCGACATCACCCGGCAGACGGCGCACGCCCTGCGACCCGACCTCCTCGACCGCCTGGGCCTGCAGGAAACCATCAGCTGGTCGATTCTGGAATTCAGGCGAACCCATCCCGACATCCAGGTGAGCTTCGAGGTCCAGGGAGCCCCAAAGGCCATGGTCCCGGAAACAGAAACCATCCTCTACCGGCTCTTTCAGGAGGCATTTAACAATATCGCCAAACATGCCGACGCCCACAACGTCACCGTCTGGCTCAACTTCGACTTCCCCTTTGTCCGCCTGGCGGTGGCCGACGACGGAGTCGGCATGGAACAGACCCCACCCGGCCCGCATCGCTCCGACGGCGGCG
The DNA here is from genome assembly GCA_002414225.1 of Desulfobulbaceae bacterium UBA5121. Lineage (GTDB taxonomy): Bacteria > Desulfobacterota > Desulfobulbia > Desulfobulbales > UBA5123 > UBA5123. The sequence continues at coordinate 118,401 of DHYV01000016.1, read as the reverse complement.
GCGTCGGTTTACAGGCCATGCAGGAACGGGTGGCCTCGGCCCAGGGGACACTGACCATTCGCTCGGCCCCCCAACGGGGGACCGAAATCAGGGTCCAACTTCCCCTGTGAGGTTGACAGCAGTCGCGAGACGGCATTACACGATGCCCCGCCACGCACCAATAAAGCGCTGCAGCATCGGGAGGTCGGCCCACCAGGACCGGAGACCTCCCACAGCACCAGGACGACAGCCATGCCCCCCATCACCATCGCCATCGCCGACGACCACTCCATTGTCCGGGCCGGCGTTCGCCAGCTCATCGAACAGCGTCCGGACATGCAGGTAGTCGCCGAGGCCCCCGACGGCCACAGCCTCCTCCGCCAGATCAAGCAGCTCCACCCGGACGTGGTGGTATTGGACATCTCCATGCCCAAGCTGAGCGGACTTGAGATCATTCCGCTCATCAAGGACGCCTGCAAAAAGACCCAGGTGGTGATGCTCTCCATGTTCAAAAAGGAGGCGTATGCACACCAGGCCCTTTCGGTGGGGGCGATGGGCTACGTGCTCAAGACCGCACCCAGCGAGGAGCTGATCAAGGCCATCGAGATGGTGCACCAGGGCCGTTACTACCTAAGCCCGGAAATGAACGCCGAGGTGATCCACAGCTACCTCAACAAGGACGAGGCCCCCATGCGGCAGACGGCGCTCAGCAAGTACGATCTCCTCTCCGAACGCGAGCAGCAGGTCTTCCGCCTGGTGGTGGAAGGCAACTCCACCCGCCAGATCGCCGAGATCCTCTGCGTAAGCCCCAAGACCGCGGAAAAGCACCGCTCCAACATCATCAAAAAACTGGGCATCCACGAGCCCATGGCCATGCTGAAGTACGCGGTCAAGATCGGCCTCGCCGATCCTGACATCTGGCCCGACTGAGCCGTCCTCCCTCACTGCCGCAACCAACGCCGCACCAATTCCTTGGCTTTTTCCGGATCACTCTGCGCCAGCCTGGCGATGCGTTCCTGATCGCTGAGGGTGGGGCGACGCTTGCGAAGACTGGCCTCCAGCTCCTCGGCCAAGGCATCGATCTCGGCACGAGACGGAGAACGGGTTCCGCCGGCCTTGCCCCCCCCACCGCCCCTGCCCGCCATCCCGGCTTTGCCTGCCTTGCCCTGCCCCAGCAGCCGCAGCAGCGGCACCAGCACGAAGCAGCCCAGCAGCAACACGATGGCCAACAGGACCAACGGCCTGCCAAACTGTGTAAGTACGGCGAGAAAGGTTTCCATGGTTCGACCTCCGGCCGGGGTTGTGGGTGAAACCGGTTGTACGGCATTAACCGTCTTAATAGTAAGCCGCCGGACCGCCCGCCGTAAAGTCCATGCCGAACGCGCCGGGTCGAGACGGATGCGACGGGGCACCGATGGGGGAAATCCGGTTGCCGAAACCGGCAGAGACGGGTAACAATTGCGTTGAGAAGCAAAAGTTCAGCAGGAGGAGCCGCCCACGACGCCATCTCCTTAGAATTCTGCCGTCAGGATGCCGCATTCTCGGGAAAAACCGGCGCGAAACATCGCTCCAGGGCCTTGCGCACGGGCAGTCCCCCAAAAAACTCCAAAAGGTTGCGATGACCGACGGCCGCGAACCGGCAGAGCGGCCACAATCAGCAAGGGTTTCCCATGCCTCTCTTCCGCAGCTTCGCCAAAGAGCCGGCGGCGAGCGTTGTCTCCTGCTGGATACCGATCCTCGCCTGGGGTCTTCTCATCGTTCTCCTGGCCGGCTTCGATATCATTCTGGTACAACGAGCCATTTTGGCCACGGCCAGCGACGAAATCCGTACCATCTACGCCAAGGACAACGCTCTCAGACTCTGGTTGGCAGAGCAGGGCGGCGTTTACGTACCGGTTTCGCAAACGACCCGCTCCTCCCCTCGCATGGCAGGGGTGGCCGAACACGATATCACCACCCCCTCCGGCCGACAACTGACCCTGGTGAGCCCAGCGGCAGTGAGCGCGGCCATCCAGGACCACTTCTCCTCTCCGACGGGCCTGTACAGCACCGTCACCCGCCCCAGGCCTCTCAACCCCGACAACATCCCCGACATCTGGCAGCAACACGCCCTCAGTCTCCTCAACAGCGGCGGGGTCCGGGAGGTTCTGGAAGAAACAGAGATCAACGGCGAACCCTATCTGCGGTTGATGCGGCCCCTGCCACTGCGCAGCGAATGTCTCCGTTGCCATGGCTCCGGCGAGGTCAACACTGCCAATGATCTGGGTGGCGCCTCGGTTTCCCTGCCGCTGACCCCCTTTTTGGCCCGACAGTGGACGATCATCCGACAGCATATCCTCTGTGCGATACTCGTCTGGCTTGTCGGCTGCATCGGGATTATCTTGGCCAGTCGCTCTCACCGCCTGGCGGGAGAACGCCACCTGGCCGCCGAAGATGAGCTGCGCCACACCCGCGCCGCTTACGAAGAGCGACTCAGGCAACAAGCCGAAACTACAGCCATGGAAAAAGACGAGCTGGTAGCCGAGTCCACCCGTTGCCGGGAAAGGGCCGCGCGACTCTCCGACAGCTACGACGCACTGACCCGGGCACTCAACGGCACGGCCGAGGCGGTATGCGTCATCGACCGTGACTTCCGGGTGACCCGCGTCAACGATTCCTTCCAGCGACTCTTCGGCCACGGAGGCGAACTGGTTGGCGAGAGATGCTATTCTGCCTGGCATTCACCCATCTGCCGGACCGGCCGCTGTCCACTGCGCCGCCTTCTGGACGGTGGCGGTGAGATATTGCCCCAGGAAATCCAGCGAACGGCTGACGACGGCACCGTACTCCCGCTGCTGCTCAACGCCACCCCGCTCCACGACCGGCACGGCAAGTTGGTCGGCATCGTCGAATCCTTCTGGGACATCTCCGCCGTGCAAGCTGCGGAGCGTGAGCGGCTACAAAGGCGACAGACTCCTCTGAGCGAACCGGCCGCCACCAACGCCAGCCTCGCTCCGGCCATGACCCGCGATCTTGGAACCCTCCTCGACACCGTCATCTGCCACACAGACCTCGCCGTCCGCAACGGCGTCTCCGCAGCCGCTACCGACAACCTCAACCTTGCGTCCAAGGCAGCGTCCCGGGCCAGAACCCTGCTGGCCAAACAGTGCCCAGCGGAATCCGTCGCAAAGGGATCCAGATCCCCCCACTCCATGGCCGCCCTGCTCCATGAAGTGGCCACCTCTCTGGCGGCAACACTCCCTGCCAGCATGGACCTCCGCCGCCAGATCATTTCGGACGGTGATGTGGTGGCGGCCAACCCGGACCGCATCCGCCGTCTGCTGACCCGTCTCTGCGACGTGGCGCGGCGCACCGTGACCAACAGCAACGGCACCGTCATAAGCCTCACCCTTGACCGGGTCTTCTTCGACGAACGGGACGAGCAACGACCCGCCACCCTCAGGCCGGGCACTTACCTCCGCTTCCGTGCCGGAGGCGGAACCAGCCAGGCAGCAACGGCAGCACATCCCCTCCCCGCCACTGCCCTGCCGAATGGAACCGCTACCGAGGAGGAACTCGCCGAGGCCCGGGCCATTGCCACTGACCACGGCGGCGGAGTGATGGAGGAATTCCCTCCCTCCCTCGGCTTCACCCTGACCGCGTACCTGCCGGCGTTCCCCACTCCTACTGCCGCCGGGGCTGAACAGCGGCGGATACTCTTTGTCGACGACGAGGAGGTTCTGGTGGCGATGACCGGCCAGTTCTTGACGGAAAAAGGTTATCGGTTCATGGGCGAAACCTCGCCCGTCGCCGCCCTGGAACGGTTCCGCAGCGACCCGTACTGCTGCGATCTGGTGATAACCGACCAGAACATGCCGGATCTCACCGGTCTTGCCATGGCGGAAACCATGCTCCAAATCCGACCAAACCTGCCCGTCATCCTCTATACCGGCTACAGCCAGCCGGCCCATGTCGAACAGGCAAAGAAGATCGGCGTCAGGGCCTTGCTCACCAAGCCGGTTTCGGCAACCAAATTGCTCCAAAGCGTGCAGGCCATGCTCGTCGGCGAAACGATTGTCAGCGACGAACCCCAAAGTGGCTAGCAAAAAATTCTTTCGTTTCAGCTAAATCGCCCATGGACGCCGATCCTATTAATTCTGTGGCGCAATTCCAACGAAAACTGCTATAATATTTTTCACTAACGAATTCAGCTACAAACGTCCATTCCGGCAAACGGCCTCACGACATCACCACGCCGCTTCCGGCCGACATGGACCGTACCGGCCCAAGCCACCGGCAGACAAAACAATGTCAATCGCACGCAGGGAGAAGGGTATGGATCTGGAACAAATCACCCGCGATATCTTTCGGGTACCCGTCCTCGAGTCGCACGACGTAACGGCCTGCATCGGCGCCCGGACCTATCAGGTGGTCAACCTGGGCAGCAGGGGACTCGGCATTCTCCTCGACGAGGAGGACGCCCTGCCGCAGGCCAGCTCCCACCACGCCGTCGGCCTACGGCTGCTCGATCAACAGTTCGAGTTGCAGGGCCGAGTGGTCCACATCTCGGCCCATGAATCCGGTCGTTACCTCTGCGGTATCGCGCTCGTCGACATGAATGAAGAGATTGCCCAGGCAATTGCCGACTACATCGGCAAATACCGCGCCAACATGTTCGCCAAATAGCCCGGGGTACAGGAAGGGGGGGAGTCGTTTCAGCGGCACCCCGGAACGCCAAGGGTGCATGCGTTTGCAGGATAGGGGAGCAATGTCGAACAAAAAAGAAGAGAAAGACGTCCTCGCCGATGTCTTGACCGGTACCCACGAAGAGCAGGTGCCTGGCCTTGCCGAGCTGACCGAACTCATCCAGCGCCAGGGCCAGCCTGCCGAGACGCCAAAGGCCCCCACCGGCCAAGTCCGGCAAAAACAACGGCGGCACCGCACCAGCAAGAAAAAGACCACCCACTATCTGTCGCAAGAGGTCTTCGAGGAGCTGGGCGAGGCCCGTGAAAAACTCCAGCATATGTTGCCGGAGGAGGCCATCAACCAGATATCCAAATCCGGTATCGTCGATACTGCCTTGAGAATGATCCTGCGGGAACTCGAGCAGCACGGCAAGGAGAGTGTGCTTTACCGGCAGCTCATCAAAGAAATCAACAGGAAACAATAGGGAGACGGCAGCGGCAATGGCTCCTCCCCCGACAGGACAGCCCCTTTCGGCAACCACGCCCCAACAGGACGGCGGCCAGGGTGATTTGCTCAACGCACCCTCCCGGCTTCCTCGCCGCGGCCAGGATCTCATTTTCAGAGCGGAGACAACCTGATGGTTCTCACATGCCCTCATTGCAAAAAACAGCATAACATCGACGAAAACCTGATCCCGCCCAACATCAAAAAGGCTCGCTGCAAGTTTTGCGGCAACCAATTCCCGCTGCCCGGTCGGCAACCGGAACCATTGGCGGAGCCGTCCCAGGTAGCTGCGGCGACCAGGCAGCAAGGACCGCGTCGGATCGGCATCTCCATCAGCAAGGGCGGGGTGGGCAAGACCACCACCGCTGTCAACCTCGCCGCCGGCCTCTCCTTTGCCGGCTTCAAAGTACTCCTGGTGGACACCGACACCCAGGGGCAGGACAGTTTCATGCTGGGGGTCAAGCCCAAGGCCGGCCTCACCGAACTGGTCACCGAGGAACTGCGCCCCGAAGAGGCCATCACCCAGGCCCGCGACCGGCTCTGGCTGCTGGCCGGCGGCAAGTCGCTGGCCGGCATCAAGCGGCTCATCGACCGCAAGGATTTCGGCGGCGAGCGCACCCTTTACGACGCCCTGACCCCCATCGAGAAGGACTACGACTACGTGATCGTCGACACCTCGCCGGGCTGGGATCCCCTCACCGTCAACGTCCTCTTCTACGTCAACGAGATCCTTACCCCGGTTTCGTTGGAGGTGATGACCCTCCAAGGGTTGCTGGAGTTCCTGAAAAGCATCTCCGCCATCCAGAAACACCGCAAGGAGGTGGCGTTGAAGTACATCCTCCCCACCTTCATGGACAAGCGGGTCAAGCAGTCAATGGGTATCCTCGAAAAGATCGAGGAACTCTACGGCCCGCTCCTCTGTCCGCCGGTCCGGTACAACGTCAGACTCTCTGAGGCGCCGGCTTACGGCCAGACCATCTACGAATTCGCTCCTGGCTCACCCGGCGCCGAGGATTACCGCGAGTTGGTGCGCAAGGTGGCGGGCAATCCGAAACTGCTTCGCTAGGTTCGACTTTTGGCGATAAAGGAGTTAGCCGCAAGGGGTTCGTTTGCGACACAACACCTCCAGCGTCCAGTCTCAAAACAAACGGCCCCGGACGATTTTCTCGTCCGGGGCCGTTTGTTTTATCGTTGACGCGAAAAGCGCGGCGGCTATTTCTTCTTCGGCTGAAGACGGCTGTCCAGCTCCTTTAAGATCTTGTCGCTGATGTCGAGGGTTTGGTCGACATAGAGGATGCCGGAACGCGCCCCCTTGCCGGTGTTGTCCATGATCAGGGTAAACCCTTCCTGTTTGCCATAGGCGTCGATGACCGCCCCCAACTCGTTGAGGATGGGACCCATCAACTTCTTCTCCTGATTTTTCATCTCGAAGTTGGCATCACGGGAGACAATTTTGCCAAACTCTTCGACCTTTTGCAGTTCGCGCACCTTCTCCTGCAGGACGTCCTGGGACCATACGGTTTTCTTCTTGTCGATTTCACTCTTCAGGGCATCGTACTTGTCTTGCTCCTTCTGGACGTTTCCCTGCAGCTCGTCGGCCTTGGCCTTGAGTTTCAGCTGGGCGGCGTGGGCCACTGAAGAATTGGTCAGGATATACTGAAGATTGACGGTACCTATTTTCATGGCCGGCCCGGCGAAAACCGGCCCACTCATTGCCAGAACAGCACTGCAAGTCAGGACCAGCAACATCCGCCTGGCAAACAAACGATTCACCATCTTCTTAAGCCTCCACACCCCGCCACAGGGGCTCATGTTTGCGGAAAAAAGAGCAGCCGGAACGCCTGCTCCCAAAAACAGGGTTCCGGCTGGAGATATCAGGATCCCAAAAGAAACGTTCTCGTGGGTTTGATCGCAGGAACGAATCAGCGGCCAGTGAACACGAAATCGTCGCGGCGATTCTGGGACCAGGAGGTTTCGTCATGGCCATTGACGAACGGCTTCTCCTCACCGTAGCTCACCGTCTGCAAGCGGCTTTCGTCGATCCCCATGTTCATCAAGTATTTTTTGGCAGCCATGGCCCGCCGCTCGCCCAAGGCCATGTTGTACTCATTGGTGCCGCGCTCGTCACAGTTGCCCTCGATGCGAATGGAGGCGGAAGAATGCTCCTTGAGATAGTCGGCGTTACCGGTGATCCGCCCCTTCTGATCGGCACGGATATCGGACCTGTCAAAGTCGAAGTATACCGGCAGCAGGGGGCCGGTGGTACGTCCTTCGGAAAAAGCCTGTTGGGAGGAATCGCCACCGCCCGAGGAGGCAAGCGCCTCTTCGCCGCCCATGGCCTCACCGTGACTCGCTGAAGTGGCCGGCGGTGCCTGCTGCTCCACTGCCGCAGCAGCGCCTCCGGTAGCGGCTCCTTCGTCGGTACGGACGGCTTTCTTTGCACAGCCGGTGGCGAACAAAGACAGCGAGGCAAACACTGCTGTAACGACACACAAACGGAACACAGATTTCTTCATAATCACGCTCTCCTTAAAGCACCAAAATTAAAGCACCAAAAGCACACGAATTAAAACGGGCAAGACAACGCCCAAAAGATAAACCAAATTTTATAGAATAGAGTCCATTATAGAATAACGATTTGGAAATTCAATTTATTTTTTTTCAATAATATTTCGTTTCGCCAGTCCGGAGGCGGCAAGAATGCGCTGTTGCCGCGGCGTCCAGGCAAAGCGCACCGTTTCGGATAATTAATGTTGCAAAATCGTTTTTGGCAGCATAGGTTGGATGTAACCGGATGTTCGGGACAACACCTTCCTCGAAACGGGTGACGGCAAACCGCAATTCCCGGTTAGAAAAGAGCACGGCCACGTCGCCTCTGGTCTTGTCGTTTTTTGATTCCGCCTCCCATTCCCATGCCACCCGGCGGTCAGGCATTCACGTCCGCCGCTGATTCCGTTCACCACCTGTAACCTTGCCGCCACAGCAACAAAGATGAAAAAACCGCACCTGCCTTTAGTCGACAACGATCAGGCCGTCCACGACATGCTCGCCAGCAACTCCCTCGGTACCTTTTTCGGGGTTTCCCAGAAAGTACTTGATCAGGTCTGGCACGAACTCACCGCGGCCGACGGCAACTCCGTCACCTACGTCTCCATGGAGATCGGCGCTGAACGCGACGTCTTCCATCCCATCAAGAGCCGACTGGAACGACTGGAGATTACCGACAGCACCGATCCGGTCCTGGACCAATTCATCAAAAAATTCCTCCACGGCGCTGAGAAACTCCCCAATTACAGTGGTGGCCTGGGCGTACTGGCTGGCGATACCCTGAAGAGCTTTGCCGACAGTCGGATCCCGGCACTGGCCATCACCCTCCTCTACCGCAAGGGCTATTTCTCACAGCTGGTGGACTCGCGCCTGGGCCAAATCGCCTGGACCTCCGAATGGCGGCCCGAAGAAACCCCCTCTCTTTATCTGCTTCGCGACCCCGATCACCCGGACCACCCCCTGGTCATCGAGGTGCCGTTCTCCGACGGCCACGACCGCAACTCCGTGGCCCACGCCCAGGTGTGGCTGAAGATGGAAGTTAACAGTACCCTGGACTTCTTTGTCCCGCAGATACTGCTGGACTACAGTATTCCCTCGTCGCCGGAGTGGATCCGGGCGGCGGCCGACCACCTCTACGACAGCAGCTCGGAACGCACCAAGGCCATCCAGCGACGCCTGCTGGGCGCGGGCATCGTGCCGGTGATGGAGGCACTGGGGGTCACCTCGAAAACCATTCACCTCAACGAACAGCACGGCGTGGTGGTGGTGCTCCACCTCATTGCCCGGGAACTCTTCGCCACCGTCGGACCGGGATACGCCACCCTGGCCACCGACGAAGACATCATCCGGGCGGCGGATAAGGTGGCGGGGCGGGTGGTTTACACCATCCACACCCCGGTGAAAGCCGGCCACGACCGCTTCAACCGCGACCTCTACGCCGAACTGGGCCATGCCTTCTGCCAGCGCACTCTGCGCCTCCTTGCCCGGGACAAGGAACAGCCGCAAGTATACAACTTTACCGAACTGGCCATGCGGGTCAACCGGGCCACCAACAGCGTCAGCCGCCTCCACAAAGAGGTGACCCGCAACCAGTTCCCAGAGTATGCCGCCAAGATCTCCGCCATCACTAACGGCGTCCACCACCTCACCTGGATCAGTGACGCCAAGGCGGAACTCTACGACAGTTTCGCTGAACTGAAGGGCTGGCGCGACGACCCCAGCGCCTTTGCCAATGCCAAGCTGCTGCTGGCGAGCAACCGTTTTCGCGCCTATTTCGAACAGGCATGGCAGCAGGACACCCGACGGCTCATCGACTACGTCAACGGCATGCTGGTGGAACACCGCAACCAGATGCAGGAAACCTGGATCGATCCACCCAACTACCTCTCTTATCTGGAAGAAGGTGAACGCGATCTCTCTCCCGAGGCACTTACCATCGGCTTTGCCCGCCGCTTTTCCACCTACAAGCGCGCCGATCTGATCTTCGAGGACTTGGACACCCTGGCCAAGATCATCGTCCAAATCGGCCGGCCGGTGAACTTCATCTTTGCCGGCAAGGCGCATCCAGCCGACGAGCCCGGCAAGAGCCTCATCAAACTGCTACTGGACTACCAGAAGGATCTCTATCTGAAAAGTAACGGCCTGGCCCGACTGGTCTTCATTCCTGGCTACGACATGCAGATCGCCAAGATGATGGTGGCGGGGGTCCACGCCTGGCTCAACAACCCCAAACGGCCTCTGGAGGCAAGCGGCACCAGCGGCATGAAGGCGGCCATGAACGGGGTACCCAACATCAGCATCATGGACGGCTGGTGGGTGGAGGGCTACCATGAAGGCAAAACCGGCTGGAAATTCGGCTACGAGGGTCCGGTGGACGCCGAATCTCTGAGCGAGTCTCCGGCAGCCCTGCTCTATGCCGAGGACTCTGCTTCATTCTACAACCTTTTCCCGGAGATCCTCACCGCCTTTAACGAACCGGCCCTCCGGGACGGCTATCTCGACAAGTGCATCATGAATCTGGTATTGAACTGTCCCATCTTCAATACCCACCGCATGGCGGCGGAATACCTCGACCGCTACGCCATCACCCTGGACCGCAAGACCGCCGAACGCATCCAGCGCTTCCGCGCCCTCTACGACAGCGACCCGGAATTCTCCGCCCGACGCTGACGCCTTCCCCGCCGCCACTGCCTTCTTTTTTCAAGTTGCGCCCGCGGAGCGCCGAAGAGGAAAAAGAGACGGCGTGCCATCGCCGGCCGCTACCGGCCGCAGCACGCCCCCTTTTTCCCCTGGGCCGGCCGCGGCGCTGCCGCCAAGGTTCCCCAGGGTCGGCAACCCGGAGAGCCCCATGCCCCCTTCGTCCATCGCCTCATCCCCTTCGCCGCCGCAGCAGCCCCTCTTCAACGGCAGCACCACCACCCGCAGGACCGCCGCGGACGACCGGCAGCAGAGCAGCTCGTTCCGGCAGGTGGCGTGCCGTACCCAAACAGCCGCCATCTCCATGGTGACCGCCGAGGGCGACGTGGTTTCTCTTTCCGTTGGCCAGGGCATCTCACAGACCAGCGCGGCGCAGTTCGCCACCACCGCCGACGGCCGCCAGACCATGAGCGGCCGCGCCACCTCACAGGCCGCGCAGGCCATGGCCCTCACCGTCCAGGGTGACCTGAGCGACGAAGAGCTGGCCGACGTCAGGAATCTGATCAACGACCTGACGGCCATTGCCACCGACTTCTTCAATGGCGATCTACAGGCGGCCACCAGCGGAGCACTCAACCTTGGCGACATGGGCTCGGTAAGTAGCCTCTCGGCCTCGTTCCGGACCTCCGCCACGGTGTCCACCAGCCTCAGCCAGTCCATGGGCCCGGCGAGCCTGGCCGCAGCGGCGGCAGAACTCGATAAACAGTTCACCGACCGGTTCGACCAGAGCAAGGCCGACCATTACGCGGCAATGGTCAAGGCCCAATGGCAACAGCTCAACGAGATGTTCACCAACGCCCTCACCGCCCCCACCGAAGAGCAGGCCGCGGGGACCAATCCTCCGGCGTCCCCCCCCACCGGAAAGGAAACCACGGCCGCCCAGCAGCTGTTAAGCCGGCTCAAACGCGCCCTTGCCAGCCACCCCCGCCTCGCCCCCTTGAGCGAACCACTGGTGGACAAGGCCGTGGACCAAGCCGCGGACTCCGCCTCCTCCCCCCTCAACCGCAGCCGGGTCGAACAACTCAAGAATGACTTCCGGCGACTCCGCAACCAGTGGCTGCTTTCGGCCTGAGCGCCTGATCCGTGGCGTGACGTCATCCTGCCGGCGAAACCTTTCCGAAGTCGCAGCAAAACGAAACAAAAAGCACCCCCCCAGCCCCCCCGCCACGGCGCGTCACTGCCTGCCCGGTGCCAACGGCTCCGGGCGGCGCGCCCCGCGTTCCGCTCGCCCATCCCCGAAGCAACTCGCTGCCGCATCGGCTACCCTATAAAACGTAACAGACCCTGGCAAAGCCTCGCGGGTACGGGGGATGCGGAATCCTTCCGCCGCCCTCTTTTTTCTGCTGCCCACCGACCCGACAATAGCGTAAAGTAAAGATCCACGCCGCTACTGACGGCGCCCCTGCAACCACCCGCAACGGAGGGCGGCCCCCATGTGGAAATCCAAGGACGTCTACTACCTTTCGGACAGCACCGGCATTCTCGCCACCAACCTTGGCCAGTCACTGCTCTGCCAGTTCCCGGAAATCAGCTTTCATGAAGAGAAATTCGCCTACATCCGCACCAAGGCCGAGGCGGAGAAGGTGCTCGCGTACATCCTCAAACAGTCCGCCTCCCGGCGGCCGTTGATCTTCAGCACCATCATGGACCCGGAGCTGCTCAAGGTCTTCGACAGCCCTGAGGTGGAATTCTTCGATGCCTACGAGTTTTTTCTCGAACGGCTGGAAACCTGCCTGGAGGCCAAACCGCTGCGGGTGCCTGGCTTTTCACGCCGCACCGACGATGTTGGCATGGCCAAGCGGGTGGCGGCCATCAACTTCTGCCTGGACCACGACGACGGCACCAATGTCGACGAACTCGACGAATCGGATGTCATTCTGGTGGGCGTTTCCCGGGCCGGCAAAACCCCGGTGAGCGTCTATCTGGCCACCCAGCTCGGCTTGAAATCGGCCAACTTCCCGCTCACCGCAGAATACCTCAGCCAATACCGGCTGCCGGATGAGGTCCGCCGCAACTGCCGCCGGGCCGTGGGCCTCACCACCTCGGCGGAGCTTCTCCACAGTGTCCGCGAAAAACGCTACCCCGGCAGCAGGTACGCCAAGTTGTCCACCTGTATCGAGGAGATCCAACAGGCCGAACAGCTCTTCCTGCGCCATTCCATTCCGATGATCAAGACAACGGGCAAATCCATCGAGGAGATCGCCACCGAGGTCTCCCAGGAGCTGGGGCTTTCCAAAAAGCCCACCACCCTGAACCACCATCTGCGGGGATAACCCGTTAGGGCGCCCCCCCGGCAAGGCCGGCAAGGGTAAGCGGCTGGCAGGGAGGCACCACCAGCGGAACGGCATGGCGGTGGAATACACCCGCCGCCAGCCGGCCAAGCAGATAGAGTTCGCCGAAAAGCAGGGCCGCCGCGGCACCGCTGCCGTAGCCGGCCATCAGCTCGCCGCCCCGCCGGACGTTATCCACCATCCGGAAGGGAAGCCGCGCATGGTAGGGCCGGCGGGCCACCTCGCCTCCATGGCAGGCCACCGCCGCCACCAGCCGCGCCACGTCGTCCTCCCCAACCCCAACCAACAGATTGGGCTCCGCCAGGGGCCGCCAAAACTCGCTGGCCGCCACCAGTACCTGAAGCTGGCCCCGTGCCGTGTACCGGCCCAGGGCCGCCATGGCCAGGTGGTGGCTGCCTACGTGGGTGGGATGGGAATCGTCGGCATGGGGAAGGAGCACGAGATCGGGACGGCAGGCGGTAAAGAGTTCGGCGAGTTCCGTCACCTGCCGCTGCCAGCGACCGGGGTCGACGGCCCGCGCCGAAAGGGTGAGCCGGCCAAAGCCACGTCCCCCGTGGACCACCACGCCTTCCCAGCCGAGAAGCGCGGTGGCGGCGGCGAACTCCTCGCCGCGCGCCTGCCGACGGACCGGATCGCTCCCCAGGGTGAGAGCCACGGCGGTCACCTCGCAGCCGCCTTCCCGGGCAAGCCGAAGGGCGAGGGCGCCAGTGAGGGACTCATCGTCCGGATGCGGCGCGCAGACCAGCACCCGGCCGCGGCTCTTCCCCCCGGCCGCCGGTACCGCCGCCGGCCGGGCCGTCGGCGCGGCCGCGCCCAGGGCATAGGCGCCGGCCACCGCCGCCACAAAGGCCCGGGCCTCCTCAAGGCCCATGGCCGGCGGGCCGCTCATGCCACCTCCACCGCCGTCGCGGTCGCCGAACCCAGTACGCCGTCACCGAGCCGGATATGGCCGATGCGGCGCCAGTCCTGTCCCAACAGCCCGGCGCCGATGGCGTCCACCGCCACCGGATCGAAGCCCGCGATCAGCCTGTTCACCGGCGGCTGGCAGGTGGGCCCCCAGAGATGGGCCTCGGCCATGCCCACGGTGGCATCGAGCAGGGTAAAATCCGGCGCCCGGTAACGATTGAGATCATGGACCGCCTCCTGAACCCGATGGTGGAAAGATGCCTTCTTCCAATGGCCGCCCTGCTGATAATGAGCCGGCGGCGCCAACCCCATCATGTTCTTCATGGTAAGCGTTACCCCGGCCAGGGAATGGGCCTTCAGGACCGGCACTGAGATGAGGAAGGCGTCGAAGACCATGGCCGGCAGGTACATCTCCGGCCAGCGGAGACAGGTGGGATCGACCAGCCGCACCAGGGGGGCGTCGTTGAGGTCGACGAGTTCCACCCCCTGCCGGCGGGCAAGGTCAAGATAGCCCAACTCCCGAAAAACGTGCCAGGTGTCGTGGCGCAGTGAACCGACCCCTTCGGCCACCACCAGTTCGGCATGGGGGGCGACCTCGCGAAGGTACGCGACCAGGGCCGCCACCAGCGCCACCGGAGTGGTGATGGGAGGAGGCACCGGCTCTACCAGATTGGGCTTGATGATGATTCGCCGCTGGTGGGCGACCGCGGCGGCCAAGCCACTGGCGGCCAGAAGGGGTGGCACGTCATCCTGCCAGTTGCGGAACCGCCGCCACCATGCCTCGCCGGTCCTTGCCGGCATCTCGTCCGTTTTTTTGTTTGCAGCCATGCTTTCTCTTGTGGTGCAGAGGTCCGGGGCGGTCGGGCCCCTTCGGTTCAGGCGAACGGCAGCATCTCAAGATAGCGACGGATACGCTCGGCATGATCATGGTCTTCGCCGTTCAAGGTCCGGAAGATGTCCATGACCGTCGACTGACCCTGCTCTTCCAGGGCCTGCTGGAAATGGAGTTCGGCGGCCGATTCCTCCAGGGCCAGGGCATAGCGCAGAGCTTCTTGGCGGGAAGGAGGAGTGGCGCGGAAGCGGGCAATGGCCGCCTCCAACTCATTGTTTCTGGCGGTCAACGTTTCCAGGACTGAGGGGATGAGTTCGACGGGAAAAAGCCCCAGGGGCAAGAAGTGATCCCGGCCGCTCTTGAGCAACGCGGCGTGGTTCTTTTCCTCCAGGGAAAGCGTCCACCAGAAGGCGGCGTCTGCCGGCTGGCACTCATGGAACAGCGCGTAGAGGTCGGAAACCAGCAGTTCCAGGCGGGTTGCCTCTTCGACGAGGGCGGCGAGTTTTTGTCGGTTCATGGGGGGGGAGGGATGGAGTTATGTGGATCGCAAGCTGTATCCTTGAGGAAACCGTGATAGACGACAACGGTCAAGTATTTTTTTGTCGCCCGACCGGCGCCAGCTAGCGCCCACTCCATCTTTGGACATCCGCCCCTTGCGCTGCGGCGGGGTTGCTCAGGGGCGAGAGACAGCCGCACAGCTCGACGAGCAAGGGGGCGACCACAGTTTCCATCTCGCCCTCCCAGGCGCCCCGTTCGGCGCGACGGGCAAGATCGGCCAGGTCCTCAAGGCCCATGGTGAGGAGTATCCCCTTCATGCTGTGCAGGCAGCGGGGCAAGTCCTCCCAGTCGTCATTCGCCCGGGCCCGATCGACGTTGTTCAGGAAGGTCGAAACACTGCCGGCCAGGGAGTCCAGCAAGAGGCTGATCTTTTCCGGCGACAGGGCGTATTGGCGCTGGAAATGAGCCCGGACGTTTTCCAACAACACCGGCTGGGGGATCACCGGCAATGGCCGTGCGGCCGGCACTTCTTTGGCGACAGGTACCACGGCAGAACGGGTCGCCGCCCCCTCCCCTGCCGCCACCCGGGCCAGCACGGCAAGAACCTCTTCGTTCCGGAAAGGCTTGGAGACGGAGGCATCCATGCCGGCGGCGAGACACCGGTCGCCGGCCTCGGCCCTGGCATGAGCGGCCATGGCGACGATGGGGGTGCGGTGACCCGACAAAACCTTGCCGAGGGCCACGAAGAGTTGGTGGTGGCCGGCCACGGCCTGGCCCTCGGGGGCCAGGCCTGACTCACAGCGCCGAATAAGGCGGGTGACGGCCAGACCATCCATCGCGGGCGTCTGCGCGTCGATGAAGATGACATCCACCCGTTCGCGGCAGAGCAGCTCCAAGGCCGCGAGCCCGTTGGCGGCGAAGCGCACCCGGTGGCCCGCCTTACCGAGAACCTCCGCGGCCACTCGCCGGTCGGCCTCGTTGTCCTCCACGAGCAGAATGGTCAAGGGTCCGGTGCCACCCTCCGTCCTTTTGTCATCAGCCTGTTCCGCCATCGCTTGTCCTCCCGCCCTTGCATTGCATCCAACCAGATCCGGCATCGCCACCCACGGCCCTGTTCTGCTGACCGGCCTGGCCACGCGGCAACATGCATGGGTAGCAATGCAGTCTAAATCTTGCACATAATAACCACTCTCTGTCAACAGCATGAAACCACTTTGCCGCCCGACCTTGCGCTAGAAAAGTGCTTCCAGTGCCGGCCGCTTCGTCAACCCCGCGGGTGTACCGCCCGGCAGCGATCGGCAATGCATCGGGCAGCCGGAGCCTTGGCCCCAACGCTCTACGCCGGGCCGGAGGAGACTGTCGCACTCCCTTCGCATGGAGGACCGGCCGCCGACTGAATAGGAGGGTAAACATCTCCGGCGCCCCCCTGGCGAGGACCAACCCCAAGCGACCTGCCTAACGTCATCAAATCGGGGTCGGCGGCCTCTGGATGGCGGTAAATATTGCGCCAATGCCACCGGTTCCGATTCGTGCCGCCAGAGCGCCATCCGCCTTCTCAGCCCGCCCTGCGGAGAGGAACGCCGTTTTTGTCGACGCCTCGATATTCCGCTTTACAAACACCACATCTTGTGCTCTCATTACTGGCGCAACACCACATTATGTGTACCACGCCTTCTCACTGAAAAACCCGCAAATTCCGACTGTTACGAATTGCACCCCTTGTCTCGCACGCCGACCGGCATCGGACAACGGGCCGTGACCATTAGGTGCGTGGTTTCGCACTCCGCCCGCACCGCCGGTTACGGAACAGAATCATCAACCCTACCACTGGACCAGGAGCACCCATGCCCAAAAAGTCACCCGCCAAAACAACCAAGCTGCCCGCCGGCGTTCCCAAGCCGAGTTTCTCTGCCAACGCCATTACCGTCCTCGAACGCCGCTACCTTAAGAAAGACCTGCACGGCAAAGTGCTGGAGGCCCCCGAGGAGATGCTCTGGCGGGTGGCCCAGACCATTGCCGCCGGCGACCGCAACTACGGCCCCGAGACCGATGTCGATGCCCTGGCCCGGGAATTCTACACCCTGATGGCCAACCTCGATTTCCTGCCCAACTCGCCCACCCTGATGAACGCCGGCCGGGAGCTTGGACAGCTCTCCGCCTGCTTCGTGCTGCCGGTGGAGGACTCCATGGACAGCATATTCGAGGCGGTGAAGCAGACCGCTCTCATCCACCAGAGCGGCGGCGGCACCGGTTTTTCCTTCTCCCGCATCCGCCCCAAGAACGACGTGGTTCACTCCACCAAGGGGATCTCAAGCGGCCCGCTTTCCTTCATGTCGGTCTTTGATTGCGCCACCGAAACCATCAAGCAGGGCGGTACCCGGCGCGGCGCCAACATGGCCATTCTCCGGGTGGACCATCCTGACATCATGGACTTCATCAAGGTCAAGGCGGATCTGGCCGTGCTCCACAACTTCAACCTGTCGGTGGCCATCACCGACGACTTCATGACCGCGCTGGCCAACAACCAGGACTATCCGCTGATCAACCCCCGCAACAAGGAGGTGGTGCGGATGCAGAACGCTGCCAAGGTTTTCCGGCAGATCGTCAAACAGGCATGGTTGTCGGGAGAGCCTGGCATCGTCTTCATCGACCGGATCAACGCCGAGAACCCCACGCCCGCCGCCGGCGCCATCGAGAGCACCAACCCCTGCGGCGAACAGCCGCTGCTGCCCTACGAATCATGCAACCTGGGCTCCATCAACCTGGCCCACATGGTGGCCGACGGCAAGGTCGACTACGACAAACTCGGCCGCACCGTGCGGCTGGCGGTCCACTTCCTGGACAACGTGGTGGACATCAACAACTATCCCCTGCCCCAAATCGAAAAGGTGACCAAACAGAACCGCAAAATCGGCCTGGGGGTGATGGGATTCGCCGACATGCTCATCCAGCTCGAGATCTCCTACTCCTCCCACGAGGCGACCACCACCGCCGAGGAGGTGATGCGCTTCATCGACGACACGGCCCTCGCCGCCTCGGTGAAACTCGCCGAAAAGCGCGGCCCCTTCCCCAACTTTACCGACAGCATCTATGGCCAGCGCGACCCGCACACCCCGGTGCGCAACGCCACCCGCACCACCATCGCCCCCACCGGCACCATCAGCCTGCTGGCCGGTGCCTCCAGCGGAGTCGAACCCCTCTTTGCCGTTTCCTACGTCCGCCGGGTGATGGATAACGACGAACTCTTCGAGGTCAACCCGCTCTTCGAGGCGATCGCCGTCCGGGAGGGGTTCTACTCCAAGGACTTGATCCGCGACATCGCCCACAACGGCTCGGTGCAGGGGATCAGCGCCATCCCGACCAAGTACCGGCAGGTCTTCGAAACCGCCCACGACATCACTCCCCGCAACCACATCGATATTCAGGCCGCCTTCCAGAAACACACCAACAACGCGGTGAGCAAGACCATCAACTTCTCCCAAAGCGCCACCGAAGAGGATGTCAAGGAGGCATTCCTCCTCTCCTACCAGTTGAACTGCAAGGGAGTCACCATCTACCGGGACGGCTGCCGGGAGGGTCAGGTGCTGAGCATCGGCAAGACCGACACCAAGACCGCGGCAGTGGCCCCCACCCCCACGACCGGCCGCCCCATCAAACGCGACCGGCCTGCCATGCTCTCCGGCTGCACCTATCAAATGACCACCGGCTGCGGCCCCATGTACGTCACCATCAACGAGGACGACAAACGCCGCCCCTTTGAACTCTTCAACACCGTGGGCAAGGCTGGAGGGTGTGCCGCCAGCCAGTGCGAGGCCATCGGCCGCCTGGTTTCGCTCGCCTGGCGGAGCGGCATGGCAGCCGAGCCCATTGTCAAGCAGCTCATCGGCATCAGCTGCCACAAACCGTTCGGCTTTGGGGAAAAACGGGTCACTTCCTGCGCCGACGCCATTGCCCAGGCCGTCCGCCTCCATCTGGAGCGGAGCAACGGCTTTAAGGACGCCTCGCTCAACGACAGCAACGCCATGTTCGGCGCTTGCCCCGAGTGCGGTGGGGTCATCGAGCATGAGGGCGGTTGCTGCATCTGCCACGCCTGCGGCTACTCGGAGTGTGCCTGAGTTACGAAATCTTCCGTGCATGAGCGTTTGCGCCCCCCTTGCCGGGGGCGCAAACGCCCAACGCTGTCTCCTTTTCCCTGGCGATCCGGGCCGGCATGGATCGATCCCGGCTTGTGTCAGGTAGTCATTTCAGGTAGGATAAAGGCGCTCCGCCAGATCACCTCCGGGACGCGAAACCCGCCGCGCCCCAATACCCCCTTGGTCCTCCCGATCCGGATGGCTGGAGAAACCAAAGCCGATCTTCACCCATCCCTTTGCCTCGCCACTTCATGACCTTTCTGCCTGCCGCCGTCGCCCTGCCCCTGCTGGTCTATCTCTACCGGCCGCTGGAGCGGCTCTTGCCGGCCCTCGACAAAGACCGCTACGCCCGGCGGGTGGTCGCCGCCGCCAACACCTTTTTCCACCGCCGCTTTCTCACCATTCCCTTTGCCGAACGGATGCTCTTCCTCCCCTACTGCCTGCGGCCCCGGGAGTGCCCGACCCACATCGACCTGGCCGAGGGACTGCTCTGCCCCGACGACTGCGCTCTGCCCTGCCAGCTGCGGACCACCCGGCAGCTGGCGTTGAACCTCGGTTACCGGGACGCCCGGATCGTGGTCAGCGGCCGCCTCCACAAGAGCACCGGCGTGCTGCGCAGCCGAGACTTCCTCATCCGCCAGATCGAGCGACACCGGCCCCGGGGAGTGATCGGCTGTCTCTGCACCAACGACCTCTGCGAGAAATACCTCCATCCCCGCAACCTGGCGCCGGACGGCACCCTGGGCAGCCACGGACTCAAGGTCGTGCCCCAAGTGGTCCTCCTCGCCCGCCCCAACTGTCGGCAGAGTACCGTGGACTGGCAGGCCCTGCAGGAGATCATCCAGGCCCACGCCTCAAAGTAACGACTCCGGCCGTTCCCGAGTCCCCCCCTCAAAACCAGGGAGGGCCCGCAGGCAACCCGCCCCTGATCCGGACGGAAACCCGCCCTTTCCCGCGCGAGCGCCTATCGTCCAAAGAGCTTCAGGAACCTGCCATACCCTTCACTGGCGAGTCTCTCCTTCGCCACAAACCGCAGGGCCGCCGAATTGATGCAGTACCGCAGTCCTGTGGGCGCCGGGCCATCGGCAAAGACATGGCCGAGATGGGAGTCGCCGAGGCGGCTACGCACCTCGGTCCGGGTCTGAAAGAAGCCGTGATCCTCTCGCTCGACTACATTGGCGGCCACCAGCGGCTTGCTGAAACTGGGCCAGCCGGTGCCCGAATCGAACTTGTCCAGCGAGCTGAACAACGGTTCGCCGGACACGAGGTCCACGTAGATACCAGATCGCCTGTTATCCCAGTAAGCGTTGGCGAAGGCGGGTTCCGTGGCCTCCTCCTGGGTCACCCGGTACTGGAGCGGGGTCAACTGTCGCCGCAGCTCACGCTCGGTGAGGAGCTTACGACCCGAGCCCCAGATTCGGTCGAGATAACCGTCCCGTCCCGACCGCTCCCGATAGTAGTGATACCGCAGCGGGTTCTGCTTGTAGTAGTCCTGATGATCCCCCTCGGCCGGATAGAAAGTGGTGGCCGGCCGAATGACGGTGACGATGGGCTTGTCGTAGACGTGGCGTGCCGCGAGCCGCTGCCTGGACGCTTCCGCCAACCGCTGTTGTTCCGGGTCGTGGTAGAAGATGGCGGTGGTGTAGGCATGTCCCCGGTCAACGAACTGCCCGTCCGGGTCGGTGGGGTCGATCTGCCGCCAGTAGACGTCGAGCAGGCTCTGGTAGGAGATCCGCTCCGGATCGAAGAGAACCTCCACCGCCTCCAGATGGCCACCGGCGGCATAAGTCGCATAGGTCGGGTTGACACTGGTGCCGCCGGTGTAGCCAGAGGTCGCCGAAAGTACCCCGGCCAGGCCATCGAAGGGCTTCTCCACGCACCAGAAACATCCCCCGGCAAAGGTCGCCTTGCGGAAATTTGCGCCCGCCGCGTCCGCCGGTGCTGCCATGGCCCAGAAAGAGGCCAGCAGGGTCAGGGGAAAAACGAGTTGGATGACTTTCATGGCGCACCTCCTTCACCCGCTGTTTGCGGCGGGGAGCGTCGATCTTACCCATACCTTAATCATCATCCGCAAGTCGGACCAAAAATATCTCCGCCAACCGCCCCCCCCCCGAGCAGAAGGCAAAAAAAATCCCCTGTCGCCGTTACCGGCGGCAGGGGAAACGGAAAACGCCCGTTGTGCCAACCAACGGGGGGTGAAAAAGGGACGACTACCCCTTGTTCTCTTCCTGGGCGAGCAGCCTGCCCAACAGGCTGCCGGCCATGCCGACTTTTTCGGCCTTCTTCCGGGCCGGCCTGACCAGACCGGCAAGCAGCGACCGGCGCAGATTGGCCTCGGGCATGGTCTTGGGAGTCGAGGTGGCGTCAAGGAGGGCCAGATCCTTGGCCGCCCCCGCGTAGTAGACGTTGGGACCGATCTGGACGTTGGCCGACTCCAGCCGTTTGGCGCCATCCTTGAGATACTTGGCGATCTCGGGGGCATCCTTGCGGCCGAAGATACGGGCGTCGGCGATACAGGTCTGCACGCAGGCGGGCTGCAAGCCGGCCTCCACCCGCGGCATACAGAAGGTGCACTTATCAGCGATGCCCTCGCCGCCCAGATCCTTGTTGGCGACTTCGGTGTTCACGTAGCGCGCCCCGTAAGGACAGGCATCACGGCAGGCGCCGCAGCCAAGACAACGGGTCTTGTCGATCTGCACCGTGCCGTTGAAGGGATCCTTGAAGGTGGCCGCCACCTTCATGGTCTTGGTCTGACCGGTCTTGGCATCGGTAAAGGTCATATCCACCGGATCGGCCGGGCAGACGGCAACACAGGCCGGCCGGTCGCAGTGGTTGCAGAGACCGGGGTAGAAGGTAAAGGAAATGCCGTGCGCGGTATTGGCGGGCCCAAGGCGGTGTACCCAGTTACGGCGCCACCCTTCCTTCACCGGCACCTGCCACTCGGCGCGGCAGGCCACCGCGCAGGCATGGCAACCCACACAACGGTTTAAGTCTATCACCATGGCGTATTGATTCATCGCTCTTCTCCTCTCAGGCGTTTTTCAGGACATATTTGGGAAGCTCGGCGGGCACCGGAATCAACTCGGGGATATCGAGCACCTTGCCCCCCTTGACGATCCTGACAAAGTTGGTCCGTTTGCTGGTGGCACCGATGAAGGGGTCCGCAACCGTTTCGGTGATCAGGAAGCCGTCGGCCGCTCCCTTGCCGTAGGCGCGGGAGAGATGAGGCGACTTGCTGCCAAAGCCGTGCGCCATGTAGACGGCGTCGGGCCGGATGCCCGGGGTGACCAGCACCTTGATGGGATTGGAGCGCTTGCCGTCCTGATTTTCGAGGACCACCTCCTCGTCCATGCTGATACCCAGCCGCTTGGCCACCTGATCGTTGAGCCAGAGCTTGTTCTCCGGAATTTCGTTATGGAGCCAGAGGTTGTTCATGGTACGGCTGAAGGTGTGCACCGGCGACCGGCCATAGAGAAGCCGGGCAAAACCGGTGGGCGGCACCGGGGTGGGCTCGAACTTGGGAACGGCGTCGAGGTCTTCGTCGGCAAAGGCCTCCACGGCCAGCTGGATCTTGCCCGATTCGGTGCCTACATTAAGCGTCTTGGCATCCCGGTAAGGGTTGCCCGGATAGGTGACGATGCCGCCCTCCTTGTTGAGTTTGGCAATGGAGGTGCCGGCTCCGGCCAGTTCCTCGTCGATGGCCTCCTCGACACTCTTATGGTAACCGTCGATGCCAAGATGCTTGGCCAGCTGGGCGGCAATCCAATACGGCGGCTGGCACTCGTACATGGCCGGCACCACCGGTTGACGCACGGTGAGGTACGGAGTGAGGCCCTCGTAGGCATACACCCCGTCGTAGCGCTCGAGATAGACCGCGTCGGGCAAGACGATATCCGACCAGATGGCGGTCTCTCCAGCCATCATCTCCTGGCAGAAGATAAAGTCGAGGTTGTTGATCGCCTTCATGGTTTCGTAGGGATTGGGGATGGTCTGGATAATGTTGACGCCGTTCACCCCGAGGAGCTTGATAGGATAGGGCTTACCAGTGTTGATCGCCTTGATGATATCGGCGGTGACCGTACCGAAGACGCTGGAGAAGGGGTAGCCCGAATCGTTCTTGAGGGAAACCTTGGCGGGCGCCACCTTTTTCAGGCTCTCCTCGATGCCTTCGGAGTGGCCCGTCTTCACCGCGGTGGGGAAGTAGATACCGCCCGGCACGCCCACGGCGCCGAAGAGCGCGGTGAGGATGGCATAGGTCTGATGACGGCCCACGTCGCCCTTGCCGTACCAGGTGGAATGGCGGCCGGGATGGATGTTGACGTTGGGGCTCGCCTTGGCCAGCAACTCAATGGCGGCCTTCATGTCGTCGATTTTCAGATCGCAGATCCGGGCCGCCCACTCCATGGAGTAGCCCTTGACCGCCTTTTTGAGGGCATCGAACCCCTCGCACTTGTTGGCGACGAACTCCTTGTTGTAAAGCCCCTTCTCGATGACGTAATTGATCCAGGCGAGCATCAGGGCGGTATCGGTGCCGGGCCGGATGGCCAGGTGGATCTTGGCCTTATTGGCGGCCACCGAGAAACGCGGGTCAACCACCACCAGTTCCGACCCCTTGGCCAGGCCGGTGATGAACTCGTGGACATGTGACACGTGGACATTCTCGCCGACGTGAGAGGCGACAAACAGCATGGCCTTGGAGTTGCCCATGTCGTTGAACTGCCGGGTACCTGTGGTGATGTAGCCCACGGTCTGCAGATAGGCCAGGGCGGCGGGACCGACGCACTGATAGAAGGCCGGCTCGCTGGTGAAATTCTCGGTCCCCATGGCCTGGAAAATCTCGCGCATGTTCTCTGCCGAGGCGCCATGGTCGAAATAGGCCAGGGCATGGGGGCCGTACTTCTCTTTGACCTTCTTCATGTTATGGGCGATCTCACCCAGGGCCTCGTCCCAGGAGATCCTGGCCCACTTGCCCTCGCCGCGGGCACCGACCCGCTTCAGGGGATATTTGATCCGGTCGGGATCATAGAGAAGCTGCACACCGGAGTTGCCGCGGGCGCACACCCTGGTGCCGTTTACCGGGCTCTTGGGGTTGCCCTCGATCTTCACCACCTTGCCGTCCCTGACCTTGGCGACGATGGGACACCGCCAGAAACACATTTCGCAGACCGAGGTAACCTCGGTGGCCCCCATGCTGCCGGTGCCGTTACCCGGCGGCATCGGACCCGCCTGCGCGGCACGGAAAAGGCCACCCTGCCCCGGAACATCCATGGCAGATGCGGCTATGGCAACGGCGCTGGCCGTTGACATCTTCAGAAAATGTCGTCTATCCATGTACAACCTCCCTCTGAATATTGTTGAGACATACCTCTGTAACTTGACCGAGTAATCGGTAAAAAGGACAAGGCTGTGCCGCGTTCAAACGCAGCAGGAAGTCGGGAAACCATTGGAGGAGATGCTCGTCGAGGAATTCATTGAGCATCGGCAGCGCTTCATCGTCGAGCAGATGGCCGACAAAGGCGAGTTCGTAGCGGAGGTGATCGCCGCATTCGTCGAACGCCGCCGGCTCCAGGCCGGCCCGGCGATAGAAGGCCATGGCCTGAGCGTGCCCCTCCTGCATCATGAAGCCACAGCCCTGCACGTAGATCGATGCATAGGGCGGGGCCGGCACCCCCCCGGGGGCGTTGACAAAGAGACGGACGTACTCTGCCTGCAACTCCTCATACGGCATGTCGCCGGAAAGATCGGCATCGTCCTTGGCAATGCCCAGGTCAACGGCAAGGGAGGTAAGCGCCCCGGCAACCTGAGGTTGCTTTTCCGGGACGGTGGGATAGGCAAACGCGGCGGACAAGAAATAGAAGGGATGCTGGATGGCCATGGCTTCCTGAACCATAAATATATGAAATAAAATCTAAAAAGATGGCTTCACCAAGCGCTCACCGCAACGGCCGCGCCCAGGAGGAGCCGACTTCCGACGCAGCCCGTAACTCGGGAAACACCGTCGAAGGATACCGGTCGTTCGCACTCGCTCCACGCATATCTGCAATGCAGACAGCACGTTACCCTTGAGGGTCCGCAACTGCACCCAAAAGGTGTATCCATTACAAAAAATTAATACTTCACGTTTTATTTTAAACCAGAAGTTACATAACACACCTTCCACAGAAACTAAAGCAATTAATTACATACCAATAAACATTGCGAACCCTAATTTTAATTATTTAATTTAATACTAACCCGTTCCCCCAAAAACACACCTCCGGCGCTCCTGCCCCATACCTCCTCACAACGCCTGCCCCGGAACGGCATGATTTATTTTGTTTTCCCAAAAAAAAGTCCCCCGGGAAACGCACCGTGGCCGGGCCAGAAAACCGAGATCAGTAAAACCGGAGGGTGAGTGTCGATAGGTGGCACCACGGTAACCCCGATAGGCGTGGAACACGCCCGGCCGGCCAGCGGAGATGCCCCCCCAACACCCGCGGGAGCACAAGAATAAACCTTCCCCATCAGCCCGCACGCCTTCCCGCCCACGGCCGGAAACGCCGGTTCAGTGCGCAAAAAAAAGAAGGCGGGGGGCCTGGAGGCCCCCCGCCCCGGAGGAGAGGAAGATGACAGCGCGGTATCGATTACTGCTGCGCGCCGATAACCGCCGACGGATCGATCTGCTGCATGTCGGGCAGCTGATGGGCAATACCCTTATGACAGTCAATACAGGTAAGGCCCTGGTCGTCACCACGGATGTGCTGCAGCCGAGCCCGGCGCGACTGCTTGGCATAGTCCATGGCCTTGGCATCATGGCAGGACCGGCATTCACGGGAATCGTTGGCCTTCATCTCGGCCCAGACCCGCTGCGCCATCTCGAGCCGGTGGTTGCCAAATTTCTCGCGGGTGGCGATGGTACCCTTGACCTTGTGGATCACCTCACGCACCGCCGCCGCCTTACGCGCCACCTTGGGTACGAAAGCCCGGGCCAGGTGACAGTCCGGACAGGTAGCCCGCACGCCGCTTTTGCTGCTGAAGTGGGGGGTATTCTTGTATTCCATGTAAACGTTGTCACGCATCTCGTGGCAAGATATACAGAACGACTCGGTTGCCGTGGCATGCAACTCGCCCAGGAAACCGCTCAGGGCCACGAGGCCGCCGACAAAACCGATCCCCAACAAGCCGAGCACCGAAAAGCGGGTACTCGGACGCCGCAGTCTGTCCCACCACCCTTTGCTGTTGTCACTCATAGTCAAACTCCTGCGTTTATTGTGGAAGGGATCGTCATCCTTTCACCGTTGTCCCCTGCACCGACCTCCGGTCGCGGGCCAGCTCACTTCTGAAGGGCCGGCACCGGCTTAAAGGTGTTCTCCACCAACGGAACAGCGTCGGTCTGCACCACGTGGCACTGGGTACAGAAGTAGCGCCGGGGGGCAAGGTTGGCCAATTCATTCCCGTTCCGGTCTACAAAGTGCGAAGGGCTGATCTTGGTGGCGCCGGCCAGCTTGTAGTTGGCCCAACTGTGGCAACTGAGGCACTTGTTGTAGTGGGCGTTCATGGTGTAGCCATCGATCTTGTGCGGGATCAGCGGCGGTTGTTTGACATAGTCGCGTTTGATCGGCTTCTGGTCGGGGATCAGCTCCTCAACCTCGGGTGGCAGCGACGGCGCCTCGATGTCGATGTTGCCGCGCAGGGATTTAACCTCGTCGGCAACCGCACTCTGCGGGGCAAGGACGAGGCAGCCGGCAACCAGGGCAATACCTAGACAGATATTTTTTTTCATCTCCTCAACTCCTCCATGCGGATGCTATTGCTCTCCGTTTCAGGTTGTGGTGCGGCAAAGCGGCTGCCGAAGGCAAAGACTCGCTCCGGACAGACATCGATGCAGCGGCCGCAGTTGGTGCAGTTAGGCGAGGTGATCACCGGCGACCGGCCCGCGGATGCACCCCGCAGGGCCGGACCGATCACCTGGGGCTCGGGGCAGACGGTGAAACATGCCTGACAGTTGGTGCAGCGGTGGCGCCCAGCAGCCCGGACCCGCAGCGGACTTGCCAGTCCGAGAACGCTGAAACAGCCGCCCACCGGGCAGAGATGCCCGCACCAGCCGCGGCCCGCCACCAGCAAATCAAGGCAGAAAACCGCGACGACAAGCCACCAGCCAGCCCCCATGCCGAAGAGCAGCCCCCGGCTCACCATGGTCACCGGATTAACCAACTCCCAGATCACGGTATGGGTCGCGGCGGCCAGGCCCAACACCAGGGCAAGCAGCCAGTAGCGGCACGCCCGTGCCAGCCGCGCCCCGTCCTCGATTCCCAGCCGGCGCCGGATCCAGGCGGCAAGGTCGGTGACCATGTTCACCGGGCAGACCCAGGCGCAGTAGCTCCGGCCGCCCACCAGCAGGTAAAAGCCGCTGACAATGACCACCCCGACGAGGGCGGTGGTCCCAGGCAGGTGCCCTGCGGCCAGGCTCTGCAGGATGACGAGCGGGTCAGTGAGCGGCACGGCATCGAGCAGCCGGCTCGCGGCCATGTCGCCGCGCAGCAACCACACCCCGGCCCATGGACCGGCCAGAAAACAGGCCAGCACGGCCAATTGGGTAATTCGCCGCCACAGCAGCCAGCCATGCCTGCCTAGCCAGCCCCGGCGGGCCGCCACCTGCTCTGCCGATGAGATGGCACGACTCATGGCTTGCCCTCCGCAAGGCTTGACGGCAGGAGATCGGGCAGCCGATCGGGCAGGTCGAGCTGCTCGGGGATCAGGCTGTGGCCCGCCTTGGCCTTTTCTTCCCAGCCCAGCCGATAGTGATGGCCCAGCTCGCCTTTTGCAAGCCCCCTCGGCACCACCTTGATCGCCGCTCGGTCGAGCACGCACGCCTTCTCGCACTTGCCGCAGCCGGTGCAGTACTTGGAGTGGACCACCGGCAGAAAAAGCGTGTGCTTGCCGCTCCGGCGGTTGTGCTCCGCATCCAGGGTGATGGCCCGGTCAAGAAGCGGACAGGACCGGTAACAGACGTCACAGCGAAGCCCAAGAAAGTTCAGACAGGTTTCGTGATCGATGAGCACCGCCAACCCCATGCGGGCCTGGTAGATGTCGGTAAGCGTCGGGGCCAGGGCGCCGGATGGGCAGGACCGGATGCAGGGACGGTTCTCGCAGAGTTCACAGGGGATTTCACGGGCCACGAAGTAGGGCGTGCCGGTGGCAACCGGTTCCTCGGGCCGGGCCAGCCGCAGGGTATGGTAGGGGCAGGCGCGGACACACTGGCCGCAGCGCAGACAGGCGGCCAAGAAACGACGTTCCGGCAGCGCACCGGGCGGCCGCAGGGCATGCGGCGGGTTTGCCTCGGCCGCTCGGTGCCCGTAAAGACCGAGCCCGACGCCAAAAAGCGCCACCCCGCAGGCAGTGCGGGCCGCATCCAGCAGAAAACGCCGCCGGTCACGCCCCTGTTCTCTCTTTTCCTGCCGCTCGACCATGGCCATCCCGATCCTTAAACTGTTTTCCGAATTCCGGATCCTTGTCCCCCCTACCCGGTCCCTGCCTTGTTTACGCCCTGGTCACCTTGACCGCGCACTTCTTGAAATCCGTCTCCTTGGAGATGGGACAGGTGGCGTCCAAGGTCAGCTTGTTGGCCAGCCGCCGGGCGTCGAAGAAGGGGATGAAGACGAGCCCCCGGGGCGGCCGGTTGCGGCCACGAGTCTCGACGCTGGCGACGATCTCGCCCCGGCGGGTGATGAGCTTGGCGGCCATGCCGCGCCTGAGCCCCCGGGCCTCGGCATCGTCGGGGTGCATGAAGACCACGGCGTTGGGCACCGCCCGATAGAGTTCCGGCACCCGCTGGGTCATGGTGCCAGTGTGCCAGTGCTCGAGCACCCGGCCGGTGCAGAGCCAGAGGTCGTACTCGCCGTCCGGCACCTCGGCCGGCGGCTCATAGGGCAGGGCGAAGATATTGGCCCTGCCGTCCTTCTGGCCGTAAAACAGGATACCGGCCCCCTTCTCCACATGGGGGTCATAGCCCTCGCGGTAGCGCCACAGGGTTTCCTTGCCGCCGATCACCGGCCAACGCAGCCCCCTGGCCGCATGGTACTGATCGAACTCGCCCAGCTCGTGGCCCTTCTTGGGCCCCTTCAGGCCAAAGAGGCGGTACTCCTCGTAGATCCCCTTCTGAAGGTAGTAACCGAAGTGTTCCATCTCGTCGTTGCCGTAAACATTGCCGGCCAGATCCTTGACCTGCTGCTTGGGGAATCTGTTGACCTGGCCGTTGGCAAAGAGCACGTCGTAGAGGGTTTTGCCGCGGTACTGGGGCACTTTGGCGATCAAATCCGCCGGCCATACCTCTTCAACCTTGAAACGCTTGGCGAACTCCACCACCTGCCAGAGGTCGGAACGGGACTCACCCGGTGCCTTGACCTGCTGGCGCCAGAACTGGGTGCGCCGCTCGGCGTTGCCGTACGCCCCCTCCTTTTCCACCCACATGGAGGTGGGCAGGATGAGGTCGGCGGCCATGGCCGACACCGTGGGATAGGGGTCGGAAACCACGATGAAGTTTTCAGGATCGCGCCAGCCCGGATAGATCTCGGTGTTGATGTTGGGGCCGGCCTGCATGTTGTTGTTGCACAGCTGCCAGTAGCAGTTCATCACCCGGTCACGGAGCATACGCTGCATGAGAACGGCATGGAAGCCGGGTTTGTCGGGCAGGGTGCCGTCGGGCAGCTTCCAGATCTTCTCGGCAAAGGCCCGGTGATCGGCGTTCATCACCACCAGATCCGCGGGCAGCCGGTGGGCGAAGGTGCCAACCTCGCGGGCCGTGCCGCAGGCCGATGGCTGTCCGGTAAGCGAGAAGGGACCGTTACCGGGCTCGGAGATCTTGCCGGTGAGCAGGTGGATGTTGTAAACGAGATTATTGGCCCAGGTGCCCCGGGTGTGCTGATTAAAGCCCATGGTCCAGTAGGAAACCACCTTGGTCTTGGGATCGGCGTAGATCTTGGCCAGGGCCTCGAGCTGCGCCTTGGGCACACCGGAGAGGGCATGCGCCTTGTCGACGGTGTACTCGGCGACAAATGCCTTGTACTCTTCAAAGGTCATGGGCTTCGAACCGCCGGCCTTGTCGGCGTTGGCGGCCCTTTTCTCACGTGGGTCGTCGGGGCGGAGGCCGTAGCCGATATCGGGGTTGCCCAGCTTGAAATTAACGTGCTTGCCTACGAAGTCGCGGTTCACAAGGTTGTGCTGAATGATGTAGTTGGCGATGTAGTTCAATATCGCCAGGTCCGACTGCGGCTTCATGACGATCCCGAGGTCGGCGAGTTCGAAACCTCGGTTCTCGAATGTAGAGAGTACCGCCACCCGGACGTGGGGGGTGGTGAGCCGCCGGTCGGTGAGCCGCGACCAGAGGATGGGATGCATCTCGGACATGTTGGAGCCCCAGAGAACAAAGGCGTCGGCGTGTTCCAGGTCGTCGTAACAGCCCATGGGCTCGTCGGAGCCAAAGGTGCGGATAAAGCCGGCCACGGCCGAGGCCATGCAGTGGCGGGCGTTGGGATCGATGTTATTGGACCGGAAGCCTGCCTTCACGAGCTTGGCCGCGGCATAGCCCTCCCAAACCGTCCACTGGCCGGAACCGAACATGCCCACCGCGGTGGGGCCCTTCTTTTTGAGCGACGCCTTCCACTTCTCGGCCATGATGTCAAATGCCTGATCCCAGGAGATAGGGGTGAACTGGCCGTTCTTGTCGAACCTGCCGTTGGTCATCCGCAACATGGGCCGGGTGAGGCGATCCTTGCCGTACATGATCTTGGAGAGGAAGTACCCCTTGATGCAGTTCAGCCCCTTGTTGACCGGCGCGTCGGGGTCGCCCTGGGTGGCCACCACCCGGCCGTCCTTGGTGCCGACCAGCACGCTGCAGCCGGTGCCGCAGAACCGGCAGGGTGCCTTGTCCCAGCGGATGGTGGCATCGGCCTCGGCCGCGGCGGCGAACTCCGGCAGGGTCACCCCGGCCGCCATGGCAGTGGCGGCAATGGCATTGTTCTTGATGAAGGTACGCCTGGTCAGTTTCATATCCTCTCCTCCTTAAGGAATTTTCATGCCGCGCAAACTTTCCGCCATTTCGTTCGAGGCAGAAGCCGACAGGGAAGAACCACCCCGGCGGCCGTCATTGGCTCTCTTCCGCGAGGGACTCACAGTGTTGATAGACCATGGCGACCGAAAGCACCCCGTCGAGCCGGTCCAGCTCCACGAGGGTGTCGGCGACCAGGCCGCCGCCTGCCTCTTCCACGGTGACGATCAACCGGTGGTCGGCGGTTCGGGCATGCACCTCGACCCCGGCAATCCCGGTCATCCGCTGCGCCACCGCCTCGGCCGCTCCGGGCCGCGCGTGGACCACCACTCCGGCAATGTTCATCTGATTCTCCATATTGTTGATGTTGACGGCCGCGTGCCGCTTGCCATTACGCTGTTTCTCGTGTGCCACCTCGGGCGAACCGTCCATCCTCTGCCGAGAGCAAGGAACGTGCCATCCGACAAAATCCCGCCGTACCGCGTCGGCCGGGCACCCCGCTGATCCCAGTGTTACCGGACGGTGACCGGGTGACCGGCAAGTGCTACCAAACGGTAACGCCTGCCGCCGATCTTGCTCACGGAATCGATTTAGGTCGGAGTTTCGCCACATTGGACATGGCTGCGCGACTACCTAGCACATACTATCCCTTTTTATCACTTAAATGTAAGCCCCAAGCAATCTTTTTCGTCACCCGAGGAGGGCGGCGCTGATGATCACCTCCCCGTCCGAGGCGGTCGTTGTTCTTTTATTCCTTGACCAACAGGGCCGTTCCACCGAAAATCAGGGAGTGCCGCCAGGATCCGACAAAACGCTGCCTTGCCACGGCAGGCCGCCCGCCGCAAGGTCTGGGGCGGCCAACCTCAACCCCCAGATACCACCTCAACACCTCTGATGATACGTATTCTCCTTCTCCTCTCCCTCCTCCTCGCCACCGCCGTCCCCCTTGCCACCCCCGCCCAGGCAGCGGAATATCGTTTCGGCGTGCCGGCCGGCTATGTGACCCCCACCGTCGATCAGCTGATCACCTTCCTCAGGACTTCGGTGCTCACCCAGGACGAAACACTCACCGTGGTGCCCGTTGACCTGCGCGACGCCGACACCGAGCCCGGCAGGGGGCGAATCCGCCGAGAAATCGCGGCAAAATGCGATCTCTTCTTCGCCACCGGCAACTACCTCACCACGGTCTTTGCCTTGGGCGTCACCTCGCCGGTCCTCTTCATCGGAACCCGTAACCCGGAACACGAGATACCGGCCGCCATGCGGAACTCCGCCACCGGCTTCTACTGGGGCCCCACTGCCACGGTATTCAAACGCGCGGCAGCCCTGCTGCCTGCCGAGCGGCGAAAACGGCTCGGACTCATCTTCTACCGCGGCTCCGGTCTTGAGGACATGCA
The DNA here is from genome assembly GCA_002414225.1 of Desulfobulbaceae bacterium UBA5121. Taxonomy (GTDB): domain Bacteria; phylum Desulfobacterota; class Desulfobulbia; order Desulfobulbales; family UBA5123; genus UBA5123. The sequence continues at coordinate 85,927 of DHYV01000016.1, read as the reverse complement.
GGCCGCCTATGAGGAAACCGCCCGGAAACTGGGCATGAAACTCGTTGCCAAGGAGTATGACGACAGCGCGGAGATCGGGCGGGTGATGCGGCAATTCAAGCAAGAGGGCACGCAGGCTCTCCTCCTCTTCCCGCCGGCGATCCGCAAGGGGGAAATGAAGGATCTGGTCCGCTGGCAGAACGAACTCGGTCTCCCCGTCATCGCCCAGGTCCGACAACACGTTGAGGAGGGAGCAATGGGCGGCCCGGTCATCGACTACAAGCTGCTCATCCCGAAACTCGCCGACTACGCCGCCAAGATCCTCCGCGGCCGTTCGCCCGACAAGCTGCCGGTCCAGTTCGTCAGCCGCCGTTACCTCATCAATCTCGCCACGGTAAGCCGGCTGGGGATCGCCATCCCCCAGGAAATCATCGACCAGGCGGAGATTGTCGGCCTTGCCAGTGAAGAGAAGACCCCACGGAGGAGCGCGGAGGTGCCGCTGGTGGCCGGCGACTTCCGCATCGGCATCCCGGCCACCATCCCGGTGCCGATCCTCGACCGGCTCACCGCCGCCCTGGCGGCAAGGGGGTATCTGGTCGGGAAGAACCTCCATCTCGAGCCCATCGAAATCACCGGCAAGGAACCCCTGCCCCAACGGCGGCAGATCATCGCCCGCATCGAAGCGAGGTGCGATCTCTTCCTGGCGAGCGGCAACGTTCTCCCGGAACTCTTCGCCCTGGACGGCCTCAAGAAACCTGTCTGCTTCATCGCCACCCAGGAGTCGGCCGCGGCACTCACCGCCGGCCGCGACAACTTCACCGGCGTGGTCCGCGGCTCGGTTGAATCCACCATGCGCGGCGCCTGGCAGATGACCGGCGCCGGCAAACGGATCGGCCTGCTGGCCCGCCGTGAGTCAAACCTCAAGCAGCTCCTCGCCATTTACCGCCGGGCCGCCGCGGCCATCGGCATCGCCATCCACTTCTACGAGTTTTCAGGCCCCGCGGAAATCGAGGCGGTGATGCGCCGGATCAAGTCGGAAAACGATTTCATCCTGCTCTTTCCGCCGGCCGTCACCGCCGCCGACCTGGATACCATCGTCAAGTGGCAGAACGACCTCCGCCTGCCGGTGGTTGCCCAAAGGCCGGATCAGGTACGCAGCGGCCTTTTCGGCGGGCTCATCTCCGACGAAAAACGGATCATCCCCAAGGTTGCGGAATACATCGACAAGCTCCTGCAGGGGCGTAAGGCGTCCACCCTGCCGGTTTTCTACTATCCGGAGAGATACGCCATCAATCTCCGGACCGCGAGTGTTCTGCAGATCAAGATCCCGGACGAGATCACCGCCCAGGCGGAAATCATCTACTGAGCCATAGCGCCCGCCATGAAGCTGTTGCACAGGATACTCGCCGCCACCATCCTCACCTTTCTCGGCATCATCGGCCTCTACCATGTCCTGCTCTCCGGCTTCTTCACCCGCCACCTGAACGCTCTCTATCAGCAACAGGCCACCAACCGCCTGGCCCAGGCCGAGGAGGACGTCCGTTCCTTTCTGCTCGCCGGTGAATACCAGCTCAACCTGCTCGCCACCATCACCCAGCCGGATCCGCAACGCCCCACCGAAACGCGCATGGCCATGGGGGGACTCCTCAACAACGTCGAATCCTTCTTCCGCATTTCGGCCATCAACGCCAACGGCAAGGAATGGCTCCGCCTTCACAAGTTCCCCACCTCCGGCAACGACCAGCAGCTCAACAACTACTTCATGACCCCCCTCTACCAACGCCCCATGCTGGAGATGCGGCCCTACTTCGGCGGCTTCACGCGCGTGCCGGGGTTCCCGCTGCCCTTCATGGATATTGCCGTACCGATCAAGGACCGGCAAAGTGGCAAGGCAAACGGCGTCATCGCCGCCCAGGTCTCCTTCCAGCCCGTCCAGACCATCCTGGAGCGGTACCTGCCCCCCCAGGGCAAGATCCTGCTGGCCCGCGCCAACGACAACGGGGTTCTGGTGGCGGCCGACGACAGCAAGAACGATTTCGCTCCCCTCGAACGGCGGGTTTTGGCGAGAATAGCCAAACAGACGGCACGACAGGGGGTGTTGGCGGACAAGCTGGGCAACCGCCAGGCGACCTTCATCTACAGACGGTTCGCGTTCAACGACCTCAGCTTCCTCCTCCTCTACTATCAGCCCGACGAGACGATCTACTTCCTGGCCGACCGGCTGGTCGGCTATAATGTCATGCTCACCATCGGCGGCATCGTTCTCTTCTTTCTCACCTCAGCGCTGCTGATCCGGATCATCATCACGCCCTTGTCGCAGATCACCGACCAGATAAGCGCACTTGGCAAGGAATACGCGCCCCCCGGCAACACCACCGGCCCGCCGGCCGAGGAAACGGCCAACGAGGTGGAACGCCTCCGGCTTTCCTTCCACACCCTCAAGGAACGGCTGGCCATCCACAAGGAGGCGTCCGATAACTTCCAGCTGACCCTGGCCCAGCAGGTCCAGGAGAAAACCAGGGAAGTCGACGAGGCGAACCTCGCCCTGCGGCAGGCCAACGAAAATCTCCGTCGAGACATGGAACGGCGGGCTCAGATGGAGCAGGAGAAGCAAAAGCTGAGTCTGCTCCTCCAGCAGGCCCAGAAGATGGAAGCGGTGGGCACCCTGGCCGGTGGCATTGCCCACGACTTCAACAACATCCTCTCCGCCATCATGGGCTACACCGAGCTTGCCAGAGTCAAGCTGGCCGACCAGCCTGAAATCGGCCGCTATCTCGGCGAGGTGCTCCAGGCCGGCAACCGCGCCAGGGAACTGGTCAAACAGATCCTCACCTTCAGCCGCCAGAGCAGCGACGACCGGCGGCCTCTGGAAATCGGACCGGTGGTCCGGGAGGCACTCAAACTGTTGCGGGCCTCCATCCCCACCACCATAGAAATCAGGGAACGCATCCCAACCCAGTGCGGCATGGTCCTGGCCGATGCCACCAAGATCCATCAGGTTCTGATGAATCTCTGCACCAATGCCTACCATGCCATGCGCGAAAAGGGCGGGGTGCTGGCGGTGGAACTCGACCGGGTGCAGATCGACGCCGGGGACGAAAAGGTCGCGGCCCTCCATCTCACGGCCGGGTCGTACCTGCGCCTGCAGGTAAGCGATACCGGCACCGGCATCGATCCGGTCATCCGGGAACGGATCTTCGATCCCTATTTCACCACCAAGAAGAAGGGGGAAGGCACCGGCATGGGGCTTGCCGTGGTCCACGGCATTGTCAAAAGCCACTACGGCCACATCAGCGTGTACAGTGAGCCGGGCCACGGCACCTCTTTCAGGATCTACCTGCCGGTGACCGAAGACGACTGCGGATCAGGCGGCGAAGGCGGCCCGACAGAGGTTCCCACCGGCAACGAGCACATCCTGGTTGTCGATGACGAGGAAACCCTGGTCCAGATCAAACGCAATGTCCTGACGGATCTCGGCTACCGGGTTACGGCAACCACCAGATCCCCCGAGGCCCTCACCCTCTTCCTCGCCGCTCCCGACGATTTCGATCTGGTGATCACCGATATGACCATGCCGCAGATGACCGGCAGCGAGCTGTCGCAAAAACTCCTGGCCTTGCGGCCCGAGCTGCCGATCATCATCTGTACCGGGTTCAGCGAAATGCTCACCGAGGCAAAGGCAAAGGCCATGGGAATTCGCGAATACATCCTGAAACCGGTGTCGCGGCGCGACTTGGCCGTGATCGTCAGGAGGGTCTTGAACGAGGGGCCACGGCAGGAGGCCCCCCAAAAAAATTAGCTTGCCACTTCCCGCAGCCATCCTATAGTTATAATTGTATTTTTTAATTTACTAACCAATGCCTTCGGTTTTCCTGCTCCCATGCGACGACATCCCTTCCGCTGGTTCGTCTTTTTCCTGCTCTGTGGTGCTGCGGCCGGTGGCAGCTGGTACGCCATGCGGGCCAAACCGGTGGCGGTGACAATCCAACCGGTGACCCGCGGCCGGGTGGAGATGATCGTCGCCAACACCCGCGCCGGAACCCTCAAGGCCTGCCGGGAGGCTAACCTCTCGCCCGGGGTCGGCGGCCAGCTCGCGAGGCTCGCCGTCCACAAGGGCGAACGGGTCAAGAAAGGGCAGTTGCTGCTCGAGTTGTGGAACAAGGATCTCGCCGCCCAGCTCACCCTGGCGAAGAGCGAGTACGCCGCCGCCCTGGCCAAGGCGGACGCCGCCAAGAGCCAGGCCGCAATCGCCGCCCGCGAGGCGGCCCGCCACACCAAGCTCAGCCGGACCGGGGCGATTTCCGAAAAGGAAACCGACCAGGCCGTGACCGCTGCCCAGATCCGGCAGGCCGAGTACACCGCCGCCAAAGCCGCGGCCGACACCAGCCGTGACCGGCTCATGGTGCTCGCCGCGGAACTCGAACGGACCAGGCTCGTTGCCCCCTTTGACGGCATCGTGGCCGAGATCAACGGCGAGTTGAACGAATACGTCACTCCGTCTCCGCCGGGCATCCCCACCCCGCCCACCGTGGTGCTTCTCGACACCAGCTGCTACTACGTCACCGCTCCCATCGACGAGGTGGACGCCACCAAGGTGGAGGTGGGGATGCCGGCCCGAATCCTTCTTGACGCTTACGCCGACCGCCACTTCGCAGGCCGGGTCCGCCGCATCGCCCCCTATGTGCTGGACATGGAAAAGCAGGCCCGGACCGTGGACGTGGAGGTGGCGTTCAGCAATGCGGCGAAGGGCGACTTCCTGGCCGGCTACAGTGCCGATGTCGAGATTGTCACCGCGGTCCACAACAACACCCTGCGGGTACCCACCCAGGCCATTGTGGAGGGCAACCGCGTCTACGTCTACTCCGCGGCCGACCGCCGCATCCATGCCCGCACCATCACCATCGGTCTCGCCAACTGGGACCTCACCGAGGTCACCAAGGGGCTTACGGCCGGCGAGGAGGTAGTGACCTCCGTGGACAAGGCAGGGGTGGCCGACAACGTGCCGGTGACCGTGCACGAAACGTCATGATCCGGCTCGACGGCATAGAACGGGTCTTCCAGGTGGGTGAGGAGGCGGTGCATGCCCTCCATCAGGTCGATCTGACGGTGGCGGCAGGGGAATACGTCGCCATCATGGGCCCTTCGGGGTCGGGCAAGTCCACCCTGCTCAACATTCTGGGACTTCTGGACCGGCCGGACCGGGGCAGCTATTTCCTCGCCGGGGCCAAGGTTTCGGACCTTGGCGAGGAACAGCAGGCCCAGGTCCGACGCCACCAGATCGGCTTCGTCTTCCAGTTCTTTCATCTGGTTCCCCGACTCTCCGCCGCCGAAAACATCGAGCTGCCGCTGACCCTGGCCGGAGTCGATCCGGCTGAACGGACCCGCCGGGTGGACACGGCGCTCACCGCCTTCGGCCTGGCCGACCGCGCCCGCCACCGCCCCGACCAGCTCTCCGGCGGCCAGCGCCAGCGGGTGGCCATTGCCCGCGCGGTGATCATGCACCCCAAGCTGATCCTGGCCGACGAGCCCACCGGCAATCTCGACCGCGCCGCCGGCACCGAGGTCATCGAGATCCTCGAAGGGCTCAACCGCGAGGGGTTGACCCTGATCATGGTCACCCACGACCCGGAACTGGGCGACCGCGCCCACCGCCGCATCCGAATGGTGGACGGCAGCATCGAGGCGGACAGCGGCTGACCACCGTGGGAGCGAAAACACTTTCCCGGGCAAGACACCCATGCAGCTTCGCGATACCCTCCGTTTCAGCGTCCACGCCGTGGCGTCCTACCGGGCCCGCACCCTGCTGATGCTGCTTGCCATGGCCATCGGGGTGGCCTCGGTGGTGCTCCTGGTTTCACTGGGCGAGAGTGCCCGGCACTACGTGGCCAATCAATTCTCGTCGCTCGGCACCAACCTCCTCATCGTGCTGCCGGGCCGCTCCGAAACCACCGGCGGCCCGCCGCCGCTGCTGGGCGCCACCCCCCGCGACCTCACCCTGGACGACGCCCTGGCGCTCACCCGCCTCAGCTCGGTGCGCCGGATGTCGCCCATCGTCGTAGGGTCGGCGCCGGTTTCCCGCCACCAGCTCGAACGCGAGGTATTGGTGGTGGGCGCCACCGCCGAGCTTGCCGCCATGCGCCACCTGAAATTGATCCAAGGGCGCTTCCTGCCCGCCGGTGACCCCACCCGGGGAATGAGCATCTGCGTGATCGGCGTCAAGCTCAAGACCGAACTCTTTGGCGGCGATCAGGTGCTGGGGCAGTGGCTCCGGATCGGCGACCGCCGTTTCCGAGTGAACGGCGTGCTCGCGCCCACCGGCATGTCCCTGGGCGACGACATCGACGAGACGGTGATCATTCCGGTGGCCAACGCCCAGGCCCTGTTCAACACCGCCTCGCTGTTCCGCATCCTGGTGGAGGCTACGGCAGACGACACCATCGCCACGGCCAAGGAACGCATCAGCGCCACCATCACCCAGCGCCACGACGGCGAGGACGACATCACCGTCATCAGCCAGGACGCCATCCTGGCCACCTTTGACAAGATCTTCCGCACCCTCACCCTGGCCGTGGGCGGGATCGCCGCCATCAGCCTGGTGGTGGCCGGGATCATGATTATGAACGTCATGCTGGTGGCGGTTTCCAACCGCCGCGCCGAGGTGGGGCTGATGAAGGCCCTGGGTGCGCCCCGACGCCACATCCTGCGAATCTTTCTCACCGAATCGGCCCTGCTCTCCCTGGCCGGGGCACTGCTCGGGTTGATCGCGGCGGCAGCTGGACTCAGGGTTCTCGCGGCCTTCCTCCCCCAGTTCCCGATCGTCATCGCCGACTGGTCTGCCCCCCTGGCCCTGGGAGTCGCGGTCACCACCGGCCTCATCTTCGGCATCCTGCCGGCCAGGGCCGCGTCCCGGCTCCCCGCCGCCGAGGCCCTGGCCCGACGTTGAACCGTTTCGCGAGTACAGACAACGCCCATGCGTTTTGACGACTTCATCCACCTCACCACCCACGCGGTCCGCGCGCAAAGGCTGCGCAGCGTCCTCACCGCCTTAGGGATAGCGGTGGGAATCGCGGCGGTGGTGCTCCTCACCTCGCTTGGCGAGGGGGTCCACCACTTCGTGCTCGCCGAGTTCACCCAGTTCGGCACCAACCTCATCGGCATCAACCCCGGCCGCCGCACCACCCACGGTATCTCCGGGGCGGTGATCAGCAACGTCCGGCCCATGACCATCGAGGACGCCCACGCCCTGGCCCGGCTGCCCGAGGTGATCGCCTCGGTCCCCTTCCTGCAGGGTAACGCCGAGGTGGAGGCGGGCCACCATACCCGCCGCACCACGATCTTCGGCACCGGCCCGGAGGTGCCGAAGGTATGGCAGCTTCCGGTGGCCATGGGACGCTTTCTACCCGCCGACCCGCCCCGAGCGGCCCGCGCCTTTGCCGTGCTGGGAAGCACGGTACGCCACGACCTGTTCGGCGCCGACAACCCGCTGGGGCAGCGAATCCGCATCGGCGGGGAGAGCTTTCGGGTGGTGGGGGTGATGGAGCCCAAGGGCAGGATGCTGGGCTTTGATCTCGACGACGCGGTCTACGTGCCAACGGCCAAGGCCCTGGCCATGTTCAACCGCGAAAGTCTCATGGAGATCGATGTCCTCTACCACGCCGGGGCAAACAGTAAGGTGGTGGCCGGAAAAATCCGCAAGGTGTTGATGGCCCGCCACGGCAGCGAGGACTTCTCCATCACCACCCAGGAACAGATGCTCCAGGTGCTGGGCTCGGTGCTGGACATCCTCACCATGGCGGTGGCGGCCCTGGGCGGTATTTCCCTCGCCGTGGGCGGAGTGGGCATCCTCACCATCATGAGTATCGCGGTCAACGAACGAACCGGCGAGATCGGCCTCCTGCGGGCGCTGGGCACCGGCCGCGGCCAAATCATGGCCCTCTTCCTGGGCGAGGCGGTGGTGCTCGCCGCCCTGGGCGGACTGGCCGGCCTCGTGCTGGGGGCAGGCTCCGCCTGGCTCCTGGGAGCGCTGATCCCGGCCATGCCCACCCATACCTCCTGGGGCTACGTGGTGACGGCGGAGCTTCTCGCCGCGGTCGTGGGGCTCGCCGCCGGCGTCTTCCCGGCCCGCCGTGCCGCCCGCCTCAAGCCGGTGGACGCCCTGCGGGCTGAATGATAGGATGGACAAAAGAGAATGCGACGGCCAGCCTCGGGAGCCAGGAGCCCGACGAAAGCTCTTGAGGCGTTCCCGCTGGCTCAATCTTCAACGTCGTAATTAAAAAAATCATGTCCTCACGCCGCGTTCTGCTCGTCCCCTTCCGCAAATCACTCAAAAACCGCTTCCTGCCGCCAGGCAAGGTGCCCTGGAAGGGGCTCGCCGCCCTGCTCTCCTGTCTCGCCCTCTGTCTTGCCCTCTATCTGGTGTCGGTTCGGGTGATCGGCTACTTCCACCGCCAAAACGAGCTGGGCATCATCCTGAGCCTCAGGATCTTCCAGATGGCCTGGATCACCCTCTTTGCCATGCTGGTCTTCTCCTGCCTGGTGTCGGCTGTTTCAACCCTCTTCCTCTCCCAGGACAACGAGATCGTCTTTGCCGCGCCGATCCCCCCCGCCGAACTCTACGCCATGCGCTACCTGACCACCACCGCCTACACCTCGTGGATGATGGTGGTCTTTTCACTCCCCATCTTCGCCGCCTACGGCACGGTGTTCCGGGCCAGTGCCGGCTACTGGCCGCTAATGATTTTTGCGGTCATCGCCACCGCGGCAATCGCCTCGGCCTTCGGCATGCTGGTCACCGTGGTGCTGGTCAACCTCTTCCCGGCCCGCCGCATCAAGGACATCGTCCTCTACCTCTCACTTCTCTTCGGCATCTTCATCTACATCATGTTCCGCATGCTGCGGCCCGAAGAGCTGGTCAACCCCGACCACTACGGCCACTTCATCGAGTACCTGTCCAACATCTCCCAGCCGGCCGGCCCCTACGTGCCGGCGGCCTGGGCCGCGAACCTCCTGTCGCTCTTTCTCCTCGACCGCGAGGTGGACTGGCTCCTGCTCGCGCTGCTGGCGGTCACCGGTCCGGCCCTCTTCTTCTTAGGAGAAGGAGCCATGCAGCGCTGGTTCTTCGCCGGATTCTCCAAGTCCCAGGAATCCTTCGGCGGCCACCGCCGCTTCAGCAGCCGCCGTTACCGACCGTCTCCGTGGCGGTGGATCTTTGCAAAGGAAACCAAGGCATTCCTGCGGGATTCCACCGAATGGTCGCAGCTCTTCATGATCGGCGCCCTGGTGGTGGTCTACCTCTACAACTTCCGGATGCTGCCGGTGAGCCGCTCCCTCTTTGCCAAGGAGTACATCACCAATCTGATCTCCTTTCTCAACATCGGCCTCGCGGGTTTCATCATCGCCTCGCTCTCGGCCCGCTTCGTCTACCCGTCGGTGGGGGCCGAGGGAGGGGCGTTCTACCTGATCCAGAGTTCGCCCCTCGCCATGCGCCGCTTTCTTCTCCAGAAATATCTCTACTACCTCGCCCCCTTCACCGCCCTCGACCTGCTGCTGGTGACCGTCTCCGACCATCTGCTCTCCATCACCGGCCCCATGTGGTGGTTTTCGGTGGCGACCAGCCTGGTGATCACCTGGGCGGTGCTCGCCCTGGCGCTCGGCTTCGGCGCCATCTACGCCGACTTCAAGGCCGAAAACCGGGCCGCGGCCCTGGGCAGCATGGGCGCCATCCTCTTTCTCTTCACCGCCATGGCCTTTGAACTCGCGGTAATTTTTCTGGGCAGTCTGCCCGCCTACCGGTTGACCAAGAAGTGGCTCGGGGGGGTAGCGTGGGAGGCAGGAGACCTGGCTCTGCTCCTCTGCTGGATCGTCGCCTCGCTGCTACTGGCCGCAGGGCCGTCGCTCCTGATCTTCAGGAAAGGGATTGCCGCCCTGGACCCCCTGGCGCCGGACCGCCGGCCGCCTGCCCCCCCGCCAGCCGCCAACAGGCCAGAAACTCCATGACAACACCTTGCCAAACCCGCTTTCGCCCGGCCCCTCTCCGTGCCTCAGGCGACGCGACCGGTCTGCCCCACCCCGGCAGAACCACGTTCAATGCCGGCCTGCCCAAAACCCGTCAAGGCGTTGGCGCGGGTGCCGGTTCGCCCGTACTGGCCGGAGGCGCGACCAAGCCCCTCGAACACGCCCTTGTCCGCTCCCGTTTTCGCCATCGCCCTTGATCCAAGTCAATGCCAGAAAGGACCGGCCACGGCTATGCTCTCCTTATCACCCCGGCGGCTGAGAACCGTGGCGCCAGCGCCTGAGTCCCGCCCCCATTAATCATCCGAGAGGAGGAATACCCATGTCCAGCCGCTTCACCCTCAGCACCAAGATCGCCGTGCTTCTCCTGGCCTTCCTCGCCATCGGGTTCATCAACGCCGGTATCATCTTCTCGGTGACCCAGCAGATGAAGGCGGCGGGGCGAACCATCAACCTGGCCGGCCGCCAGCGGATGCTCAGCCAGAAGATGAGCAAGGAGGCGTTCGCCCTGCTGGCCCTGCCGGCCGGAACCGACCCCGGCCAGGCCGTGGCCGGGATCAACGAGACGGTGACCCTCTTTGACCGGACCCTGAAAGGCCTCAGCGACGGTGACGCCGAACTCGACCTCGCCCCCGCCACCGATCCTGCCATCCGCGCCAAGCTCGACCGCCTGCACACCGCCTGGGGCACCTTCAAGGAACATTTCGCGGTGCTTGCCAGCCAGGGGGTGAACTCGCCGGTCGGCCGCGAGGCCCTGGCCTCCATCGGTGCGGAGAACCTGCCGCTCCTCCAGGCAATGAACGAGATCGTCACCGACTACGAAAGCCTCAACAACTTGGCCACCATCCAGCGCCTCCAGAGCGTGCTGCTTGCCATCCAGATCATGGTGGTGGCCGGGGCGTGGTTCTTCGTGGGCCGCGAGATCACCCGACCGCTCCGCGAGATCACCTCCACGGTGGCGGCCGGAGCCCACCACATCAACGCCTTCTCCGCCGAGGTGGCAGCGGCGGCCGGCGAACTCGCCGACCGGGCCGCTGGCCAGGCCGCGGCCCTGGAGGAATCCTCCGCCTCCCTTGAGGAGATCAACAGCATGACCCGCAACAACGCCGCCAGCACCGGCCAGGCCAACGACCGGATGCAGGCCACGGCCCACGAGGTGGACCGGGCCAACGAGGCCATCGGCCGGATGAACAACGCCATGGCCGAGATCAACGCGGCCAGCCAGCAGATCGGCGCCATCATCAAGACCATCGACGACATCGCCTTCCAGACCAACCTGCTTGCCCTGAACGCCGCGGTGGAAGCGGCGCGGGCCGGATCAGCGGGAGCGGGCTTTGCGGTGGTGGCCGACGAGGTACGGAACCTCGCGCAACGTTCGGCCGGGGCGGCCCGCGACACCTCTGGCCTCATCGACGAGGTGGTTGGCAAGATCAGCGAAGGCAGCCGGCTGGTGGAGCAGGCCACGGCCTCGTTTGCCAGCGTGGCCACGGCCGCCGGCCAGGTGGCCGATCTCATCGAGGACATTGCCGCCGCCAACCGGGAGCAATCCCTCGGCGTGGAACAGATCAGCGGCGGTATCCACAACCTCGACGAAACCACCCAACGCAACGCCGCCACAGCTGAGGAAACCTCGGCAACGGCGCAGGAACTCCACGACGAGGCGAATCAGCTGATGACGGTGGTGGCACGGCTCACCATGGTGGTGGAGGGCGACCAGAAAACGATGCCAAAACGCTAAACCCTCCCGGTCGCCACCGACCACCGGGCCAAATTGCAGAGGGCCGCCCGTCCGCGACCCGCCTGATCCGGGTGACGAAACGGGCAATGGCGGGGCGCCGCCCCTCATCCGAAACCAGGGAGAGGCCCTGAACCATCGTGGAGCCTGGAAGCACTTCTACGTTTACACGCCACGGCCGGGAGGCTAAAATGCACCATCAGCTTGTCTGGCCTGACCACCGGTTTCGCGCCACAGGCCCGGGATGACCGTCCCGGACAATCCACCGTGCCCGGCCGGAGGCAGGACAGCCGACAAGTCAACCATGAAGCCGCAACCGCAACGGGAGGGTATCCGTGGCGACACCGTCCAGCCCTCCCCGGCGGTTACGATTCCATGTGTTGAGGAATTTGAAAGAGAGGACCTCTGCTAAAAACAGCCTGAAACGCCGAACGTAAACGCGGTCGCCGACGACACCCGCGCACATGGAGGTAGCCAGTGGAAATTACCGCAAACAAACAGGGAGATATCACCATCCTGACGGTGAATGGCAAGATGGACGCCAGCAACGCCACGGAATTCGAGGCAAAGGTCAAGGAGGAAATGGCCGCCGGCGCCAACCGGTTTGTAGTGGATCTCTCCCAGTTGGCCTATATCAGCAGCGCCGGCCTGCGCAGCATGCTCTTCCTGGCCAAATCGGTAAAAACGAGCAGTGGCGCGGCGGTGCTCTGCGGGCTCAACGGTGTTGTCCAAGAGGTCTTCAAGATTTCCGGCTTCAGTGCCCTCTTTACCGTCTGCGACGACCGGCAACAGGCGATCCAGTCCTGCTGACCTGAGGAAACGCTTTCCGGACGCCATGGCAGTGGCGACGCCGACGCCTTCCCCTCAAGCGAGGTTACGACTGGAGAACTCCCATGGCCAAACCATCGGAACTGACCTTGCCGGCCGCCATCGAAAACCTGACGGCCCTCAAGGACTTCATCAACGGCGAGCTGGACGCCTTCGGACTCGACCCCCGGCAATGCCTCCAGGTGGAGCTGGCCTGCGACGAGCTGCTCACCAACATCATCCTGTACGCCTACCCCAAGCCACCGGGCGACATCACGGTGCGCTGCCAGCCGCTCGACGCCCAATCCTTCCAGGTGACGATCATCGATTCAGGGGTCCACTTCGACCCCCTGGCCACGGAGCGACCGGACACCGCTCTGGCACTCGAGGATCGGCCCTTGGGCGGGCTGGGCATCCTCCTGAGCCGGGAAATGGTAGACAATATCACCTATGAACGGCAAAATGATTCGAACATTTTAACCATTACCAAAAACAAGGCATCATCCCGAAAGCCGTGAACGTTCACCCGGACGCCTGACAGGGCGACCGGGTGAAATCATGCTTGCAGCGCTGTTGGTACCCTTTCGTCATCACACCAAGGAGATACGCATGGCCACCCGCTTGAGGTCGACACGGTTTCAGGACCGCTGCCTGCCCGCCGCCGTTGCCCGCCGTCATCTCCAGACCGCCTGTCGTCTGTTGCCGCTTCTCTGCCTGCTCCTCCTGCCGCTCACCGCCGGGGCCAACGACCTGCGCGCCGTGGCGTTCATTCCCCAGTGGGTTCCCCAGGCCCAGTTTGCCGGCTATTACCTCGCCAGGGAGAAGGGTTTTTTCAAGGAGGCGGGCCTGGACGTCACCATCCTGCGCGGCGGCCCGGGGGCGCCCCCCTCGGAATACCTTGCCGACGGCAAGGCCCAGTTCGGCAGCATGTTTCTCTCCAAGGGCATCCAGTTGCGGGCCAACGGCGTCAAGGTGGTCAACATCTGCCAGCTGGTCCAACGCTCCTCCCTGATGCTGGTGGCGAAAACAACCAGCGGCATCGCCTCGCCCGAGGACATGAACGGCAAGAAGGTGGGCCTCTGGGAAGGGGAGTTCGACCTGCAGCCCCAGGCATTCTTCAAAGCATATCACCTCACCATCCATCCGGTGCGCCAAACCTCCTCCATGACCCTCTTCCTCCGGGACGGCGTCGATGTGGTTTCCGCCATGTGGTACAATGAATATCACCGGCTGCTCAACTCCGGCCTCGACCCTGACGAACTGAAAACCTTCTTCTTCAGCGACTACAACCTGAACTTCCCCGAGGACGGCATCTACGTCCCCGAAGCCTTCTACCGGCAGGAGCCGGAAACCTGCCACCGCTTCGTCCGGGCGGTGCTCCGCGGCTGGCGGTACGCCTTTGCCCATCCGGAGGAAACCGTCGATTTTCTCATGCATTACGACACCATCGGTCGGGACTCAAACCGCGCCCATCAACACTGGATGCTGGACCGCATGCAGGACATCATCCAGCCGGCCGGCTCCGAGGTGCCAATGGGCGAGCTGCAGAAAACAGACTACGACCGCGTGGCAGGCGAACTGCTCCGGGCCGGAATGATCCGCCAAGCGCCTGCCTTTGCGGAATTTTCCAGGACAGGCCAAAGCCATGATTAAGAATCTCGGTTTGGCCGGCAAGCTGATCCTCTTCATCCTCACCAGCACCACCCTGGTCTTTGCCGCAGCCTTTGGGTACAACCACCTGGTCGCCAGGCGGATCGTCCTGAAGGGGGTCAGGGAAACCACCATGAATCTCACCCGGGCCACGGCCTACCGGATCGAATCGGTTTTGCGCAGCGTCGAGCAGATGCCTCGCAACCTGGCCGCCACCCTTGAGGAACACCCGTACACCAGGGCGGACATCCTGCGGGATGTCAAGGACGTTGCCAAGAACAATCCCAACATCTTCGGCTCGGCCATCGCCTTCGAGCCCTACGCCTTCGAACCGCAGCAACGTTATTTCGCCCCTTACGCCTACCAGAAGGGCAACGACATCGCCCTGGCCTACCTGAACGTCGAACCCTACCACTACTTTTACATGGACTGGTATCAGGTGCCCCGGGAACTCGGCCACGCGGTGTGGAGCGAGCCGTATTACGACGAGGGCGGCGGCGACATCATGATGGCCACCTTCTCGGTCCCCTTCTACCGCAACCAGAACGGCAAACGAACGCTGACCGGCATTGTCACCGCCGATGTCGCCCTCAACTGGCTGCAGGAAATCATCGCCGCCACCAAGGTCTATACCTCGGGCTACGCCTTCCTGATTTCGGCCAACGGGGTGATCATCACCCACCCCTACCAGAAGTTCGTCATGCGGGAGTCGATCTTCAGCATCGCCGAGGCCAGGGGTGATAAAAATCTCCGGGAAATCGGCCGGCGCATGATCTACGGCGACGAAGACTTCGTCCCCATCACCGACTTCGTCTCCGGCGAGAAGGCGTGGCTTTCCTATGCGCCGCTCGCCACCAGCGGCTGGTCGCTCGCCGTGGTGGTGCCGGAGAAGGAACTCTTTGCCGATGTCAACACCCTGAGTGTCAAGGTGGTGCTCATCGGCGCGATCGGCTTTCTGGGGCTCTTCATCATCATCGCCTTTATCTCCCGCCGGATCACCAAGCCCATCGCCTCGCTCGCCGCCACCACCACCGAAATCGCCCGGGGCAACCTGGACGTGGAACTGCCCCGGGTCACCGACAACGACGAGGTGGGCAGGCTCACCCGCTCGTTCGCCAACATGCGGACGGCGTTAAAGGAGTACATCGCTGATCTGGCCGCCACCACCGCGGCTAAGGAGCGCATCGAGAGCGAACTCAAAATCGCCCGTTCCATCCAGTTGAACTTCCTGCCCAAACAGTTCCCGCCCTTCCCCGACAAGACCAGCTTCGAAATCTTCGCCACCCTGGAGTCCGCCAAGGAGGTGGGCGGCGATCTCTACGACTTCTTCCTCCTCGACGACGCCCACCTCCTTTTCACGGTAGGCGACGTCTCCGGCAAGGGCGTGCCGGCCGCGCTCTTCATGGCGGTGACCAAGACGCTCATGAAAGGCATGGCGGAACCGGGCATGCCCCCCTCCCGGCTTCTGGAACTGGTCAATCAGGAACTGGCCCGGGACAACGACGCCATGATGTTCGTCACCCTGTTCTGCGGCATCCTGGACCTCAGAACCGGGGTGCTGGCCTATGCCAATGCCGGCCACAACCCGCCGGTGATCATCCGGCGGCAGCAGCCGCCCCAGTGGCTGGAGATGAAACCGGGATTCGTGCTGGGCGGCATGGAGGACACCGAGTACGAAACCGCCTCGCTCACCCTCCTGCCCGGCGACGCCATGCTGGTCTATACCGACGGGGTCACCGAAGCCAAGGACATGGCCGACGAGCTGTACTCCGACGACCGGCTGCTCGCCACGGCCAGGGATTTCGCCACCCTGGGCTGCGAAGCCCAGGTGCAAAAGGTGCTCGCCTCGGTCAAGGCGTTTGCCGGCGAGGCCCCCCAGGCCGATGACATCACCATCCTGTCGCTCCATTACCTGGGAGGAGAATAGCCCGCGGCCGTGCGCGGACGAAAAGGGATGACCGGCGGGAAGGTACCCTCGGCTTGGCGCCTGGATGGAATCACGCTGACGGACGCCCCGGCAGTGCCGCTCGCGGATAAAATTTCGGACACGAGGCGTGCTGGGCGAAAAGGCGATTTTTCGCGGTTCGCCTTACTCCGAACGCAGGGCCTCGATGGGGTTGAGACGGGCCGCCTGGCGAGCCGGGAAGAAGCCGAAGAAGACGCCCACCGCGGCGGAGACGCAGAAGCCGATGAGGATGGCGTCGTAGGAGATGGAGAAGGTCCACTTGGAGAAATGGGCGATGAGGTAGGAGGAGCCCAGCCCCAGGCCGATGCCGAAGATGCCGCCCATGAAGCAGAGGATCATCGACTCCACCAGGAACTGGGACTGGATGTCCCGTTTGCTGGCTCCCAGAGCCCGCCGGATGCCGATCTCCTTGCGCCGCTCGCTCACCGACACCAGCATGACGTTCATCACCCCCACGCCGCCGACGATGAGCGAGATGCTGCCGATGGCGGCAAGCAGCAGGGTGAAGAGCTGCATCTGCTTTTCCATCTTGGCGATCAGCTCCTCGGCGCTGGTCACCCGCGGCCGGAAGGAGGGGACGTTGTTGGCGAAGAAGGACCGGAGCTGCGCAACCGCCACCGCGGCCCGGCCGCGCGGCACCATGCGGGCGGTGATATCATCGATCTGCGGCCGGTCCGGAAAGCGGCTGGCGGTGGTGATGGGGATGAAGATCCCATCGTTGATCTCGTAAGGGCGCATGGAGCCCACCGGCACCTTGGGGGTGACCCCGACCACGGTGAAGATCCTCTGCTTGAAGGTCAGCTTCTCGCCGATCAACTTCTTGGCCCCGGCCTGGCGCATGGCCGCGGCCACCTCTGGCCCGACCACGCAGAAGGACATGTAGCGGTCCAGGTCGCTCACAAAGCGGCCCTCGGTCACCGGCAGCCTGAACAGCCTGCCGAACGAGGAGGTCACCCCCAGGGCCGGCGCCGGCATCTGCCGACCGTGGTAGCGCAGAGCGCCGTACACGGCAATGTACGGCGCGATCTCGCCGATCTCCGGGCACTCGGCAGGGATCTTGTCGATGTCCGACAGGTGCAACCCCCCGGGGCCGCTCATGACACCGCCGCCCCCCTTGCCTTCGCCATAATCCTGCCGCACCCGGATCACGTCGGTGCCCATGTCGGTGAACTGCCGCAAGGCCTCCTCCTTGACAAAGGTGCCCACCGAAACCATGGCGATCACCGAGCCGATGCCGATCACAATGCCGAGCAGGGCCAGGAAGGTCCGCTGCTTGGCGCTCATCAGGCTGCGCGCCGCCTCTATGACGTTGGCCTTGATCATCTTCCGTCTCACGCCTCGCGCAGGGTGCCGTCCTGCATGCGGACCACCCGCTTGCACTGCCCGGCGATCTTGGGATCGTGGGTGATGATCAGGACGGTGATCCCCTCGCGATTCAGCTCCAAAAACAGGTTCATGATCTCCTGGCCGGTCTGGGAGTCCAGCGCCCCGGTGGGCTCGTCGGCCAGGATCAGCGACGGCGAGGCGGCCAGAGCCCGGGCAATGGCGATCCGCTGCTGCTGGCCGCCGGAGAGTTCGCCGGGCCGGAACATCTCCCTTCCTGCCATGCCCACCCGATCGAGCACCTGCCGGGCGATTTTCTCGTTGGTCGCCTCCGGCTGGTTGCGGTAGACGAGCGGCAGGCAGATGTTCTCCAACGCCGACAGCCGGGGCAGCAGGTGGAACTGCTGGAAGACGAAACCGATCTTGCGGTTGCGGATCTGGCAGAGTTCCTCATCCATGAAGGCCGCGGTTTTCCTGCCTTCGAAGACGTATTCGCCGCTGGTGGGGGTGTCCAGGAAGCCGATGATGTGCATCAGGGTCGACTTGCCGCAACCGGAACTGCCGATCACCGAGACGAACTCGCCGGCATCGACCCGCAGGTTGACCCCATTGAGCACCTCGACCCTCACCGCGCCCAGGGCGTAGCTCTTGTAGATGTCCTGGAGTTCGAGCATCATCGACCCGCTTCTCCGCCGCCGTGGCCGGCGTCCTTGCCGGTGAGCACTTGGTCGCCGGCGCTGATGCCGCTCTTGATCTCCACCGAGGTAACGTTGGTGGTGCCGGTCTTGACCGGCACCTCGCGCACCTCGCCGGTGGCCTTGTCGCGAACCCTGACCTTGGCCTTGCCGTCGGCGACCTCCACGGCGTCGATGGGCACCATCAGGGCGTCCTTGTTCTCGTAGACCTGCACCTCCATGGTGGCGGTCATCCCCAAGCGGATCTGCCGCCGCACCGCGGCGGGAATCTCGCTGATGGTGACCATCACCTCGAAGGTGGGCACCCCGATGGCGCCCATGCCCCCCTGCCGGGCCTGGCTCGACACCGCGCTGACCCTGCCGGCCAGGGTGACGCCGGGGAAGGCATCGCCGGTGACCCGCACCTTCTGGCCAATCCCGATCTTGCCCACGTCGATCTCGTCCACATCGGCCCTGACCGTCAAGCCGGCCAGGTTGCCCACCGACAGGAGGACATCGCCTTCTTTCACCGGCGCTCCCTTTTCGAGCGGCTTGGCCTGCTTGCCGCCTTCGGCACCGCCCAGCATGATCACGCCGCTTTCCGGAGCCCGGATCTCGCCGCGGCGGAGCTTCGCCTCCAAGGTTTCCTTCTTGGTGCGGGCGTTCATTAACGCCATCTCCGCCACCCTGACGTTGGCGGCGCCGCCCTTGCTCTTCACCGTCGCCAGATCTTCATCGGCGGCCTTGAGTTCAAGTTCGCCGTTCTGAACCGCCGCCTTGGCGCCATCGAGTTCGTTGCCCGAGACGATGCCCTTGTCAAAGAGGAGCTGCGCCTCGTCGAGCTTGCGGCGGTTGACGTCGAGTTCCCGACGCGCCTTCATGAGCGAACGCTTGGCCCGAGCCATCTCGTTGCTTTCCGACCAGTCCTTCAACTCGTTGTAAGCCTGCAATGCCTTGATGTACTCGGCCTCGGCGTTCCGGACCTCCACCTCGAACTCCGAGGTTTCGAGGAGCAGCAGCGGGTCGCCCTTTTTTACCTCGTCGCCGTACTGACAGAAGATCTTTTCCACCGAGGCGTTGAACGGGGCCACGACATGGATCTTCTCAACCGGCTCCAGGGTGCCGCTCATGGAAACCGAGGCGGTCACTTCCTGGCCGCCCGCCACTTCGACGGCGGGGCCGCCGCCGACACCCGGCATGCGCCGCATCGGCCCCTCGGTGAAGCCGCTGCTCTGCGCCACCACCGCGACCGGGCTCTTGTTCCAGTAGTAGAGGCCAAGGCCCAGGAAGAGCAGCAGCACGAAGGAGGTGACCATGACGCGAATGATCTGTACCTTGCGCAACGCGGTGTTCAGGCTGGCGTTGGACTCCTCGGCCTTGCGGCAGGCGGCGATTAACTGCCGGTTGAGTTCTTTCTCCGCGTTCCTGAGCTTCTGCACCTCGGTGATGTCGTTAAAGACGACGATGATCCCCTGGCCGTCGCCGGTCTTCCCCCCCTCGGGACGGCGAAGGTAGGAGGAAGTCACGGCCAGGTGCACGGTATCGCCGGCCGGCCGGGTGAAATCGACCAGGGCGGTGCTGCCGATCGCGGCCTGATACACCGCGTCGAGGATGGCCTGATTGAAGGCATCGTTGCCCTCCAGCTCAAGCATGAAGACCTCGGCAAATCCCCGGCCGGCCACCTCGTCGCGAGGCACGCCCAGGATATCGCCGGCGGCCTGGTTGAACATGGTTATCCGCCCCTCGCCGTCGAGGGTCATCACGCCGTCGTGCATGTTCTCGAGGATGTTCTGGAAGAACAGCTGCTGTTCGCTCATGGAGCGCTCCCCGGTGCTGCCGCAGGAACAATGCGGTTGTTTTGCAGGTCAATCCGCCAGGTATCGAGAGTGGTCCCCAGCACCTGATCGAGCCTGGTCAGGGCGTTCAGGTAAGAGATCTTGGTGTCGAGTTCGCTGGTCTGGGCCGAAACAAGGTCGTTTTGAAACTGGACGAGCTGGAAGTTGGTGGTCATGCCGAGATCGAGTTTTTCCTGTTCGATGGCGAGCTGCTTTTCGGAAAGGGTGCGGGCCTGCCGGGCCAGCTTCATCTGGACGAACTTCATGTTGAGGTCACGGATGGCGTCCTCCACCTCGATGGCCACCTGCTCGTCGAGTTCCTGCTGACTGATGGCGTATTTTTTGAGGTCCGTCTCCGCCCGCAGGATGGCCTGCTCGCGGGTGAGGTCGCCGTAGAGAGGTACCTCCAGGGTCACGCCGACCTTCCACTCGTTGGCCTTCGAGTCGTCAGCCAGGCTGTTGACGGTGTCGGAGCCGTTGAGACTGCCGTTGACCTTCAGATCCCAGAGCCGGTTGTTGCGGGCCAGCATCAGGTTGATGTCAAGGCCCTGCTTTTCGAGCAGCGAACCCAAGTAATCGGGCCGGTTCTTCTTGGCCAGGGCCATGCACTCGTCCACCGAGGGATTGATCTCCTTGATCGCCACCTCGGGATCGGTCCGAATCTGGGTGTTGCGATCGATGTCGAGCACGCTGATCAGGTTGAGGCGGGCGCTGCGCAGACTGTTCAGGGCCTGCTGATGGGCGAGTTCGTTGCGGGCCACGTCGGCCTCGGCCTGGACGATTTCCTGGGCCGCCATCCGGCCCACCTTGATGAGCAGCTTGTTCTTCTCAAGCAGCGCACGTGAACGCGCAAGCGAGGCACCGCTGATCTCGGCCTGCCGGCCGGCCTGGAGCAGGGTGCGATAGGCGGTGATCACCGAATCCACCGTGGCGATCAGGGTCGATTTGAGGTTGAGGACGTTCTGCTGCTCGTCGATGCGGGCGCGGCGCAGCGAGGCGGTGGCCACGTCGATGCCGCCACCCTTGAGCAGCGGCTGGCTCAGGGTGACGCTCCAGGAGGAGCCACGGCTGATCTGTTCGGGGTCGCTGGTGACGGTGTCGCTGACGGTGGCGTCGGTCTTGGCCCAGCTGAAGGCAAGGTCGGCGCCGGTGGGGATCCGCTCGGTCATGGCGACGGTGCCGGAGGT
Source organism: Desulfobulbaceae bacterium UBA5121 (assembly GCA_002414225.1). Taxonomy (GTDB): domain Bacteria; phylum Desulfobacterota; class Desulfobulbia; order Desulfobulbales; family UBA5123; genus UBA5123. The sequence continues at coordinate 64,760 of DHYV01000016.1, read as the reverse complement.
GGCGGCGGTGGTGCTGCCGCTTTCGGTCACGCCGGTGGAGCTGAAGATCTTGTCCCGGTTGTTCTGATAGGCGTAGGAGCTGAGCAGGTTGAGGTTGGGGTAGAACTCGTCCTCGGCCACCTTGAGGTCGAACTTCTGCACCACCCGGTCGAGATAGGCGGACTTGACGCTGCGGTTGTTGCGGATGGCGAGCATCACCGCGTCGTAGAGGGTCATCGTCGGCGCGGCCGGACTGGCGCCCTCTTCGGCGGCCCGGGCCTGGGGTGTCCAACAGCAGGCCAGCAGCAGCACGACAATGCCGCACGACCGGAGAATTGCCCGAAGGCTGCTGGAAAAGATTCGGGTGACCATGAGGCGTCCTGGGTGATCGCGACTTAACGCTTCCGAGGTAACATTTTCATTGACCAAAAAAAGATCCATCCATAGCCATAGGCAGCCAACCGGCGGGTTGGCCGGCTTCATCCGTTCCGAGCGCCTCGTCCCCAGACACTCGCCAGCATCGCCCCTGAAATATTGTGCCAGATGGAAAATATGGCACTGGGCAGGGCGGTCATCGGCGTGAAATGCGCCTGGGCCAACGCCGCGCCCAGGCCGGAGTTCTGCATGCCGACCTCGATGGCTATCGCCCGGCGATCTCCGCGATTTAGCCTGAGCGCCAGGGCAATCAGGTAACCGGCCAGCAGCCCCAGCAGGTTGTGCAGGACAACGGCCATAAAAACAAAACCACCCGCGGTGACGATGTTGTGCACGTTGAGCGCCACCACGCAGGCAACGATGGCCATGATGGCGAGAACCGAGATCGACGGGGTCCACGCCGCACTCCTCTCGGCTAATCTTGGCGAAAATCGTTTCAGCAATACACCTAAAATCACCGGAAACAGGACAATCTTCAAGATGGACTGGAACAGAGTCGCCGGATCGACAGGGAGCCATTTCCTGGCATACAACAGGGTCAAACAGGGAGTCAAGACCGGAGCCAGCAGGGTCGAGATGGTGGTCATGGCGATGGAGAGCGCCGTATTGCCACGGGACAGATAGACCATGACATTGGATGCGGTGCCGCCGGGACAGGCCCCGACCAGAATGACTCCCGCCGCTATCTCGGGCGGCAGCCTCAGGAGAACGGCAAGGCCAAACCCGAGGGCCGGCATGACCAGATACTGCAGGGCAACGCCGATCACGATCGGCACCGGCCGCGAAAAGGCAACCCGAAAGTCATCGCTGCGGAGGGTCATCCCCATTCCAAACATGATGACGCCGAGCAGGAAGGCAATAAAGGGTTTGATGGGCAGAAAGAACGCGGGGAAAAGATAGGCAGCGGCAGAGATGGCAATAACCCAAGGGGCAAAGTACTTCGTCAGGGCTTTGCTCACCATATAGAGAGTTCGCATCGGTCGAGGCAATTGGCGACGCCGCCGCTGGTTGTCCTTACTCGTTGGCATGGCAGCCCTGCTGGCATTGGGCCACCCCTGCCGGGCCAACAGGAGCGGGCACCCGGAAGCAGCCACCGCAACGGCTGAGGCAAGCGCCCCTCCGAGAGCATCGTCCTGATCCCACAGATAGTACTTGCCTTGGCGCAATTCGCCAAACCATTCCGGGGACAAGAATGCCTTGGCGGCCTTTTTTTATTGAAAACGCCCTCCCTGGCGGCGCGGGAGTCACCGCCGGCGGCCGGCAAAACGCCCCCCCCAAAAAGGGGCATCGGGCGTCGGGACGGAGCCCGGGGTCATGGCAGCGGGGGGAGCTTCTCGGGTGGGGAATCGGAGGGAGGCGAAAGAGCCGTCACGATGTGATGCAAGGCCCCCCTAGCGGCGCTGTTTCAGGGTGGGAATGCCGGCGAGGATGAGCTTCAACCAGTCGTATCCGAAACGGAGCAGGGCCTCGTCGTCGGCCTCGATGGCGCGCAGTCGCTGCTTGTCGAGCCGGAACTGCTCGACGAGCTTGAAGTCGGCCACGTACTGACGAAAACGGTCGATGTTGTAGCAGACCATGAAGGCCACCTGCTGGCGGGGTCCGGCCGCGCCCTCGCCCTGCCAGGGATTGGCGGCGAAGAGGGTGTCCATCTCGGACCAGAGGTCGTCCATGAGGTTGTAGTCGAGGAGCTGCTGGTCGCGGAGCCACTCCTTGACCGTCCACTCCTTGGCTTCGCCGTGGCCTTGGCAGTAGGGATGGCGGGTGAGGAAGTAGTACTCGCGGGGCTCGCCCTTGGCGGGTTTGCGATCCACGGCCCGTTCCAGGGGGTAGGTCCGGCAGGCCGAGGGACGGTCCTCGTAAACGGTACAGCCTTCCGCACCCAGGAAGGGGCAGTTCTGCGCCTCGCTCTTCTCCATCAGCAGCATCAGCGACGGGAAGAAGGGATTTGCCCCCTTGACCGCGCCGGTATGGCGGTTCAGGAACTCCTCGGAGCTGATCCCGAGCCGCTTGCGCAACCGGATGATGTCGTAGGGATAGAGGAAGATGTTCTGGCGGCGGCAGCAGTGGGTAAAGCAGGCGAGCCCCGCATGGCAGGCAAAGCGGAAGGTGGAGGAGCCCAGGGGCTCCATGCCCTCGGGGAAACGTTTTTCCTGATCGGTCAAGTTCTGCATCTCGGATCTGCTGCCCCGGTGGTATAGTGAGTCTCAATTGACAACGGCCCCTGGCGGGAGCGCAACTTGCGAAGCCCGGCGCTCTGCGTGGCCGCGTTCCCTTCATAAGGAAGCCGGGGCCGGGAGCCAGAACCCAGGGAAAGGCGTTCAAATCAGTCATTCCGGCGCCTGGATTCTCGGACAAAAACAGCCGCGAATATACCATCGGCGCCTGCAACGGTCAACCCCGGCCGGTCGCCGCCCCCCTGCCATGATCCGATTAGCCCGTTGCCTGCAAGTCTTCCTCATCCTGGCCCTGCTCGCCGGCTGCGCGCCCCGGCCGCAGACCTCGGCCTGGCTGGTGCGCTACGACATCGAAAACCCGGCCGAGGTGACCGCCGCCTGCCAGGCGGCCAGGGCGGCGAAACTCGATACCCTGCTGGTCCAGGCCCGGGGCCGTGGTGACGCCTTCTACCGGAGCGACATCGCCCCCCGGCCGGAGCCGCCGGCCGCGGTGGCGCCGGATTTCGATCCGCTGGCCGCCACCCTCACCGCCTGCGCGCCGGTCCCGGTCCAGGCCTGGCTCAACGTCTTCTTCCTCTGGGGCGACACCACGCGGCCCGCCTCCCCCCGCCATCCCGTAAACCTCATGCCCCAGGCGGTGCTCCGCGACGACGACGGCCGGCCGCTCACCGACTACTCGGGCGAGGAGCGGGCACGGGCCTGGGTGGAGGGTATCTACGCCGATCCGGCCTCGGAAGAGTACCGCCGCCTCTTCGTCCGGGTGGTCGAGGAACTGGTGGACCGCTACCCGGTGGCCGGCATCCACCTCGACTTCGTCCGCTACCCGGGACCGGGCTTTGGCCAGAGCGGCGTGCTCGGCGCCAGGTTCCGCGAGCAGTGGGGCCTCGACCCGCGGCTGATCCCCACCCCGCTCCTCACCGCGGACCTCACCTCCTGGCTTGCCGGTGACATGGAACCGGGCGACCGGGTGCTCACCACCGCGGGCCTCCTCTGGGCCGCGGCCCGGGCTCAGGCCGTGACCGATCTGGTGCGGGCGGTGCACGAGGCGCTGGCCGGGACGGGCCGGCCGCTCACCCTCTCGGCGGCCGTACTCGCCGACCGCGCCAGGGCCTATCGCAACAACGGCCAGGACTGGCTCGACTGGAGCGAAGACGGGATCATCGACGCCCTCTACCCCATGACCTACTTCGGCGGCCTCGACCGGGTGGGCGGTCAGCTCCGCGACCTGGCACTAACCCTGCGGCCGGACAACCCGGTCCGCCTCTGGGCGGGCCTTGGAGCCTACCTCAAGAAGCCGGCCGGGATCGGCGCCGAGGCGGCCATGGCCGCCGAGCTTGGCCTGGACGGGGTGAGCCTGTTCAGTCTCGGCCACCTGCTGGCCAAGCCCCAGGGGCCTGGCCCCTATTTCGCGGCCCTGCGCTCGGCCATGGGGCCGCGGCGGCCCCGGCCGGCGCCGGTCTGACCGAGTTGCACCGCGGCCGGGGAAACCCGGAGCGCGCTGGCCGCGCCGGTGGCGCGGCTCAAGGCCATCGTCGGCAAGGCCGCTGCCGGCCCCTGGTTCAGACCCTGGCCTCCCTTTGCCGACCTGGACCAGCGGCTCGCCGAGCGGTGGCAGGAGTTCGAGGCGGCACGCCGCCGGACCCTCCCCGGCCTGCTGGCCCGCCTGGCCGCCACACCGCAGCGCGAGCCGCTCCGGGTCGAGGGACGGACCATCTTCCGTTTCGCCCACCCCCTGGACCCGCCATCGGTGTGGCTCGACCAGCGGCGGCTCTGTGCCGAGGCCCGGCAGCGGCTGCTCGCCGGCGAGGGATTCGCAGCGGTGGCGGCCGAACTCTCCCAGGGCGGCAGCCGCGAGTACGGCGGCACCATGGGCCGCCGCTTCCTCGACCCGGCCGAAGAAGAGGACCGGCTGCTCGCCGAACTCGCCCTCGACACGGTGAGCCCGGTGATCCGCACCGAAAACGGCTTCCGGCTCTTCCGGCTCACGGAGAGAGCCGGCGGCGAGACACGGTCCTGGGCCGCCACGCCGTGGCCGGCCCGCCGCATCCTCTTCCGCCGGGCACTCAACCGGGCACTGGCCGGCGGCCGTTAGCGGTTGCCGGGGTAACACCGGACCATTTTCACCGCGCTCTTGACAGCCCCGCGACCGTCCTTATTGTTTCAATCTGCAACCACCATCACACTGGTGCCAACTTCCCAATCAAGGAAACCACTGCAATGACCAACTCGATCAAGACCTTTCTCCTGATGGCGGCCCTCACCGCCCTGTTCATGGTGGCCGGCCAGGCCCTGGGCGGCAGACAGGGCCTGGTTCTCGCCCTGGGCCTCGCCGCGGCGATGAACTTTTCGGCTTACTGGTTCAGCGACCGGCTCGCGCTGACCATGGCCGGAGCCCGCGAGGTTTCGCCCCACGAGGCGCCGCAGCTGCACATGGCGATGGCCGGGCTCGTCCAGCGGGTGGGGCTCCCCATGCCGCGGCTCTACCTCATCGAGAGCCATACCCCCAACGCCTTTGCCACCGGCCGCGATCCCGAACACGCGGCGGTGGCGGTAACCCGCGGGCTGCTCGAACTGCTGCGGCCCGAGGAACTCGAAGGCGTGCTGGCCCACGAACTCGCCCACATCAAGAATCGCGACATCCTGGTGAGTTCGGTGGCCGCGGTGATGGCCGGGGCCATCAGCACCCTCGCCACCATGGCGCAGTGGGGGATGCTCTTCGGCGGCGTGAACCGCAACGACGAGGAAGGGGGGGATCTCGGCGGGATGGTGGGCTCGCTGGTGATGATGATCGTCGCCCCGCTCGCCGCGACCCTGATCCAGATGGCCATCTCCCGGAGCCGCGAGTACCTGGCCGACGCCACCGGGGCGGCCATCTGCGGCCACGGCCAGGGGCTCGCCAACGCCCTGGCCCGGCTTTCCGACTACAACCACCGGCTGCCCATGTCGGTCAATCCGGCCACGGCCCAGATGTACATCGTCAACCCACTCGCCGCCGGCGCGGTGGCCAACCTGTTCAGCACCCATCCTCCCATCGAGGAACGGATCAAACGGCTGCTCGCCGGAGGTGGCAGGTAAGCGGCCACCGGAAGACTCCGGCGGGCCAGAGGGCCGTTTCCGTCGTCTCAGGTGTGGATGAAGACGAACGCGCCGTTGTTCAGCGCAATCCGCAGCCGGCCGCCGTGGTTGCGGCCATAGACCTCCCAGCCCGGCGCGCCGTGGATCTCGCACTTGACGCAGCTTGGCGAGTGCTTGCCCTGCTCGCGGTCGCACCAGGCCACCAGCATGGTTTCGGGCTCGTCCCGGGCCGCGAGGAGCCGGGCGATGGCGCGGGCGGATTCGAAAGCAAGGGGAACCCCCGTCACGGTAACCGTCACTTCTTCCATCTTCACCCCTCCTCCAGCCGCTGTTTGTTCCCCATCACCAAACGTGCCACCTCCTCGGCCCGGGCCATGGCCTCGGGCCGTTCCGCCACCTCGCCGGCCTGCCGGACCCCGCAGGCCCGGATCGCGTGGGTGGCGCCAAAACCGAACCACTTGAAGAAGTAGGCGTAACGGGGGTAGACGTCGGCAAAGACGTCCGGGTCGTTATGGCCCTGGCTGGCGATAAAGACCCACTGCTTGCCCGGGCCGAGCCGGCAAGGGTTGGGATTGGTGAGGTAGTCGGGCTTGAGGTAGGAAAAGGTCCGGTCGATGAAGCCCTTGAGCTGGCTTGACACCTCGCCGAAGTAAACGGGGGTGGCGGTGACCAGGACCTCGGCCTCGACCACCGCGGCCAGCACCTCGGTGAGATCGTCTTCGAGGATGCAGCGGTCGAGCTTCTGCTTGCAGGCATAGCAGGCCTGACAGCCCCGGTAGGCGAGCTGGTTGAGGTGAAAGGTGCGGACCCGGCCGCCCAGGCCGGCGGCGGTGTCGAGAAAACGCTTGGCCAGGGTGGCGGAATTGCCGCTAGGCCGCGGGCTGCCCAATAGACAGACGATGTTCATCGGTTCTTCCCCAAAGGTTATGTTTCCGGCGGTCACGGTGGCCGACCGCCAACAGCCAAGATTGCCGGCAGCGCGTCGCCGCCAGCCATTCACCGACCACTCAGTACCTCTCCCCCGCCACTTCGGCGAGCTGGCGGAGCATCTCGGCGTCGGCGGCCGCCTTATCAGTTTCGCCGCGGCGCTGGTAGATCTCCCGGCGGATGGCATAGGCCCGGACCGTGGTCGGAGCCCGGGCAATGACAACGTTGACATCGGCGAACGCTCCGGCCTCGTCCCCCAGCCGCAGCCTTGCCGCCCCGCGCCGCAACAGGGCCTCGGTCGAGTCGGGTTCGAGCTTGACGGCGGCGTTGAAGTCGGCCAGGGCCTCCTGATCACGGCCCAGGGCGACCAACGAATCCCCCCGGGCGAGCAGGGCCTCCGGTGCCCCGGGCGCCAGGGCGATGGCACGACCGAAGTCGGCCACCGCCTCGCCGTAGTCGCCCTTGCCGGCCCGGGCCACCCCCCGCCAGTAGAAGGCCGCGGCCGAGTCGGGATGAAGGGCGAGTTCGCTGGTGAAATCGGCGATGACCCCGTCATAGTCCTGGAGCTGCAACCTGGCTAGGCCCCGGTTGAAATAGGCCCGGGGGTGGCGGGGATTACAGGTAATGGCCCGGGAGAGGGCCTGGTCGGCCTTCAGAAAGGCCCCGCCTTGCAGCTCTGCCCAGCCCAGGTTGTTCCAGCCTTCACAGGCGGCGGGATCGAGGGCCACCAGCTGCCGGTAGTCGGCGACGGCCTGCTGGTACTGGAGCCGCTGCTCCCACATCCGACCCCGAAAGAAATAGGCGTCAGCCAGTTTCGGATCACCGGCCACGGCCCGGTCCAGATCCTGGCGGGCGAGATCGAGCCGACCGGCCTGGAGGTGGATGCGGCCCCGAAGGAGAAAGGTCGTGGCATCGTTGTCGCCTTCGGCAATGGCCGCATCCAGATCCGCCAGGGCCGCGGCAAAGCGCTGCCGCTTGAAGAGGATCTCGCCCCGCAGCCGGTGCACCCTGGCCTCCTGCTCCGGGCCAAGGGCCAGGGCGCGACGGCAGTCGGCCAGGGCGCCGTTCTCGTCTCCCCGGGCGTGGCGGACCGCGGCCCGCACCGCCAGACCACCGGCCGAGCCTGGGTCTAAAACCAGAAGCCGGTTCAGATCGACCAGAGCCGGCAGATAACGGCCCTGCCGGGCCAGCAGACTTGCCCGTCCCAGCAGGGCCCGGGTTTCCTGGGCTCCTTCGGCGCCCCTGGCCAGGGCTTCGGTGTAGGCGACCAGGGCGCCGTCCAGCTCGCCCCGGCTCGCCAGGAGCCCGGCCAGGGCCAGTTGGGCCTGAACAAAGTCCGGGGCGATCCGCACCACCTGCCGCCAGTCGGCAAGGGCCTCCTCGTTGTGGCCCTCGCGCAGCGACACGGTGCCCCGCCAGAAGAGGGCCTGGTAGAGGCCGGGGTCGATGGCCAGGGCACGCGCCAGCGCGGCCCGTGCCTCGTCCAGTCGATCCAGGGCGAGCAGCGCCCGTCCCTCTTCGAGATGGGCCCGGGCAAGAGTCGGGACCAGAGCCAGGGCCTCGGCCGCGGCCTGGGCGGCCAGCCCGTACTCGCCGTTGGCGTTGGCCTTCTCGGCCTCGACGGTCAAGGCGCTCGCCGACAGGGATGCCGCGGCCGGATCGAGCCCCGTCCCCGGTATCCCGGCGGCCGGGGACGCCAGGACGCCGGGGGCCGCCGACAGCAGAAAAAAAAGGACGATGAAGAAAAAAGGGAATCGCATGGGTCAACGGCAGCAGTTACGGCTCATCCGCCTGTCCCGGCGGGGTCCAGGAGCACCTTGAGGGTGCCCGGGGTGGCGGCCAGGGCCAGGGCTTCGGCCGCCCGGTCAAGGGGGAAGGTGGCACTCACCAGCGGCGCCACGGAAATCCTGCCGGCGGCCAGGGCGGCCAGGGCCGGCCCGAAGGGGCCGCAGCGGGAGCCCTTCAGGGTGACCTCGTTGACCACCGCGGGCGTAAGGTCAAGCGGTGCGGGATGGGCCAGGGTGCTCTTGAGCACCACCGTGCCGCGCGGCAGAACCTGGGCCAGGGCGAGCCGTAAGCCCGCCGGCGCGCCGGTGGCCTCCACCACCAGCGGGAAACGAGGGGTGACGCCCAGTTCGGCCACCGTCCGTGGTACGAGCCCCAGGCCCGCCACCAGGGCACTCTGCTCCGGCCGGCGACAGGCAACGGTGACCGTGGCGCCGGCCGAGGCGAGCACCTGGGCCACCAGGAGCCCCAGGCGGCCCGCCCCCAGCACCAGAACCGGCATGCCCGGCACCACCGCCACCTGATCGAGGACCGCGAAGGCCGCGGCCAGGGGCTCGACGAACACCGCCGCCCCATCGGGCAGCGGCTCGGGCACCCTGTGGAGGTTTGCCACCGGCAGGACCAGATAGTCGGCAAAGGCGCCGTCCCGTTGGTGGATACCCACCACCCGCCGGGCGCCGCAGTGGTTGCCAAGCCCGGCGCCACAGCGATCGCAGCGGCCGCAGCCGATATTGATCTCGCCCACCACCCGGCAGCCCAGCCAGGGGGTATCACCGGCATCGTGGACCGCCGTCACCACGCCGACGAACTCGTGGCCCATAACGCCGTGGAAGTCCCGGTAGCCCTTGAGGAGTTCGAGGTCGGTGGCGCAGACGCCGGCGAGCCGCACCCGCACCAACGCCTCGCCCGGACCCGGGTCGGGACGGGGATAGTCGTCGCGGACCACCGGGGCGCCGCCCTCAAGCACCACCGCCCGCATCTTGCCGTGACCGATTACCACCGCCTATCACCGGGTGGCCGCAGATCCACCAGGGTGGCGCCCCAGCCGCCGGCCGTCTCATTGGCCAGACGGAAGGTGGCAACCCGCGGGTCGCGGGCCAGCACGGCGTGGACGGTACGCCGCAGGGCGCCACTGCCCTTGCCGTGGATGATCCGCAGCGCAAGGATTCCCCGCCCCCGGCACTCCCCGAGATAATCGGCCACCAGATCCTTCACCTCGCCAGGCCGAAAGGCGTGCAGGTCAAGCACCCCGTCGATAACCAGCGGCACCGCTTCGGGTTCCGTCGAATCCGTCATTTCGCTCTCCCATGTTGCGTACAGGTGGCACCCAGTATATCAGGAAACGGCCGGCAGCGCCAAAGGCGTGCGCCTCAGCGTCGCGCCTGCTCCCGCAACGAAGCCGCCGCCCCCTGTTCGGCCCGGTAACGGCCAAGCACGCACATGGCGGCCATGCCGCCCACCGCCGCCACCAGTTCGGGCAGCGAGATGGCCTGGTTGAACCCGCCCAGGTGGGGACCGGTGGCAAGGAGGATCTCCGCGCGGCCGCGTACGCAGCGCGCCACCTGCCGGGCGGGAAATCCCCGGGAGCGGAGAAAGTCGGCAAAGGCCGCATCGTCCATGGCCTGCTGGTCGGCGATGCGCAGCACCTCCTCCATGTGGCGGTCCACCCCCATCTCGTCGATCATCCTGGCGCAGAGACGCGCGAGATCAAAGGGGAGCGCGGCCGGGGCCGGCACGCCGGCGAATCCCTGGTGGTAATGGCGGTAAACCGCCTCGATGATCCGGGCCAGCAGTGGCGCGTCGAAGAGATGGCGGGCGTCCACCGGCGCACCGTTGGCAGCAGTCCCCCGGAGCCCGGGGGCGCGATTGCGAAAGACACTCGCCGCCACCAGCAGCAGGCTTAGAAAATGAGCCCCCAGCTCCCGGTAGAGGTCGGTGCGCGGCGTCAACGGGACGAGGTGTTCGAAGTCGCGCAGCCCAGAAATACCGAAGTTGGGGTGGCGGCAGGAATCGAGCCAGCGGTCGAGGCGGCCGGCGAGCACCCAGTTGTAGACGCCGCCGTCAACGCGGCGCTCGCGCTGCACCCGGTTGTGAAAAAGAGGGATCACCGCCTCGTGCAGGATGCCCTGGCCGGCCAGTTCCCCCAGGAGCCGGGCGTTGCCGGCCAGCAGGGTAACGAGGCGGTCGCCGGCCAAGCCGTTTTCCGGCTCGTTGGGATAGCGGTAGTAGTCGGCCGGGGCGACAAAGGCCACGGCGAAGCGCTGGGGGTGGAGGGCAAGGTCCGCAGGCGGGGCCAGGGGAAGATCGCGGAGCCTAAAAGCAAAACGGTGGTCCCGGCCCAGGGGGGACGGCAGGGCAAAGCCCGGGGGCAGGGTGAGATCGGCGGCCGCCAGATGGGCGAGCCAGGCCGGCTCCCGGGCGAGTTCGGCGGGCCGGTCACCGGGACGGGCGAGTTTCACCACCAGCAGCTCGCCGCTGGCCAACCGCCCCACCAGGCTGCGGCCGACAAAGGACAGTTCCCGGCAGGGACCGCTGCCGGCGGCGTCGACAAGCTCGGACCAGCCGCGACTCGGGTGCGGCCCGGCAACGGGTGGCGCGAAGCACGGCGGCGAAAGGGCAAGCGGCAGGCCGGCCAGGGTTTCGGCGGTGGCCCGCTGGGCCGCGCCGGTGGCGTGGCGCAACACCTGATGGAGGGAGGCCATGGCCGAATCGGCAAGGCAGCGGTCGGCGGTGGCGACGGTGAAGAGGACGCGCAGGCCCGCAGCCGCCTCGCGGAAGAGGAAGAGCCCCTGGCGCTCGGCGGCCACGCCGGGATCGGCCAGGGTGGCGGCGAGCACGGCCACGGTATCGGCATCGGCGGCCCCGGGCGTGTCACGCAACAGTTCGTGGAGGGAGCGGACGGCCAGGAACTTGGCAATGAAATCGGCCCGCGGCGAGCCAAGGGTCGCCTCAAGCCGACGGCGCTCGTTGTGGATAGCGGTGCTCATGCCCCCCCCGGTTGATAACGTCTGCCCTCCCTTCTTACCCGGTCACGGGCCGCGGCGCAAAAAAAAACGGGGCAGCCCCGGGCTTTCGCCTGATGGGGCCACCCCGCGGGGGATCGAAAGCAAAGGGTGATCAGCTGGTCTTCAGCGACGGCAAAACCTTGTTGATGCCCCAGAAGAGCACGAAGGGGGTGATCCCCACCAGCAGCGCCCCACCGAGCCCTTCCTTGAAGGTTTCGACGTTGTGGGGGATGACGGGCAGGTGGTAGTGCATGTAACCGGCAAACGACAGCGAGAAGGCCTGGCCGCCGATGACGACGTTCCAACGCATCATGAACACCCCGAAGAGCACCAGCACCAGGGCGACCACCGCCCGGCGAATGGTGAGCCGCGGCATCAGCAACAGGATGAAGGGCACCAGATTGCCGCAGCCGTACTGGAGGACGAAGATGTTGACGAAATCCTTGCCGTACATCACCGAGCGCAGGATGTCCCAGGATTTCATCGCCGTGTAGCCGCGGAAGATCAGGTCCAGGATCTCCAGCGTGATGGCGGCGATCAGAAAGCCCAACAGGTAGCGCGAGGTCTTGGTGATCAGGTCGATTTCGGCTCCACCGATCTCGGCCGCCTCGCCCTTGTGGCGGAGCTTGCTCCACTCCATGATCACGATGTAGGTGAGCATGCAGAGAGCGATACCGGAGACCACCGCCGACATGATGAAGATCACTGGCATCAGCGGCGACATCCACAGGGCGTTGGCCTTGACCGAGCCGAAGATGAAACCGGCGTAGCCGTGCAGGAAGCAGGCCACCGGGATACCGATGCCGGCGAGGATCTTGACCGCCTTCTTGTCCTTGGCGACGGCCTCGTCGCTCACGTCAAGCGCGCCCATGGCGAGCACCCGGTAGAGGGCGCGCTTGGCGCCGGCCACCGCTCCCTTGCCCTTCAATGCCTCGATCTGCTCGACGAAGTACTTGCGGTAGACGAACCAGATCTCACTCATGACGATGAGGGCGTAGGTGGAAAAGACGATGCCGAAGGCGGCGATGGCCGAGGTGAAATGTGGCGTGAACAAGGGGTTGCCGGCCCGGAGGGGTTGCTGGAGATGCATGAGCAGCGGCATGGTGGCCACCGGCAGCAGGGCCAGGGAGAAGACCAGGGAAAAACGGGCCATGTCCTTGATGTCCTGCTGGCCGAAAACGTGGTAGAGGGAGGAGAGGACGAAGGCGCCCGCCACCAGACCGGTCATGTACGGATAGAGAACGATCTGGATGCTCCAGTAGATGAATTCATTGGGGTAGACGAAGAACTCCTTCACCGTCCACTCCGCGCCGTGTACGAACAGTTCGTGCGTCATTGTTTGCTTACCTCACGTTGGAGTCCAGGCCGATGTAGAAGACCTGCGGCTTGGTGCCGTATTCGTCCTTGAGTACCGCCACCCTCTCGGTCATGATCGCCCGGGTGACCGGATCGTTGGGATCCTTGAGATTGCCGATCCGGCGGGCACCGAAGGGGCAGGCCTGGACACAGGCGGTGACCATCCCCTTGCTGATCCGGTGGTAACAGAAGGTGCACTTCTCGGCCACCTTGTAGATCGGGTGAAAGAACCGCACGCCGTAGGGGCAGGCCATGATGCAGTAGCCGCAGCCGATGCACCAGGTGCGATCGATGAGCACCACGCCGTCGTTGGTCTGGAAGGTGGCACCCACCGGGCAGACCTGGACACAGGCGGGATTGTCGCACTGGTTGCAGAGCTTGGGAACAAAGAATGCCTTGGTGATCTCCTCGGGCGGGATGGTTTCCTCGCCCACCTTCTGGGAGACGAAGCCGTCCCGGCCGCCCAACGGCGAGTCGATGTGGGTCTTGCCGTCCCTGGTCACCACGTAACGCTCCACCCAGGTCCGGGTCACCGGCGCGTCGTAGGGAACCTCGTTTTCCATCTTGCAGGCCTTGACGCAGAAACCGCAGCCCACGCATTTACGGGTATCGACCAGAAAGCCCCAGCGCACCTTGCCGCTCCCGGCCACCGCCGCCTGGGCCTGAGCAGGGCTCAGGAACCGGAACATGGTGAGCGGCAGCGAGGCGGCAACGGCGCCGCACATGGCTTTCTTCAATAGATCTCTTCGCGAACAACTCATCTCCACTCCTCACATTTCCGGGTTATGGGGATTATGACACTCGACACAGGGCGCACCGGGGTTGTGCTTGTCCGGATCGATGGCCGGCAGATTGGCACGCTGGCTGGTGGGATAGGGCAGGCCGGCATGACAGCGCAGGCAGAGCCCCCGGTCGCGGTCGATGGGCAGGGTCTCGGGCTTGTCGGGATGGGCCAGAGCCGGGCCATGGCAGTTCTCGCACTGAATGATGTGGTGCGGTCCCTTCTGGTGCTCGGCGACCTTGTCCTCGTGACACTCACCACAGCCGGCCATACCACGGTACTTGACCGGAATGGCCTTCCAGTCGTCGATGGCACCCAGCCGGTAGAAACCGTAGGTGAAGTTCCTCCCGTGTATCCCGAAGTCTTTTGGCACCATAAAATGCCGCACCAGGAAGATCAGGGCCACGAAAGCGATGGCAACCCAGAGCGGCCTCAACACATGGTTTTTCACGTTCCCTCCTTTTAGGGATCCGGATTCGGCGCCGGCTCCTCCTTCAGATGTTTTTTGTGCTCACCGCCGGCCGTCGTCCACCCACCGGCCCCGGCGGCAACCCCTTCCCCTTTGCTACCGCATTCACTTACAATCAGCGTTTACAAAATAATGGGATTACCCATTGATTAAACAGGATTTTATTTGCAAATTGGATACGTCAAATGTAGTGTTTCTATCACAGCGACGAGGTATATGCAAACCTTACAGCAACTATTTTAAAATTAATTTCTCCGCCCCCGCCCGAGCCGTGGCCAGGGCGGGGCGACGCGAGGCGGCACCGCCCGGGGCACTAGCCCGGTGGAGCCAGAGGCGACGGCGACGTGAACCCGCACCAAACCACACCGCCCTGCGGCAGGCGAAACGAGGGAGATGACGATGACAGGTACTGGTAACCAAGCGATGGAGACGACCACCGACAACCACGACCGGCTCGCCATCCTGGCCAGCGAGGTGGCCCTTCTCCGGGACCACCTCGCCACCCTTGCCGGACGGGTGGCCGACCTTGAAAAGAAGCGGCCGGCACCGCTCCCCGAAGCGGTACCGGCCGGTGCCGAGCCGGCCGACGAGGAAGGCTTCTGGCACTGGCTCGGTACCTCCAGCATGCTGCCGCGACTGGCGGCGATCAGCTTCCTGCTGGTGGTGGCCCTCACCCTGCGGGTACTCACCGACAGCGGCACCCTGAAGCTTGACTTCGGCTCCTTCCTCGGCATCACCTACACCCTGGCGCTCATCGCCATCGGCGGCCGGCTGCTCGCCAGCGGCCACCGCCTGGGCCCGGTCTTCCCGGTGTGCGGCGCCTTCCTCCTCTACAGCATCGTTCTTGAAACCCACGGCCGCTTCGACACCCTGTCGAGCACCGCCAGCTACGCCCTGCTCGCCTTGTCGGTACTGCTCATCGTGCGGCTGGGCATCCGCCACCAACTCGCCGGCCTCACCGCGCTCGGCATCCTGGGCGGCTGTTTTTCGTCGCTGGCCATCGACTTCCTCTATCCCGTCTTCCCCGCCCTGCTCCTCTTCCTCCTCTTCGTCCATGTCACCGCCTCCATCGCCGCGGTCCGCCAGCCGGCCAGCAGCTGGTCCCGGGGGCTGCTCTTCTTTGCCACCGCCCTGGTCTGGCTGCTCTGGGCCAGCCGCCTGCGGGTGCTGCTGGTCCGCCAAGAGGCCGTACCGGCCGAACTCTTCGGCGCCTGGTTCCTGCCCCTGATCCTCGCCTACGCCGTCACCTTCCTGGTCGCGCCGGCCATGGCCCTGCGCCGGGCCGGCAAATGGCCGGCCATCTACGACATGTTCCTGCCCGCCGCCGGGGTCATCCTCACCCATGCCGCCGCCGGGGCCGTGGGGAGCCATCTCCTCGACCATCCCACCTCCCTGGGTGTCGTCGCCCTGGGGCTGGGCGGCGCCCATCTCGCCGTGGCCGCCCGGCTCCACCGCCTTGGCCTGAACAACGGCGGGGTATGCGTCTTCACCTCGAGCGGCGCCATCCAGCTTGCCCTGGCCCTGCCGGCGCTCACCGGCAGCATGGCCGTCTCGCTCCCCATCTGGGCACTGATGGCCTTCGGCCTCACCCGCCTCTCCGGGGCCTGCGAGATCGGTGGCATCCGGCTGCTTTCCTACCTCCTCCAGGCAGCGGCCTGCGTAGCGGGCGGATTTTCGGGGCTCTTTGCCGTGGCCGGGCCGGAGCGGGCCACGGGGATGGCGGTGGCCGCCTTCCTCGCCATGATGAGCGGCCTTCAGCACCGCTGGGTGCGCTACCATCCCATCACCTGTTCCCGGGGCTACTTCGCCCGCATCGATCCCCGGGACCGCTCCGCCACCATCCTCTTCCTCACCACGGTCCTGAACGCTTTCCTGTCGCTGCAGATCGGCGCCGCCCTCTTCCTCGCCACGGTCGGGGCGAGCACCGAGGGCGATGCCCTCTCCGGCATCCAGTCGGTGCTGATCAACGGCAGTGCCATCGGGCTGATGCTCTACGGCCTCGGAAAACGCAACAGCGAGTTCATCATCGCGGCGGTGGCCGCCACCATGCTCGGGGCGGTCAAGGTCTTTGGTCACGATTTGCTCCAGGACCAGGGGGTGGCGCGGGTGGTGAGCATCTTCACCTTCGGCCTGGTGGCGGCGGTGGGCTCGGTGGTGATGAGCCGCTGGCAGCAGCTGCGGCGCGACGGGCTCACCGACCCGGAGCTGGTGCCGACCGCGACGCGAAAGCGGCAAAAGGCGCAGGCCGACTGACCCCCCTCCCCTCTGTTATCAAGGCTGGCGCCGGGGCAGGCAGCCTCGGCGCCAGCCCGTCTCCTGCCCCTTCTCCCGCGCTCCCCGCTCCGGCTGCTGCGGCAGCGACACGCCGGAACCCCGGACGGCTTCGGCCGGGGTCGCATCCAAATCCCGCCGCCGCGACACCTTCTTCCGCCCAGGCATCTACGCCCCACCGCCAAGCCTGCCCCCGACCGGCGACCTGGCCGGCCGCGCCGCCGGATCCTCCCTCCACCGACGCCCATCCCCTCGGCCGGGGAATGCGACAGGCAAGAGGACGAGGCGCGGACGGTGCGGAAAGGGTAAAAAAAGCTGTGCAAGGAGGTGCACGAAAATGGAATTCCAGGTATATCTGATGAGTGACGAAGCAGATGACGCCCCCCCTTCAACGGAAGGAAGCAGGCAGAACGACTTTCTTTAAGGAGAAGCAATGGTTAACAAGGTTTTTCTCATCGGTAACCTGGGCGCCGATCCCGAGGTGCGCTACTCACAGAACGGCACGGCGGTGGCCAACTTCCGCATCGCCACCACCGAAACCTGGAAGAAGCAGGACGGCAGCAAGGAAGAACAGACCGAATGGCACCGCATCGTCGCCTTTGCCCGGCTCGCCGAGATCTGCGGCGAGTACCTCTCCAAGGGCAGCAAGGTCTTCGTTGAGGGAAGGCTACAGACCCGCAAGTGGCAGGACCGCGACGGTAACGACCGCTACACCACCGAGATCGTGGCCCGGGAGATGAAGATGCTGAGTCCCCGCGGCGAAACCGCCGGCGGTGGAGGTGGTGGCCGCCAGAGCGACGAGCCGCCGTGGCCGGAACCCACCATGGGCGACGACGTCCCGTTCTGAAACGGCGGCGGGAGGAGGCCATGGCGGTCGAACCTTCCCACCCCCTCCCAGCCGATCGCCCCTGGCACTCTTCCCCGCGCGGCGGGCGCTAGTCCCGACTTATGGAAAAACTCAAGATTCTCATTGCCGAAGACGAAGAAACCACCCGCAAGCTCTTTGCGATCGCCTTCCGGGACGAGTCCTTCGACACCCGTTTGGTCACCAACGGTGAAGATGCCCTGGCCGCTTACAAGGAATGGCAGCCGGACATCGTCATCCTCGACATCATGATGCCGCACATGAATGGCTACAAGACCCTGTCGACCATCCGCCAGACCCTCAACGACAGCGCCACCACGGTGGTCATCGCCAGCGCTCTTTCCGACAAGAAAGAGATCCTCGCCTGCGCCATGCTGGGCATCCAGGGCTATATCGTCAAGCCCTTCCGCACCCAGGAACTCGCCCGCACCGTCCTCGGCTACCACAACGGCCGCCGCCAGTGATCCTCCGCTGGCAACGACCAGGATGGTTCCACTCGCAAAGCAGTGGCGCCGGGGGCTCAGAACCATAGGGTATCTTGCAAAGTAAGGGTTTTCGTTCGAGATCAGGCAAGCGAGGCACGAGACTCCGAGGCTTGCGAAAAAATTTACCCGCAGGCATTGGTCGATATCGGGATCTCCACGTCGTTTCGCTTCCTTTCCAAGGATAAAGGGTGTCGTGAAAAATTAGGATTTTTGTTTGAAGACACGGCGCGGTAAAAATAAAAAGCGCGGCATATTCAATCATATGTGAGCATTTTTGTTTTTTTCCGCAACGCAGTCTTCGGGCAAAAAGACAATTTTCCAAGATTCCCTTTTAGGACAACGCCGCGGGCCGCGCAGGCCCGGGCCCAAGTAGCGAGAAGACCTTATGGCCATCGTCTCTGTCACCCCGACGCTGGCGCCACCTTGCCGCAGGCGCCGTCCTGCTGGCGCTGCTGCTCGCCACCGGCTGCCCCTCCTCCCCCACCTGCCGGCCCACCACCAAGGAGACGATCCGTTCGCCGTGGCGGGGCTTCACCGAGGTCAAGACCGCTTTCGACCGCATCGTCCCCTTCCAAACCAGCGTCCAAGAGCCGCAGGCCCTGGGCTTCGATCCCTTCTCCACTCCCAAAATCGCGCTGCTCAACCACCTGGACGTCATCCAGCGCTTCATGCCCAACCAGTCTGTTACCATGGCGGATCTGGACGAGGGGGGGCGCGACTGCCTTGCCGCCCGCCAGCGTTGCCATGCCCACGAAATCGACATCCACGCCGCGTTCAATGGCCTATTGCGATAAGAATACCCTCGGTTGTTTTTGCCATCCCCTCCCGCCCCGCGCGGCAACCCAAATGGACATGACGCCATGAACGATACCGGCCCCGAACAGCAGCGCCATCCCGCTCCGATGCCGGCCGCCGGGGGGAGAAGAAAGTTCCTCCACACCGTTCTGCTCTGCTTTCTCGCCATCGCCCTGCTGCCCCTGGCAACCGACAGCCTGCTCAACTACCTCAACACCCATAAGCTTCTGCACCAGGAAACCGCGGCCCGGCTGGCGGCCACCGCCCAGCACAAGACCCACGACATCGAAACCTTCTTCGCCGACACCATGCGGCTGCTCACGCAGGAGGCAAACCAGGAGACGGTGCATGAACAGCTTGCGGCCCTGAAGCGCGCCCATGACGCCTCGGGCCGTACCACCGCAGACTTTCTCGCCACCCCCGCCTGGCACGCCCTGGCCCGGAAAACCACCGCACAGTTCCGCTTCTTCCGGCAGTCAAACGACCTCTACGACCTCTTCCTCATCGACGAGCAGGGCAACATCCTCTTCACCATGGCAGGCGAAAAGGATCTGGGGACCAACATCCTCACCGGCCCCTACGCCGGCACCCATTTCGGCCACGCCTGCCGTGACGCCCTGGCCAACGGCAGGCCCGCCTTTTCCGACTTCCTGAACTACGCCCCCTCCCACGGGGCCACGGCCTGTTTCCTGGCCGTCCCCATCCGCGGCCAGGACGGCACGCCGCTCGGGCTGCTGGCCGCCCAGCTCAGCTTCGCCAAGATCGACCGACTCATGCAGACCGAGGAACGCGGCGGCCACATCCAGTCGTTTCTCATCGGCCAGGATCTCCTTCTCCGCACCCATTCGGGCCAGGGCAAGAATGGAGGGACGCTCCTCGCCACCCTGGTGGACACCCCGCCGGCCAGGGACTGGCGCGATCGCTTCGTGATCGGCAATGCCACCCGCCCCCGACCCGTGGCGGGCGAAACGTACATCAACCAACAGGGCCGCGAGGTACTCGGCCTTTACAACAACCTGAAGGTGGGGGGCACGCCCCTCGCGGTGATCACCGAAATTCCGGCCGCCGAGGCATTCCGGGCCGTCAACGATCAGGCCCGCTCCGCCATCCTCCTCTTCCTGGCGGTGGCGGCCGTGGTCCTCGTCCTCGCCCTGTGGGCGGCCAGCTGGGTGACCCGGCCCCTGGTGCTCCTTACCAGACAGGCGGGACGTATCGCGGTGGGCGATCTCGCCATCCCGGCAGCGCCACAGCTCAACGGCGACAACGAGTTCGCCCTGCTCGCCAAAAACTTTCACAACATCGCCGCCACCCTCCGCGAGATCACCGCGGTGTGCGGCGACATCGCCCTGGGGATTTTCGACCGCCGCGTCGCGGTGCGCAGCGACCAGGATCTCCTCGCCCAGTCGGTCAACCAGATGGTGGACAGCTTCCAGGTGGTGGTGGAGCAGGCCAACCGCATCAGCCAGGGCGACTTCTCGATGGCCGTCCCCCCCCGCTCTGCCCACGACACCCTGGGCCTCGCCCTGGGCCGGATGGCCACCAACCTGGCCGAACAGGACTGGATCCGC
The DNA here is from genome assembly GCA_002414225.1 of Desulfobulbaceae bacterium UBA5121. Lineage (GTDB taxonomy): Bacteria > Desulfobacterota > Desulfobulbia > Desulfobulbales > UBA5123 > UBA5123. The sequence continues at coordinate 44,790 of DHYV01000016.1, read as the reverse complement.
TCGGGCGTCGCGGAGTTGAACAACCGCATGCGCGGCGATCTGACCATCACCGAACTGAGCAGCGCGGTGCTCACCTTCCTCGCCGGCTATCTCGATGCCCCGGTGGGCGCCCTCTTCGTTGCCGACGACGACGGCCGGCTCCAACGCACCGCCGGCTACGCCTATACCCCGCCTCGGCCCGAAGATGGAGGCTTTGCCCCTGGCGAAGGGCTGGTGGGCCAGGCGGCCCTCGACAAGAAACCCCTCCTCCTCCGCCAGGTTCCCGCCGACCACGTCAACCTGACCATCGATTCCGGCCTCGGCGCCTCGCCGGCCGACACCATCCTGGTTTTCCCCTTTTCCTGGGCCGACGAAGTGATGGGGGTGGTGGAATTCGGGACGAACCGCGACTTCACCGAGCTTGAAATCGGCTTTCTCAAACGGGTGGGCGAGGCCATCGCCATCAACATCCACACCGCCCAGTCCCGCCGCCGGGTCCAGCTTCTCCTTGAAGAAACCCAGCTGCAGAGTGCGGAACTGCAAAGCCAGCAGGAAGAACTCAAGGTCAGCAACGAGGAGCTCGAGGAACAGGGCGAGGAACTGCGCGCCGCCAACGAGGAACTCGAAGAGAAAACCGAGCGGCTGGAACACCAGCGCCTCGAGCTTCAGCGCGCCAAGGAAGAGATCGAGGCCAAAGCCCGCGAACTCACCCGGGCGAGCAGGTACAAGTCGGAGTTCCTGGCCAACATGAGCCATGAGCTGCGNNAACGACATCCTCGACCTCTCCAAGGTGGAAGCGGGGCGCCTTGAAATCCGTACCGCTCCCTTCCAGCTTGGCGGTCTGTGCAGCGACCTGGAGGACCGTTACGGTTTCCAGGCCCGGAACAAGGGCCTCGCCTTTGGCGTCACCATCGCCCCGGAGCTGTCCCCCGCCCTGGTCACCGACCAGCAGCGGCTCGCCCAGATCCTCAACAACCTCATCAACAACGCCATCAAGTTTACCGACACCGGCACGGTGAGCCTTACCGTCGCCCCGGCGTTGGCCGACACACCGTTCCACCACCCCGACCTGCGGAAAGGCGAGGTGGTCGCCTTTGCGGTACGCGACACCGGCATCGGCATTCCGACCGACAAGCAGGAGGCGATCTTCGAGGCCTTCCGCCAGGGCGACGGCTCAACCAGCCGCCGTTACGGCGGCACCGGCCTGGGGCTCACCATTTCTCGACAGCTGGCCCGGCTGCTGGGCGGCGAACTCCACCTGGCCAGCCACCCCGGCGAGGGGAGCACCTTCACCTTCTACCTGCCGGCCCGGCCCCGGCCGGCTGCCGACGCCATGGGCACCCCGGTCTTCGACGACCTGGCCCCGGCCGCGCCAGCCGTCCCGAGCACCGAGCCGCCCCCGGCCCCGGCCGCCTGCCCCTTGCCCGCCTTCATCGACGACGACCGGGCCGCCACCCGCCCCGGCGACCGATCGCTGCTCGTCATCGAGGACGACGCAGCCTTTGCCCGCATCCTGGTCGACATGGCTCGCGGCAAGGGCTACCGCGCCCTGGCCGCCGGCGACGGCCGCAGCGGCCTGCTCACCGCCCGCGACTACCGGCCCCGGGCGATCATCCTCGATCTGGGCCTCCCCGACCTGGACGGAATGGCCGTGCTCGAAGACCTCAAGAACGATCCCGCCACCCGCCACATCCCGGTCCACATCGTCTCGGCCCGGGACAACTCGGTTCCACCGCTCCGGAAAGGCGCGGTGGGCCACCTCGCCAAGCCGGCCACCCGTGAAGGGCTCGACCGGGTCTTCGCCCAGTTCGAAAAGCTGCTCGACGGCGATGTACGACGGCTGCTGCTGGTGGACGGCGACCCGGCGAGCCTCGCCAGCCTCGAAAGGCTCCTCGCCCGACAGGCGGCGACGATCAGCACCGCCACCACCGGCGAAGCGGCCCTGAAAAAATTCGCCGCCGAGCACTTTGACTGTCTCATCCTCGACATGGGACTGCCGGACATGAGCAGCTTCGATCTCCTGGCCCTTATGGCCGGCCCGGGCGGCACCGTGCCGGTGCCGGTGATCGTCTACACCGGCCGGGAACTCACCGAGGAGGAAAGCGAATCCTTAAGCCGCTACGCCAGCACCGTGGTGGTCAAGGGGGAGGAATCCGGCGAACGGCTCCTGGACGAGGTGTCGCTCTTCCTCCACAGCATGACCGCGAGCCTCCCCCCCGAACAGCAGGAAGTCATCCGCATGATCCACGACAACGAGGAGGTACTCCGCGACAGGACGATCCTGCTGGTGGACGACGATATGCGGAACACCTTTGCCCTCTCCGGCCTGTTGCAGCGGTTCGGCATGCGGGTGGAGATGGCGGCCAACGGCAAACAGGCCCTGGAAAAACTGGAGGAGACAGCGGTCGATCTGGTGCTCATGGATATCATGATGCCGGTGATGGACGGCTACGAGACCACCCGCCGCATCAAGGCCAGGCCGCGGTTCCGCGACCTGCCGGTGATCGCCCTCACCGCCAAGGCCATGGCCGATGACCGGCAGCTCTGCCTCGCGGCCGGGGCTGACGACTATCTCGCCAAACCCGTGGATCAGGAGCGGCTCCTGTCGCTGCTCAGGGTCTGGCTGTTCAAATAGACGAGGGAAGCAATGGCCGAGTGGAAGCAGACCGAGCTTGAAGCGCTCGAAACCGACCTTCTCCTGGAGGCGATCTTCCGCCGGCGCGGCTATGATTTCCGCCACTACGCCCGGGCGTCGCTCAACCGACGGGTCGATCAGGCGGTGCGGCGTGGCAATCTCGCCCACATCACCGACCTGATCTCCCTCCTCCTTTACGACGACGCTGCCTTTGAACGGTTTCTCGCCCAGATGTCCATCTCGGTGACCGACATGTTCCGCGACCCGCCCTTCTTCCTGCGGCTCCGGGAGACGGTGGTGCCATGGCTCAAGACCTGGCCCTTTGTCAAGATCTGGTGCGCCGGCTGCGCCACCGGCGAAGAGGTCTACTCGCTTGCCATCCTCCTCAAGGAGGAAGGCTTTTACGACCGCAGCCGCATCTACGCCACCGACTACAACCGCCGCACCCTGGCGGTGGCCAGGGAGGGGATCTACCCGGCGGCCAAGATCAAGAAGTACACCGCCAACTACAACAACTCCGGAGCCGGGGACTCCTTTGCGAGCTACTACCACGCCAAGTACGACCGGGCCAAGATGCATGACGGTCTGCGCCAGAACGTGGTCTTTTCCCACCACAACCTGGTCACCGACGCGGTCTTCGGCGAGATGAACCTCATCCTCTGCCGCAACGTGCTCATCTACTTTGACCAGGAGCTGCAGAACCGGGTGCTGGAACTCTTCACCGCCAGCCTCTGCCCCGGCGGCTTCCTCTGCCTGGGCGCCAAGGAGTCGCTCCAGTTCTCGACGGTGGCCGACCAGTACGAGGCCGTGGCCAAGAAGGAAAACATCTTCCGCCGGATTTACAGCCACCGCAAGGAGCGCAGGCCATGAGCGACGGATTCCGGGCCGTGGTGATCGGCGCCTCCAGCGGCGGCGTGGCGGCCCTGGCCACGGTTCTCGGCCAGCTGCCGGCCGGTTTCGGCCTGCCGGTGATCGTAGTCCTGCACGTCCCGGAGGAGGGCGGCACCGGCTACCTGCCCACCCTTCTCGGCGAACGCTGCTCCCTGCCGGTGCGGGAGGCTTCGGACAAATTGCCCCTCGCCCCCGGCACCGTCTACCTGGCGCCGGCCGGCTACCACCTGCTGGTGGAACGGGACGGCAACAGCCTGTCGCTGTCGGTGGACGAACCGGTACACTTTGCCCGCCCGGCCATCGACGTGCTCTTCGAGAGTGCGGCGACGGCCTTTGCCGATGGCCTGGTCGGCGTGATCCTCACCGGCGCCAACCAGGACGGCAGCGCGGGACTTAAAAGGATCAAGGAACTAGGCGGCACCGCCATGGTCCAGAACCCGGCCAGCGCCGCGGCCGAAGCCATGCCCCGGGCCGCCATCGCGGCCACCGCCGTGGATCAGGTGCTCGGGCTTACCGAAATCGGACGGTTTCTGGCCGCGGCCGGAGCCTGTTCTTCCCCCCCAACCTCAGACCGACGGCCCTGACCCATGCCCCAAGACCACTATCGCCCCAAGATCCTCATGGTTGACGACCGCCGGGAAAATCTGGTGGCCCTCCAGCGTATCCTCGCTCCCCTGGCCGCGGAACTCATCGCCGCCACCTCGGGCAACGAGGCTCTGGCGCTCACCATCGACCACCATTTCGCGGTCATCCTCCTCGACGTGATGATGCCGGAGATGGACGGTTTTGAAACCGCCGAACTCCTCCGCCAGAACGCTTCCACCAAGCACATCCCGATCATCTTCGTCACCGCCATCGGCAAGGACGAACAGCACATCTTCAAGGGTTACGAGGCCGGGGCGGTGGACTACCTCTTCAAACCCCTGGCCCCCAACATCCTGCTCAGCAAGGTGCGGGTCTTCCTCGAACTCCACAGCCAGCGCACCGCGCTCGACCAGGCCAACGCCGAACTGCGCCGCGCCAACGAACGGATCCTCGCCCAGCAGAAGAGCCTCATCGAGGAGGAAAGACTGAACGTCCTCCTCCAGATGGCCGGCGCCACGGCCCACGAGCTGAGCCAGCCCCTCACCGCGCTCCTCTTCGGCATCAACATGCTCACCATGGACAAGAACGATCCGGAGAAGACGACCCGCCACATCGCCGACATCCACAAGGCGGGCCAGCGGATCAGCGAGATCGTCAAGAAAATCCGCACCCTCAACCGCTACGAGGTGACCCCGCACGACCGGGAACACGACATCATCCGCCTGGACCAGACCCTGCGCATCCTCCTCATCGAGGCCGACGCCGCCCTGGCCGGCCGGATCGGCGAGATGCTCGCCGAGGTCAATGTCGCCCTCACCATGACGGCGAGCCTCACCGAGGGAGCAGAAGCGTTCCGCCAGGGCTCCTTTGACATGATCTTCCTCGACTCGCTCCTCCCCGACGGCACCGGCCAGGAGTTTCTCGCCGGACTTGGCACCCTGGCGCAGGAGGTTCCGGTGGTGGTGCTCACCGGCCGGGACGACGCGGTAGCCGCCGCCCAGCTGCTCCGGGCCGGGGTCTACGACTACCTGGACAAGGAGTCCCTGACCCCCCAGGCCCTCAAGCGGGTACTCGCCGCCACCATGGAAAAACTCCGTCTCCACCAGGAGGTGCAGCGGACCAAGGCGCGGATGGTGGAGATGCTCAACATCGATCAGCTCACCGGCATCTGCAGCCGCCAACAGTTCCTGCGGGTTCTGGAGGTGGAATTCGAGCGGACCCGGCGCTACGGCAGCACGCTGGCGGTGCTGCTCATGGGTATCGACGGCCTGCGGCAGATCAACGAAAACCACGGCCACGCCGCCGGGGATCTGGTGCTTTCCCGGATGGGCCAGCTCCTGCTGACCAACAAGCGCTGCAACGACGAAACCTGCCGCTACGGCGGCGACAAGTTCACCCTCCTGCTGCCCAACGCCAGCGAGGGCGACGCCCGCCTGGTGGCAGAAAAGCTCCTCCGCCTGGTGGCCGTCGAGTCCTTTGCCGGCGGCAACAGCATCCCCTTTTCGGTGACCACGAGCATCGGTCTGGCCGTCACCGGTACCGCCGCCTCGCCCGACGAACTCCTCCATCAGGCCAAGGAAGCTCTCGAGGCGGCCAAGACGGCGGGCAGAAACCGGGTGGCGGCCTTTGACGAGAACGGCGACGGCCATTCGGCGCCCGACGGCCACGGCGGAGGACAGAGGCAGGAAAGGAAGTGAACCCGGCGCGGCGGCATCAGCCGCAGGCGGCAGGTTCCGGATCGTGTTCGGCAAAGAAGGCCGCGGCCCGTGCCACCGCCTCAGAGAAATCGCCACTCGACTGCACCGCCGCGGCCAGGTGGTGGCCGAAGGCGTAGTTCTTGGCGTAGTAGTGGGTGAACTCCTTGAGCCGCCCCAACCGGCGCTCCGGGGCGAGCCGCTCTTCGAGCAGGGCCACGAAGCGGCGATAGACGGCGGGCCGGTTCACCTGGGGGACCGGCAGCTCCACGCCGTAAACCTCCCGGGCGATCTCGGCGAAGAGCCACGGCGTGGTGGGGGCGGCCCGACCGATCATCAGGCCGTCGGCGCCGGATTCGGCGAGACACCGGCGGGCGTCGGCCACCGTGAAGATGCCGCCGTTGGCGACCACCGGCACGCTCACCCACTCCTTGACCCGGCCCACCCAATCCCAGCGGGGCTTGCGGCCAAAGGGCTCGCCCCGCAGCCGGGCATGCACCGAGAGCATCTCCACCCCCTCGTCGGCCAGCATCTGGCAGAAGTCGCGAAGCCGGCCGGCGTCAAGGGTTTCCCCCAACCGAATCTTGGCGGTGAGCGGCACCGTGGCGGCGCGGCGCGCCGCGGCCACCACCCGCCGCACCAGATCGGGCTGTTCGGAGAGCCGGCTGCCGCCGCCCCGGCGCCGGACGTTGGGCGCCGGGCATCCCAGATTCAGGTCCACCACCTCCGCACCCAGCCGTTCGAGCACCGCCACGGCCGGCGCCACCTCGTCCACATCCCCCACCAGCAGCTGGTAGGAGAGCGGCCGCTCGACCTCGCCGCGCTTCAGGAAGGGGGAGAGTTCGGCGTTTTCCTGGGGAAGGGTCCGAGCCGAGAGCATCTCGGTGGCGAGCAGTCCCACCCCGCCCAGTTCCATCAGCAGGGTGCGGAGCGCGGTGTGGGTGAGGCCGGCCATGGGCGCCAGCAGGAGGGGCGGCGAGATGGTGAGCGGGCCGAGCTGGAATCGGGACGGGAGACTGGTCATGGGATCTTCCGGGATTTACGGTTGGCGGTTGGCGCGAAGGGCGAGCGGTTGGCTAACGGCTAAAAACCAAGAGTCAACAGCCACCCGCTCCCATATACCCCATTCCGGCGCCAAGGCCAACCACCGCCCGCTGGCGGCAGGGAAAAAAGAACGGGCCGCCGCGGCGCCGGTCTGCTACTATGGACCGACCCGCACCCCTAACCCCCTTGCCCAGTAGAACCATGTCCCCATCCGACCTGCCGCCCCTGCCGGAACCCTTTGTCCGCCGCCTGGGGCAACTGATTCCCGCCGACCTGCTGCCCGCGGTGCTGGCAAGCTTTGCCAGCCACAAACCGGTGAGCTTCCGGGTCAACCCCTTGCGGGGCCCGGCCGAGGCCACCATCGCCGAACTGGCCGGGCTGGGCCTGACGCCGACCCCGATCACGTGGTACCCGGAGGCATTCCTGGTCGAGACGACCGCGCGATCGCTTCTCTCCCGCTCGGCGGCGGCCGACCAGGGCCGGCTCTACATCCAGGGGCTCGCCAGCATGGCCGCTCCGCTCGCCCTGTCCCCCCGGCCCGGCGAGACGGTCCTCGATCTTGCCGCCGCCCCGGGCGGCAAGACGCTCCAACTCGCCACCCTGATGGCCAACCAGGGACGGCTCAGCGCCGTGGAACCGGTCAAGGACCGATTTTTTAAGCTGCGGGCCAACCTTAAACGCCTCGGGGTGACAATAGCCCGCTGCTACCAGACCGACGGCCGCTCGGTGGGCCACAAGTGCCCGGAGATGTTCGACCGGGTGCTGCTCGACGCCCCCTGCTCCTCCGAGGCCCGCTTCAGCCGCCTCGCGCCGGAGAGCTGGGCGCACTGGAGCCCGCGCAAGATCAAGGAGACGGCCCGCAAGCAGAACGGCCTCCTCCAGGCGGCGCTGATCAGCCTGAAACCCGGCGGCACCATGCTCTACTGCACCTGCGCGCTCTCCCCGGAGGAAAACGAGGTGGTGGTGGACAACCAGTTGCGCCTCTTTGCCGGCACAGTGGCGGTGGCCCCCCTTGCGCTGCCATTCCCCAACATCCTGCCCGGCCTCACCAACTGGGACGGCAAGGAACTCGCCCCGGAACTCGCCGGGAGTGTGCGCATCCTTCCCGACGCCCTGATGGACGCCTTCTACCTCTGCAAGCTGATAAAAAAGGAGAGTATCCTGCGCTGACGGTGACCCGGGAAACCGCACGGGGCACTAGCGGTACTGGTTGGCTACCGCCTCGATCCGGCTGTGGATGGGCGGCACGGCGGTTTCGTCGATCCAGACGTCGAGCACCGTCGGGCGGCCGGCGGCGAGGAGTTCGGCCATCAGCTCCCGCGTCAGCTGGCCGGGCCGGTCGAGCTTAAGCGCCCGGGCGCCGAGGCCCTGGGCGATGCTGACGAAGTCATACCGCTCGCGGAAATCGGAGCTGAGCCCCTCCGGAACCGGGGGATTGAAGAGCCTGCGGCCGTGGTGGACCATGCCGAGCTGACCGTTGTTGAACACCACCCAGACCACCGGGATGTCGTACTCCACGGCGGTGGCGACCTCCATGCCGTGCATGAGAAAACAGCCGTCCCCCACCATGGCGACCACCGGCCGGTCGGGCACGGCGAGCTTGGCGCCCACCGCGGCGGCCATTGCATGGCCCATGGAACTGAAGCCCAGCGGGACATGGAACGAATAGGGCTCGTCGATGGTCATGTACCTAATCGCCCAGGCCATGGTGGCGCCCATGTCGGCAAAGTAGACGGTTCCCGCCGGACAGGCCGCCTGGATGTCCATGGCCAGTTGGCGGGGATGGTAGAGTTCCCCTTGCGGGACGGGCGGTTCCCGGTGCTTTTCCTTGAGGGCGATGATCTCGGCCAGCTGCCGCTCGCCCCTGCCCCGCACCTTCTGGCAGAGCTGGCCCAGACAGTCGAGCCCCCCCTCCGCTTTTCTGCCGCCCAGGACGGCGTCGGCAACCTCCCGCCAGACAGTGGCGGTGCTCCCCAGTTCGCGCAGCAGGGCGTAGACGATCTCCTCGACAATGGTTTCCGCGTCGCCCACCAGAGCGAGCGAGGCGGGATGGTTCTTACCGATCTCCTCGTCGTCGATATCGACCTGGATCAGATGCGACGTCGGCCACAGCCGGTTGTCCCAGCCGCTGGTCAGCCACTCGTTGAAGCTGGTGCCCACCGCCAGCAGCACGTCCACGTCCTCTTCCACCAGGTACTCCTTGGCCACCGGTGAGCCGGCGAAGCCGAGACAGCCCAGGGAAAGGGGCTCCGACTCCGGGAAGACGCCCTTGCCCTTGGGCGAAGTGGCAACCGGGATACCGAGAAACTTGGCCAGCACCATCAACGCCTCGGCCCCCCTGGAAAGCACGGTGCCCCAGCCGGCGATGATGGCCGGCCGCCTGGCCGAGAGCAGCAGTTGCGCCGCCTCCCGCACCCCCTGCCGGTCGAAGGTCCGCGACGACAGGATGGTGGCGACGGAATCGATCCTCTCGGTCTCCTTCTTCATCACGTCAACCGGCAGGCTCAGATGCACGGTCCCCATGCGCCCGGAAACCGCCACTCGAATCGCCTTCTCCACCATGTACTGGGTGCGGCCGGAGTTGAGCAGCATGCCGCTGTACTTGGTGAAATGGCGAAAAATGCTGACCAGATTCACCCCTTCGGCGCCCGACTCCTGAATAGCCCCCTTGCCGAACAGCGAGGTGGCCACCTGGCCGGTGAGGGCGCAGACCGGGATGGAATCCGCGTAGGCGCAGGCAAGTCCGGTGACCAGATTGGTGGCCCCGGGGCCGGCGGTGGCGCAGCAAACCCCGAGCCGGTTGGCGACCCGGGCGTAACCGTCGGCCATGAAGGCCGCCCCTCCCTCGTGCTTGGCCACGATGGGCCGGATCTTTCCCCGTTTATACAGTGCGATGTTCAACTCCTCGATGGCCCCCCCCGGCACCCCGAAGAGATACTCCACGCCGGCTTCCTCAAGCAACTCAACGACAAGTTCCGATGTCTTCACGCCTCCCCCCCTCTCCATTAGTACGCTGGCCTCTGCCGGCACAAGGCCGGCCGAATTTCTTGACCACCATACAGGAAGGAACGGAGCCTAGCAACTTACAATACCACCCTAACATACTGAAATAGCGTAACTCCTGCCGCCTGACACATACCTGCAGAAAAACACAATGCGTATCAAAGAAGGGCCGAAACAACAGGGGCGGGATTGGGAACGGGGGAGTCTTCCCCCCCGGCGTCGTTCAACGCACAGGAGGGGAAAAAAAGGAGGAACGGATTTCAGCCGCAGCGGATCAGAAGATCGACGGTAACCGCGACTCCGGACAAAAGGCCGTCCGGGACAACTCCCGGACGCGGCGGATTCCCTCGCCGCAACAACCGAAGCGCGCCAGAAGCAGGTTGTTCAGTCGGGAACGGGCCTTTCGCCGTGGCCGGCATATTCGATATCCCCACATTGCAGAGGAAAGAAGGTACCGGGAGGGTTGTCGGCGGCCTCGGCGTGGCAGGCCTGGATGCCGGCAAAGGCAACGGTGGAGAAGATGCGATATATCTCGTCAACGGTATACCCCTGGTCGGAGAGAAAGGCGTTTACATAACCGTTGAGATTCATCCCTTCGTTGAACTGCCGTTCCATGACCTCGGAGATTTCAAACGCCAGGGTCAGGTGTTCGCCATGCGTGAACCCAAGGGCCCTGGCAACCTGCTCCAGTGGCACGAGCCGTTCGTCGCCGCTGGCCACGGGGCGGAGATATCCCGTGATCATCGGCTTGGAGCCGGGACGGCGTTGCTGCGCCAGGACGATATCCTCGGCGGTCATCCCCCTCTTTCTATCGGCAAGGGCATCGACGATGAAACGGGTGCCCGCCAGCAACGGCCCCACGCCGTAGAGATAGGAATCGGTGGCCAGCACTCCGGCGCAGACCCCGGCAACGGCCGAGGCCCCCGTGTTGCCGGCAAGACTGCCGATCTGGTTACACCAGATCCTGGCGTCCGGATAGCTCATGCAGATGAAGACCGCCTCGATCCAGTCGGCCAGCCGACGTTCCGGCAAGCGGCCGGTGATCCCCAACAGCAGTACCTGAAAAAAGGAGGCCCGCCCCACCAGATCGTCCATCATCGAGTAGCCGTGATTGTACACGGCTTCCCCGACGATCCAGCCGCCCTTGCCGGTACGGATGACTCCCCGGTTCCGCTCCCAGGACGAGATGTCAGAGTGATTGTTTCTTGGCTTCATCGCTGATGATAAAATGCTCTTCGTCCAGAAAGGGCATGGAGGTCAAGGGTTTGTTGGCAAGCTCAAGACCATGGGCCAGGAGCCCGGGAGCCGCGATGAGCTGAAACAGCCCGGCGCCGGCCCGATAGGGAAAGCCCAGATCGTTGAAGGCGGCGGCGGCTACCCCCGAGACAAGCACCCCCATGCCCTGGGGTGCCAGCAGGTCGGCGAACTCGCGGGCCCAACCGAGCGCCTTGCCGCAGGAGGGCAGGTCGGCGAGCATGCCCGCGATCCGGCGGGCCATGGGGTCGATGCCGCCGAACAGAGTGCCGAAACCAGGGGCGATGCGCCGGTCGCCGCCGGCCTCTGCGACCCGGGGCATCAGCTCATCCAGAACCTGACCGGGCTCCGTGACGGCGTGTTTCCGCAAGAACTCCATGGCCGACGAGACTTCCTGGCCGCCGCCGTGCCCGCCGCCCAAAACGCTCAGGCCGATGGGCAGGATATGGGCCGGATCGGTCTTGCCCACCCCGGCCAGCATGGCGGCCCGGCCCGCCGGGTGGCGGGGACCGGGGTTGATCAGGCAGACCATCAGGGTGGTGAGCAGCCGCCGTTGCTCCGGGGACGGCAGTTCGCCGACCAGGAGCAGGAACAGTACCTCGCCGAAATCCCGCTTCCGGGCCAGATCGACGATGTCGTAGCCGTGACAGAGACATCTCTCGGCCAGATAGGGATTGTCCTCGGCCGGGATCTCTCGCCAGATTCTGGTCTTGGTCCTCGCGGCAAAGGCAAGGTCGCGTTTCCTGACGTCTTTCATTTAAAACCGAACCTGTATTTCGGTGTAGATGCTCCTGCCTTCCATGGGATAATCGTCCGGGATATTCGATTTAAGGGGGACGGCGGGATTGTAGCTGCTCGGCTCACGAACGTCCTCGTTGAAAACGTTCTTGACCACCACGGACAGATCCCAGTCATTGATGATGTCCTTTTTGCGGACGACCATGTTGACGAGCTGGTAGTCCTTGATCTCCGGCCGCGTGTCGCCGGCGGCGCGGGGCCGGTCGGCAACGATGTAGAGCTGGGTATCGAGGGACCACTTGGGCAGGAACTGCCAGTGGGGATTGAGCAGAAATTTCTGTTGCGGCGCATCGGCCACCAGTTCATGGGTATCCATGTCCTTGGAGCGCTGAAAGGCATAGGCCGCCTTGACGCGCAGGGTATGGGTGGCTTCCCAGTCCGCCTCCATCTCGAAGCCGTAGCCCTTCTGGTTCTTGGCGTTTTGACTGGTCAGGGAATTGGCGCCCGGGTCCGGGACCAGTTCGATCAGATCCTCGATCTCGTAATAGAAGGTATTGAACACCGTCCGCAGTTGTTTGAGCGGCTGATAATCGAGAACAAATTCGCCGGTCTGGATCGTTTCCGGCTTGAGGTCGGGGTTGCCCAGGTTGGACGGATTGTTGCGGTTGTACAGTTCGTTGGCGGCCGGCGCCCGGAATGCCTTGCCGTAAAGGAGTTTTGAGGTAAGGTCCGGCCGGGTCTCCCAGACCAGGGCGAACCTGGGGTTGACGGTGTCGCCGAAGTCGGTGTAGTGGTCGTAGCGGGCCCCGGCGGTCAGCTCCCATTTTTGGGCAAAAGCCCACTCGTCCTGTATTGAGCCGTACCAGAGGCGTCGATGCTGCTCGCCCATGTAGATGTCCCCGCCGGTCACCTCGGTAAGGGTGCCGTCCTGCACCGCCGGCGGGTCGCCGCCGGCGAGGAGGGTGCCGGGCCCGAAGTTCTTGTACTCCTCGGTATCCTCCCGGATGTCCTGGTAACCGGTTCCCACGCGGAAACGGTGACGCGCCAGCCCCTCGTAGAGCATGGTCAGATCAATGCCGGTCTGGTGGTCGGTCTGGACCGGTTCGCCGTAGGCGCCGTCGGGAAAGGAAACCACCCCGGCCGGCGTGTTGAAGTTGATGTTGCCGTCGGCACCGATGGGCAGGACAGTGCCTTCCGGAAAGAGCTGCACCAAGGCATCCTGCTGATAGTACATGTGGTGGAGCCGCACACTGAAGTCCACGTCGCGCACCAGCGTGGTGTTCCGATAGATGAGGTCGAACAGGTACTGGTCGACATTGATATTGCCGTTTGAAGACAGGGTGTTGGTGACGCCATCGGCGACGCCGGAATTTTCGGTCAGCCCCCATGCCTTGAAGCTCCAGTCGCCCTTGCTGGCGCTGAAGTTGACGTTGAGCAGTCCATTGCTGGTGTCCAGGGCACCCGGTGCCAGGGAGGCCCCGGAGCCGCCACCGTCAAAAACCGTCTGCAGATCGCTGTTGATGACCCGGTCCCTGTCGCCATCGGTTTTCGCATACTCGGCGTTCAGGAAATACTCGAAGGAACCGCGGGTGGAGCCGGTCTGCGCCCAGGCCCGGTAGGTGCCGAAGGAGCCGGCGCCCGCCCCGGCCACCGATCCGTCCAGATCCTTGCCGTCCTTGGTGATGATGTCGACCGTGCCGGCAAAGGCGTCGGCCCCGTAAACCGCCGACCCCGGCCCCCGCACCACCTCAATCCTGGAGATCCCCGCCAACGGCAGGTACAAAAATGCCCTTGTTCCCGTCATCAGGAGGGAAATGGGGACACCGTCCATCATCAGCAGCACCTGGGGATTGAGACTGGTCTGGATGCCCCGCATGGAGATGATGGGGGACATGCCATTCTTGGTGGACACGCCGACATGAACGCCGTTGACCAGCTCAAGCGCCTCGTACAACGTCTTGACTCCGGCCTTTGCCATGTCCTCGGCGGTGATGACGTCGGCCACCGCCGGTGCCCGATAGAGCGGCTTGAGGGTGCCGGTGGCGGAGAGCAGCAGCCGGTCGGTGCGGTAGTAGTCCTCCTCCTGGTACTCGGAGGAAAACATCTGCCGCACCTCGTCGAGCTTTTCCGCGTCGCTGGTGGCGGCAACCGCTTTCCGGCCCGAGGTCGTCCCCCAGGCCGCCAGGGCCACCAGCAGCGATACAGCCAACGCCTTCCGTTTACGATTACGCTTCATCGCCATCTCCCTTCCCCCAAAGTTTTCCCTCCCCCGCCGGTCAGCGGCTCTCCGCCTCCCGGTCCAGCAGCTCCCGCACCGCCCGCACCAGGGCACCCTGGCGAAAGGGTTTTTGCATGAACACCGAGTTGGAGTCCCGCGCCAACTCCTTGGCCGACATGTCGAATGTGTGGCCGCTGATGTAGAGAACCGGCAGCTCCGGGTGGTCGTGGCGGAGCTGGCGCGCCACCTCGTCACCGTGGATGCCGGGCATGATCACGTCGGTGATCAGCAGGTCCACCGCGCCCCCAGCCTCGACGAACACCGTGAGCGCCTGTTGGCCGTCGGCCGCCTCCAGCACCCGGTAGCCGAATTCCCGCAGGGTAAGGGCGGTCACCGAACGCACCCCGACGTCATCCTCGGCCAGCAGGACGGTTTCCGAGCCTGAGAGGGAGGCGGACGGCGCCTCCCTCTCAGGCAGCGTCACCGCACGGCGGCTGCCGGCAAGGTAGACGAAAAAGGTCGTCCCCTTGCCCAGCGCCGTCTCGATGCGCAGGTGGCCGCCGTGCTGCTGGACAATGCCGTAAACCGTGGAAAGCCCCATTCCCGTCCCCTTGCCCACATCCTTGGTGGTAAAGAAGGGTTCGAAGATCCGGGCCAGGGTTTCCTGGTCCATCCCAGAACCGTTGTCGCTCACCGACAGGACCACGAAGGTGCCGCTGAGGGCCTTGCCGTCCACGTCGGCGATGGTGCCGGGGACCACGGTTTCGTTGCGGGTTCGAACCACGATACGGCCGTCGCCGGTCACCGCGTCGCCGGCGTTGACCACCAGATTCATCAGAATCTGTTCCATCTGTCCCTGGTCACCGCTCACCGACAGCAGATCCTCGGCAAGGTCCACCTCCATGCGGATGTCCTCCCGGATCAGCCGACGCAGCAGCTTGGTGAGGTCCGCCACCAGGACGTTCAGGTCGAGCACCGTGGGCCGCAACACCTGCTTGCGGCTGAAGGCGAGGATCTTGCGGATCAGTTCGGCGGCCCGGTCGGAACACTTGAGGATGTCCTCCACCTTCTGGACCGCCGGGTGGTTGTCCACCCGGAGGAGGAGCAGGGCGAGTTCGGCGTTGCCGATGATCGGGGTGAGGACGTTGTTGAGGTCGTGGGCGATGCCGCCTGCCAGGGTGCCCAAGGACTCCATCTTCTGGCTCTGGCGGTACTGCTCCTCAAGCCGCGCCCGTTCCTCCTCGTTTTTCTTGCGGGCGGTGATGTCGCGGTCGATGCCGCGCAACCCCAGAAGGCGGCCCATGCCGTCGATGACCGGTACGGCGCTGGTTTCCACATAGACCAGCTGGCCGTCCTTGCGCCGGCAGCGACGGACCACGGTCTGGAAACCCTGTCGCCGCCGCGCGCACCCCTGAAAGAGCTGTTCCAGGTGCTCCACCTCCTCGGCCATGGAGAGGGCCTCGAAGATCTTTTGGCCGACCAGTTCTTCGGGCCGGTAGCCGTAGATCGTCCCGCACACCGGCGAACAGTAGGTGAAACGGCCCTCGCGGTCCACCTCCCAGACCAGATCGCTGATGGTTTCCACCAGGGCCCGGAAGCGGTCTTCGGAGTCGTGCAGGGCGATCTCGGTTTCCTTGAGGACGGTGATGTCCCAGAAGCTCTCCACCGCCTTGACGAACTGGCCCTTGCGGTCGAAGACCTTTGAAAGACGGATGAGAATCGTCCGCTTGCAGCCCGATTTGTCGACAAAGCCAACCTCTCTGGTCTTGGCGGCGTCCCCGTCCAGGGCATCGTTGAGCAGACAGGTGTGGCAGGCCCTGGGCATGAGGTGGCCGTCGAAGGGGCAATGGCCGCCGATGATCTCGCCTGCCGTGTAACCGGTGATCTGCTCGGCCGCCGGGTTCCAGGAGAGGACGGTGCCCACCCCGTCAACGGTGAAGATCGCCGCCGGGGTGGTCTGGAGAACGGTCTGCAGATCCCGACGCTGTTCCTCCTCGAGGCGGGAGAGATTCCACTTGGCGGTGAGCGAAATGGCGATCTGCTGGAGTTCGTCGGCGTCAAAGGGCTTGCGGAAGAAGAGCAGCTTGTCAGGAGCGCCCACCACCTGGACGATTTCCTCCTGGGAACGGTCGGAGTAGGCGGTGACGATCACGATCTCCACGTTGGGGTCGATGGCGCGGATCTTGGCCGCCGTCTCCATGCCGTCCCAGCCGGGCGGCATGCGGATGTCGACAAAGATCAGGGCAAAGGGCTCGTCCAGGCGCAGGGCATCCTCCACCATGGCAAACCCTTCCTTGCCCTGGGGGGCAAAGAGGAGTTCGAAGGTTGGCGTGCCAGCGGTCCGCTCCTTGCCACGGCCCAGCAGGCGGGCCATCTGCTTCCCAGGCGAATTATCGCCGGCAGGGAGCAATACCTTCTGATAGGAGAGCCAGATCTCCCGGTCGTCGTCGATGACCAGTATCCGGCGGTTATCTGCTTTCATACTCCTCCTGTTCGAGTTGGTCTCGGCGAGGTCACGATTCCCCCTCGCCCGGAACCGCCGCCGCCCCCTCACCCTTCTCCCGGTCGGCCGCTGCCGCGGCGGCGGTGGGGCGCACCGGCAGCCAGACGGTGAACTCGGCGCCCTGGCCCTTGCCGTCACTTCTAGCGACGATACTGCCGCCGTTGGCGATGAGGTAGTTGGCGCAGGAATGAAGCCCGAAGCCGGACCCCTCCTGTTTGGATGTATAGCCGAAAGTGAACAGTTTGTCCTCCTCCTCGGCGGAGAAACCACAGCCGTTGTCCCGCACCGAAAAAAAGACCCGGCCCGCCGCCGCGTCCTCGCGGCCGGTGGTGAGCACCAGCCTTCGCCCGGGAACCGGGGTGTCGTCCATGGCCTGGAAGCCGTTCTTGATCAGGTTGATGAAGACCTGCAGCAGTTGCGTCTCCTCGATACGGACCGCCGGCACCGCGGTCAGATTTTTCTCCACCCGCACCACGCGTTTGCGCAACGAATCCTCCAGCATTCGCAGGGCGTCCTCCGCCACCCGGTTGATGTCAACCTCGTCCGAGGCCCCCAGCAGGCGGGCGTAGCGCATCTGCAGCTTGATGATGCTCTCGATGTGTTCGTGCTTGTCGCGGATCTGACGGAGTTCTTCAACGATGGAGCTGTACTCGTCCTCGATGCCGGCGGGCAGGAGCTGCATGATGGCGAGCAGCCGCTCACGCTCGGCCGGGTCACGCACCGCGCCGCTCACCACCGTCGCGAGCTGCCCCAGCGCCTCACCGGCATGGAGCCGCACCGGACTCTCATCGAGCTGCTTCAAGAGCAGGGTGGCCCCAACCTTGGCCGGGGTGATGGCGTTGCCGATGTTGTGGAGGATCCCCACCGCCATCTCGGCCATGCCGGCCTGGTGGGCCTGCCGGAGCAGATTGGCCTGCGCCTCCTTCAGTGCCCGGGTCCGCTCCTCCACCTTCTGCTCAAGACCCTTGCTGTACTCGTCGAGCTGCTGATGGGAAAGACGCAGCTTCTCGGTCATGACGTTGAAGGAGTCGGAAAAATCGACGATCTCCGCACAGACCAGCCCCTGCTGGCTGATGACGTGGGAGAGATCCCCCTGGCCGACCCGCTGTACCCCGTCGCGCAGCACGTCGATGGTGCGGAGGAAGTAGTGGGTGAAAAACGCCGCCACCAGCATGCCGATGGTGAAAAAAATGCCGATCAGGGAGAGGAAGTAGAGCTGGAACTGCCACATGCGGCTCGCCCACTTGGCCTCGGTCCGCTGAATCTGATCGTGGAGCTTTTCGAGTGAAAAGCCCAGACGTAACCCGCCCCAACGCTTCTGCCCGACGTAAAGCGGCACCAGTGCCTCGACAACCGGCACCCCACGCTCGCCCCACGTTCCAGTCAAGAAATGAGCCCGGGTTTCCAGGGAAGAGGCGGGCCGGTCGACGGGGAAATCGCTGGCCAGGACGTTGGCCGCCTGGTGGGCAAGATCGCTGCTGAGCACCACGCCGATCCGAGAAGGAACCGAGTGGACCACCGCCCGCCGCTCGTTGTCCATGATCACGCAGTAGAGCACCTCGGAGTCCGAATCGACGATCTGCTGCACCATGACGTTCAGGAAGGTGAAATCGTAGCCGGCCACCGCCTGCTCGGCGTTCAAAGCCATGCTGCGGGCGAGGATGGCGCCCCGACTCTCCAGGGACTCGCGCATCCGGCCGATGGTGTCGGCAAGCTGGGCATCACGGAACTGGGTTTCATCGCGCATGAAGATGTAACTTACCGAAGGAAACAGCAGGCAGAGCACGACAATATTCATCACGATGAAATAGAGTCGGATGGTGGGCCGCCAGGGAAGGTGCAGAAGTCTTTTCCGCATGCGAACGGTATCCCGGGGGGAAGGGGTCATTGCCCGTCGAACACCTGCGAGGCCATGTCAACCGCGGCGCGGCTGGGATGCAGACCGATCTTGTCGGCGGTCCGGAGGTTGAGATAGAGCTTGGTGCCCAGGGGCGGCATCACTCCCACGGCGGCGGGGGTCTGGTGACCGGAGAGCACGCTGCGTGCCATGGCCGCGGCCTGGGCGCCGATGTTGGGGATGTCGGGATCGATGGCCATCAGCACCCCCAGCTTGGCGACGTTTTCGGACTGACCGACACAGATCAGATGGTCGCGCATGCAGCGCTTCTGCAGCCAGGCGATGTTCTCCAGGGTATAGACCACCGGGTCGGCGAGAATCAGCAGGCCGTCGATGTCATCGACCATCTCCAGATAGGCCCGCTGCAACTGCTGGGGATGACGGATCGCCCGTTCCTCCAGTTCGATGCCCAGCACCTTGGCAGCCTTCCTGGCCGCAGTGACCACCTCGCCGGAAAGGCTCGTATTGTAGATCACCCCCACCCGCTTGATGCGGGGCGAGAGCATCATCATATGAGCGAACTGCACCCCTGGCTCCACGTCGGAGTCGATGCCGAAGATGTTCTGCTGGCCGTCCACCAGCCCGTAATGCTGCCAGTTGATGACCATGGCAAAGAGCACCGGCAGCTCGGGCCGGTCCTTGGTCCAGACCTTGGCAACATAGGACGCCTTGGCCCCCAGGGTGAAGAGGAGCGCGGGGTGGAGGGCCATGATCTTCTCCATGAGCGCCGGTGCCCGGTCGATGTCCCCCTCGAGGTTAAAGACCTGTACCGGCAGTCCCAGCTCGGCCCGGAAAGTCGCCACCGGCAGGGAGTAGGCCGCCTCGGCGTCACTGAGGACGACCACCACCGGCCCGCCGGCGGCCGCAGCGCTCCCCGCCCCGCTCAACAGCAGGAGAAGCCCGGCCGCCACTCCCAGCAGCACCCTCTGGATTCTATTAATTTTGAACCGCCAGCCAGCCATCGATCTGCAATATCTCCAGGACATTTAGGCCATGTTGCTGTCGCTGCAGCAACTGCTTCATCTGTTCGACAACCTCCATATTCACCCGACTCGGCACGTAGCAGAAGATGGGGCCGGGGATGGGGGCCGATTCGGCCATCGGCTCCACCGCCTGCAGGATCTTCGGATTGATCGAGCCGATGAGTTCCATGCTCTGCTTGCCCACCAGGGCCAGGTCCACGTGCCCCAAGGCCAGAGCCAGAAGCGCGTCGGCATCCTTGGGGACGGTGACGATGTTGAGCTTGTTGGCGTCGGCGCCGTGGGCGGCGAAGAGGATGGAGTTCAAGGTCCGCCGGTCGTCGGGTCCCATGGTGGTCATGGCCATGGAAAGGTTGGCAAGGGTGTTCATGGCGATCCCCTCGCCCTTGCGAACCAGCAGCACCTTCCGATAGGAGGAAGAGCCGCCACGGAGCGGAGTCAGCAGGGGCCGCAGCCCCAGCTTCTCGCCGTAGAGACGATAATACCAGGCAGGGAGGAAGAGAAACGGCGGGTGCTTCTCCCGCACCGTCTGATCAAAATCGATGTAATGGGCAAAGGGCTGAAAGTTCGCGGCAAAGTCGGCCTGGCCGAAAAACCTCTCCATTTCCCGCTTGAGGCCGCCCAGGTTGCGCTGGGGTGAGTCCGGACTGAAGTAGTAGATGTCAACGGCCGCGGCCCGGCCAGGAAACGCCCCCCCGACGAGGACAACCAGCACCGCCACCAGGCAGGCGGTTGTAAGGTTGCGGAAGCGGGCGAGAATACCGGTCACAGCGCTTTCTCCGGGGTCGGGGGCATCCCCCCCCGAGCCCCTCGCCGGGCAAAACCCGACAGAAGGAATTTTACGGAAATTAACACCTGGCAACGTGCCCGATAGTATAACATCTCATTGTACTTTGACAATTCATAATAACCATTTCCCCGCAGGCCCGAGCCACCCTTTTTTGCTTTACGCGGTCAGCAAAACCGGCGGTAGCCACCCTCACGCCGCCGGCCCCCGCACTTCAAACCGGGGTTCGCTGATCGCGGTGTGCCGGCACTCGGGGCAGCGGCCCGGGGCGGTGAACCGGGAACGGTGGCGAAAGACAAAACCGCAACGCCGGCAACGGGCCGGGTTCACCACCAGCCGCGACGGGCCCCGCGCCAAGCTCCTGGCGATGTGGGCCAGGTGGTCGAGCACCTCTTTTTCCGGGATACCGGCCAGGCCGGACAGCTCCCTGGCCGAGAGGGTCTCGCGGCGCAAAAAGGTGATGATCCGCTGCCTAATTGTTTGTACCATTGGATGTCTCCGCCAGCGCCAACGGCCGCCCGGGATGCGATCCTTCTCCCTCCATCATACATACATAAAACGGATTCGGGCCAGTACGCCAGCCGCTAAAATACTTGCCCGCTCAGCATGAACCATAAACTCCTTCACTGCCAAGCAATCGTTCTTCGATCCGCCCGCCGGCTGCCGCTCGCCACCCTGCTGTTCCTGCTCGTGGGCGGCTGTGGCATGCTGCGACCCGGCCAGGCTTCCTTCGAGGCCCAACTGGAACGCGGCAACTACCAGCAGGCCCTTGCCATCGCCGAGAGCCGACGGGCAAAGCAGGACGACAACGCCCTGCTCTGGTCCCTGCAGGAGGGCCTTGCCGCCCGACGCAGCGGCGAGTATCAGACCAGCAACAACAGCTTCACGACGGCGGAGGAGCTGATCAAGACGTCGGCGGGCCGGTCGTGGGTGGCCAGCGGTCTGGGCACGGCCGCAAGCCTCTTGCTCAACGACACGGCCCTGCCCTACATGGCCACCGAATACGACGGAATCATGGTCAACACCTACAAGGCCCTCAACTACCTCGCGCTTGCCGCCTACGACGACGCCCGGGTGGAGTTCAACCGGGCGCTCGACCGGCAGCGTCGGGCCAAGGAGCACTTCGCCGCCCTTATCGCCGACCGGCGCCAGGCCATCGCCGCCCAGGAACAGCGGGAGGCAGGGAAACGAGCGGACCGGCGGGTGGACGTGGCGCGGACCGTGGACAACCGCACCATCGACGACCTCATCGCCCGCCGTTACTCCAACTTCACCGCCTTCGGGGTCTACCCGGACTTCATCAACCCCTGCGCCACCTACCTGGCGGCGCTCTTCTTCAGCCTCAACGGCGACGCCCCCAAGGCCGCCTCGATCATGGAGGAGGCGGCGGCCATGCTCCCCGACAACCGCTTCGTGCAGGAGGATTTTCGCAACCTGGAGCATGCCCTGGACACCGGGGAAGCCATGCCGCCGGCAGTGTGGGTCGTCTTCGAGAACGGCCGCGGCCCGCACAAGGAGGAGCTGCGGGTGGACCTGCCCCTCTATCTGGTGAGCCGCAAGGTGCTCTACGCGGGCCTCGCCGTGCCCCAGCTCCGCCAGGGCACGGCCGCCTTTTCCCATCTCGAGGTTTCGGCCGACGGCAAGGAGTGGGACACCGAGCTGCTCGCCAGCATGGATCGGGTGGTGCAGACCGAGTTCAAGGATCTCTTCCCGGCCATCGTCACCCGCAACATCATCTCGGCGATCATGAAAACGAGCCTCCAGTACGAGGCCGGCGAAAAGCTCGGCACCTTCGGCTTGCTGGCCGGCGCGGTCCTCGAGCGGGCCACCACCGACGCCGACCTGCGGATCTGGTCGGCGCTGCCCAAGGAGTTTCAGCTCTCACGGCTCCCGCTGCCCACCAACCGTCACCTCGTCATCTCCGCCCCGGGCCTCGCCCCGCTGGCGGTGACCCTTCCCCCCTGCCGTTACGCCATCGTTTATGTTACAATCCGGTCCAGGGCCAACACGCCCCTGGTCTCCGTCATCCCCCTCCAACCCCCGTCAACATAGGAGCCAGCGCCATGAAAAAAACCCTCTGTTGCCTACTGCTCGCCACCACCATCGGCCTCGGCGGCTGCCTGGACAGCCGCGTCCGGCTCAGCAACAACGTCGAATCGGACTTGAACGTGAAGAAGGTGGTCACCAAACGCAACCACGACGGCCTGCTTGAGATCCACATCAGCGGCGAAAACGATGCATCCAAGTACTTCAAGTCCGAGTACCGCATCGTCTGGCTGGACAGCGACGGTTTCCCCCTGGACACCCTGCTCAGCAAATGGACGCCGTTCCCGGTTTACGAAGGCGCCGAGTTTCACCTCAGCGCCGTAGCCCCCCACCCCCGCGCCACCGACTTCCGGATCATCATCCGCAAAAAGGAGGACTAGGATCATGAAGAACCACGGCGGAAAACGCCCCCTGATGCCGGTACTGGCCCTGGTCGCCGCCCTCCTCGTTCCGGCCTGCACCCCCAAGACCCGCAACATCGACATGGACAACGACCGCGCCGGCGCCGTGATGGGTCTTGATTACCGGGACTTCGAAACCGCGGCCCGGGAGGCGGTGGCCGACATCATCCGCTCCGGCGCCCTGGACAACCCCCAGAACAAGCGCTACGTGCTGGCCATCTCCCGGATCGTCAACGACACCATGCAGCACTTCGACACCGACGAACTGGTGAAA
The DNA here is from genome assembly GCA_002414225.1 of Desulfobulbaceae bacterium UBA5121. Taxonomy (GTDB): domain Bacteria; phylum Desulfobacterota; class Desulfobulbia; order Desulfobulbales; family UBA5123; genus UBA5123. Next base: position 21,861 of record DHYV01000016.1, on the reverse strand, counting down.
AAGATCCGGGTGGAGCTGCTTCGCAGCGGCCGGGTCAACGTCACCACCGCGGTTGCCGCCGGTGGCCCGGAGGACCAGATGAACTTCCAGGCCCGGGAGCTGCGCACCAACGACGAGTTCAAGCAGGAAAGCGTGGCCGGCAAGGGCGAGCTGCTCGCCCCGGACCTGAGCCTGTCGGGCAAGATTATCCAACGCGACATCCGCCTCAACAAAAAGGAACAGCAGGTGGAGTACTACTTCCAGCTCACCATCACCCGGGTCAAGACCGGGCTCGCCATCTGGGAGGGCGAAACCCTGCTCGGCAAACGCGGCAGCAACAAGGCCGTCTCCTGGTAGCGCCGGCCGAAACAAAAAAAGAGCGGCTCGAAGGATGCCCTTCGAGCCGCTCTTTTTCATAGCCAGATGGTCGGGACGAGAGGATTTGAACCTCCGACCCCTTGAACCCCATTCAAGTGCGCTACCAGACTGCGCTACGTCCCGACCGAAATCTTTGATAAGCGTTTTGACGTGCCCGCCGCGGCAGGCGTCGGGGCGTCAAGCCCCTCCCCCGTCGGCAAGGTGTATGTAGCATGCAGCGGAGCCGCTGTCAAGGCTATCCTGGCAGGAGCCAGGAAAACGTTTATTCTTTTTCAAGCAGCGCCTTAAGCGCGGCAAGCTCCGCCTTGATCCCCTTGAGCAGAGCCGTATCGTCCACGGCCGGCTCGACAGACAAAGCCGTCGGGGCCGCGGGCGTGTCGGGGCCGCCACCCTGTTTATCCTTGGCCAGCACCCTCCTCGCCCCGGCGATGGTAAAGCCCTCGTCGTAGAGCAGCCGCTTGATGCGGAGGATGTTCTCGACGTCCACCCGGCGAAAGAGGCGTTGCCGGGAACCCGCCCGCTGGGGACGGATGATCTTGAACTCACTCTCCCAGTAGCGGAGCACGTGGGGCTCCACGCCGGTGATCTCGCTCACCTCACCGATCTTAAAATAGCGCTTGTCAGGAATCTCCACCACGTTTTTGATGGCGCGCCTCCCAGTGGCTGCCGGTTACCGGTTGAGTTTCTCCCGCAACCCCTTGCTGGGCTTGAAGGAAACCATGCAGCGGGGCGCGATCTCCATGGTTTCGCCGGTACGGGGATTGCGCCCCACCCGGGGGGACTTCTCCCGAACCGTGAAGGTGCCGAACTGCACCAGTTTCACCGACTCTTCCTGGAGCAGGCTCTTCTTGAGAGTGGCAAAAACCGTGTCCACCAGATCCGCCGCTCCCCGCTGCGAAAACCCCATATCCTCGTGGATGGCCCGGGCCAGATCCTTCCGCGTAACGTTCGATCGCTTCATAGTCATATCCTAGCTATGCCTCACGCAGGTGGGCATCGAAACGGGACTCCAGGAGTCCGATTATTCGCTCATGGACCTTGCCGACGGTGTCGTCGTCCAGGGTCCGGTCCTCGGCGCGGTAAGTGATGGCGATGGCGACACTCTTGTGGCCGGCCGCGATGTTCTTGCCGCGATAGATATCAAAGATTTCCGCCCTTTCGATAAGCTGCTCGCCGGCCTCGGTGATGGCGGCGAGCAGGTCTCCGCCGCCCACCCCGTCGGCCACCACCAGGGCAAGATCCCACTGCACGGCCGGGAACTTGGGCAGGGACGCAAAGCGTTTGGGAGCGGCCTCGCAAGCGGCCAGGGCGTCCAGGTTCAGGGAGAGATAAAAGGCGTCCTGCTTGATCCCGAAGGCCTTGGCCACCGACGGCGCCACCTGGCCAAGCCACCCCACCGGCGTAGCACCGACCGCAAGCGCCAGTCCGGTGCCGGCCGCCACGTAGGACGGCAGGACGGCGTCGGCCGCCAAGATAAGCCGGTCGGCCAGGCGCAACTCGCCGAAGAGCGCTTCCGCCACGCCCCGAACGTCGAGGAGGTCCACCAGCGCCTCCCCGTAGTGAAGCCGCGAGGCACCCGGATGACGCCGGCCGCTCATGACACAGCCCAGCAGCATCATCTCCTCGGGCTGGGTGGCATGGTCGCGGTGACGGAAGACCTTGCCCACCTCGAAGAGGCGCACGTCGGGCTGCTGGTGGTTGATGTTCCGGCGGAGGTTTTCAAGCAGGCCGGGCAGCAGGAGCGAGCGCATCACGCTCTGGTCCTCCACCAGGGGATTGACCAGCGGCACCAGTTGTCGGGCCGGGTCATCGGCCGCGAGCCCCAGCAGATCGCAGTGGGCGGGGCTGGTAAAACTGTAGTTGATCGCCTCGTGGAAGCCGAAACCGGTGAGTACCGCCGCGACCTGCTGGCGCAGGCTGCGGCCGGCATCGCGGTGGGCAAAACGCATGGGCACGGCGGGCAGAGCCGTGGGGATGGCGTTGTAACCGTGCAGCCGGGCCACCTCCTCAACCAGATCGACCTCGCGTTCGAGATCCACCCGGAAACTCGGTACCGTCACCCGCAGGGTTTCCTCGTCCATCTTGGCGGTGGCAATCTCGATGGAGTTCAGCAGGGCCGCGATCCGGTCGGCTGAAAACGCCAGGCCGAGCAGCTCGTTGGTCCTCCGGACCCGAAGGTCAAGAGAGGCGCGGCCGGGCAGCTCGCCCACCACATCGTAGCCGTTATCCATTAACCGTCCGCCGGCGAGTTCGACGATGAGGCGGGCGGCCCGCTCCAACGCATAGGGAATGCCTTCAGGGTCAACCCCCCGCTCGAAACGGTAGGAAGAGTCGGTACTCAGGTTGAGGCGGCGGGCGGTACGGCGGATGCTCACCGGCTCGAAGTAGGCGCTCTCGAGGAGAATCGAGGTGGTGGCGTCGGTCACCTGGCTGCCCTCGCCGCCCATGACCCCGGCCACGGCCACCGGCCGCTCGGCGTCACAGATCATCAGCATCTCGGAATCAAGCTCGCGGGTCGCCCCGTCCAGGGTGGCCATGGTTTCGCCGGGCCGGGCCTTGCGGACCACGATGGCGGCGCCGGAGAGCCGGGCAAAGTCAAAGGCATGCAGGGGCTGGCCGTATTCGAGCATCACCAGATTGGTGACATCGACCACGTTGTTGATGGGCCGCAGGCCCACTGCGAGCAGCAATTGCTTGAGCCACCAGGGCGACGGCCCGATGCTGACCCCCTCGATGAGCCGGGCGGCGTAGCGCCGGCAGTCGGTGTCCGTCACCGTCACCGTGAAGGGCAACCCCTCACCGGTGAGACGCGGCAGGGGGCCGGCCACCGGCGGGGTCATCCGCTTGCCGACAAAACCGCCCACCTCCCGGGCAAGCCCCAGCACGCTGGCGCAATCGGGCCGGTTGGGGGTGAGGTCCACCTCTACCAGCACGTCCTCAAGGTCCAGGGCCGCCACCAGGGGGGCACCGATCTCAAGATCGGCGGGCAGATCCATGATGCCGCCCTCCTCGCCACCGATACCGAGTTCGCGCGCCGAGCAGAGCATCCCTTCGGACTTCTCGCCCCGGAGTTTGGCGGGCTTGATCTTGAAACCGCCGGGCATGGTGGTGCCGGGGAGCGCGATGGCGGTCAGCATGCCGGCCCGAACATTGGGGGCGCCGCAGACCACCTGCCGGGGCTCGCCCTCAACCTCCACCTGGCAGAGGGTGAGCTTGTCGGCGTTGGGATGCGGCGCCACACTCGCCACCCGGGCCACCCGGACGCCGTCCAGGTCGGGACAGAGGGCTTCCACCGAATCCACCTCGAGGCCGGCCATGGTCAGCCGATCGGCCAGCTCGGTCGCATTGAGGCCGGAATCGATATACTGCTTGAGCCAATTGAGGGTGAATTTCATGATCGTCCGTTGTCGCTGGGAAAAAAGCCAACCCGTGCCGCTCTCGGAATCGGGCGGCGGAGCACCGCGACCCGCTAGAACTGCGACAGGAAGCGCAAATCGTTTTCGTAGTAAAGCCGGATGTCGTTGATGCCGTACTTGAGCATGGCGATGCGCTCGATACCGAGGCCAAAGGCAAAGCCGCTGTACGCTTCGGGATCGTAGCCCACCTTGGCAAAAACGGCCGGATCGATGAGGCCGGCACCCAGGATCTCAAGCCACCCGGTCTGCTTGCAGACCCGGCACCCCTTGCCGCCACACATAACGCAGCCGATGTCCACCTCGGCGCTGGGTTCGGTGAAGGGGAAAAAGCTGGGCCGGAAACGGATGGCGGTGTCGGCGTCGAACATCCTGGCGATGAAGACCGACAGCACCCCCTTGAGATCGGCGAATGAAACCTGGCGGTCGACGAGAAAGCCCTCCACCTGATGAAACATGGGGGTGTGGGTGATATCGGAGTCGCAGCGGTAGACCTTGCCCGGGGCGATCATCCGCAGGGGCGGCTGCTCGCGTTCCATGGCCCGGATCTGCATGGGAGAGGTGTGGGTGCGGAGCAGGAGCGCGTCGCTGACGTAGAAGGTGTCGTGCATATCCCGGGCCGGATGATGCGGCGGGATGTTGAGGGCCTCGAAGTTGTAGAAGTCGGTTTCGACGTCAGGCCCTTCGGCCACGGTGAAGCCGAGCCCCTCGAAGATGGCGCAGACCTCGGCCATCACCTGGGTCACCGGATGGAGCCGGCCGCGCGGCAGGACGCGACCGGGAAGCGACAGGTCGAGGCGAGTTGCGGTCCCCTGCCCCCTGCCCGCCCCCAGCTCTTCCTGGCGGGCGGCAAAGGCTTGGGTGAGTTCCTGCTTGATGTCGTTGGCAAGTTTGCCCAAGCGGGGCCGATCGGCGGCCGGCGCGGAGCCCAGCTGCCGCATCACCGACGTGAAAAGCCCCTTGCGTCCGAGATACTTGACGCGAAAGGGCTCCAGATCTTCCTTGCCTGCCTCGCCCAGGGCGGCGGTCGCCTCGCCCTTCAGCCGCAGTATTTCATCTTCCATGACACACTTGGTCTTTACCGCCAGCGACGGGGCAAGGCCACGGCCGGCAGTTTCAAGTTTTAAGGTGTCCAAGTTTTAAGGAGTAAAGTCATTGCCGGATCCGGCAGGCCCGAATCCGGCGGCAGGGGGCGCGGCCCCTTACGAGGAAACTTAAAACTCAAAGCTTAAAACTTCGTACGGAGCCGAATCAGGACAGCTTCTCGTTGGCCATCTCGACGAGCTTGCCGAAGGCCTTGGGATCGAAGATCGCCATGTTGGACAGAACCTTGCGGTCCAGGACGACATTGGCCTTCTTAAGGCCCCCCATGAGCCTGCTGTAGGTAATGCCGGCAGCCTTGGCCGCGGCATTGATCCGGGCGATCCAAAGCTTACGGAAATCGCGCTTGCGCTGCCGCCGGTCACGGTAGGCAAAACAGAGGGCGCGGTCCACGGCCTCGGAGGCGCTGCGAATCAGCCGGCTGCGGCCGCCGCGGAAGCCTTTGGCCAATTTCAAAATCTTGTTTCTTCTCCGGCGGGCCTTAAATCCACGTGTTACCCTGGGCATCGATGTCTCCTCAAACGTTTGTAGCGGCAGAAACGCCGCCACGGTCAATCTTTAAACTCTTGCCGTACACCCTGTCTGTGACGCAAACGCTTACAGGTAGGGCAGAATCCGCTTCACGCCCTTGAGGTTGGCATCGTCCACAAGGCCGCCCTGGCGGAGTTTACGCTTCCGTTTGGTGCTCTTCTTGGTGAGGATGTGGCTCGAGAAGGCCTTGCTGCGGACAATCTTGCCGGAGCCGGTCTTCTTGAAGCGTTTGGCCGCTCCCCTGTTGGTCTTCATCTTCGGCATGGTAATGTTCTCCTTCCTGACGGAAATTGCTTAATCGTTCGTGCTCTTGAGCTTCGGGGGGCGGCCGTCCCGGCATCGAGGACGCCCGCCGCAGCCGACAAGAGAAAAAACAGCCTTCGGCGGCCGTCTTCCCCTCCAACCCGGCAAACCCGAGTTATTTATGCTTTGATCAGGCCTTGGGGCCGAGGAACATGGACATCTGCCGTCCTTCCATGGCCGGGCTCTGCAGGATGACGCCCACGTCACCCACCGCCTCGCCGACCTTGTCGAGGACCTCGCGTCCCAGGCTGTCGGCATAGATGATCTCCCGGCCGCGGAAGCGCAGGGTCACCTTGACCTTGTTCTTCTGCTCCAGGAACTTGCGGATATTCTTGATCTTGAAGTTCAGATCGTGGGTTTCGGTCTTGGGACGCAGCTTGATCTCCTTGACCTCGACCACGGTCTGTTTCTTCTTGGCCTCCTGCTGCTTCTTGCTCTGCTCGTAGCGGTACTTGCCGTAATCCATGATCCGGCATACCGGCGGAACGGCCGTGGGAGAAACCTCCACCAGATCAAGGCCGACCTCCTCCGCCTTAACCAATGCCTGGGCCAGAGGAACGACCCCTACCTGCTCGCCGTCCTCGCCGATGAGCCGTATCTCGTCAGCACGGATCTGGTCGTTGACATTGGCGCGGACTTCGCGGCCACCCTTCTCGGACTTCTTCTTGCCTTTGATACCCCTACCTCCTCAAAGCGTGAGTACTCTCTCTGCCCCAGTCCGCCTCCTGGCGGCAGGAGCCAACGCCCCCTGCCCCGGGTCGGACGGTTTCCATCCTCTTCGCGTCTTTGCTTCAGCCGGCCACGGCGGCCGCCCCCATGGAAGCGGCACTCTCGACGCGCAACCACTCCACCAGTCCGGCCACCGTCATGGGCTCGAGGTTCTTGCCGTCCCGGAGCCGTACCGTCACCTGGCCGGCGGCCATCTCGTTGTCGCCGACGATGAGCATGTACGGCACCTTGGCGAGCTGCGCCTCGCGGATCTTGTAGTTGAGCTTCTCGTTGCGGTCGTCCTTCTCCACCCGGATACCGGCGGCCCGCAACTCGCGGTAGACCTGATCCACATAGCCGAGCTGGGCATCGGTGATATTGAGGATCCGGGCCTGTACCGGTGCCAGCCACAGGGGGAAGGCGCCGGCGTAGTGCTCGATGAGCACCCCGAAGAACCGCTCCAGCGAACCCATCAGCGCCCGGTGGATCATGATCGGCTGATGCTCGCGGCCGTCCTCGCCGGTGTAGCTGATCTCGAAGCGCTCCGGCAGGTTGAAGTCCACCTGAATGGTGGAACACTGCCAGGCGCGGCCGAGCACGTCGCGGATCTTGATGTCGATCTTGGGGCCATAGAAGACCCCCTCGCCGGGGTCGATCTCGTAAGCCAGGCCCTTCTTCTCAAGCGCGAGCTTCAATGCCTCGGTGGCCGCCTCCCAGTGCTCGTCGCTGCCCACGTACTTCTCGGGGCGGGTGGAAAGATACACATCATACTCTGCAAAGCCGAAAGTTTGCAAGATGTGGAGATTGAGATCGAGAATATTGAAGATCTCCTCCTCTAACTGATCGGGCCGGCAGAAGATATGGGCGTCGTCCTGGGTGAAGCCGCGTACCCGCATGAGCCCGTGGAGAGCGCCGGTCTTCTCGAACCGGTAGACGGTGCCCAGCTCGCACCAGCGCACCGGGAACTCCCGGTAGCTCCGCTTGCGCGACTTGTAGATGCCGATGTGGAAGGGGCAGTTCATCGGCTTGAGCTGATAGCGGACCTCCTCGATATCGATGGAGGAGAACATGTTCTCGCCGTAGAAATCGAGGTGGCCGCTGGTCTTCCAGAGATCGATCTTGGCGATGTGGGGCGTGTAGAGCAGTTCGTAGTCGTGCCGGTAGTGCTCGTCCTTCCAGTAGTCCTCGATGAGCTTCCTGAGCAGCGCGCCCTTGGGCTGCCAGAGGATGAGGCCGGGGCCGACCTGCTCCTGGATGGTGAAGAGTTCGAGTTCCTTGCCGAGCTTGCGGTGATCGCGCTTCCTGGCCTCTTCGAGCTGCTGGAGGTACTTTTTTAGCTCCTTGGCGTCGTAGAAGGCGGTGCCGTAGATGCGCTGGAGCATGGGGCGCTTTTCGTCGCCGCGCCAATAGGCGCCGGCCAGCCGGGTGAGCTTGACCGCCTTAAGCCAGCCGGCGTGCGGCAGATGCGGCCCCCGGCAGAGATCGACGAAATCACCAACCTGGTAGAGGGAGACGGTGTCGGCGTCGAGTTCCCGGAGCAGCTCCACCTTGTAGGGCTGGCCCTTCTGGTCGAAGAGCCTGATCGCCTCGTCGCGGGCCATGGTGGTCCGGACAAAGGGCGCATTACCCGCGGCGATCTCCTGCATCCGCGCCTCGATGCGTTCGAGGTCGTCGGGGCTGAACGACTCGGCGAGATCGAAATCGTAGTAGAAGCCGTCGGCCACCGCCGGGCCGATGGCCACCCTGACCTCGGCGCCGAAGAGATCCACCACGGCGTGGGCCATGAGGTGGGCGGTACTGTGACGGAGGAGCGCAAGCCCCTCCTCGCTGTCGACGGTGACGGGCTCAAGGTCGGCGTCGGTGGCGAGCGGGGTGGCGAGATCCATGGCCGTGCCGTTGACCCGGACCGCCACGGTGCGCTTGCGCTCCTTGCTGGTCAGGAGTTCCTTGAGCGCCGCCTCGGCCGTGGTACCGACCGGAAAGCCCTTCTGTTCTCCGCCGCGCACGGCAAGGGATATGTCCGCCATGGTCCTGTTTCGACCTCCGAAAACCTGCCCGGCACGGAAACCGATTTTGGCCGGCTGCCGGAACAAATAGGCTTCGCAACGAAGAATCATTGCGAAGCCTCTCAAAGAAAAACGCCGTGAAAGCGTTTGATGATCTGGTAGGCACGGGCGGGGTCGAACCGCCGACCTCTACAGTGTCAGTGTAGCGCTCTCCCACTGAGCTACGCGCCTATTCGTGTTTGACGGCAACGATTTACCAACTATCCCCCCCACTGTCAAGGAGAATGTCCGGCGACAGAGAGAATCTTTGGAAATATTGTTTACCGCCGTCGTTCCTCCTCCCTGCCGGCGTCCCGCCCCGGCGGCGGCGAGGGATCGCGCCGCGCCTCGATGGCGCGGGCCAGCGTCAGCTCGTCGGCGTACTTGATATCCATCCCCATGGGGATCCCGCAGGCAAGGCGGGTCACCCGCACCGGCAAACGGGCCAGCTGACCGGCGAGATAGGCGGCCGTGGCCTCGCCCGGCACCGTTGAACTGGTGGCGATGAGCACCTCGCGCACCTCCTGGCGCCGCACCCGGCGCAGAAGATCACCCACCTTGATCTCGTCGGGACCGATACCGTCCATGGGGGAAAGCACTCCGTGCAAGATGTGGTACTGCCCCTTGAAAACCCCGGTTTTCTCCACCGCCATGAGATCGGCGGGTTCCTCCACCACGCAGATCAGCCGGGGGTCGCGGCCACCGTCCCCGCAGATCCGGCAGGGATCGGACTCGGAGAAGGCGAAACAGTTGGAGCAAAGCCCGATGGCCCCGTGGAGTTCGAGGAGATCCCGCCCCAAGGCCTGCGCCTCCGCCGCCGGGCGGCGAAGGAGGTGGAGGGCAAGCCGCGTGGCGGTCTTCCTGCCGATCCCGGGCAGCCGGTTCAAGTCGGCGATGAGGCGGGCCAGGGCCGGCGGCACGACATCCATTGCGGCCCGCCCTTAGAAGAGACCCGGAATCTTGATGCCGCCGGTGAGCTTGCTCATTTCTTGGGCAATCATCGCCTGGGCCTGCTGCATGGCGTCGTTGACCGCCGCCACCACCAAATCCTGAAGCATGGCGGGGTCGCCTGGGTTGATCACCTCGGGATCAATGGCAAGCCGCAGCAGCTGGTGGCGGCCGTTCACCGTGGCGGTGACCATGCCGCCGCCCACCGTGGAGGAGATCTGCCGGCCGGCAAGCTCCTCCTGCATCTCCTTGAGCCGGCCCTGGAACTGCTGGGCCTGTTGCATTAGGGCGTTGATATCCATAAATAATGTACTCCGCGATTAGCGATTAACGATTAGCGATAAAAAAGTAACGAAACCGGGCTCGGTCTTCCCGACAGCCGACGCCAGCAGGCAAAAAAACCGCTTTGGGAGCCGCCCCCTCTCCCTCAGTTCAGTAAGGTTTGCAGGGTGCCGGAGACGCGAGGCCTCGTCCTGTTCGCAGACAAGCAACCGAAGGGAGACTTCGATACAAGAGGCATGCGGACAGGACGATAACGAAGCGGGCAAGCGAGCCCACGCGAGACTCCGGGGTCGGCGCCCTGCGAATCCTTCCACCTTAACGGCTGCGCGGGCCGGTGCGAATCCCCACCACCTGGCCGTTGAAGACCTCGCTTGCCACCTGCACCAGGGGGTCGTTGGCCAGGGCGCGACGCTCCTCCTGGGGATCCTCTTCCCGGGGGGCGCCGTCGCTCACCGCCTCAGCCCCGCTGCCGGGGAGGGCGACGCGCAGCCGCAGCCCCTTCTGGAAGAAATCCTGGGCAAACTCGGTAAGGCTCCGCAGATTGTCCGGATCCTGGAGCACCTTGCAGTCCGAGGCCGCGCCGAACCGGATCACCAGTTCCCCCCCCTCCTCCCTGCCGCCCCCACTCAACCGCAGAGAGTGGGCCATCCACGGCTTGCGCTCCTTGACGTAGTCGATGAACTCCTCCCAGTGGCGGCGCACCTCCTTGGCCTGGGCGGGCAACCCCGGCCCGGCCGGAGTGGCCGCCGGCGCAGAGGCGGCCGGAGCCGGCGCAGGGGGGGCAACCGGCGCGGGCCTTGCCGGCGAAGCCACCGCCGCGGTCGGCCCCGGCTCGGCGGTGGCAAGCCCCGCCGCGGCAGAGGCAACGGCTTGCCGCGCCGCCGCCGGCGGCACCGGGGTGACGCCGCGCAGCACATCGTCCAGGCGGGCCAGCAGGTCGGTGACCGGCACCACCGAGCCGGCCTGAGCGGCCCGGACAAAGGCCATCTCCAGCACCAGCCGGGGACGGCTCGCGTACTGCATGGCCTCGATGCCCTGGAAGAGGAGGTGAAAATGGTGGTAGATGGTATCCACCCCGTGGGGGACGGCGAGCGCTCGCACCGCGGCGAGTTCCTCGTCGGCCATGTCGAGGAGGGCGGCGGACTCGGCCACGGTCTTCACGAGGAGCATGGCCCGGAAAAAGGCGAGCAGGTCGCCGGCGAAACGCTTCAGATCGATGCCGGCCCCGTAGCTCCGGTCAAGAAGCGTCAGGCACTCGCCGAGGTCGCCGGCGAGCAGCGCCCGGCTCAAGGCATGAATGACGGTGCGGTCCACCAGGCCCAGCACCTGGGCGACGTCCTGATCGGTGACCTCCTCGCCGCCAAAGGAGAAGACCTGGTCGAGGAGCGAGAGGCCGTCGCGCACGCTCCCGCCTGCCTCGGTGGCGATCATCTCCAGCGCCCGGCGGGAAATACCCACCCCCTCCTCGCCGGCCAGACGGGTGAAGAAGTCCACCAGCTCGGCAAAGGTCACCCGCTTCAACTCATAGCGCTGACAACGGGAGAGGATGGTGATCGGCACCTTGTGCAGCTCGGTGGTGGCGAACATGAAAAAGACGTGGGGCGGAGGCTCCTCCAGGGTCTTCAACAGGGCGTTGAAGGCCTCGGTGGTGAGCATGTGCACCTCGTCGATGATGATGATCTTGTAGCGGCCCTTGGCGGGATAGAAGCGGATGTTTTCCTTGAGTTCGCGGATCTCCTGGATGCCGCGGTTGGAAGCGCCGTCGATCTCGTGGAGATCCACGGCGGTGCCGGCGGTGATCTCCCGGCAGGAGTCGCAACGGTTGCAGGGTTCGTGATCGGCGAGGGCCTCGCAGTTGAGGGCCTTGGCCATGATCCGGGCCAGGGTGGTCTTACCCACCCCGCGCACGCCGCTGAAGAGCATGGCATGCGCCACCCGATTGCGGGCCAGGGCGTTCTGAAGGGTGCGGACCACGGCGCGCTGGCCGACGACCTGGGAAAAGGTCTGGGGCCGCCACTTTCTGGCGAGGACGAGATAGGACATGGTCTTTAAGTCCTAAAAAAATTGTAACTGCCCAGCACCACCACATCTGCTTCGGAGTCTCCCGGCGGCCGCGCACCTGTCATCGACCCTGTCCGCATACCTCCTGCATGCCGGACAGAGATCTTTCGCGCCGCCGGAGTCTCCCCTGCCGGTCGCTTACCTGCGGCACTGCCGAACAGTTACGCGCCGAGGTAAAGCAATCTCTGGGCTTCGAGCTGGATAGCTACAAAAAATGATAGCCAGGCACCCCTGCGGCACACGGAGGTACTCGCTACCGTTGCTTCCTCCCGGACCTGGCGGGGTTTGCGAGCCTTCGTTGCGCAGGACCCGGCTATCAAACCTCAAGGACCTGTGGTATGTGGCGGAGAGGGTGGGATTCGAACCCACGGTACGTTGCCGTACACACGCTTTCCAAGCGTGCTCCTTCGGCCTCTCGGACACCTCTCCGCGCTTGCTGACACTTTGTCGCCGCCGTTGCAAGGCCGTGAAGCCGACCACCTCTGACGCGAGAAAGAGACTCTCCCAAAAAGGGAAAGCGGGACTATACCCAATAACGGTGAAAAAAGCACCGTCTTTTTACGCGGCCACCGCTGCGGGGGGGGCCGTATCTAAGGATGGCGGAGAGGGTGGGATTCGAACCCACGGTGCCCTGACGGGCACAACGGATTTCGAGTCCGTCCCGTTCGACCACTCCGGCACCTCTCCGCATATTTTTTGAACCACGGCCGGTCGAAGGGCCGCCGTTCTCTTCTGTCGTCAGTCGCGGCCGCCATTGCGGCGGGCGCGAAAAAACTCGCGCAGCAGGCTCGCCGCCTGGTCGGCCAGTACGCCTCCGCTCACCTCGAGCCGATGATTCAGGAGCCCGTCGCGCCCCACCTGATAGACGCTCGCGATGGCTCCGGTCTTGGGATCGGTGGCCCCGTAGACCAGCCGCTTGATCCGGGCATGAACCATGGCGCCGGCACACATCACGCAGGGCTCCAAGGTGACATAGAGGGTGCACCCTGTCAAGCGATAGTTCCCGAGCGTCCTGCCTGCCCGGCGCATGGCGAGCATCTCGGCGTGCCCCCCGGGATCGGCAAGCTCGATGACCCGGTTGGAGTCGCGGGCGAGCAGCCCGCCCGTCGGCCCCACCACCACCGCGCCCACCGGCACCTCGCCCCGGTCGGCGGCGGCCCGGGCCTCGTCCAGGGCCAGGGCCATGTACTGGGCATCGAGTTCGGTCATCCGTGCGGCAAAAAATCGGGGTGTATATAGCACAGAGGCTCGCGGCAAGGCAAGACCATTTCCGCAATCACCGGACAAATCACCCGCCACCCGCCTCGCGCTTGAGCCTATTGGCCAGGTTGGCCGCCTCCCAGCCCGCCACACACCCCTCGCCCACCGCCTTGGCCATCTGATGCGGGGGACCGGCGATATCGCCGGCGGCGTAAATGCCGGGGATGTTGGTGGCCTGCCGCTTGTCGGTGGCGATGAACGAGAAGGTTTCGGTGTCGAGCAGCACGCCCAGGTTCACCGCCAACTCCATGGCCCCCTTGGCGCCCAGCTCGATGAACACCCCCTCCACGGCAAGCTCGCTGCCGTTGTCGAGGAGAAGACCGGTGACCGCGTTGTCGCCCCGGATCTCCTTGGCCCAGGCGCCCTCATGCAGCGTGACCTTGCTCGCCGCGAGCTTCTCCCGCAACGCTTCACCCACCGCCAGCTCGCGAGCCACCAGATGTACCTCGGCGGCGTAGCCGGTAAGGGTGAGGGCGCCGTCGGCGGCCGCCGACTCGTTGCCCACCACCGCCACCTTGGCGTTGCGGAAGAAGTTGGCGTCACAGTCCACGCAGTAGCTCACCCCCCGGCCGGAGAGCTCCTGTTCACCTGGCACCTTGAGCTTCTTGCGCGAGATGCCGGTGGCAAGGATCAGGGTCCGGGCCGTGACCGTGCGGCCACTCTCCGCCGTCACCGCCAGCAAATCGCCCGACTGCTCGATGGCGAGCACATCCTCCTCCCAGAGTTCGGCGCCGAAACGGGTCGCCTGCGCCACCCCCACCCGCAAAAGTTCGGCCCCCTCGGTCACCCCGTCCACGCAGAGGTAGTTCTCCACATGCGCCCGGGCGATACTGCTCCGACCGGGCTTGCCCAGCACCAGCACCGAAGCCTTTTTGCGCACCGCGTGTACCGCGGCCTGGAGCCCGGCGCAGCCGGCGCCGACGATCACTACGTCGATAATCTTGTCTGCCATTTTCGTTGTCCTTTCCTTGTCAATCCCCGCCGGCGAATTCGCGACATGGCCGGAAGAAAAATCTTGAATCCAGGCAAATTACACCGGCCGTGGCCGTTTGGCAACCAGCAGCCGCCAAAACCGCTTGCCATCCACGCCCCCCGGGTTATGCTAGTATTCATCCGGCCCGCCCGGCGCCAAAGGGAGCGGTTGGCCGCTAACGCCTGCCCGTTGCCGGAACCACCGGCTGCGCGAGGCTTTGCCAGTCGCCGGCCGCCGACACCTTTCCGGCAGGACTCCCGGGCGAAAACTCCGCCCAGGAACGCAGTCGTTCCCTCAAATCCCCGACGGTGCCCGCTCATGGCCATTCAGACCTGTCCCCGCTGCGGCCAGCAGCTCCGCTTCCCCGACCACGTCGGCGGCATGCTCATGGCATGCCCCACCTGCGGCCAGGAGTTTGCCTCGGACTTCAAGATCGCCGCCTCGCCCAAGCCCGCCGTCCCAGCCGGGAAGACCAAAACGGAGCAGGAGGACGCTCCCCCCAAACGGCCGGGCGGCTTTTCGGTGGTGGCGTAAAGCCGCCTGCCAGGTCAGCCCTCCTTCGGGCGACCGTGGCGGGCACCACCAGGGGCGCCCTCAAACCGCCCTCCCCAGGACATCGCGACCTTGGGGCCGCAACCGCCAACCCTCCGCGCTCGCTGCCGGGCCGCGGCCCCTGCCTGACAGTTGAGCTATTGTCTCGCGCCCCGTTTCTGGTATAGCATGATAAAAAACGGTTTCGGAAAATCAACGATCACATCCGGGAGGGCCAGATGCGGATCGAGCAGCAAGAAAAAAGAAATGGCGAGGCAGGCTTCACCCTCATCGAGGTCATGGTGGTGGTGGTCATCATCGGCATACTCGCCGCGGTCGCCATTCCATCGTACATGACCTATATCCAGAAGAGCCGGGTTTCCGCCCTGGTTTTTCCGGGCATGCGCAGTATCGAAAACGAGATGGTCCTCTACTACGTCACCAAGGGCACCATGCCGGCCAACAGCCAGATCGACGAGGTGGCCGCCCTTGCCGACACCACCTATTTCACCCCCACCCTCAACAGCGGCGCGCTCACCATCACCATCAACTCCCCAGGCCCGGACTCCAAGCTCTCCCGCCTCCACAACCAGACCATCACCGCCACCCCCTCCATCGTCGGCGGCAAGATCGCCAGCTGGCAACTCAGCGGCACCCTGGCCGACTCGTTGGGCATGGTCCACTGAACAGGCCGCGAAAATTCCGGGAAGCCCCTCCCCTGCCTCCCCCGAACAACCACGCCCGCAAACACAACAATCCGCCTTACCTGCCTCACCGAAGGGAAAACGCCCAAAGGCCGCGCCGGGCATCAATGCTCATCCAGCTCCCCGACGCCGGGTGTACTGACCCGGCGATGCCCCCAGAGCCTTGCGGAACATCTCGATAAAGGCGCTCAGGCTCCGATAGCCCAGATCAAAGGCAACGCTGGTCACCGGCTGGCCCTGATCCAAACGCCGGATCGCCTCCTGAAGAAGCAGCCGTTTCCGCCAGGCCCCGAAGGTAAGGCCGGTTTCAGCCACGAAGAGCCGCGCCAGGTTGCGGCCGCTGGCCCCGGTCTGCGCGGCCCACCAGTCAAGGCCATGACTGGTGGCCGGCTCGGCGAGGAGTGCCTCGATCACCCGCATCACCCGTGGATCACGGGCCATGGGCAGGTGAAGCGGAGTGACCTCGGCCTCGCGCAGCTCGTCGAGGATCACCTGCATCAGCCGCCAGCCCGCACCCTCCGGCCCGTACCCCTCGCCCACCGACATCGCCTTGTTGACCAACTCCCGCAAAAGCGGTGACACCTTGAGCACCGTGCATTGAGCCGGCAGGCCGTGCACCGCCGAGGGATCGACGAATAGGGTGCGAAGCGCCACCTCGCCCGAGAAGTAGACCACGTGTTCCTGTCCCGGCGGCACCCAGACCGCCTGCTCCGGCGGCACCACCCAGATGTCCCGGCCACAGATCACCCGCATCACGCCGTGGCTGGCATAGATCAACTGTCCCCGGGGATGGGCGTGGGGCGCCCCATGGTCGACCCGGGCCGCAGCCCGGCGGGGGCCCACCTCCACGGCCAGCGGGATGATCGGCAGGTCGGCGTCCAGCCGATAGCCCTGGGTCACCGGCGCCATTCTTGTCAGTTTTGCGATACTCATTGGCATAACATAGGAAGTTTGCCAAACAAGGGCAAGCTATACTTGCTGCAAGTGTTCCATTGCCCATCACCCCCCGAGGAAGGAGAGCGCCATGACCGACTTTTCAACCATTGCCCCGTCGTATCGCATGAACTCGCTGGTCCAGGCATCGGCGGGCGAGATGCTGCTCGCCCTGCTCGACCCGCACGGCAACGAGGATATCCTGGATGTGGGCTGTGGCGCCGGCAACCTCACCGCGGCCCTGCGGGCCAGAACCGGGGGCCGGGTGGTGGGGATCGACCAGACGGCAGCCATGCTCGGCGAGGCGCAGCAGGTTTACGGTGATCTGGGCATCGAGTTCCTGCCGGTGGTCGGTGCCGCCCTGCCCTTTGCCGAGGAGTTCGACTGCATCTTCTGCAACTCGGTGTTCCAGTGGTTTGCCGAACCGACGGCGAATCTCGCGGCGTTCCACGATGCCTTGCGCGCCGGTGGCCGGGTGGCGGTGCAGGCGCCCGCCACCCGCGACTACTGCGCCAACTTTCTCAAGGCCGTCGACCACTGCCGCCAAATGCCGGAACTGGCCGCCTGCTTTGCCGGCTTTCGCTCGCCCTGGTTCTTCCTGGACACGGCCGCGGCATACCGCGCCCTTTTCAGAGAATCCGGCTTCCGGGTTGACGTCTGCCGGATCGATGCCGTCCGCATGCCCTGCACCGTTGACAAGGCGGTGGCGGTTTTCCAGTCAGGAGCAGCGGCCGGCTATTGCAACCAGAATTGCTTCGACACGCCGCTGCCGCAAGGCTTTGCCGATCGGGTACTGGGCCGGGTGCGGGAATCGTTTGCCGCGCAGGCCGAACCCGACGGCCGGATCGAGCTGGTCTTTCAACGTCTGTTCGTACTGGCGGCGAAGGAAGGGGAAGGGAAATGACGAACAGCGACTTTAACGGCAAGTCCACGGTGGAGGAGATCCGCCAACGTTTCGACGCCGACGTGGAACGATTCTGCGATCTTGCCACCGGCCAAAGCGCCACCATGGACGCACCACTTGCCATGGAGCTGATCACCCGGGCGGCGGTGGCGGCCAGCGCGCCGATCCGGCGGGTACTCGACATCGGCTGCGGAGCGGGCAACAACACCATCCTGCTCCGCCGGCACGCCGCCGCCCCCTTTGCCTGCGATCTGGTGGACCTGAGCCTCCCAATGCTGACCCGGGCCGAGACGCGGCTCCGGACCTGCGACGTTGGCAGGATACGGCTGCTCCAGGGTGATTTCCGAACCATCGAGCTTGCGCCGGAAGGCTACGACGTCATCCTGGCCGCGGCAGTACTCCACCACCTGCGCGACGACGCGGACTGGGAGGCTGCCTTCCGGAAGATCCACACTCTAACCGCGCCGGGCGGCAGCGTGTGGATCACTGATCTCATCGCCCATGAAACCGAAGCGGTTCGGCAACTGATGTGGCGCCGCTACGAGGAGTATCTGGTTGGGATGGGCGGGGAGGCATACAAGAACAGGGTGACGGACCATATCGCCCGGGAAGACTCGCCCCGGCCGGTGACCTGGCAGCTCGAACTCCTCCGGCGGGTTGGTTTTGGGCAGGTGGAACTCATCCACAAAAACGGTTGCTTTGCCGCCTTCGGGGCGGTGAAGCGTTGAGGGCGCGGCCGCTGACTTCAACCGCGACAGTCGCAATCCCTGGCGCGGAACCAGGAGGCAGCTGGGGTGTCTCCTTTACCCACGGCGACCGTCACCGGGGCCATCGACAAACGGCACGCACGATCGCAGCGGTCCAGCGCTCCGTGCCGGTGGCGGGCGCTGCCGCCCATGCGGACCCGCGGAAGGTTCCGCCGTTCACCGACAACCAAGCCCCCAAAACGAGCACGGGGGGAGGAAAACGATTCCTCCCCCCGTGCTGATGCCGGATGCTGACGTGCGGCACGATACCGCCCCCCCCCTTAATGTCCCTCAAGCGCCAGACGACAAAACACCCATCGCCTTATCGGAATCCATCAGGACGAAATCCGACAGAGGCGCACATCCGGTGATGGCTTCCTCCGCCTGGGACATCCCGGGGCGCGCCTTCACTCACCCCCCGCCTGTCACCGCCTTAAAGAACCCTATCACCAACCCCCCGGCCAACAGACCGGCAATGAAGCACAAAAATCCCCAGACACCAAAACTCAACCCGAAAAAACCGAATGTCGTGAGAGTGCTCCTTGCCAGTTCATCCGCCGCGGTTCCCGCCTTGGTACTTGCCTTGGTTGTTACCTTGGTGTTTTCCATATCTGCACCTCTCGTTTCAGAAGGTGATGGCCGAGAAGCAGGCCCTTGCCGACAAGGCTTGGCACCCCAGACGGTGAGCGAAACGCCGGGCCGCCCCAAAAGCTGCCGCCCCTCCCGTCTCCCCATTTCCCCCTCAGCCGAAGCATATCTTCACTAAACCATAACAAATAGCAGAACCCTCAACAACAGCCCAATTGTAACGAGGCACATTTTTCGGGTTCCCCAAGAAAGCCCGCCCCACCTCCCAGGACAACCAACCGGCCGCGCTAACCAAAACCACCGACAGCAGCTGCAAATGGTATTCGCTTGGGTTCACGAGACAAACAGGCTCTTCCCCCAAATCGTGTGGGTAAATTAGCGTAACAGGCATGAAAGATACCGACCTGTATTCACAAATCCTTGGCATCCGGTCGCCCTGGCAAGTCAGCAAGGTTGACCTCGATCTCCCTGCTGACCAGGTAAGAGTCTATGTAGACCGGCCCAATTCCTCGTGCAATGATTAAGCGGTCTTCAATCCAAATCCTGCACGCATTTTACTCAATTTTCCTGAATTATCGCAGCTAGTTATACTTATTCTCCAGACTCAACGCTCCACATGAGGGACGCGGGCCACAGACGAAGGTGAAAAAAGAAGGCGGTTTATCCCGCGTCCCTTCGATGTGGTTGTTATCAATTTTATTAATCTTTTCATAGGAGGACTGACGATGATAGCGACAAAAGAACAGCTGGAAGAGTTTGAGAGACTGGTACGGCCTCTGATTAAATTTCTGTGCGACAATTGCCACCCGCACGTTTCGGTAATTGTGACTCCGATGCACGTGCTATTCTCGGAATACTTCAATTCTAATTTATCAATCCTGATCAAGCCAAATAAACGGGCGCTGTCCCTGTTTTTTGTCTGAGGTTTAGGGAGCACTTTATTTTACCGTCGGTGCCAGAGGCACGGCTGGAACTGGGACAGGTGGCGCTTCGATGGGCGCTTTCGGCAATGGGTGGTGAGTTTGACGTAATTTTTTATAATGGCTCCGGCTCACACCTATCATGATAAAGGCCATGATAAACGCCAGCATGAAGAGCACCAATAAAATCTTGAAAAATTGACGCCAGTCGATACCCTGCCGCACATACCTCGTCGAGGTCGTCTCATTCCCAAAGACCGACCCGCAATAGGGACAAGCGCCACCCACGCTGGTGGAGAGGGGAAGCGACCGGCCACATTGACCGCAGCTCTTACTAATGATAGCCATAATTCAAGTTCTCCTTTCTCTTCTTCAGCTGTCGTCTTTTAACAGTCCGTTGAAAAAGCCACCCACCCCAAAGCCATTGAGCCATACGGTTGATCGAGTAAAATGCGGAAAACAATGACCAAACAGGGGCTTGCCATGGCTATTGGGAAACGCAAGAAACCCAAACAGCAACCGCTCTGGGTAGCCTCCAGCGACCTGGCACCCAGGGGCGGTCACCCTTTTTACACCCGACTCAACCGCCTCCTCGACGATGACGATTTCGACGCCTGGCTGGAACGGGAATGCGCTCCTTATTTCTCCGAGGCCGGCCGCCCTTCAATTCCGCCAGGCGTCTACTTCAGGATGCTCTTTGTCGGCTACCTGGAAGGCTTTGCCTCCGAACGCGCAATAGCCTGGCACTGTTGCGACCGTATGTCGTTACGGGAATTTCTCGGCTACCTGCCCCATGAGAAAACTCCCGATCATTCAAGCTTCACGGTCTGGCGCCGGCGTTTGCCGTTGGAGTTCTACAACACCGTCTTCCAGCGAATCCTTTGCATAGTACATCGACACGGGCTGATCGATGCCTACGCCGCAGGGGTGGATTCAACCACCCTGGA
>DHYV01000016.1:0-1576 GCA_002414225.1 Desulfobulbaceae bacterium UBA5121 | reverse complement strand
GAATACGTCAAAGAACTGATGCGCGAGGCGGGCGAAGACCCCGCCGACGCTGCTGCCGTTGTCCGTTTCGACCAGAAACGCAAGGGCAAGAAGCTCTCCAACCAGGAGTGGCAATCGGAGACCGATCCCGATAGCCGTATTGCCAAGATGAAGGACGGCACCACCCATCTTGCCTACAAGTCCGAACATGCGGTTGACCTTGCCACCGGCGCCATGCTTGGGATCAAGGTGTACCCGGCCGACCAGGGCGACACCGCCAGTGTCGAGGACACCATCGAGGCCACCGAGGAGAATCTCTCCGCTCTCGGTGACGAGCCTCCGGAACTGCTTTGCGTGGTNNACATACATCCCGGAACGGCGATCAGAACAACGTCGGCGCTGGCATGGGGATACGGAAGCCTGCCGGGAGTTCCATGGCAACCGCCGTCGCACTCGAGGCAACGAAGGTAAACGGCTGGGACGCCGCCGGGCCGAGGTTGTGGAACGAAGTTTTGCCATGTTCAAGCGCAGCGGCAACCTTGGCAGGCTGACCCTGCGAGGACTTGAGAACGTGAGCAAACGCTGCCTGATCCATGCGGCCGCCTACAATTTGGGGCTGGTGATGCGGGCAATCTTTGGCCACGGCACCCCGAAAGGGATGGCAGATGCCCTGAGATGGCTCATTTTTGAATTCCTAAACCTGTTTGTGGCCATTTTTGCCCCACCAGAGCCTCATGACCATACAAGACAGACAGTTGAGCCAAGATTGCCGTTTCCGTCCATGGCTCCTGCCTGTGGTTGACATTCGCGGCTAGAACAGACTTTTTCGACGGACTGCCTAAAGGTTTGCCTTGTTAGATTCTCATTGTCCATGCCTTGGGTCCGATGCGTATTTTGCAATAGCAAAACTGGCTGCGTCACTCCATCTTGCGGATTGAACTGCAAATAATGTTGAGACAAAACCCGTAAGCCACACCCAAGAAAAGCTATATTTGTCGAATACAAATGCGACATACAGAAAACCCAAGAGGCCGACTGTAAAGCTGATAAATGTGGAAGCCATTGCTTTCATTCTATTCACTATTTCGACATTATGGATTCGAGCCGCTCTATTTCCTGCCACTGACAGTGCTTTAGCCTCTTGGATCAAGAGTTTTGTCTTTCTAATTGTCCAAAATGAGCTAAGGGACGAGAATAGACACATTCCAAAAAATGCTTGTGATATTGCTTTATCAAAACCGCCATTAATAAAAGCAACGAGACCAGCAACTACTGAACCAGCATAAAGCATGATAGTTTTCACCCAAGCGTCTTTTGCCAACTTTGCATGCTGTGCCTTCATTGCTCCATGGAGCCGTCTATTGATTGCTTTATTAATAAGTGGGGTAAGCAAGAACAGACTGGTCGCCAGAACGAACGTAATC
Source organism: Desulfobulbaceae bacterium UBA5121 (assembly GCA_002414225.1). GTDB lineage: Bacteria > Desulfobacterota > Desulfobulbia > Desulfobulbales > UBA5123 > UBA5123. Next base: position 173 of record DHYV01000016.1, on the reverse strand, counting down.
GCCTTTAAAGTTGTACTCTCGTAGATTGCGTCCAACTTCCCCCTCGATAGAATCTAACGAGTCTGTAGAAAAACGATGCCATCACCTGGCCTAACGCTCCAGTAACGATGCCCCAAATTGCACTCAGCAGCTCACGCCGACAGTCAATCAATTACCTGATTTTACGTTTTTAT
>DHYV01000031.1 GCA_002414225.1 Desulfobulbaceae bacterium UBA5121 | reverse complement strand
ACCAGACTGAGCCACGTCCCGACCGAGATTTCAATAAATTTGTTGGAGCGTCATGGCCAGTCAGCTCTGGCGCGCTATCATCCCAATTTCCGAATTTAAGAAAAAAAGTTCCGGCAATCATGAAACAATTGCCGGAACAGTGATTGATGGCAATTTTCAGGAAATAGGAAGACCCAACGCAGTGTTGAACAAGAAAATGATCAAAGAATCTCCAGATAAGCCCCCTCGCTTACCAAAGAAAGCCCTCGGGTAATGCTTGCAAAATGCGTTGGTGAAGATCGTACCTACCGTATTACTTGACGGCGTCGGAGAGTTTGCTGCCAGCCTTGAAGCGTGCAACGTTCCGGGCGTCGATCTTGATCACTTTGCCGGTCTGGGGATTACGACCCTGACGGGCAGCTCGCTTCGCAACGGAAAAAGTGCCAAATCCAACCAGAGTGACCTTGTCCCCCTTGGACAGCGCGCTTGTGATGGCGTCGAGCATACCGTTCAAAGCCTTTTCAGCCGCGGCTTTACTTACGCCACTTGCGTTCGCCATCTCTTCGACCAATTCACTCTTGTTCATACTCCTCCCTCCTTCGTTATGTTGGTTCTTGCCTGATTGAAAACCAAAACGCAAGCATTTCTAGGCGATTTAATCAGTATGAGGTTTGATTGTCAAACAAAAAAACCTGACAGTCCACTGCTGGCTGAATTTTCTTTTTGAGAGGATGTTTCGCCGCCAGCCCTTTAGTGGCGGGGCTAAAGCACAATACCCTTTCGTTCTGAAAGATCAAGGAAAAGTTTCTTGATTCCCTGGGATTCGCAGAAATTCAAGAATCCCTGGCGAACCGATTCCCTGCAGAACCCCTCCAGGTCACCGGACGAGAGTTCCAACCGGGCTTGGTGGTTCTCGGACAGCCGCAGCCGGCAGTTGTGGAATCCACGCTCATGGAGGTATGCCTCACACCGGGCAACGGTTTCGAGCCGGTGGCCGGTAATGGCGAGCCCCGGTTTGAGTCGGGTGGCGAGGCAGGAGGCGGATGGCCGGTCCCAGGTCGTCAGTCCAAGTGCCCGGCTCAAGCGGCGGATCTCCGCCTTGGTGAGTCCGACGTCGGCCAGGGGGGTTTTGATGCCGAACTCCCGAAGTGCCCGAATGCCGGGGCGAGTTTCTCCCAGGTCGTCGAGGTTGGTGCCGTCCAGGAGAGCGGTCGCCGAGCGGGTATCAAGGTGGGCCAGGAAATGAGCGTATATTTTTTTTTTGCAGTGGTAGCAGCGGTCTGGCGGATTGGCAACGAACTCCGGCCAGGTGAGGGGGGCGAGTGGCAGGACGTCAACCGGGCAGTTGAGCTGTGTCGCCGTAGCAAGGGCGTCCTGCCGCTCCGTATCGGTCTGCAGGCAGGTGGCGGCGTGGAGTCCCACCACTGCTCCCGGCGGCAGGGCTTCGGTGGCCGCCCGCAGCAGCAGGGTGCTGTCCACCCCGCCGGAGAAGGCCACTGCCACCCGGCGTACGTCTGCGATTTTCTGCTTCAGTGTCGAGTACTTTGCCGTCAGGAGGGCATCCACGGTGGAGGTGGCCTCGCTGTGTTTACCGGTTGGGCAGGGTGGTAATCGGGCAGGTCACCTCGAACTTGTTGTCGAGGATCCAGCCTTTGAGGATTTCGGCAATTTCCCGAGCCCGAACCACGCTGGAGAGCGGGGCGGTGGGCACCGTTTTGCCGTTCACCTCAATCTGGCCGCTCTTGAGCTGAGCGTAGCTCACCTCGCCGTAATTGCGCGCCACCTGATTGGGGTAATCGAAGGCATAATCCACCACCTGGGTGAAGATCTCGGCGTCGGAAACACCGGTATAAGCGGCCATCTCCTCGTTGAGAACGGGGATGGGCACGCCGATGCCCACCGCCATGGTGTTGCCGTAGCCCTGCATGCTGACTCCCTTGAGCCAGCGGGGATTCATGCCCTTGAGGTCGCCCTGCACCATCATGGTGCCGGCCGGCCGGCGGGTGGTACCGTTCGCCGACCGCGGCGCGTTGGGGTTGTGCTGGGTGCCGTGCCAGGTGACATAGCCCACTCCGCCGCCGAGAAAGATCCTGGTGCCGAGACCGATGGTCTTGTAGAGGGGATCGTTCATCAGCGGGCTCAATTCGCCGGCACTGCAGTAGGTGGCGTTACGTCCTCCCGGCTTGAGCGTGCCCATGTAGGTATAGATGGTCTTCTCCGAGAGGTTGATGGCGCAGTTGTAGTTTTGGTAGCAGTTGCGGGGATTGGTGAGCAGGGCGTAGGGCAGATCCTTCAGGGTGATCTCGCGTTCCATTTCGCGGTTGGGATAACAGTCGGTGCCGTAGCCCACGGCGCGGAGGAGAACCTTCTTGCCCGCCACCAGATCCTCGATGACATGTCCCCCGCCGTACCGGAAGGCGCCGGGGAAAACCTTGTTAAGGGGGTCGTCCTCGGGGGGCTCGGTGACCCCGATATAGATGTCCACCGCCGCCAGGCCCGCGTAGGCCGGGACGTTGTTGAGCGAGGCCCTGGAGATCTTGATGGTGGGGTTGGCATGGCCCAGGTTGATGAACGCGCCGGAAGAGCACATGGGTGAAAAGGTGCCGGTGGTAACCACGTCCACCTTGCGGGCCGCCTCCTCGGGACCTTCCTTCTTGACGATGCTCACCATCTCTTCAGCGGTGACCACCACGGCTTCGCCGGCGCGAATCTTGGCGTTGATCTCGTCGTATGTCTTGTTGACCTTGAATTCACTCATGGATGGTTCCGTGTCCGTTGGTTTGTAATGAAAGGGGGGAGGCGAGCCTGCGAGAAAATCACAGATAATCCATCACCGCCACCACCTTGTGACCGGCGGCTTCCAGGGCCTCAATCACTGGTTCCAGGTCACACCTCTCCAGCCGGAAGTAGTGCACCTTGCGCCGCGATGAGTGGGATTCCGTGGCGATACTGATGATCTCGCACTTGTGTTCCTTGATGATCCGGGTAACCTCCTCAAGACCGCCTTTCTTGTCGATGATCACATCGATGCGGGCCGACGCCTTGAGGAGCCCCATCACCTCGATGAAGGCCGACAGCAGGTCCGAGGTGGTGATGATGCCGATCAGTTTTTTTTTGTCCAGGACCGGCAGACCACCGATCTTGAAGTCGTGGGTGAGCTTGGCGGCGGTTTCGATGCTGGAGTTGGCGTTGATGGTGATGGGGTTGAGGACCATCACCTGTTGCACCTGGATCTCTTCGATCATCGAGGGGAAAGAGAATTGCCTGAGGTCGCTTTCGGTAATAAATCCGACAAGTTGCTCTTCGTCAACCACCGGCAGGTGGCGGATGCCGTGCTCCTTCATCAGCTGGAAGGCATCCTGGAGGGACGTGGTCCGCTTGATAGTGACCGGATCTGTTTTCATCCAGTTCTTGACTTTCATGGGAGAAAATGGATGCTGATTATCCTGACGCGGTCTGGTTTCGGAAAGGGGAGCAGTCGACGGTCGGCGCAATCACCGATACGGTGCCTTGACGATCAATAAATGGTTGAAATGAACCGTAGAATAAAATCGATATTATTTCAAGCAGGAAGTGTGGCGTAGGGAGCTTTTACCGATTGCCGCTGCTTTTTGCCCTTTTCATCTCGGGCAAATTGCTTTAGATTGGCAGTCCGTGCGGCGATGGTCCCGCCCCGGTACCAGATCTGTTCCCAACGACGGCGCGGCGGTCAGCCGGGTGGGGCCATGGCGTCGCCCCTCCCCCTGCCGTTTTGTCCCACCACGTGATCGTCGCTGCAAAACAATCAACACAGCTGACAGGTTGTCTTTGAGGAACTGCCACCGCCATGACCACTGAGAAACCGCAATCCCTGGCGGATTTCCGCGCCCGGATCGATGCCATCGACAGCCAGATCTTAACCCTGCTCAAGGAACGTCTTCACTGTGCCCGGGAAATCGGCCGGGTCAAGGCCAAGGACCAGAGCCCCACCTGGGATCCCAAGCGGGAACGGTTGATCTTCGAACGGCTGGAAGCGGCCAACGGCGGCGAGTTCCCCTGGCCCTCCCTGCGCAGCATCTACGGAGAGATCATCACCACCTGCCGGCTTTCCCAGAACAAGGTCAAGGTAGCCTACATGGGGCCGGAGGCGACCTTCAGCCATCTTGCCGGGGCCAAGTGCTTTGGCCAGGCTGCCGATTACCGGCCCACCGAAACCATCGAGGACGTCTTTGTCGAGGTGGAGCGGGGGAGGGTCGAGTACGGCATGGTGCCGGTGGAAAACTCCATCGAGGGGGCGGTCACCTCCACCCTGGACGCCTTTGTCGGCCACCGGGTGCGCATCTGCGGCGAGGTGAACCTCGCCATCAGCCACAATCTGGTCAACGCAAGCGGCGATATCAAAGACATCAAACAGGTGGTTTCCCATCCCCAGCCCTTGGCCCAGTGCCGGCAGTGGCTGCGCAAGAATCTGCCCGGGATCCCCTGCCAGGGGGTGTTCAGCACGGCGGTGGCCTCGCAGATGGCGGCCAAGGACGGCTCGCTGGCGGCGGTGGCGAGCGCCATGGCGGTGAAGACCTATGGGCTTCAGATGGTGGTGCGGGGCATCGAAGACTACAGCGACAACACCACCCGGTTCCTGGTGCTGGGCAAGGAGTCGCCGCCGCCCAGCGGTGCAGACAAGACCTCGCTGCTCTTCAGCTTCCTCGATCGCCCCGGCGCCCTGCACGATATCTTGAGCATTCTCGCGGAACGCGACATCAACCTCACCCGCATTGAGTCCCGGCCGATGAAGGGCGGCGGCGGCAGCCGCTATCTCTTCTTCATCGATCTGCTCGGCCACTGGCAGGAGGACGTGGTTCGGGAGGGGTGCGAGCTAATGCGGAACCACTGCTCGTTTTTCGAGTGGCTCGGCTCCTATCCGGTGGGCCGGGAGGCGTCAGCCGCCGATACGTGACATCTGGCCGTGGCAGTTACCGCTGCCGTCGCCGGCAAGCGTATGGCCCTTGGGCTTGTCGAGGATGGTGGCGATCAGGGCCTTGCGGATGGCTTCGTCGTTGCCGCCGGCGCGGATGATGGCCTTCAGGTCGGTTTCCCGGTCGGTGAGCAGGCAGGAGCGGAGTTTGCCCTCGGAGGTGAGCCGCAGTCGGTTGCAGCGGTCGCAGAAGTGATGGCTGATGGGACTGATGAAGCCGATGCTGCCCGTGGCGCCTGCGAAGCGGAAGACCCGGGCCGGTCCTTCCATGCGGCCGCTTGCCACCGGCTCAAGCGAACCCAGGGGGGCCAGCCGTTCCCGGATGGCCGTGGCGGCGATGTACCGTCCCTTTTCCCAGGTCGTGCCTTTGCCCATGGGCATGAACTCGATGAAGCGGATCTGGTAGGGAGTAGAGAGCGAGAGGCGGCCGAAGTCGAGAAACTCGTCGTCGTTGACGCCTTTCATGGCCACCACGTTGAGCTTGATGGGCGCAAAGCCCATGGCGGTCGCCTTTTCGATCCCCGCCCAGACCCGGTCGAAGCAGTCGGCGCCGGTGATCTCGTGGTAGCGTTCCCGCCGCAGGGTGTCCAGGCTGATGTTGAGCTTGCGGATGCCGGCGGCGTACAGGGCCTCGGCGTGTTCGGCTAGGAGCACGCCGTTGGTGGTCAGTCGGATGTCCTCAAGACCGTCGATGGCGGCCAGCCGCTCGATAAAGGAGGTCACGTTCCGGCGTACCAGGGGTTCGCCACCGGTGAGCCGGACCTTGCGAATGCCCATCGCCACGGCGAGGCCCACCACCCGCAGGAGTTCTTCGTAGGTGAGCAACTCGAGGCTGTCGAGCTTTTCGGTGAGGGTCTTGGGGGTGCAGTAGCAGCAACGCAGGTTGCACTGGTCGGTAAGCGAGAGGCGCAGGTAGCTGATCGACCGGTCGAAGAGGTCGGTGAGCCGTTGGTCGGCGGTGGGTGTCGGTTCCGGGGGCCTGGGCATGGGTGAGGGTCTCCGCGGGTGCGTGAGGCTGCCGGAGGCAATGAACCGGCGGTGGCGCCTTCATTTCATTGTTTAAGCGGATGTTAACCTTACGGTTGCGTCGGCTTTCCGTCAAGAGTCATCTTTTAAATCCGACCGGGCCGGTTTTCTGCCCCGGCCCCTTGCCCATGTTGATTCTCGGTATCGAAAGCTCCTGTGACGAAACCGCTGCCGCGGTGCTGGCCGACGGCGAACGGTTGCTCGCCGATGTCATCGACTCCCAGGTGGCGGTGCATGCCAGGTTCGGTGGCGTGGTGCCGGAGCTTGCCTCGCGTCGGCATCTAGAGGCCATCCAGCCGGTGGTGGCAGAGGCGCTCGCCCAGGCCGGGGTGACCCTTGCCGACCTTGACGGGATTGCCGTGACCCAGGGCCCCGGCCTCATCGGCTCCCTTCTGGTGGGACTCTCCTTTGCCAAGGCGCTCTCCTTTGCCCGCCGTATTCCCTATGTGGGGGTTGATCATATGAACGGCCATCTCCTGTCGGTTTTTCTCGACGGGGCCAGGCCGGCCTTCCCCTTCGTTGCCCTGGTCGCCTCGGGCGGTCATTCGAGTCTCTTTCATGTCACCTCGCCCCTTGCCTACCGGCTGCTGGGCCGGAGCCGGGATGACGCGGCCGGCGAGGCGTTTGACAAGGTGGCCAAACTCCTGGGGCTCGCCTATCCCGGCGGGCCCGCCATCGGTCGTCGGGCCGAAACGGGCGACCCCGCGGCCTTTGCCTTTCCCCGGGCCTGGCTTGAGCCGGACAGCCTTGATTTCAGCTTCAGCGGATTGAAGACAGCGGTGGCCAACCAGGTTCACCATTGCCAGCGCCAGGGCGAGGAAGCGGCGGTGGCCGACATCTGTGCCTCGTTTCAGGAGGCGGTGGTCGAGGTTCTGGTGGAGAAGGGGCTGCGGGCCGCCCGTCAGACGGACTGCCCGCGGCTGGTGCTGGCTGGCGGTGTCGCCGCCAATCGCAGGTTGCGTGCCTTCCTGCAGGCGCGGGGCGCGGTCGAGGGGGTCGAGATCTTCATGCCTCCCCCCCGCTTCTGTACCGACAACGGTGCCATGGTGGCCATGGCCGGTTTCCATCGCTTTCAGGCTGGCCACGGCGGCCACGATTACGGGATGGATGTGTATTCCCGCGCGGTTTTTTAAAAAGGGGGACAAGGCCGGTGAAGCTCGCCCCGCAACGGACCCTTCGCTACTACTATCTCAGGTTCGTGAGGCTCAAGGGGGATCCCCGGGTCTTGGCCCGAGGAGTCGCCATCGGCCTCTTTGTCGCCGTAACCCCCACCATTCCCCTGCACACCGTCATCATCCTGCTGGTGGCCTTTGCCACCCGCAGCAGCAAGGTGGCAGGGCTGCTCACCAGTCTTATTGTTTCCAATCCCCTCACCATCCCGCCCACCTACTATCTCTGCTGGCGGCTGGGAACCTTGGTCACCCGCGCCGACATCTCCTGGCCGCAGGTTCGGACGGTGTTGGAGCAGCTCTTCTCCCGCGCCTCCTTCGTGGAGCGGATGGCGGCCCTGGTCCATCTCGGCCAGGAGGCCCTGGTGGCCCTGCTGTTGGGCGGCGTTCTTCTCGCCTTGCCCATCGCGCTGGTAGGCTACCTCTTTGCCTATCGTTTCTTCGTAAAAATAGAGCGGAAGCGGCAGGAGCGCCATCTTCTGCGGTGAGGCCATGAACAACGATCCTCTTATCAAGCAGATCCTGCGTGAACAGAGTCTGGCCCCCAGCAAGCGGCTGGGCCAGAACTTCCTCGTCCACCGGCAGACCGCGGCGGCCATTGTCAGTCGAGCCGGGGTGGGACCGGACGAAACCGTGGTGGAACTGGGGGTGGGGCTCGGTTCACTCACCGTGCCGCTCGCCCAGCGGGTGGCACGGGTGATCGGCCTGGAACTCGACTCAGGGATCATCAAGTGGCAGCGCGAGTCCGGCAACCTGCCGGACAACGTCGAACTGCGCCACCAGGATCTGCTCAAGGCTGATTTCGCCGAACTCGCCGGCCGGTGTGGTGGGCGTCTGAAAATCATGGCGAACCTGCCGTACTCCATCTCGAACCCCTTGCTCTTCAAACTCATCGAAAACCGGGTGGTGATGGGCTGGGCGGTGCTGATGCTCCAGAAGGAGGTGGCCGAGCGGTTGACCGCTCCGGTGGGGAGTAAGGAGTACGGGGTGGTGTCGGTGTTGCTGGGGGCCTGTGCCTCGGTGAAGACCCTGCTCCATGTGGGGCCGGAGCAGTTCCACCCCCGCCCCAAGGTGGACTCCCTGGTGGTGCGGATCACCTTCGATCCCGTCCCGGCAGGGGTCAGCAGCCTCCCTCCCCACGATCCGGCCGTTCTTGCCCGGGTGGTGAAGGCTGCTTTTCAGCAGCGGCGCAAGACCCTGCTCAACGCCCTTGCCGCCGCCTCCCCGGGGCGCGACAAGCAGGTGGTGGCCAAGGTGCTCGACGGTGTTGGCATCGACGCCGGGTTACGGGCCGAGCGGCTCACCGTGGCCGATTTCGTTGCCCTGGCCAATGCATTTGCCGTCCTCGGCGGGGCCTGAATTATTGCCAGCTCCCGCCCCTTCCCCGTCGTCGCCCCGCCCGCCCGACGGCCGGATTGTGTTTCCTTGCCGGATGTGATAGTTGTGAAATGATTCCCCGAGGATGAAGCATCTTGTCGGACAGCCTGGCTTTGCTTGCCAGCAGCGGAGTTCCCTGTGCTAGAAGTCATCGGCCAGCCTGGCCTTGAAAAATACCATCGCTCCTACCATGCCGGGGAGGCGATCTTTCTTGAAGGCGATAACTCGCAGGATCTCTATATCCTGGTATCGGGGTGCGTCACCGTCTCGAAGGGGGAGACGGCGCTCTCCGAGATCAGCGAGCCCGGCACCCTCTTCGGGGAAATGTCGTTTCTCCTCCGGCAACCGCGAAGCGCCACGGTGCACGCCCGTACCGAGGTGACCGCGGTGCGGATCGCCGCCGAGCACATCGGTGATTTTCTGCGCGATTCCCCCCCGGTGGCGACTCGGCTCTCCACGGTGCTGGCTGAAAGGCTTTCGGCGACCACCACTGTTCTGCATGGCCTGAAGGAGTTCTGCAACATCCTGCCCGATGCGGTGGTGCTCACCGACGAAACCTTCCGCGTTCTGGCCTGGAACAGGGCGGCCGAAGCCCTCTACGGCCGAAGTCGGGAAGAGATGCAGAACTGTCTGCTGCACGATATCTACGAGGATCAGGCGGCCTACCACCATTTCCTCGACCAGCTCGCCGGGCTTCAGGCGGTGCGGGAAAAGCCGCTCAAGGTGCGCCATCCCGAGGACTGCTGGCGGTTTGTCGCCACCAGTACCACCATCCTCTACGACGGTCACCATGTGCCGCGCGGTTACATCTTCATCGGTCGTGACATAACTGCCAGTTACCGTCTGGCAAAGAAAAGGAACCGCTTGCTCCTGCTGCTGGCGCCGGCCGCGTTCCTGCTCGGTTTCCTGGCCGCTGCCCTGCTCTACCGGAGGTGACGGCTCCCTGCCGACCGTCGGGCCGCCCCGGTGGGCATGCCCTGTGAACTGCTTTCTTGCCAACGGGATTGGGTTTACCGCCTATGATCTTTTCGTACGGGAAAAAGATTGCCGAACTCTTGGGTGGGGGCGCCGGCGAGGCTCCGACGGCACCGGCCGGGATGTCCCGCCGTGATCTCGAACAACGGGTCGCGGCGTTGGAGCAGGAGTTGCTCGTCTGCCGTGAGACACAGGAAAGGCTGCGCGGCAGCGAGGAGCGTTGCCGGACCCTGATGGAACAGGCGCCGTTTGCCGTCGAGATTTACGGTGCCGACGGCATCCAGCTTGCCGCCAACCGGGCCTGGGAGGAGATGTGGGCGGTCGATCGCCGAGACACGGTGGGCCGTTTTAATGCATTAACCGATGCCCAGGCCCGGGCGCAGGGGGTTGAGGAGGTCTTCCGTCGTGCCCTGGCCGGCGAAACCGTCTCCTTGCCTCCCCTGAAGTACGATCCGGCCCAGGCCGGCCTGGGTGGCCGGCAGCGCTGGTCGAGTCGGACTTTTTTCCGGACCACCGATGATGACGGCGTCACCCAGCGGGTGGTGATCATCCAGGAAGACCTGACCGACTGTTTGGCGGCCAAGGAGGTGCTCCAGAATGCCTACGACGAACTTGAGGAAAAGGTCAAGGAACGGAGCGCCGAACTGGCAGAGGTCAGCACCGCGCTCAGCCGGGAGATCGACGGGCGGCTTCGGGTCGAGGCGGCGAACCGCGAGGTCCAGCAGCAGTTGCTGACCATTTTCAACAGTATCGACGAGGCAATCTACGTCAGCGACATCGACACTTACGAGATCCTCTTCGCCAACAACACCTTGATCGCGCAACTGGGGCCGGTCCAGGGGGAGAAGTGTTACCGGGCGTTCCAGGACCGCGAGACGCCCTGTCCGTTCTGCACCAACGAGCTGATTACTGGCGACAACCTGGGCAAAACCCATCGGTGGGTCTTCCGCAACAGGCGTAACAATCGTTTCTATCGCTGTATCGACAAGGCGATCGTCTGGCCGGATGGCCGCACGGTCCGTTACGAGATGGCCATCGATATCACCGACCGCGTCCAGGCGGAAGAGGATTTGCAGCGGGCCCGCCGCATGGAGGCCCTGGGGGTGCTCGCCGCCGGCATTGCCCATGACTTCAACAACGCCTTGAACCTCATCTCCGGCTATCTCGATCGGGTTCGCTCCCTGTTGCCGGCCACCGGCCCCCTGGTCGAGTGCCACGTCGGCATAGCCGAGTCGGTGAGCCGGGCGGCCGATCTGGTACGCCAGGTGTTGACCTTCGGCCGGCAGGCGAAGTACGACAAGCAGCCCATTGCCATCGCGTCCCTGGTGGGCGAGGAGATCGCCGTCCAGCGCAGCAACCTCCCGCCGGGGGTGGAGATCCGTTCCCGCATCGATCCAGGTTGCGGTCGGATCGCCGCCGATGCCGTGCAGATTCGGCAGGTGGTCGCCAACCTGCTCACCAATGCCTGTCACGCCGTGGCGGCAAAAGGGAGTGTCGAGGTGAGCCTTGAAGAGGTGGAGGTCGGCAAGGGGGGCGGGGCTGTCGCCGACCTTGCCGATGGTCGCTATCTGCTGCTCACGGTGACCGATTCCGGCCTCGGAATGACTCCGGAGGTCGCGGAACGGATCTTCGAGCCCTACTTCTCCACCAAGGGGCCAGGCCAGGGAACCGGCCTGGGACTCGCCATCGTGCATGGCATCGTCGATGGCCACGGCGGCACCATTGCCGTGGAGAGTGCGCCGGGGCAGGGGAGTTCCTTCCGGGTCTACCTGCCGGTGGACGATCACGGCAAGGAGCCGCCGGCGGCGAGGGCGGACCGTCGGGAGAAGGCCGGGGCGGCCACCGGGACCGCGGCACGGCTCGCCGGGCGAGTGCTGCTGGTGGACGACGAACGGGTCAACATCGTCAATTGGCAGATGACCTTGCAGGACCAAGGTTTGACGGTGTCGGCCCACACCTCCGCGCAGGAGGCCCTGACGGCGTTCAGGCTCAATCCGGACGGCTTTGACTTGGCGATAACCGATCAGAAGATGGTGGAGATGACCGGCTGCGAACTGGCCGCGGAACTGGTCCGGCTGCGGCCGGGGCTGCCGGTGATTCTGGTCACCGGCTGGATCGACCCCGCCACCGCCGAAGAGGCCAAGCGGTGCGGGGTCACCAGGATTCTGGCGAAACCCCACAGTTTTGAGGAGATGATGGACGCGGTCCGGGAATCTCTGGCGCAGTGAGCCGGCGGCCGGCTTCTCCCGTCCCGCCCCTCCCCTTTTTTAGCGGGGGGGCGGAAATTCGGCCAGGGTTTCGGCAATCACGGCCTTGACGCTGGGCGGGTAGCTTGAGACGGCGTTAAAGGCGCGGGTGGTGTCGTACCAGAGTAGCCAGCCTTTGGCGCTCACCCAGTAGAGGTGGAGGGCCATGCCGGCGGGGGTGGTGGTGAAGGTTCCAAAACCGCCCCGCAGCTTCTGGATCGGCGGTGACTGGATGTCACGGCAGGGCCCCTGGTCCAGGCGGCCGTCGCAGCCCACCGCCACCGCGATGAGGAGGCTGCCGCCCTGGGGGGCGAGAAGCGCGCAGTCGGCCGGGTCCACCTGACGGCTCACGTTGCGGACCCCGTCGATCCGTTCGTTGTCCCGCAGGTGACGGCCGAGGTCGTCCAGCTGCCGCAGGAGTCGGCCGGCTGCCGCGGCCGGTTCCGTGCCCTCGGGGCCGGGGATAGCGGCAAGCTCGGTTCCGGCGGCCAGTCCATGCCAGGCGGTGGCCGCGAGGGGCGCCACCTGCCAGCCCCGTTCGCCAAGGGCGGCGGCCACCCCGGTCTGGATCGTTTCGGTGAGGGCCTGGCTCTGGCCGCGGTCAACCTCCGGGACGGTTTGGTCGTCGCGCTGGGTGTAGACGGTGGCAAGCGGGGTGAGCAGCCGGATGGGTTGTGTCGTCGTCAGTCGGCTGCCGAGGTCGGGAGCGGTGATGGCGTCCCGGGTGGGCGCGCAGCCGGCCAGCAACAGGCCACAGAAGGCGAGAAAAATCAACAGGGGTTGGCGGGGCATGGTGGCCCTCCTTCGAGAGTCGTAAAAAAGTTTTCCTTTCGTCCAAATACCGTGTTGCGACAAAGACTAAGATACCCAACGAGGCACTCAGCCGCTGCGATTTTTGTGGCGCCTTGTCTCTCGCCGAGGGAAACGGGGCCACGGGATTCCGAAGTCCTGTCTTTCCGGCGCCCCCCCTCTTCTGGGGTGTCTTGAAAAATTAGGATGTTCGCTTCAGGTCAGGTAAACGAGGCACGCTCAAAAATTTACCGCGGGCATGGCGTTGCGATACGGCGTCAGCCTTTGTACCGCTTGCTTCCGGAAGAAATTTTTGAGCATAACGCTGAGCCCGGGCGAAAAGACATTTTTTCAAGATTCCCTCTAGTCGTAAAGAAAGTACTGGCGGCGCAGCCGGTCGAACTCGGCGAGTTCGGCGGCCCAGGCCCCCTCCAGTTCGGCGAGGCTCCGGCCGGCCTCAAGGCCCTGGCGCAGCTCGCGATCGCCCAGGATGAGGTCCATGGGCAGTCGCTCAAATTCGTATTCGTAGGGCGGCTCCTTGTAGCGGAACGCTTCGGGATAAAGAAGCATGATCGCCTGGAGCAGCGCGAGGCTGGTGCGATAGGGGCGGAAGGTGGCGCGGTCGGAGACGTGGAGGTGGAAGCCGCGGCAGGGTTGGCCTGCCCACTTGTTGGAGGTTGGCTCGAAGACCACCGGTCGCAAGGTGCAGCCGGCGAGGTCGGCGGCGGCCAGCCGCTTGCGCACCGCGTCGTGGTCGAGGTAGGGGGCGCCGCAGAGTTCGAAGGGCAGGGTGGTGCCGCGCCCCTCCGAGACGTTGGTTCCCTCCCAGATTACCTGGCCGGGGTAGACCAGGGCCGTTGCCGGGGTGGGCATGTTGGGCGAAGGAAAGACAAAGGGGAGCCCGGTGTCGACAAAGTGCATGGCCCGGTGCCAGCCGTCCATGGGAAGCACTTCAAGGTCGGCGCCGATCCCGTAGGCGTCGTTGATAAGCCGGGCCAGTTCGCCAAAGGTCAGGCCGTGGCGCATGGGGATGGGAAAGAGGCCGACAAAGGAGCGGCAGTCGTCGCGCAGGAGGTTGCCCTCCACCGCCTCACCGCCGATAGGGTTGGGCCGGTCGAGCACCAGCACCCGTTTGCCGTATTCCCGCGCCGCCTCCAGGCAGTAGGCCAGGGTGTAGAGAAAGGTGTAGACCCGGGTTCCCACGTCCACCAGATCCACCAGCAGTACGTCGAGATGGTCGAACATCTCCCGGGTGGGCCGTCGGGTTTCGCCGTAGAGGCTGAAAACCGGCAGCCCGGTGGCCGGATCGCGCATGTGGTCCGACTCGATCATGTTGTCCTGCTTTTCGCAGAAAAAGCCGTGCTGGGGGGTGAAGATAGACGTGAAGGCGTCGCCGAAGGCGCGGTGGAGCAGATCGCGGGCGTGGCGAAAGTGGCGGTCGGTGGATGCCTGGTTGGCGAGCAGTCCCAACCGCAGGCCGCGTAAGGAAGCCGGCGGCGCGGCAAGCAGTTTTTCAAGGCCGAGGGTGGTCATGGAGAGTTCCGGTGCGGGAGGCGGGCACTACTGGGCGAGGAGCCCGTGTTCCCTAAGATAGGAGAAGTAGCGCTTGTCCGTTTTCATGATGTGTTCGGTGAGCCAGCGCATCAGAAAGGCGAGGATCTCCCGGTTGAGATCGGGATCATGGTCGGAGAAGCGGATCTGGAAATCCAGGGTTTTTTCGATGAACTCCAGGTGGATGAGATTGTGCTCGTCAAAGTCGGGATGCTTGGCAAGGTACTGCTCCTCGTCCCGGAAGTGGCGGTCGAGGTATTCGCACATCTCGTGCATGGTGTTGGCGGCGGATTCCGGCCCGGCCTGGCTGTCGACGGCGACCGCCAGTCGGTTGGCGATCGCGAAGAGTTCCCGGTGCTGTTGATCGATGGCGTCGACGCCGACACTGTACTTGTCCTGCCACTGGATTGGGAAGGGCATGGGGGGCACCTCTTGCGGGGGGCTCTGGCCGGCAGGGCGGCGGGCCGTGTCGCGTGGCGGGTTCCTCTTTTCGTTGACCTCTGGAGCCCGCGGGGTAAAATAGAAAGTTTGCCGCCGGCTGCAAAATTATTGCAGAAACAGCGGCAGGATGCACGCAAAATGGTGTGGCCGCCGGCAGGCAGAGCGGGCTGGCGTCGATAATTTTTTATCTTTGCTTTTTTATAAGGATATCGAAGGGAATGAAAATCGCGATCAGTGGAAAGGGCGGCGTCGGCAAGACCACCATCATGGCCATGTTGGCCGAGTATCTTAACCAGCAGGGCATGGATGTCCTGGTGATTGATGCCGACCCCAGCCCACACATGGCCCAGTCCATTGGCATCGACAACATGGAGGCCATCGTGCCCATCGCCGACATGAAGGAGGTGCTGGTGGAGCGATCCGGCAAAACCGAGGGCTCGCCCTTCTACAACCTCAACCCCCAGGTGGACGACCTGCTCGCCCGGTTCACCGTGGTCAAGGATGGCATCAAGCTCATGGTGCTGGGCGCCATCCAGGCCGGCGACAAGGGGTGTGCCTGTCCGGAGAGCACGGTGCTCAAGCGGATGCTCACCAAATTGCTGCTCTCGCCGAGCCAGGTGGTGCTCCTGGACATGGAGGCCGGGGTCGAGCACCTGGGGCGGGGCACCGTCGCCGGGGTGGACCACCTGCTGGTGGTGGTGATTCCCGCCAAGTCGAGCATCCGTACCGCTCTCCGGGTTAAGCAGTTGGCCGGCGAGGTGGGGATCAAGCAGATCGCCTTTGTGGGCAACCTGATCCGGGACGCCGAAGACGAGGCATTCCTCACCGAGGGGCTGGGCGAGGCCCCCATCGCCTGTTTCCCTGACGCCGCCGGGGTCCGCAAGACCGAGCGGGCCGGGCTGCCGGTGATTCGCGCTGCCGCCGAGGTGGCCGAGGCCACCCGGACGCTGGCCGCCCGCCTGGTGCCGGAGCTGGCTGATTCGTGAACGGCCGCATGGCACCGAGTCTGCGTTGATGTCTACGCTTATCGGTTATCGTCCTTTTCGCATGCCAAGGTTCGAAGTCTCCCTGATGTCGCTTATCTGCGAACAGGACGATGCCGCGCATCTCCGGCCCCTGTAACCGTTTGCCGAGTCCGTGCCAGTTCAAGGCGCGCGCGGCTTATTCCGTGAGCCGTTACGGCCGGTTCGGCGGCGAAACCATAGCCCGGCATGGCCGGCCGCCAGAGCTGCCGACCGTTACCCGAAACAGAGGCCACAGTCCGGGCAGGTGTTGGTGAAGGTCTGGAAGGTGAAGCCGCAGGCCGGACAGGTGGCCTGGCCCGCGTCGGCGTTGAACACCCCGTCGATCTGGTGGCTGTGGCCGTCCAGGGCCGTGGCCCGGCGGAACTCGTTGGCGAGCGTCGCCGCCGCGTCCTCGGCGTCCTCCCGCCTGACCTGCAGATAGAAGGTGGAAGGACAGCAGCCCTTGCCGCAGCTCTGATCGTCGCCCGTCACCTTGGTGCCGATGCGTTCGGCCTCCAGCAGTTCCTGCAAGACGCGGATGTCGGCCAGCGACGCCTTCTGGATGACCACTACCTCGTCGTCATCGGTGAGCGCACCCTTGCGGCTCGCCCGTCTGGTGTTGCCCGACGTCGCCAGTGCCGCCATCTCGTGACCGGTGACGAGTTCCCGGCCGCAAACCCCGCAGCGGTCGATGTCGGCCCGGTACTCGTCGCGGCAGGCGGGGCAGTACTTCAGTTCCGGATCTATCATGTTCTTCCCTCTTGGTGGATGAGATAAGGTGTGGTCGCGAGATTCCTCGCTCCGCGTTCACAGGATAAAGCGGCTTAGATCCTCGTTCTCGGAGATGTCGGCAAGCTGTTTGCGGACATAGTCGGCGCTCACGGTAAAGGTGCCCGCCTCGCGGTCCGGGGCCTCGAAGGAGAGTTCTTCGAGGAGCCGTTCCATGACCGTATGCAGCCGGCGGGCGCCGATGTTTTCGGTCTTGCGGTTTACCGCGGCGGCGATGCGGGCCATCTCCCTCAGGGCCTCTTCCTCGAAGGCGAGGGCGATCCCCTCGGTTTCCATGAGGGCGGTGTACTGCCGGGTCAGGGCGTTCTGCGGTTCGGTGAGAATGCGGAGGAACTCCTCTTCGCCCAGGGCGTCGAGTTCCACCCGGATGGGGAAGCGACCCTGGAGTTCGGGAACCAGATCGCTCGGCTTGCTCAAGTGGAAGGCGCCGCTCGCAATGAAGAGGATGTGGTCGGTCTTCACCATGCCGTACTTGGTGGTGACCGTCGCTCCCTCGACAATGGGCAGGAGGTCGCGCTGCACTCCCTCTCTCGACACCTCCGGCCCGTGGCCCGAGCCGCCCTGGCGGGAGGCGATCTTGTCGATCTCGTCCAGGAAAACGATGCCGGTCTGTTCGGTGCGGCGCACCGCGAGTTTTTTGACCTTGTCCATGTCGATGAGTTTTTCCGCCTCGCTCTTGCGCAGCGATTCCCGGGCGTCCTTCACCTTGAGCCGCCGCCGTTTGCGTTTGGTCGGAAACATCTTGCCGAAGACGTCCTTGAGGCTGTTCTCCATCTCTTCCATGCCCGAGGCCGAGAGGATCTCGATGGCCGGTACGGATGCCGTCTCCTCCAGTTCCATCTCCACCTCCCGGTCGTCGAGCTTCCCCTCGCGGAGCATGGCGCGGAATTTTTCCCGGGTGGAGGAGCCGGCCTCGTCCGGGCCGCGGTCGGCGTTGGCGTTGAAGCCTGCCGGCGTGGGGACCGGTGGTACCAGGAGATCGAGGAGGCGATCTTCGGCCCGTTCGGCCGCCTTGGCCTCCACCTCCCGCCGTTCTTCCTCCCGGACCATGTTCACCGCCAGTTCCACCAGATCGCGGATCATTGACTCCACGTCCCGGCCCACGTAGCCCACCTCGGTGAACTTNNCCGGTGGGGCCGATCATGATGATGTTTTTGGGCGCAATTTCGTCGCGCAGCGGTGGCGCCACCTGCTGGCGGCGCCAGCGGTTGCGGAGCGCAATGGCCACCGATTTCTTGGCCTGGCGCTGGCCGATGATGTAGCGGTCGAGTTCTTCGACGATCTGGCGGGGGGTGAGGGTGTTGACGGTGGCATGCATGGCGTTGTTCTGTTCCGGTGTGGGCTGAATGGCGGACAGGGAAGCGGTTCGGCGGGGACGGGACGTCGTCCGCCCTCTTCCCTAATTACCGCCGAACCGGCGAGCCCTCAAGTAAAAGAAAGTGCCTCAGAGTTTTTCCACGACAAAGTTGTTGTTGGTGTAGATGCAGATGTCGCCGGCGATCTCCATGGCGGCCCGGGCGATCTCTTCGGCGTTGAGTTCGCTGTGCTGGATCAGCGCCTTGGCCGCCGCCTGCGCGTAAGGGCCGCCCGAGCCGATGGCGATGATGCCGTCGTCGGGCTCGATGACATCACCTGAGCCGGTGAGCAGCAGGGTGTGGTGCTTGTCGGCGGTTACCAGAAATGCCTCGAGTTTTCTGAGGATTTTGTCAGTGCGCCAGTCGGTGGCGAGTTCCACCGCCGCCCGCATGAGGTTGCCGTTGTACTGTTCGAGTTTTTTTTCGAGCTTGTCGAACAAGGTGAAGGCGTCGGCAGTGGCCCCGGCAAAGCCGGTGATCACCTGATCGTGATAGAGGCGGCGCACCTTGCGCGCCTTGTGCTTCATCACCGTGTTGCCCAGGGTGACCTGGCCGTCGCCGGCCACCACTACCTCGCCCCGGTGCCGGACGCAGATTACGGTTGTCGATCGAATTTTCAAAGGGAAAACCTCCTGTGGGGATGATTCGTTGGTGCTCGCTCCCGGAAAGTCGTTTGGCTGTTGGCGTTGAGTGATTGGGAAAACCATACGGGATTGGGAGGTTCTGCCAACAGTTAACGGCTAACAGCTCCATCCGGAAAAGGGTTTTTCCGGATGAATGCTCGCTACTTCCTTGCCTTGGGATGCGCCCGATCGTATACCTCGGTCAAGTGGTCCAGGTTGAGGTGGGTGTATCGCTGGGTGGTGGAGAGGCTCACGTGGCCGAGCAGTTCCTGCACCGAACGGAGGTCGGCGCCCATCTCGAGGAGGTGGGTGGCGAACGAATGGCGCAGGGCATGGGGGGTGACCCGGCTCGCGATCCCGGCCCGCTGGGCGTAGTGGCTTACCAGCCGTTCGATGCTGCGGGTGGTGAGCCGGCCGCCCTGGGTGTTGAGAAACACCGCCTCGCCGTCGAGCTTCCGGCCCCGCGCGAGCCGTTGGCGCCGCAACTGTTGCCGTTGGGGAAGGTAGGCGTTGAGGCTTTCAAGGGCCGGGTTGCCCACCGGCACCAGCCGCTCGCGGTTGCCCTTGCCGGTTACCCTAACCATTCCCGAAGCAAAATCAAGGGCCGGCATGTCGAGGCCGGCCAATTCCGCCACCCGCATGCCCGTCGAGTAGAGGAGTTCCAAGATGGCCCGGTCGCGGTCGGCGAAGGTGTCGGTGTCGTTGGGGGTTTCGAGGAGGGTGAAGACCTCGTCCACGGTCAGAAAGACTGGTATGTACTTGCCCTGCTTGGGCATGGCGATGGCGGCCATGGGGTCGTGATCGATGTGATGGTCGCGGAGGAGGAAGCGGAAGAAGGTGCGCAGGGCCGAAAGCTTGCGGGCCACCGAAGATGCCTTGTTGCGGCCGTGCAGGGCGAAGACGTAGGCCCGGACGGCGCGGGATTCGATGGTGGCGGGTGCCGCGGAAGGGCCGGTGTGGGCGGCGAATTCGCGCAGGTCGCGGCTGTAGCTCACCACCGTGTTGTCCGAGTAGCCCTTTTCCACGGCGAGCCACTCGGCGAAGCGCTGGATGTGGTGGGTGAGGGAGTTGTCCATGGCGGGCGCGGATCGGTTGTGACGCAAGAGGGAGCAGGCCGCGGAGCGGCAAACCCGGACAAGGTACCACAGCCAGGTTTTTTTGGAAAGGCGTTGCTCATTGGTCGGGATTCATTTATCATACGCTATTTTAATTCGTGATAAACTGCATCTTTGGGAACGTCGGGAAGGGTCCGGAATGGCAAAAAAAATCACCTTCGAAGAGGCGCTCGCCAAGCTGGAGGAAATCGCCAAGGTGCTCGAAGAGGGCGACCTGAGCCTCGAAGAGTCCCTCAAGAAGTTTGACGAGGGGGTGAAGCTTGCCGCCTTCTGCAACGAAAAGCTCGAAGAGGCCCAGCAGAAGGTGGACCTGCTGCTGCAGAAGGGCAATGCCCTCACCACGGTCCCCTTTTCGCCCCGGACCGGGGAAAGCGACAACGGCGAAGAGTAGCCCCCGGCGGCTCAAACTGCATGGACATAAAAGAATATCTCAACGACAAGCGGCGGCAGGTGGAGGAGGCGCTCGGTGACGTCATGCTGCCGGCGGAAGGCCCCTTGAGCCGGCACATCGAGGCCATGCGCTACAGCCTCTTTGCCGGTGGCAAGCGGGTGCGGCCGGTGCTCTGCCTCGCCGCGGCCGAGGCCCTGGGCCATGACCCCACGCCGCTGTTGCCGGTGGCCTGCGCTCTTGAGTGCATCCACACCTATTCGCTGATCCACGACGATCTGCCGGCCATGGACAACGACGACCTTCGGCGCGGCAAGCCCACCAACCACGTGGTCTTCGGCGAGGCGGCCGCCATCCTCGCCGGCGACGGTCTGCTTACCCTGGCCTTTGACCTGATGAGTGACCCGGCGCTGCGCTCCCATATCAGCGATACCCGCCGTCTGCGTCTCATCCAGGTGGTGGCGCGGGCCGCCGGCCCCCTGGGCATGGTGGGCGGCCAGGCCCTGGACGTGGCCTCGGAGGGGAAAGCGGTGGAGTTCGAGACCCTGCGGACCATCCATCGTTGCAAGACCGGGGCGCTGATCACCGCCTCAGTACAGGCCGGCGCCATCATCGGTGGGGCCGACGACAGCCAGTACGACGCCCTCACCCGCTACGGCGAGGCCATCGGGCTTGCCTTCCAGATCGTCGACGATCTTTTGAACGTCGAGGGCACCACCGAGGAATTGGGCAAGGCGGCGGGATCGGATGCCGACCGCGCCAAGGCCACCTATCCCGCCTTTTTCGGGGTGGAGGAAACCCGGGGCAAGGCGCGGGAGGCGGTGACCGCGGCCGAGACGGCCCTGGCCGGCTTCGACCAGCAGGCCGAGCCGCTTCGTCTGCTGGCCCGCTACATTCTCACCCGGAAAAGGTAAGGATTGTCGCCAGATCCGAGTGGTGGGGATGATCGTTTTCCCCGCTGCGGCCGCGCCTTCGGCACCAGGGCATGCCGGGTGGCCGCAACTGTCTCCATTTCCCGCTGCGGCGTGCGTCGTTGCGCGCCTGCCGCCGCTATTTGAGAACTTTCATGACGCCATCAACCTCCCTGCTTGCACAGATCGATTCTCCCGAGGACCTGCGGCGGCTGCCCATTGCCGACCTGCCGAAGCTGGCCGAAGAGATCCGTCAGGAAATCATCACCACCGTGGCCCGCACCGGCGGTCACCTCGCCCCCTGCCTCGGCGTGGTTGAGCTGACCCTTGCCATCCACTATGTCTTTGATACCCCGAACGACAAGCTGATCTGGGACGTGGGCCACCAGGCCTATGCCCACAAGTTGATCACCGGCCGTCGCGACCGCTTCGGCACCCTCCGCCAGTACGAGGGGATCAGCGGTTTCCCCAAGCGTGCGGAGAGCCCTTACGATGCCTTCGACACTGGCCACAGCTCCACCTCCATCTCCGCGGCCCTGGGGATCTCCTGCGCCAAGGATCTGAAAGGGAATCGCCGGCGATCCATTGCCGTGATAGGTGATGGGTCAATGACCGGCGGCATGGCCTTTGAAGCATTGAACCAGGCCGGCCATCTCGACAAGAACCTCATTGTCATCCTCAACGACAACGAGATGTCCATCTCGCCCAACGTTGGCGCTTTGTCGAGCTTCTTGAGCCGCAAGCTCACCGGCCGTTCGGTGACCCGGTTGAAGCGGGAGATGGAGCATTTTCTGAAGTCCTTTGCCAATGTCGGTGAGAACATCCTTCATGTCCTCAAAAAGGGCGAAGACAGCCTCAAGGGCTTCTTCACTCCGGGGATGCTTTTCGAGGCCCTCCAGTTCGAGTACATCGGCCCCATCCGCGGCCATCAGATGGAGAATCTCATCGAAACCCTGCAGAACGTCCGCGACTTCGGCAAGGGGCCGGTGCTGGTTCACGTGCTCACCACCAAGGGCAAGGGCTATGACCCGGCCGAGCGCAACCCCGGCGACTATCACGGGGTGGGTCCGTTCGACGTCGCCACCGGCAAGCCGCTCCCCGGCCCTCCGGCCCCGGTGAGCTACACCAAGGTCTTTGGCGACACGCTGGTGCGCATCGCCGAGGCCGACCCGCGGGTGACGGCGATTACCGCCGCCATGCCTGCCGGCACCGGCCTTATTGGTTTCAGTAAACGGTTCCCGGAGCGTTTCTATGATGTCGGCATCGCCGAACAGCACGCGGTGACCTTTGCCGCCGGGCTTGCCACCGAGGGCATTCTGCCGGTGGTGGCGGTCTATTCCACCTTCCTGCAGCGGGCTCTGGACCAGATCATCCACGACGTCTGCCTCCCCAACCTGCCGGTGACCCTGGCCATCGACCGGGGCGGGGTGGTGGGCGACGACGGCCCCACCCATCACGGGGTTTTCGACCTCTCCTTCCTCCGTTTCATTCCCAATTTGGTGGTGATGGCGCCCAAGGACGAAAACGAGTTCCAGCACATGCTCCGCACCGCCATCCTCCATCCGGGGCCGGCGGCGGTGCGCTACCCGCGCGGCAGCGGCGTCGGGGTCGAGATGGACGCGGAACTCAAGCGGCTGCCGTTGGGGAAGGGCGAACTGCTCCGGGAGGGGGGGGACGTGCTTCTGCTGCCGGTGGGCAACCGCGTTGCCCCGGCCCTGGAGGCGGCCGAAGGACTGGCCAAGCTGGGGGTGGAGGCGGCGGTGATCAACCCGCGTTTCGTCAATCCCCTGGACGGAGATCTCATCTGTGAGTGGGCGGCAAAAACTGGCGGCGTGGTGACCGTCGAGGACAACGTCCGCAAGGGCGGCTTCGGCTCGGCGGTGCTGGAACTCCTGCAAAGGCGCGGTCTTGACGGGGTGAGGGTGCGAGTCCTGGGCTATCCGGACCGTTTCCTGGAGCACGCCACCCAGGAGATCCTCTACCGGCTCGGCAAGATCGACGCCGCCGCCATCACCAAGGCTGCCTTGGAGCTTGCCGGGGGCAGCTCAGTCGGTTGATCCTTTTCACCTAGTCGATCTTTTCCTCTTCCTCGGCGCGCAGAAGCCTTTCCTGCAGGATCGTTTCGGCTTCTGCCGGGATGTTGACGAAGCGCAGGGCGAGGCGGACCAGCTTTGGCGAGTGGTCGGCGGCGCGTTCCTGGATAAAGAAGCTGCTGACCATGGCGAAGATGTCGGCGGCCTCGCGGCGGTGGTCGCCGCCGTTGGGGAAGCTGATCGAGGCCGTTACCGGCGCCGACCAGTTCATGGCCTCCGGCGTGGTCATCTCGCAGAGCATTCCCCCCAGACTGATGTTGACCACCCTGGCCTCCCGGCGGACGGCGCCCTGTTGAAGGACGGCGGTGGCCCCGGGGACGTTGTATCGGCGGCTCTCCCTGAGGAGCGTCGGGTTGCAGGTGCGGTTGATGGTTTCGGTGAGGGTTGCCGGCGTGCAGGGGGTGATCAGGTGACCGGCCACTCCCGCCTCGTTGGCCCGGCTGAAGACCTTTTCGTTGGGGCTTGAGGTGAAAAGAACGAAGTTGAGCCGTTCGTTGGCCGCGTCCGCCTTGGTGGCGTCGATGAAGTCGAGCCACTGTTCGCTGCTCGACTCGTTGGAGAAGAGGACCAGATGGATGGTGTCGTTTTCCAGGACTGCTTGGGCGTCGGTGGTGTTTTCCGCCTCGGCTACTTCGGCATCGTTGATATTGCCGATGATCATGGTACGGAGAATCCGTCGGATGGTTGCCGAATGATCGACGATCAGGATATTCCTCGACATGGTTTGGTCTCCACCGCGGTTGTGAAAGCGAGTCGCTGCGTGGGCAGGGGGCGTCGGTTCCACTGCCGTAATAATTGCATGATAGCAGGCCGGAAGTTGTAAAGTCGATGCCGTTTTGTTCTCTCCCGCCGTTCGGCCGGTCCCCGGCAGAGCCGTTTCCCCGCTAACCTTGGCGCCTCTTGCAAAGTGAATTTCGTCGCGAGATCGAGAGAAAAACATCCTGGGCAAGAAGGATGAACGGTCAAATCGCCCGGAAGCGTAACAGAGCTACGTTGAGGACGGTTTGACCTCGAAGACGAGGCACAGGGTATTTTTAGCCGATCGGAGCAGATGTTCATTTTGCAAGAGGCGCCAAGGCAACCGAAAGCGGGGGGGGCGGCGTAACCGCTGGCACGGCGTTCGGCAAACACCCGCGGGCGCCGAAGATGCGAGTGTTTACCTCATCTCGTGCCAGGGGGCGAATTTCAGGAGCATGGCCATCCCCGGCAGGGCGATGAGGGAGCAGAGGAGGAAGAAGTCGAACCAGCCCAGCCACTGGGCGAGAAAGCCGGTGACTGAGGAGATCAGCACCCGCGGAACCCCCATCAGGCTCGACAGCAGGGCGTACTGGGTGGCGGTGAACTTCTTGTTGGTGATGGAGGCCATGAAGGCGACAAAGGCGGCGGTGCCCATGCCGGCGGAGAGGTTTTCGGCGCAGATCACCCCGGTGAGGAGCCCCACATGGTGGCCCATCCGGGCCAGCAGGGCGAATCCCAGGGTGGAGAACATCTGCAGGAAGCCGAAGATCCACAACGCCCGGTTGATGCCGGTACGCAGGATGACGGCCCCGCCGGCAAAAGAGCCCACGAGGGTGGCCCAGAAGCCCACCAGCTTGACCACCGCCCCGATCTCGGTTTTTGAAAAGCCGAGGTCGAGATAGAAGGGGGTGGAAAGGGCGGTGGCCATGTTGTCGCCCACCTTGTAGAGGAGGATGAAGACCAGCATCCAGGCCGCGCCGCGTTTGGCGAAGAAATCGACAAAGGGAGCCACCACCGAATCCCTGAAGGTGGTGGGCGGCAGCTCTTCCACCGGTGGCTCCCGGGCGATGAGGGTGGTGATGATGCCGGGTATGAGGCAGAGGGCCATGACCAGAAAGTCCTGGAACCAGGAGAGATGGTCGGCCAGGATGAGTCCGCCGCCGCTTACCACCAGCATGCCGACCCGATAGCCGTAGATGTAGTACGAAGATCCAAGGCCGAGTTCCCGATCGGTGAGATCCTCGCGGCGGTAAGCGTCGACGACGATGTCCTGGGAGGCGGAGAGAAAGGTGATCAGGAAGGCGGCCGCGACAAAGAGGGTCACCTGCCCGCCGCCCTGTTCCGGCCGGGTCAGCCCCATGGCGACGATGGCGGCAAACAGCGCCAGCTGGATCACCAGCAGCCAGCCGCGGCGGCGGCCCAGGAAGGGGAGGGTGAAGCGGTCGAAGATGGGCGCCCAGACGAACTTGAGGGTGTAGGGCAGCCCCACCAGGGCCATGAGGCCGATTTCCTCAAGGCTCACGCCCGCCTCCTTGGCCCACGCCTGCATCAGGGTGATGGTGATCAGCAGCGGCAGCCCCGAGGCCATGCCCATGGCAAAGGTTACCACAAAGCGCTTGTTGAGGAAGCGGCCGAGGAAGGGGACGGAAGGGGAAGATGAGTCGATCATGGCGCCGAGCTTAGCAGGTTTTTCGTCCGTGCGCCAACTGTTTAATCTTATTTGTATTCTTCTCGGCGGTCGGCGGTGCGGGCCGGCTTGCCCGACCCGCTGCCCGTCGTCGGCGGTGCGCGATGGGCGGCAAGGCCGTTGCGGGGCCGGCCCCTGGCCGTCCGCCCGCCGGGCGGCGACTGCCGCAACGTTGACAAAAAACGAGCGCTGGACTATTTTGCATCTCTTTGTCATACCTTTGAGGGAGCACACCCCGTGGAACAGATGATCCTCGAAAGCCTGGAAGGCTCCGTCGCCGCCAAGAAGGCCTTGGTCAGAGAGCAGCTGGAAGAGATTCTGCTGCTCGTGCAGTGGACGGTGGAGACCATCACCAGCGGCAACAAGCTGCTCATCTTCGGCAACGGCGGCAGTGCCGCCGATGCCCAGCATATGGCCGCCGAGTTCGTCAACCGTTTCCTCATCGACCGGCCGCCGCTCGCCGCCATGGCGCTCACCACCGATACCTCCGTCCTCACCAGCATCGGTAACGACTTTTCCTTTGACGACATCTTCGCCAAGCAGATCCAGGCCCTTGGCAAGTCAGGCGACCTGGCGCTGGGGATTTCCACCAGCGGCAACTCGGCCAACGTGATCAAGGCCATGGCGGTGGCCCGGGAGCTGGGGCTGCGCACCGCGGTGCTCACAGGCGGCAACGGCGGCAGGCTGAAGGGACTTGTCGATCTGGCCCTCACCGTACCCACCAGCCACACCCCCCATATCCAGGAGGCCCACCTCTGGGTGGAACATCTCGTCTGCCAGCTCACCGACGAGCTGCTTTACGGCAACCTGGCCATCGGTGGAACCGAGGGGAGCGCATGAAGGATCCCCGGCCCCTCGACTTCAGCGCCCTCAATACCTACTCCCTGCACGGCCGTTTCAGCAAGGTGACGGTGGAGAACTTCGCCAAGCCGCTCGCTCCGGGCCTTTCGGTCCGCGACCTGCTCGCCGCCCTCCCCGATCAGCTGCTCGGCCGCGACTTTCCGGAACTCGTCGGGCGGCTCGCCGCAGCCCACAAGGCCGGCCGGCCGATCATGGTGGGGATGGGCGCCCACGTGATCAAGGTGGGGCTCAACCCCATCCTCATCGATCTCATGGAGCGCGGCATCGTCACCAGCATCGCCTTGAACGGCGCCGGCATCGTCCACGACACCGAGGTGGCCATGGTGGGCCGCACCTCCGAGGAGGTGGGCGACGTGCTGGGCTCGGGCGCTTTCGGGGCGGCCAAGGAAACCGGCGAGGAGGTGAACGCGGCCATCAACCGTGGCGCGGCGCGCGGCATGGGGCTGGGTGCCGCCCTGGGCGACTACCTGCTTGCGCGGGATTTCCCCTTCAACCACGCGAGCCTCATCGCCTCGGCGCGCCGCCTCGGCGTACCGGTGACGGTGCACGTTGCCGTGGGCACCGACATCGTCCATATTCACCCGGCAGCCGACGGGGCGGCCATCGGCGCCACCAGCCATGCCGATTTCAAGCTTTTCTGCGGCCTGGTGGCGGAGCTTGAGGGCGGCGCCTACCTCAACATCGGTTCGGCGGTGCTGCTGCCCGAGGTCTTTTTGAAGGCCCTCACCGTGGCCCGCAACCTGGGCCATGCGGTCAACAGCTTCACCACCGCCAACTTCGACTTCATCCGCCAGTACCGGCCGCTGACCAACGTGGTCAACCGGCCCACCGCCGGCGGCGGCAAGGGCTACAACATCACCGGTCACCACGAGTTGATGGTGCCGCTGCTCGCCGCCGCCCTCCTGGACCGGGTGGCCGGCCTGCAGGGGGAGGGAGGATAAGCAAAATGCCGTTGTTCGACTTTGTCTGCCATGACTGTGGCAAGGAGTTCGAGCTGCTGCTGATGGGGAGCGACCGGCCGGTCTGCCCCCACTGCCAGAGCCTGGATCTTGAAAAGAAGATGTCCGCCTTCGCCGTCCGCACCAAGGGAACGGACGGCTCGACCTCGTCGGGTGGCGGCTCCAAGTGCTCGGGCTGTGCCGGCGGCTCCTGCGCCACCTGTCATTAGCGCCGTAACCGTCAACCGCCAACCGCGAATTCGCAAGAGATAAGGATAGATCATGCAGAAACTCGTCAGAATCGGCACCCGCAAGAGCATGCTTGCCCTGACCCAGAGCAACTGGATCAAGAGCCGCATCGAAAGCCAGTACCCCGGGATCACCGTGGAGTTGGTCAAGATCGTTACCAAGGGCGACAAGATTGTCGACGTGCCGCTGGCCAAGGTGGGCGGCAAGGGCCTTTTCGTCAAGGAGATCGAAGAGGCGCTGCTCCGCAACGAGGTGGACATCGCCGTGCACAGCATGAAGGACGTACCGGCCGAGCTGCCCGAAGAACTCCACATCGGCATCGTCACCAAGCGCGAGGATCCCCGCGACGCCTTTATTTCCAAGAACTACGCCACGGTGATGGATCTGCCCCGGGGCGCCCGGGTAGGCACCAGCAGCCTGCGGCGCAAAGCCCAGCTCGCCGCGCTGCGGCCCGATCTGGTGATCGAGGACCTGCGGGGCAACCTCGACACCCGGCTCAAGAAACTCGACGACGGGGTCTACGACGCCATCATCCTGGCCGCGGCGGGATTGAACCGCATGGGTTGGAGCGACCGGGTGAGCAGCTACTTCGACCGCGAGCAGATGCTGCCGGCCGTGGCCCAGGGCGCGGTGGGCATCGAGTTGCGCAAGGGCGATACCGAACTGCTGGACGGCCTCCGGTTCATGGACGACTACGAGACCACAGTGGCGGTGGCCGCCGAGCGCGCCTTTCTGGCCCGGCTTGAGGGCGGCTGCCAGGTGCCCATCGGCGGTTTCGGTTACCTGACAGCGGGCCGGCTGATCTTCACCGGCCTGGTTGCCTCGGTGGACGGCAAGGAGGTGATCCGCCAGTCCGGTGAGGCCGCTCCGGCCGAGGCCGCCGCCCTGGGGGTACGGGTGGCAGAGGAGCTGCTCGCCGGCGGTGGCGGCGCCATCCTGGCCGAGGTCTACGGGCGGGAGATGGAATAGGAATATCCGGGAACGGCCCTTTCGTCCGAGGAGCGGTTGGCCGCTGGCCATTGGCTGCTGGTAAAACAGTTTGATTTGCGATGGTTTTGTCAATCGCGCATGCCAACCGCCAACCGTTTCCCGGCCGGAAACTCAATAATCCATGGAAAAGCTAATGACGACCAACGATCAGCAACAACCGGCGGTGCGGCCGGGCAAGGTCTATCTCATCGGCGCCGGCCCCGGCGACCCCACCCTGATCACCGTCAAAGGGCTTGAGCTGTTGAAGCGTGCTCAGGTGGTGGTTTACGATTACCTGGCCTCGCCAAAACTGCTGAAGTACGTGCCCAAGGGGGCCGAGTTCATCTACGCCGGCAAGAAGGGCGGCGGCTGCCATGCCCATACCCAGGAGGAGATCAACCAGATGCTGGTCGATCATGCCCTGGCCGGCAAGGCGGTGGTGCGGCTCAAGGGCGGCGACCCCTTCATCTTCGGCCGCGGCGCCGAGGAGATCCAGGAACTCGCCAAGTTCGGCATCCCCTTCGAGGTGGTGCCCGGGGTAACCTCGGCCACTGCCGCCGCCACCTACGCCGGGGTGCCCATCACCCATCGCGAGTTCACCTCGTCGGTTGCCTTTGTCACCGGCCACGAGGATCCCACCAAGGCCGCCAGCAACATCGCCTGGGACAAGATCGCCACCGGCATCGGCACTCTGGTCTTCTACATGGGGATCAAGAACCTGCCCACCATTGCCGAGAATCTGATCAAACACGGCCGTGCCCCCGAAACCCCGGTGGCGGTGGTCCGCTGGGCCTCCACCCCGATCCAGAAGTCGGTGGTGGGGACGCTTGCCACCATCGCCCAGGTGGTCAAAGAAACCGGCATCACCCCGCCGGCCCTGGTGGTGGTGGGCGAGGTGGTGAAGCTCCGCGACACCATCAACTGGTTTGAGAAGCGGCCGCTCTTCAACCGCCGCATCCTGGTCACCCGCACCCGGGAGCAGGCCAGCGAACTGGTGCGGTTGCTGGAAGACCGGGGGGCCGACTGTGTCGAGGGCGCCACCATCGCCATGGAGCCGCCGGAGAGCTGGGACGAGCTTGACGCGGCCCTCACGAGGATCGGCGACTACCAGTGGCTGGTCTTTGCGAGCATCAACGCCATCCGCTTCTTCTTCGGCCGGCTGCTCGACAAGGGCATGGACGCCCGGGATCTCAAGGGGCCCAAGGTGGCGGCGGTGGGGGTTGCCACCGCCGAGGCCCTGCGCGACTACGGCATCCGCGCCGATCTGATCCCCGAGGAGTTCACCGGCGACGGCCTGGCCGAAAGCCTGGTGGCCCAGGGGGTGGCGGGCGCCCGGGTACTGATCCCCCGGGCCAAGAAGGCCCGCGAGATCGTCCCCGACACCCTGCGCGACCACGGCGCCCAGGTGGACGTGGTCACCGTCTACCAGAACGTGCAGCCCAAGGACTACGACCTGGTGCGCCAGGAACTCGCCGACGGCGCCATCGACATGGTCACCTTCACCAGCTCCTCCACGGTGACCAATTTCCTCGACATGCTCGGCAACGACCGCGACAAGCTGCTCGCCGGGGTGAAGTTCGCCGCCATCGGCCCGATCACCGCCAAGACGGCGGTGAAGCACGGCCTGGCCATCGATGTCCAGCCCGCCACCTACACCATCCCCGCCATGGTGGACGCCATCGTCGATTTCTATAATTCCTGATCGTTAGCCCGCATTTTTCACGAACAGAGTGTTTGCGTTCGGTCCACAAGCGATGTTGCCACCAACTTGGGATTTCGACCCATTTACGGAAATCACACTCTGTTCGTGAGAAATGCGGGTTAGAGTTGGTGGAGCTGGAGGGTGGGGGCTGCTACCGCCTTCTGCGCCAGCTCCAGCAGATGGGCGTGGTGGGTGAAGTAGATCACCTGGGTCCGGTCCGAGAGCTCGGCCAGGATCTTGAGGGCCGCCGCGGCCCGCTGGTCGTCGAAGTTCATCAGCAGGTCGTCGAGCACCAGGGGCATGGGCTCGCGGCGCCCCTTGTCGAGCTCGTGGGCCAGGTAGCCGAGCCGCAGGGCGAGATAGAGCTGGTCGCGGGTGCCGTCGCTCATCGCCTCCACCCGCACCTTTTCCCCTCCTGCCCGCACCCCCACCAGGATCTGCTGGTCGTGGTCGAAATCGGTGGCCAGCTCCTGGAATCGTTCGGTGGTGAGTCGCCGGAAAAAGGCGTTGGCCTGGGCGAGCACCGGTGACTGCGAGTTGCGGCGGTGTTCCTCGATGCGGCGGCGCAGCAGTCCGCCGGCAAGCTTCACCCGCAGGTAGCGGTTGACCGCCCGGCCCACCTCGGCGCCTGCCAGGGCCGCCTCCTCGGCGGCCTCGGCGGCCCGGTCGTTGCCGTCCATCCGGGCCAGTTTCCCCTCCTGGTCGTAGAGTTCCCGCCCCTTTTCGTCCTTTTGCCGATTGAGTTCGTGCAGGTCGCCTTCGAAGTTGTCGATGCGCGCTCGAAGCAGGTCGGCATCCACCCCGTCCAGCTCGGCGGCCAGCCCCGCCAGGGTGAGGCCGCCGCCGTCATCGACGATTTCCTCCTCGCACCGGCGAAGCTCGCCGTCGCGGCGGGTGAATTCCCCCCAGCGCTCCTCGATGGCCGGCAGCGCCTCGTGGTCCGCGCATCCCACCTCGCGGCACAGGCCGGCAAGGAGGGTTTGCGCCCCGGCCTCGGTGTCGGCAAGCTCCCTTCCCTGCCGGGTGAGTGAATCCTGCTGCCGCCGCAGCTCCTCCTGCCTCACCGCGTCGGTTCGCGCCCGGGTGAGGTGCCTGAAGAGCCGGGTGACGGCCTCGGTGTCGCTCTCTTGGCCAAGCTCCGGCGCCACCTCGGCCACCAGCCCGGCCACCGCCTGCCCGTAAGCGGCCCGGTTCCGTTCGATGGCCCGGACACGCACCGTGGTTTCCTCGAGTTTTCCGATCCGGTCGAAGAGGTCGTCCAGCTGGCCGATCACCGCGTCCACCTGCTCGGGCGTGGCCCTGGCAGGTTCCAGGGGGAGTTTCGCCACCGCCCGCCGCCACTCCTCGCGCCACTGGGCAAGCCGTTGCTCTTCCCTGCCAAGGGCCTGGCGTTTTAGGGCCAGCGTGGCCTCACGTTCCTTGAGGCCCGCGTCCAGCCGTTCGCGTTGCTGGCTAAGCCGGTTGAGTCGATCGACCCGTTCCTCGGCCCGGTGCCGGAGTTCGGCCAGCGTGGCCGCCTCGTCGCCTTCGCCGTACCGCGCCAGGGTGGCGTTGAAGCGGGCGCGGCTTGCGGCAACGGCCTGGTCGAGTTCCTGGGCCCGGCTGCGGGTTTCGAAGTATTCCGTCGCCTGGGCCATCACCCGTTCGCAGCGGCTGAGCCAGCCGCGCATCTCCACCGGACCTCCGGGTTCAAGCATTTCCGTGGGCCAGGCGGCGCGCCATGCCGCGGCAAGCTCCCGGCGTTCGCCGGCCAGGGCGCGGTGCCGGTCGGCAAGAATCGCGGCCTGCTCGGCGGTGCGTTCGCGATCCACCGTGAGGCGCACCATCTGCTGCACCCTGGCCGCCTCCCGCCGCAACCGGTCGCTGGCCGCATCGGCGTCGCCCACCAGTGACTGGTAGGTGGTGGCCAGTTCCTCGGCGCCGCCCGGCGGCGGCTCACCATCAAGCCAGGCCGCCTTGACCGTCTCCCAGGCGGTGTCGCGTTCTTGTCGGATGGCGTGAAGATCCGCTTCAGTGAGGATGTGGCCGCTTCTGCGCAAGGCCTCGATTTCGGTGTCCAGGCGGGCGATGTCCTGGGCGGCCTCGTCCTGGCGTTCGTGGAGGCGAAGGATCTTCTGGTCAAGGTCGCGGAAGCGGTGGTCGAAGCGGTCGACGGATTCCGGGGCCGGAAAGGCGGTGGCGAGCAGGGTGGCGAGCCCTGCCTCGCCGTTCAGGCGGCAGCCCAGGCGGGCCAGCCCCTGCCTGGCCTCGGCTTCGGCAGCCCGGCACGCCCCGTGGGCTTCGGCGCAGAGCTGTTCCTGGTCGCCCTGGCCGGCGAGTTCGCGCAGCAGGCGGGAGAGTGGCAGCGGGTCGTCGCCCGGCGGCAGGGCGGCGAGTTCACTGGTCATCGCCACCACTTCCCGGTCGAGCTGCTCGATGGCTTCGGCGAGTTGTCGCGGCGCCTGGTGCACACTCTGGTAGTCGACGCAGAGCTTGCGCAGTTGGGCGAGTTCGGCGCGGGTAAGCCGCAGCTGTTCGGCCTCGCCCAGGGTGAGCGTCGGCGCCAGGTCGCGGAGCAGCAGCCGGGCGTCGTTTTCGTACTGGATGCGTTTGGTGACCAGCTTGTCGCGGTCGACGGCGGCGGTGAGATGGGTGTTGCGCTCCTCGTAGAGATGCGCGACCCGTTCCCCCTGGTCGAGCAGTTGGCGCGGCACGGTGATGGCGGCAAGTTCGTTCGCGATCTCGGCGAGCTGGTTGGCGAGCCGTTTCTGGCCGACCCGGGCCTGGGCGAGGTCGATAACCGCTTGCTGGCGGCGGGCGGCCGAGTAGGCGGCCGGCAGTTTGACGATGGCGCCCATGGCCTCGATCTCGGCCTGGAGGCGGGCGCGGCGGACGAAACGGCGCAGGTTGCGCGCCATGCGTTCCAGGCGGGAGCGTTCCCGGCCCTGGGCCAGGATGGCCTCGTCCAGGGCGGCGATTTCGTCGCCAAGGCGGCGCCGGGCGGCGTCGGCCTCCTGCCACTCACCGCTCCGTAAGGCGAGAGCGTTGCTCTCCTTTTTGCACTGTTTGTAGGCGTCGAGCAGCCTGGTAATCCCCTGGGGCGTGCGGGGCGCGGCCAGGGCCTTTTCTTCGGCGGCGAGCCCGGAGAGCAGCGCGTTCACCCCCGAGCCCAGGCCGGCGGCAAAGAGGGTGGCGCCGATGTCGCCGCGGAGTTCCTTCATCTCCTGGCCGCCAGCAAGGAGCATGGCGTGGTCGATGCCATGGAGGCGGGCAAAGAGGTCGGCGTCGGCGATGCCGAGAAAGGGGGTGAGAGCGTCGTCGGGAAGCGGGTTGCCATCGGCGTCGAGAAGGGTTTTGTCCCGGGCCTTGCGGCGCAGGAAAACCGCCTCCTCGCCCGAGACGCGGCGGAGCCGGGCGCCGAGCCGGAGTTCGGGATAGGGATGGAGGAAGTTGTCCTGGGTGCGGAGCGGGATGCCGTAGAGCAGGGCCGAGATGGCCCGGAGCGAGGCGCTCTTGCCCGCCTCGTTGGCGCCGTAGACCACGTGCAGCCCCTGCTCGCCACCGCTTAAGTCGAGGGTGTGGTCGGTGAACGGGCCAAAGGCGATGAGGCGGAGGTCAAGGAAGCGCATCACCCCTCTCCGTGGCCGAGCAGCAGGGGGAGCAGTATGGCCCGGATCTCGTCGAACAGGGCCGCAACGACTGCGGGGTCGTCCAGGGCGGGCAGGTCGAGCTGGTTGCGCAGCTCCATGGGAACCTTGGCGAGGATCTTTTCTATCTCCGGCCGTTCCGCGGCAAGGATTGCGCCGGCGTCGTCCGCGGTTTCCATGGCCTCCAGCAGCAGGGCAAGGGCGGGGTTGCCCGCCACGGCGTCGGCTGCCGCATGGGGGGGCGCGGTTCTAAAGAGAATCTTCTCCGCCCACAGCCGGTCGCCAAAGCTGCCCAGGAGCTGGGCGCGCAGCTCGTTGGTCCACCGTTCCTCGTCACCGGCGAAACGGCTGTGAACGGCAGAGCGCCCCTGGAATTCGAAACGGGCGGCAAGCAGCCGGTCGCCGGCGGCGGCGAGCGCCCCTTCCGCGGCGGTCACGGCAAGCTCCAGCGCCTCCTCGGGCGTGGCCGCCCCGGTCACCGGCACGGTGAGATGCGCCCAGCGTACCACGTCGAGTTCCCGGTGCTCCACCTTTTCCACCTCGCCGCTGGCCACGGTGACCAGGGTACAGCCCTTGGCACCGGCCTCGCGGATCTGACGGCCCTGGATATTGCCGGGCATCACCACCCAGGGGGTGGCGTGCAGTTCCTCGCGACTGTGGACGTGCCCCAGGGCCCAGTAGTCGTAGCCCCTGGCCAGGAGCTCCTCCAGGGTGCAGGGCGCATAGGGGTCGTGGCCGGGCCGGCCGCTGACCGCGGTGTGGAGGAGGCCGATGTTGAAGCAGCCGGGGCGGGGGGCGGGAAAGCCCGTGGCCAGGTTGTCGTGGAGTTCGGCGGTTCGATAGCTCTGGCCGTGGACGGCAAGGGCCAGCTCCGGAACGGTGACCGTTTCCGGGGCGCGGCTCGTGAAGCGGTGGACGTTTTCGGGCAATTTGAGGTCGCGGCTCATCCGGTTGGCCGCGTCGTGGTTGCCCGCCACCAGGAAGACCCGGATACCGTGGCGGTTGAGCTCGCCCATCTGGGCGGCGAAGAAGAGGCCGGTGTTGTAGTCCCGCCAGTCTCCGTCGTAGAGGTCGCCGGCGATGAGTACGAAATCCACCGTCTCGTCCACGGCGAGCCGCACCATGTTGGCGAGCGCCCGGCGGGTGGCGCCGCGCAGTTCGTCGACCGGCGCGCCTTCATAACGGGCGAGCCCCACCAGCGGGCTGTCGAGATGGATATCGGCGGTGTGGAGGAATTTCATCGGGCCGGCCGGGTTAAGGTGGAGGCGTCATGAGGAGAGGTGGTGGGGCGGTGTCTCCCCCAATAAGGACCGTTGCTATTGGTAGCACGTTGGTCGGAGGGCGTCAATGGCGAGGCGGCGGTGTGACGAAGGAGGCGTCGGAGGG
Organism: Desulfobulbaceae bacterium UBA5121; assembly: GCA_002414225.1. Lineage (GTDB taxonomy): Bacteria > Desulfobacterota > Desulfobulbia > Desulfobulbales > UBA5123 > UBA5123. The sequence continues at coordinate 48,192 of DHYV01000031.1, read as the reverse complement.
CAAAAAAAACCGGCTGTCCGTGGAGCACAGCCGGTTCGTTGTTCGAGAGTGGCGTTTTGTCGCTGTGGTGCGCCTAACAGCCCTCGATGGCCTGGGTTGCCTTCTTCGGCTTCACCTTGACCGTCTCGCCAACCGTCAGCTTGGTGGCCTTTTTGCCGCATTCGAGGGTCACGGTGGGGCCGTCCACGGCCTTCACTTCGCACTTGACGGTGGTGGCCATGCTCACCCCGACGGAGCCGGCCAGGAAGAGAGCGGCCACTGCCAACGATACCAGTTGTTTCTTCATTTTCCTTTCCTCCTCTGCTTGCGTGATGATCTTTGCCCGTTTCCGGGACGGAAATTTTCCTTGTAGCAACTATATGGTTTGGCCGCATTCGCTCCTAGGGGACATCGGGTGATGTCGGCCTCTCGGGAACCCGACATCACCCGATGTCGGGTGGCCAACAGCCTGTTCCGGGTGCATATTTTGGCACACTGGCCGCAGTCTCCGCTCCGGAATGACGATAAGGGGGTTGGGCTGCCGACCCCGATCTGGTAGTATGCTCATGGAATGCATTTGGCCTCCGTTGATTTCCAACAGGACAGGATCATCCTTTCATGAGCGAAGAGAGCCTTCTCGGCGGCAATCAGGCCGTCGAGAAGATAGACGGCGACAAGGTACGGGCCATTCGGGAGAGCAAGGAACTCACCCAGCTCTACGTGGCGACCGCGGTGGGCGTGACCACCGATACCATCTCCCGCTGGGAGAACCGTCGTTATCCCACCATCAAGCGGGAAAACGCCCTGAAGCTGGCCGAGGTTCTCGAGGTGGAGCTGGCGGCCATCCTCGACGCCGACGAGTCCGAACCCGAGGCGGTCTCGCCGTCGCCGCCCGCCGGGGAACTCCCGCCGTCGCCGCCGGCCGTCGAGGAGCCCGTTGCCGCCGGAGGGCACCGTTCTCGGGCCAGGTCAGTGGCGCTCATCGCCCTGGTGGTGGCGCTGGTGGTCGTCGGGTTCTTTCTTCTGCGCTGGTATCGGCAGAGCGGTGAGACTGCGGTCCGGGTGACGGCCCAGCGAATTCTGCCCGGCCACGTGGCTCCCGGGCAGGCGTTTCCGGTGCAGATTCGGGTCAGGATCAGCCCTCCTGGCGCCTATTCCATGATCGTCCGTGAAACCGTACCCCTGTCGTGTATGGTGCTTTCCGGCCAACCCTCCTTTGCCGCCCAGGACGGTACCACCGGGGTGGTGAAGTGGATCGGCAAGGTGAGCGGTTCGGAAAGCACCTTTACCTATCTGGCGCAAACCAAGCCGCACATCACCGCCGGCCTGCGGCTTGAGTTCGGCGGCGCGGTGACCTTGAAGAGGGTGGGCGCCAGTATCTCAACCGCCGTCACCGGCCCGGACCGCAGTGAGGTGAAAAAACTCCACTGGGCCGATGCCAACGGCGACCACCGCATCGACGACGACGAGATTCTGGCCGTCTATGACCGGCTGGTGATCATGTCCCACCTGGGGTTCGGCAGATCCCAGTCCCTGGTCGAGGACATCTGGGCAGGCAACGGCTACCGCTGGGACGAGGCCGCCGGCCAGCCGGTGCTGCTTCAGTGAGGTTTTTTACGGCGCTCGACTTGATTGCCGACGCCATGACGGGAGACCTTGTTGTATGAACGGACACTCGCACCCGAGGTGTTCGCAGCGGCTGACGCCGCTGCTCGTCCTGTTGCTCGTCCTCTCGTGGGGGATGGGTTGGCACGCCGGCGCCGCCGAGGCCGCGGAAATCGTTTCCTGCCGTTACCTCAAGTCGGAAGGCACGACCATCGAGCTGGAACTCCACATCGGTTCCCCCCCCCCCACCATGTTAATCCTGGTGCAACGTTTCCCCCAGGGAACGGAGATCACCAGCGCCGTGCCGCCGGTCAAGAAATTCAACCCCCGCAAGGACGAGGCCAAGTGGCTGCTCAAGCGGCTGCAGCCAGGGATCATCCTGTTCACCGTGGAACTCGACCGGCCGGTGGCGGCCCGTTCGGTTTCCGGCGAGATCCGGTACATGGACCCGGTGAGCGGCAAGAACGAGACCATGCAGGTCATGCCGTAGCGGCGCCATCCTCTGTTTGCCACCCGAAGAGATTCTCTTTTGCGGGAACCAAACTTTTTCGGCCGTGTCTCTCTCTGTACGGGGCCGGGCGAGGAACCGAAGAAATCCCCTCCTGACACGCCCTTTTTCCCTTGCTCCCACTTTCTGTCGGTCTTATGATTGACGCCTTTACAGACCCGGCGGCGGAGGTTCCGGTATGCCGCACATCGCGGGCCGCTTCGGCCCGGGCGTTGTGACCTCGTTCCGCCATCACCAAGAAGGAGTTTTTTTCTCTCATGCGCAAGCCAATCGTAGTTGTCTGTCTCCTTGTCTTTTTCTTTGCCGGCTGCTCCAAGGGTGAGCAGCAGAAGCAGTCCCAGTCCTCCGTCCCGAGCGTCGAGGCCGGGCCGGCGGCGGCCCAGGCCGCTACCTTGCCGCCGGAGGCCCACGGCTTTGCCACCGTTACCCCGCAACAGGCACAACAGCTCATCGAGCACAAGAAGGGATTGGTGATCCTCGACGTTCGCACCCCCCAGGAGCTGGTGAACGGTTTTATCGACGGCTCGCACAACGTGCCGCTGTGGCCGATGATGAAGGGTGAGCTTAACCTGCCCAAGGATACGCCGCTGTTGGTGATCTGTGCGGTGGGAGGCCGCAGTTATGCGGCCGGCCAGGCATTGGCCAAGTGGGGTTTTCAGGAGGTCTACAGCATGAGTGGCGGCATTGACGCCTGGAAGCAGGCCGGTCTGCCGCTAAAATACAATTGACGGTTAGGTGCGCTGGCTGTTTTCTTCGTTGTGAGGATCGGGAACCCCGCCGCCCCGCCGCTGGATTTGCGGTCGGCGTCAGTGCTTTTCTGGAGCGGGCGGCAGCGGCGGGGAGTCCTTGCGTTCCGCAAAGGTGAGAGCCAGGGAAACGATGGGGGCGACGATGATCGCCGCGACGAGGAATGCCTTTTTCTGAAACCAGCCGTCCTGGACAAGTTCCAGAACCTCTTGGCCGAGGGAGTCGGCCAGGACGGTGTGGAAAAGGGTGAAGAGCACGAAGAGGGCGACGTTGATCGTCGCCTCGCAGATGATGAGCTTTTTGACGAAGCTGCGGGCACCGCCCAGGATTTCCCCCATCCAGACCATCCTGGTGAGCTGCGGCCGCAGGGTGCCGATCTCCTTGTGCAGGGCGGTGAGTTGCGCCATGGCCTCGCTGAAGACGATGCTCCGTTCCTTTTTTGCCTGACGCCGCAGTTCGGCCAGCCGGCCGTTCATCCGGGCGAGGTTCTTGATGAAGCCCGGGAAGAGTCCCTGGTAGGGATAGCGGTTCCAGAAGGTGTGGTAGCCTTCCCAGGTCTTGAGAACCGCGTCGATTTTTTCCTGAAGAAATTCGAGTTTTTCGCGGCGGATTCGGTGACAGGACGCCACCACTCCCTTTGACTTGAAGTTCACCGTCATCAGGTCGTAGTAGCAGCCCCTCTCCAGATGTTTTTCCAGGGCGGTCACGGCATTGCTGTTTGCCTTGATCACCTTGTCGTTTTCGCCGAGCCAGGCGACCAGCTGTCCCCACTCCTTGGTGACTTCGGCGAGGCATTCCTTGGCGCTGACGCCCAGGTTCTGGACATGGGCCACCAGCACCTCCTCCACCAGGCCCTGGATGGGGATCAGGGTCGGATCCATGAGCGCGGTGATAAAGAGTTCCTTGTACGCCTTGACGAGCGTCCCCACCTGGGCGAATGCCTGATCCATGAAGCCGCTCTTGATGCCGATGCGGATCTTGGCATACTTGGCATCGGCGCATTCGGCGTGGAAGACGAGCACCGCACTGGCCGTCTGGTCCGCCTTCCAGAGATCGTTGTTGAGCATGTAGTAGCGGGCCAGCAGCAGGCCGATGTAGATCCGGTCCTTTTCCGACTCCGCGAGATCGTTGGCCCGTTCGAGCAGGGTGCCCATGTCCTTTTCCCGCTCCTGCTCCAGGGCCAGGAAGGCCAGCCCCACCGAGGCGTAAAAATCCTTGCCGTCCCGGCGCAGGTTGTCAGAACTCAGCCATTTTTTTGCCTCGGCGTACTGGCGGACCCGCAGGCAGTCAAGCCCCATGTTGAGGTTGTTGCTGTCGATCTCGACCCGGTCCATCTTGCCGATCTCCTCCCACTTGAGATAGAAGGTGAAGGCGATGTGGTGGAGTAAGCGGGGCTGGTAGATGCGGAAGAGATCAAAGTAGGCGAGGAAGACCTGGAGCGGCGGGTTTTTTTTGATGATAGCCGGTTCGATGCCGGAGGCGAGGACCGAGAGGATCTTCTCCGGAGAGAGAAAGACCTGTTTATAGAGTTCGCTGATCTGAGTGAAGGGGAGAAATCCCACCTCCGGCAGCCCCTGGGTGGTCATGGTCAGCAGTTTGCTGGGACAGTTGGCCGGTTTGTGGTTGGTGCGGCCGCAGTAGAAGCACTCCTTCTCCTTGCCGCTCAGGGCGAGGCCCCGGTGCGGGAAGAGCCGTTCCACCCGGAGGTGTGCCGCCTCGGTGAAGTTGATCCGCGACATGCTGTTCGACTCGCCCTCGAAGGTGAGGGCCGGCAGCTTCTTGCCGGTCATCAGCTGGTCCCAGTGGATCTTGAGATGCCGGGTGATGTAGATGGACTCCTGCTCGAGAAAGTTCCAGAGGTTGGCGGCCACGTCGTAGAGGTCGGCGTAGCGCTCGGTGGGGCTTTCGAGATGAAGGACGGTCTGGATGGGGACGGCGCCCAACTCCTGGGTCCACTCCACCTCCCGTTTGGCCTTTTCCAGGCTTTCGATCATGCTGGAAAGGGCGGTGTAGGGATGGTTGTAGTTGAAGAGCAGGAGATTGTTGGTGGTTTCGTTGTTCTGGAGCCCTGTCTGCTGGAGGCCATCGCGCAGGGCGTTGACGAAAACCGCCCATCTGCTATGGAGCAGCTGCTTTCCCTTGTGGGAAATGATATTGATCGCCAGAAGCGTGGCGGACGGCAGCGGTGGCATAATATATTGAAATATCTAGGGATAAAAAGTAGGAGGAGTGTGGTTGCGTGGGAGTCAGGGGCCTCCCGACGAGTATGGTACGCAACACAGATTCATTCTGCCATCTGCCAGACCGGCTTGCAATTAAATTCAATGTCAGTGGAAGGGGCGGGAAAAATAACCGCTATCGCCGCAACGTGGGGGGCGGAAGCGCCTGGGTTCAGTCATGTCAGTCGGGGTATTCTGGGCCGGCGGTGTTTTCTCCCGGCAAAAATGGGGCGGTCTTCGTGCTGGAACTGCGGGATGCCGATCAGGTGTAGATAAATGTAGTTATACGTAAAAGGGCCACTCATGATTCGCATATACGGTATTAAAGATAAGCTGAATCCAATCAAATCAAAGCTGTCAAAAACCATTAATGACTGCATGGTTGAAGCGCTGTCGTTTCCAGAAAACAAACGAGCTCACCGGTTTATACCGATGAATAAAGAGGATTATTTATATCCGGAAGGAAGAAGCGACGCCTATACAGTAATAGAAATATCCTTGATGGAAGGGCGCTCGATAGAGGCAAAGAAAAAACTTATCCATTTATTGTTTGAAAAAATTGGAACTGAAATTGGCATTAGCCCCGTTGATATTGAGATTACTATTTCAGAATCTCCGGCATGCAACTGGGGATTCCGTGGGATCACTGGTGATGAGGCAAAGTTAAACTACAAAATAAACGTATAACCAGCCATTGCACCGGACCACAAGGGGCGCGGGCCGTTTAGTAAACTCCCTCGGTGTTTCCGGTACCTTTTCAATGCTCACGTTTCCTTGTGGTCCGTGAATTCTGTCGATAAATTCCAACAAAAAAGGACTTACGGAAAGTCCGTAAGTCCTTGAAATTATGGAGCCGGCGATGGGATTTGAACCCGCGACCTACTGATTACGAATCAGTTGCTCTACCCCTGAGCTACGCCGGCATATCTTCGCTCTGTCACGCCGGGTCGGGAGCGTCAAAAAAACGCTGTTTGCGTCCGCCGATATGACAGTTCTGCTACTAGCAACTTTATGATAAAGTGTCAAGTGTTGACTCGCCGCGGGGCGGGCGAGGAATTACTTTTCAATTATGACTCCGGGAAGGAATTCATGGCGCGAGGCAGGCAGCAGCCCGTTGCGGTGCTGGTGGTGGACGACGACCAGGCGCACCGTTACATGCTCAAGACCATGCTCGGCGAGTGGGGCTGGCGGGTGAGCGAGGCCGACGACGGCACCACCGCCGTGGCGGCGGTGCATGACCACCCCTATGACGCCATCCTCATGGACGTGCGGATGACCACCATGGACGGCATGGAGGCATTGAGCCGCATCCATGACTACAACCCTGCCATTCCGGTGGTGATCATGACCGCCTACTCGTCGGTGGACGCGGCGGTGGAGGCGATCAAGATCGGCGCCCACGACTACCTCACCAAGCCCCTCGACTTCGAGCGGCTGCGGCTCACCATGAATCGCGCCCTGGATCACCGGCTGGTGACCGAGGCGCGGCAGGGGGGGGACGCTTCGGCGCAGGGCCTGGACAGCCAGGGAATCATCGGCCAGGCGCCGCCCATGCGTGAGCTGCTCGAAACCGTCGCCTACGTGGCCCCCACCGAGGCCACGGTGCTCATCGCCGGCGAATCGGGCACCGGCAAGGAGCTGGTCGCCGCCGCCATCCATCACAACAGTGGCCGCCGCACCGGCCCTTTTGTCAAGGTCAACTGCGCCGCCCTGGTGGAAAACCTTCTTGAGTCCGAGCTGTTCGGCCACGAGAAGGGTGCCTTCACCGGCGCCGACCGTGCCCGGGACGGCAAGTTCGTCCAGGCCGACGGCGGCACCCTCTTCCTCGACGAGGTGGGGGAGATGTCCGCCGCCATGCAGGCCAAGCTCCTGCGGGTGCTTCAGGAACACGAGGTGCAGCGGGTTGGGGGACGGGAAACCATTGCCGTGGACGTGCGGCTGGTGGCGGCCACCAATCGGATTCTCGAAGACGAGGTGCGGGAGGGGCGGTTCCGGGAGGATCTCTACTACCGGCTCAATGTGGTCACCCTGGTGGCGCCGCCGCTTCGGGCGCGACGGGAGGATATCCCGGCCTTGGTGGAGTTCTTCGTCGAAAGGTTTGCGGCCAAGAACCACCGCAAGGTGGCCGGGGTGACCCCCCGGTGCATGGACCTCATGCTCCACTACCCCTGGCCCGGGAACGTGCGGGAGCTTGAAAACGCCGTGGAGCGTGGCGTCATCCTCATGCGCGGCGACTATCTCGACGAAAACGGCCTGCCGCTAGCGGTGCGGCGCTGGGCCGAGTCAGGTGCGGCCGTGGCGGTCGAGACTTCGCAGGTGCCGGCCACCCTGGAGGAGGCGGAGCGGCAGGTGATCCTGAAGACTCTGGAAGAGGCCGGCGGCAACAAGAGCGAGGCGGCCCGCCGGCTCAACATCACCCGCAAGACCCTGCTCAGCAAGCTGCAGAGGTACGGCGACCAGTGACGCAAGGGGGCGTCCGGCAATGCCGTTGACTTGCATCCGGGTGACAGATTTGTTTTTGGCGGCAAGCCGTCGGCCGCTGGCATTGAGCGTTTGACAGAACCGGCCCCCGAAACCCGACGGGTCGGCCGGCGCAGCCGATGGGAAACAGCTCGCTACCGCCGCCACTCGCTGAAGATCGCGTCGGCCAGGGGCTCGACCCGCAGGGTTTCGACCCGGCCCTCGGTTGGCACCGTGTCTGAGTCGGCGGTGGCGGCAAACAGGGCCACGGTGCCGGGCAGGGGGCCGTCCGGCCCCTTTTTGGCGTAGCGGGCGACGATGGCAGCGGCCAGGCGCCGGTCCTCGGGGTGCTCGCCATGGCGCAGGAGTGCCGCCGGGCCTGGTCGCTCCATGAGCTTTAACTGCAGGTCGCCAGGCGCCCGCGCGGCGAGGAGCTGGTCGTTTTCCCGCTGGCTGCGGCCCAGCGCCAGCCAGCCGCCATGGGGCAGCCTGATCTGGCGGCCCACCAGCAGCAGCCGCAGGTTCTCAACCCGGATCTCCTTTTCTTCTGCATAATGGCGGGCGATCTGCTTGCTCTTGATGGGGTCGGTGAGCACGCAGCCGCCGGCCGGCGCCGGGTAGTCGGTGATGCCGAAGCCGGCGGCAAGCTCCATCTGCCCGTGGCGGCCCCGGCCGGAAAGGTCGTGGAGTCGCTCGCGGTCCACCAGCCCTTCCTCTTCGGCCCGGGTGGGCTGCTGGGACTTGGCGCAGAGGGGGCGCAAAAGGAGTCCCGCGCAGCCGCTGTCGCGTTCGATGACCCGCAGGGTGTCCTTGCGCTGGCTCATGGGCCGCTGGCCGATCACCTCGCCGGAAATGATGAACGAGGCGCCGAACTCGGGCAGCATGCGGCGGGCCTCATCGCAGAGCAGGATCTTGCAGTCGATGCAGGGGTTAAAGTTCTTGCCGAAGCCGTGGGGCGGATCGTGGAGGAGGCGGAGGTAGGGGGCGCTCACGTCGCGGAGGCAGACGTCGATGCCGTACTTGGCGCGGATCTCCTCCCGGTATGCCTCTTCCTTGGCCAGCAGCTCGTAACCGAAGAAGGGGGTGACGAATTTTACCGCCTGAACGCGGATGCCCTGACTCATGATCACCCGGCAGGAGACGATGCTGTCCAGGCCGCCTGAAAAGAGGGCCAGGGCGGTTACTTGTGGTCTGCTCATGGATCGTGTTGTCGGCTCGGTTGGAGGTACGGTTTTGAGGGGCGGCAGGAGCGGGTCCGTCGTTTCAATTCTTGCCGAGCATCTCCCTGGCATAGGCCATGGTCTTGTCGGTAATGGATTCGCCGGCGAGCATCCGGGCGAGTTCCGCCACCCGCTCCTCGCCGGCCAGGCGGCTGATGCTGGTGCGGGTGCGCTGGTCGGTCACCGCCTTGCTCACCGTGAAGTGCTGGTCGGCAAGGGCGGCGATGGGCGGCAGGTGGGTGATGCAGAGCACCTGATGGTGGCCGCTCAGTTGCCGGATTTTCCTGGCCACGGCCTCGGCGGCCTTGCCGGAGATGCCGGCGTCCACCTCGTCGAAGATCACCGTGCCGACCCGGTCGTCCCGGGCCAGAAGACACTTGATGGCCAGGGTCAGGCGGGAAAGCTCGCCGCCCGAGGCGATTTTGGCGAGCGGTTTGACCGGTTCGCCGGGGTTGGCGGAGAAGAGGAATTCCGGCCGGTCCCAGCCGTGGGGGGTGAGGGCCTCCAGGGTGTGGTCGGCCTCGGCGTCGTTGAAGCGCACCTCGAAGCGGGCCTGCTCGAAGCGGAGCGACTCAAGCTCGCCGCTTACCGCGGCGGCGAGTCGGGAGGCCGCCTGCCGGCGGGCCTGGTTCAGTGCTGCCGCCTCTCCGGCGAGTGTCTCGCCAATCTTTTTCGTCTCCCGGCCAAGTTGGGCGAGCCGTTCGTCCATGGCTTCCAAGGCGGCGAGTTCCTGTTCCGCCTTTTCGCCATAGGCGATGACCTCGGGAACGGTGTCGCCGTACTTGCGTTTCAACTGCTGGATGAGGTCGATGCGGGCCGTCACCTCCTCGAGCCGGGCCGGATCGTTGGCAAGTTCGTCGAGGTAGTCGCGGAGTTCCGCCGCCTTGTCCTCCAGTTCAAAGGCGTGGCCGGCCAGGGCTTCGGCAAGACCGGCCAGCCCTTGATCGGCGGCGGCCATCCGTTCCAGGTTGCCGCGCACCACGGCCATGGCGTTGGCCACCGTGTCGGCGAGGAGGTGGCGGGCCTCGTGGCCCAGCCGCAGCAGGGTGTCAGCACCCTTGAGACGGTCCTTTTCCCGTTTGAGGGACTCTTCCTCGTCCACGGCGAGGTTTGCGGCGGCGATCTCGCGGCACTGGTAGGTGAGAAAGTCGCGGCGCTGTTCCTTGTCGCGTTCCTGCTGCTGGAGGTCGAGGTATTCGTCGCGCAGTGCCCGCCAGCGGCCATGGCTTGCGGCGAGAGCGGTCCTGGCCGGCCAGAGGTCGCCCACCGTATCGATGACTTCCAGGTGGTGGCGGCTGTCGAGCAGTTGCTGGTGGTCGTGCTGGCTCGCCACGCTGAGGAGGTTTTCGGCGATTTCGCCGGCGGCCCTGGCCGTGGCGAGACTGTCGTTGACGTAAAAACGGCTCTTACCAGAGGCGGCGACCAGCCGCTTGAGGGTGAGTTCCTCGTCGGTGGCAAAGCCCATTTCCGCCAGCCGTTGGCGGAGGTCGGTGCGATGGGCGGGGATCTCGAACAGTGCCTCGATGCGCGCTTCCTCCGCCCCGGCCCGTACCCAGGTCGTGGCGGCCTTGCCACCGGAGAGAAGGTGGATGGCCTGCAGGACGATGGACTTGCCGGCGCCGGTTTCGCCGGTGAGCACCGAAAGGCCGGCGTCGAACTCGATATGGAGGGCCTCGATAAGGGCCAGGTTGCTGATGTGCAGTTCTCGAAGCATGGCCCATCTATACCGTATTTTGGGGGAAATGGCAAAAGGGGTGAAAGGGGTGGCAACGCTTTTGTGGTCCGGTCGCGGCGTTGGGCATTGGGTGGGACGTATCGATGCCGTTGCCTGTCAGGTTTACGCGACAAGGGGCAGCGGATGTGTTATAGTGACTTCTGGCCCAAACAGGGCGGTCCTGCCGCAGACGTCCGGGGGCTGCAAGCCTGGTGGTTGGGCACCAGGGAGGGGCGTTGGCCCCGTGATTGAATCGACGCATGGTTGTCCCGATGTTCTCTCGCCTGCACAGCTTCCGGAAGTTGACCACGGTGGTGGTCGTCGTGGCACTGCTCTGCCTCGACTGTCTGTCGCCCCTTTTAACGGCAACGCCCGCCCGGGCCGACTTTTCGGTCGGCGAAGAGCGTCAGGTGGGCGAGGAGTTGCTTGCCATTGTCCGCAAGGAGTTCAAGGTTATCGACGACCCGGACGTGGTGCAGTACATCAACCGGGTGGGTGGCGAGATCCTGCGGGTGGCAGGGCCACAGTTCTTTAACTACCATTTCTTCGTCATCGACAACAAGGAGTTCAACGCCTTTGCCGCCCCCTCGGGGCTGATCTTCATTCACTCCGGGCTCATCAAGACCATGGACACCGAAGGCGAACTGCTCAGCGTCATCGGGCACGAGGTGGGGCATGCGGCGAGCCGTCACGTTGCCGAACAGATGGCCAAGTCGACCAAGATCAACGCCACCTCCGCCGCCGCCGCCCTGGCCAGCATCCTCATCGGTGCCGGGCCTGTTTCCGAGGCCCTGCTCACCGGCTCGCTGGCCGCCGGCACCACCATGAACCTCAAGTTCAGCCGCGAGGAAGAGGAGGAGGCGGACCGGCTCGGTTATCAGTACCTGAAGGCCATGGGCCGCAACCCCGCGGACATGGTGGACATGTTGCAGAAGATGTACCGCATCGACCGCTACCGGCAGGGGCAGGTGCCGTCCTACCTCCTCAGTCATCCCGAGCCGGCCCGGCGCATGGGCTACATCCAGGATCTCCTGCTCCACGAAACAAAGTCGGTGCACTACCCCCCCGAGGACGAGTTCGCCTTCCGGCGCATCAAGTGTCGCATTCTGTCGATCAGCGAGGAGCCGCAGGCCCTGCTGCCCATCTACCAGCGCCAGCTGGCCAAGAGCGACAACGACCCGGACCTGCGGGCCATGGCCTATTACGGCATCTCGCTGGTGCAGCTGGCCAACGCCGACTTCAGCGGTGCCACGGCCTCGCTGGACAAGGTCCTCGCCCACTATCCCCACCGGCTTATCCTCACCACCGACATGGGCGCCATCCGTTACGAGGCCGGCCAGTACGACGAGGCCCTGCGTCTCTTCCAGACGGCACACGACGCTGATCCGGACGACGATTACACCAAGTACAACCTTGCCAGAACCCTGGCCCACCAGGGGCGCCAGCAGGAGGCCCAGCGTTTTTACGAGCAGCTGGTCGAGGAGATGCCGGACAACGCTGACCTGCACTACCAGCTGGGGCAGCTCGAGGCCGCCATGGGCGACACCGGCGGGGGGTACTACCACCTGGGTGCCTATCATTGGTATGGTGGCGGGGACGCCAAGATGGCCAGGCGCTATTTGAATCAGGCCATCCAGCAGCTGTCCGAGGGACGGGCCGAGAAAAAGGCGGCACGGGATCTGTTGGCCCTGATCGGCAGGGTGGAAAAGAACCGCTAACGCTCCCGCGCCCGGGTGCCGGGCCGACGGTAATCGTTGTTTGGCGCCCACCCGGCGGATTGTCGCCAGGCGGGGGGGCGTGACGCGTGGATTACCGTTTGCGGCTCTTTCTGAGGGCCATCACCGCAAAGTCCCGGAACAGCCGAGTCGCCTTGATGCGGCTCTCGTCGAGTTTGGGGCGGCCGGCCTTGCGGTCGAGGTAGAGCAGACCGATGGGCTTCTTGTCGAGGACAATGGGGAAGAGGTAGACGGTCCGGCCCTTGACCAGATAGCGGAGGTTGTCCGGGAAGGCGCCGCGGGCGTTGGCCGGTATGGCCATGTCCTTGCCCTGCTTGAGCGCCCGGGGGATGGCGTAGTCCTGATTGGCGAGGTCGTGGCAGAAGCTGCTTACCCCGTGGGGGTCGATGTCGCCGAGGCCGAAGCGGCCGACCAGCGAGATGTTGGTGGGCTGGATGCTGACGATGGCGAGGATGATTCGGTCGAAGCCGACGCCGCGATAGAGGCCCTCCAGGAGGTTGGCGTAAAAGTCGTTGAGGTCGAAGGGGCCCATCAGTGTTTCGGTGATGTCGCGGATGAAGTCGTTGATGGACTTGTCGGTACTGATGGGGAGTTCGTTGAGTTCCTCCTCGTCCTCGCCGACTTCCATCTCCTGCGGCGACGTCTCCGCCCCGGGCTTCTCTGCCGGCTGAGGTTCTACGCTGGCCTCCTCCTGGGCCTGTTTGGCCGCGGCCCCCGCCTTCACCGGATCCTTGATGGCTTCTTCGAGCTTGCGCAGCTTGCTGCGGATCTTCAGCTTGGCGAGGCCGAAGCGAAGGGAGTCGGAGATATCCTCCGAGGTCTCTACGCTGCGGTCCACCATCTCCACCGCCTCCTCGGCCTCGATGGAAAGCATCTGCCCGTATTTTTCGATGAGCGGGCCCACGTCCTCGCCGTTGCAGATGGTGTCCACCAGCTGGTTTGAAAAGCAGGCGATGTTCTGCAGGTTACTGTCGGTATCGCCGGGGCCCTTGGGTTCCGGGGGGTTGACCTCCATGGTGAGGATGGCCTTCTCGGAAAGATTCCAGAACCGGGCCACTTCCTGCCCCACCTGGCTAAAGGTGAGGCCTTCGAGGACGTCGGCCGTCGCCTTTTCGATCGGCTCGCCGGCGTCGACGCGTTCGTGGATGTCCCGGTAGAGATCCGGCAGATAGATGAGGACGATGATTTTGCCCAGGTGGTGGAGGAGGGTGCAGATGAAAATTTCCTCGGGGATCACCTTGATGTTTTTCTTCACCGCCAGATCCCGGGCCTGGAGCGCGCTCAGAAAGCAACGGGTGAGAACCTTGCTGATCTCCTCCTTTTCCACCCCGGACTTGATGAACTCCTCGAACAGGGCGATGGCGGTGGCCAGGTCGCGCACCGCGTCGAAGCCGAGGATGGTGACCGCCCGCGAGATGGAGTTGACCTGCCGGCCCAGGGCGTAGTATGCGGAGTTGACCACCTGCAGCACTTTGTTGGTGAGGGAGTAGTCCTTGAGAATGACCTTGGAGAGATCGTAGGCCGCGCTTCGGCTCGAATGGGTCAGTGAAATGAGTTCCTGGACGTTGCTGGCCATGGCCGGCAACTCGCCCATGTTCATCTTGGCAAAAATTTCCGACAGTTTGGCGGAGACTTGTTGCTGTTCTTCGGGCATGGGCGACGAGAAATGGTAGAGGTGAATGTTTCAGTGTGCAGGTGATTATTTGAATACTGGAACATATTTTACGTGATTTGTAAAAAATATTCTATTGTTAGCAGGGGCTTTTTTCTTAATCAGGCCGGTAAAATATGCTACCCTTAGTCGATAAAATGACTTTTTGGTAAAGATTCTTGCGCCGGTGGCCCGACGCCTTGCCGGGGGGGGCGGGGCGCGAAACGTAACCTGCAGAGAGAAGAGGGTGAAGTATGGCAGAGTGGACTGTGATGCTCCAGGACCGGCCGATCAAGACCTTTGCCATTGAGGAGGGCGGCCGGGTCACCATCGGCCGGGGCTCCGAGGCGGACGTGGTCATCGACAACACGGCGATCTCGCGGGTCCACGCCGCTTTGGAGCTGCAGAGCGGCGTTTTTTTCCTCAGTGACCTGAAGAGTCTCAACGGCACCCTGGTCAACGGCGAGAAGATAACCGACGAAATAGTACCGGTGGCGGCGAGCGACACCATTGAAATCGGCAAATTCCGCCTGGTGCCGACCGCGGTGGCCGGGGCGGGCAAGTCCTCCTCCTCGGCCCGGCCCATGGATCTTGACGACGAAACGGTGTTCGTCACCAACAGGAGCGCGGCCGCCCCGGTGGCCCGCCGCACTTCGCGGCTGGTGGAGAAGGGCAGCCTGCGGCTGGTGGTGCTTCAGGGGAGCGGCGCGCCTCCTGAGCTGTCACTCAAGGGCAAGAGCAGCGTCAAGATCGGCAAGGATTCCTCCTGCGATCTGGTGGTGGGCGGCTGGTTCGTGGCCAGCGCCCAGTGCTACATCATCAAGCGGGACGAAAAATTCTTCGTCGTGCCGCAGCGCAGCTGGGCCGCCACCCGTTTGAACGACACGGCGATCAAGGACGAGCACCAGCTGCGCAAGGGGGATATCATCCAGATCCGTCACACCAAAATCCAATTCGCCTAAGAGTCCGGATGTTCGGCAACCTGTACGACAAACTGTTCGGGGGCAAGGAAGGGCCCCCCCCCCGGGAGGCGGAGAACGACCTCGACATCCCCACCGTCATGGCCTCCGGCCGTCCCGTGGTCGTTGCGCCTCGGGTTCCGGAATGGCGCCCCGGCGAGGTCATCATGGACCGCTACCGGGTTGAGGAGGTGCTTTCCGGGGCCATGGGCCGGGTCTACATCTGCGAGCATCTGGGCTGGGGAATCCGGATGGCGATCAAGTCGCCCCGCCCCGAGGTGCTTGCCGACCGGGAGGGGATGCAGCGGATCATCAAGGAGGCCAACGGCTGGATCCGCATGGGCATGCATCCCAACATCGCCGCCTGTTATTACGTGCTTGCCATCGAACGGGTTCCCCATCTGTTTATCGAGTATGTCGACGGCGGCAGCCTGGCCGGCTGGATCAAGACCGGCCGCTGCCGCGACCTGCGTACTTCCCTTTCCCTGGCCGTGCAGTTCTGTCACGGCATGGAGTACACCCATGGTCAGGGCATCATTCACCGGGACATCAAGCCCGCCAACATCCTGGTTACCCGCAATGCCCTGGTCAAGATCACCGATTTCGGCATCCTGCTGAAGGCATCGGATCGCGGTCCCGACGACAATCCGGCCCCTCTTGCCCCGGGGCGCGAAGGGGACGACGACTCCACCGTCGGCTTTCGCGGCACACCGGGTTTTGCCTCGCCGGAACAGTTCCGCAACGCTCACAACGTTGATCCCCGCACCGACATCTTCTCCTTTGGCCTCTGCCTCTGGCTCATGCTCTGCGGCCGCAAGCCCTTTGCCAAGAATGACGTCCGGCAGCCGGTGCCCGAGCCCGAGTCGGCCGTGGCCGGTCAGTCCCTGTCGCCGTCGCTGGTGCGGGTGCTCAAGAAAACGGTAGCCTACGACCCCGATGAGCGCTACGCAAGTTTTGCCGAGCTGCGCCACGATTTGAATCAGGCATATCAGGAGGCGTTCCGGGTCATCTGTCCCTATTCCGAGTTGATCAACATCGATCTGCGGGCGAGCAGTCTGAACAACCACGCCGTCTCCTTTTTCGAACTGGGCAAGCCGGACAAGGCCGAGGAATGTGTCGGGCGGGCTCTTGAGATCGACGATGTCCTGCCCGAAGCGCTCTACAACCTGATCCTGCTCAGCTGGCGGCGGCAGCGGGTCAAGCCGGTGCGGCTCTTGCGCCAGATCGAGGCGGTGCGGAAACGGCTGCCGGGCACCGCCCTTTTCGATGTCCTGGTCGAAGGGGTGAAGGCGGACGTGGTGAGCGGCGGCAAGCATCCGGCCAAGGCGGGCTACCCGGAGTTCCGGCTTTGCGAGCCGCGCAGGTCGCTGGAGGTGTTTCGTGACGGCCAGTTGATGCAGTCGGTGCAGCGCAACATCCTCGATCACCTGGAGAACAAACGGTACCGGGCCTGCCATGAGGTGCTGCAGACCGCCTGGCGGAACCACCGTTTCTGCCGGGACAAGGTTTTTAACCGGGCCTATGAGGAACTGCTCAAGGTGGGGGAGCGCGGCAAACTCGTTGCCGCCCAGCGGTTGATGACCCTGCGGGGCGGCAACCGGCCCGTCACCTGCCTTGCCCATATCCCCGGCAGTACGCACGTGGTGGCTGGCGGCGCCGACGGCCAGCTGGTGGTTTGGGACTTCGCGGCCAGGAAAAAGGTGAGCGTGCTGGGCACCAAGGGGGCACCGGTCCGATGCCTTGCCGCCAGCTCCCGGGGCGGGGTGCTCGGCATCGGCACCGACGACGGCGTGGTCACCGTCTGGTCCACCAAGACCGGCAAGGTGACGGCCTCGGAGCAGCGCCACGACGGCGCGGTGCACGCCATTGCCTTCAGCGGCGACGGCAAGTGGCTCGCCTCCGGCGGGGCCGACGGGCTCCTGAAGCTGCGGCGGCTTGCCACCGGCAAGGAGGTGGCGGCATCGCTCGCCGACAGCGGCCCGCTCCGCTCCATCGCCTTTGTCGGTGACGGCGCGGACCTGGTCACGGGCAGCGAGGACGGTTCCCTCTGTTTCTGGGAGGGCGGGGTCAAGGAGTGTGCGCAGCGGGTGGAGGCCCATGCCCTGCCGGTGACCAGTCTTGCGGTCGCTCCGGACGGCCTCTGTTTTGCCTCGGCCAGCGCCGACCGGCTGGTCAAGCTCTGGGATCGGCGCACCCGCCGCTGCCTCCGGATCATCGAGGCCCACGAAGAGGCGGTGACCTCGCTTCTGATGCTGGCCGACGGCCGCCATGTGGTTTCCGGCTGCGAGGACGACCTCCTCAAGATTTGGGCGGGCGAGGAGGGACGCTGCGTGTTCACTCTGGACGGCCGGGGCGACGGGGTGGTCAGCCTGGCGCCGGGGCCGAAGCCGCACATCTTCATGAGCGGCCGGCGCGACGGCGCGGTGGTCTTCTGGATGGCCATCTATAAACTGACGTGCAACTGAGGCACCAACTACCCCACGGGTGACCGGACATGATTCAACAGTGGCTCCGCAAGATCTGGCAAGGCACCCCCGATCCCCTGCCCAGTTTCGGTCGTACCGACACCGGCCGGGTGCGGAGCAACAACGAGGACAGTTTCGCCATCCTCCCCGACCGCAACCTCTTCCTGGTGGCCGATGGCATGGGCGGCCACAACGCCGGTGAGGTGGCGAGTCGGGTGACCATCGAGACGCTGGTGGACTATTTTTCCGCCGCAGCCCTTGCCGGCATGCGAGGCAGGCCGGAGCAGATCCACCATTTTCTGATCAGCGGGCTGCTCCACGCCAACGAGCAGGTCATCCGCATGGCCGGCGGTGACGAGACGCTGCGGGGCATGGGCTGCACCCTGGTGGTCGCCTTTATCGACGACCGCACCCTTCACACCTGTCACGTGGGCGATGCCCGCTGCTATCGCACCGATGGCGACCGGCTGGTGCAGATCACCACCGACCACACGCTGCTCGCCAAGGTGGAGTCCGCCACCCGCAACGGTACCGGCGAGGGGAGGGGCGTGGTGAACCGGCACGTGGTGACCCGGGCCATCGGCTTTCCCTTTCAAGAAGACCCCGAGTACCACGCCACCCCGCTTGCGGCCGGCACCACCGTGCTGCTCTGTTCCGACGGCCTCTGGTCCATGGTGGACGACGGACGCATTCTGGCCATTCTTCGCCAGGCCGCCTCACCCGAGGAGGCCGCCGACATCCTGGTGCGCGAGGCCAACGAGGCCGGCGGCAAGGACAATATCACCGCAGTGGTGATCTCCCGTTGAGCCGGGCCGTCGGTCGTTTCCTCCCCCCCCGTGATGGTTCTCGATGATTGCATATGGCGCGCTTCTGTGCTATGAGGGAAAAACGCGCGTTTCGCGTCGATGGCGCGATGGTGGCAGCGGCGGTTGCCTCTTTTTCTCATTCTCTGGTCGGGTTGCTTCTCCATGCTGCATGTACTTTCCTCCCAGGAGCGCAAGCGATTCTGGCTCATCGGATTGCTGGTGGTGCTCCTCGTCGGGCTGTGGGTTCTCTTCTCCCCCCGCGGCCTGGTGCGCTACTACCGGCTGCGCGGGGAGATCGAAGCGATGCGGGCCGAGAAGGAGGCGTTGACCACCAGCAACAAGGCGCTCGCCGCCGAGATCGCCAAGCTCGAAAAAAATCCTGTTTATCTGGAAGGGGTGGCCCGGGAGGAGTATGGGTTGATCCGGAAAAACGAGATGGTCTTCGAATTTCCCAAGCCCCCAAAACGGCACCACTGATCCCCGCGTGTTTCGGGGTCGTCCCGGCTCTGACCGGCCGATTCCGCGGGGTGGCTCCGGCGTGGGGGTTATTGTTGTGTTAGGTTCGGCGGTCGGTTTCTGAGCACCGGGCTGAGTAGATTTAAGCTCCGTGCCCCTTGCCGGCTCCTGTTGATTGTGTTACCAGAAACCTTGCTTTGCGAAAGAGGTGGGCCGCAACCGGTCCGGTCAAATGGTCTTGTCATCATATTCAGACGATTTGGAGTTTTGGGTGATGCTCGAAGAGCGGAAGACTCCCGGCAGGGAGCGCAGAAGGGATCAGCGTTTTGCGGTCAAGGAACGGGCCATCGCCGTTCTTCAGGTCGGCAGCCGGTTTACCAAGCTGGGACGTATAGTCGATGTCAGCCGGGGGGGGCTCGCCTTTGACTATGTGCCCATGGACGTGGTGGCACCGGAAACCATGGTGCACGAGGACGAGGTGGGGCCGGTGGTGTTGAGCATCCTCAGCGAAGAGGGCGTCATGGCCATGCGCGACGTCTTTATTCAGACCGTTTCCGACCGCCCTCTGATCAGCCAGATGCCGGCCTTTGCCTCGGTGGCCACCCGCCGCTGCGGGGTCCGTTTCCGTGACCTGTCGATGGCCCAGCGGTCGCAGCTCGACGAGTTCCTCATCCGCGGCGCCGCGGCCTACGCCTGAATTTTTCCTGTTTTCTCCACCTTTCTTCTTTGTTTTCTCTCGGCCGCTTTTCGCTGGGACGGGGGCTGTCGCTTTCTTTTGCGACGTTGGGCGGCGGGAGCGACTTCCCGTGGCTCCTAGCTTCTGGCTCCTGCCCCCTCACCTGACCTTTGGTTGGTGGCCTCCGTTTTTTCCTCGATGACCCGCGCCACCCGTTCGACGGTGATCGCGGTCATGCACTGCCAGTGGCGGCAGGGCTTCCAGGCGTAACAGGGCGAGCAGGCGAGTTCTTCGCGGATGACGGTGTGGCCCGGGCCGTAGGGGCCGGTGCGCCGCGGATTGGCCGGCCCGAAGACGGCGAAGACCGGAACGCCGAGGGCGGCGGCGATGTGCATGGGACCGGTGTCGTTGGTGACCATGTAGCGGGCGCGGGCGATGATCGGGATCAGCTCCTTGAGGGTGGTGCGGCCGGCCAGCGAGACGGTGCGGCCGTCGGCATGCCGGATGACCTCGTCGGCCACCGGCTGGTCGCCCCGGCTGCCGATGAGCACCGTTGGCAGGGGCAGCCGGGCGGCGAGTCGGCCGAAGTTTGCCGCGGGCCAGCGGTTGGCCGCCTTGCCCGCCGATGGGGTCATCACCACGTACTCGGCGGGCAGGCCGCGGCAGACCGGCGGCTGCGGATCGTGGGGCGGCAGCGGGTAGCGGACCGGGCCCATCGGGCAGCCCATGGCCGCGGCGATTCCTCGGTAGCGGTCGATGGCGTGAAGCTGCATGCTGCCTTCGATGCGGTGGGAGTAGAAGAGGAAGCTGCCCTCGTCGCTGCCCTTGAAGCCCAAACGATAGGGGGCTCCGGCGGCCAGGGTGATGAGGCCGCTTCGGAGCAGGCCCGAGAGATCCACCGACACATCGAACCGCTCGTGCCGCAGTCCCATGGCAAAGGCGGCGATCTCCTTGATGGTGTCGGCGGGGTTGCCGGCGAGCCGCCAGCGCTGGCGGTCGAAAATCCAGAGGCGGTCGATGAGGGGATGGCCTTCGAGAAAGGTGTGGAGGCCGCGGGCCACCACCCAATGCACGGCGGCGTCGGGATAGCACCGTTTGACGGTGTCGAGAAAGGGCAGGGTGTGGACGATGTCGCCCAGGGCGCTCGGTTTGATGATCAGGATCTTTTCGGGCGGGCGGCGCAGGGGCAGGGGCGGGGCGGTCACGATTGCTTCTCCGCCGCGGCCCTGTCCCGGAGATCGTCGATGATCCAGGTGACGGCGTCGAAGAGGTCTTCGGCCACCAGTCGGGGCTGGATCTCCTGGGCAGGACCGATATATGCCTGGTCGCCGCGGCCGTAGCCGGTGAGCACCAGAATGCCGGTGGCCTGGCAGCGGGCCGCGGCCTTCAGGTCCGACCAGCGGTCGCCCACCACGTAGGAGCGGGTGAGATCCAGGCCGAGTTCGGTCGCCGCCCGGGTGAAGAGGCCGGGCCGGGGCTTGCGGCAGTCGCAGTTGACCCGGTACTCGGCAAGCTTTGCCTCGGGGTAGTGGGGGCAGATGTAGATGCCGTCCACATGGGCGCCGGCCTCGGCAAGCTGCCGCTGCATGAGGGCGTGGACCTCGTCGAGGAGTTCCCTGGGGAAGTAGCCGCGGGCAAGCCCCGACTGGTTGGTGACCACCACCGCCGGGATGCCGGCCTCGTTGAGGCGACGGATGGCCGCCGCCGCCCGCGGCAGCAGGTGGAAACGGCTGATGTGGTTGATGTAGCCCATCTGTTCGTTGATGGTGCCGTCCCTGTCGAGAAAGACCGCCGGTCGCATTTTACGCCTCTCTCTCGTCGCGGGGCCGCGCGTCGAGCAGCCGGGCAACGGTGGCGGCCACCTCGGCCACGGTGATCTCGGTCATGCAGCGGAAGTCGCTGGCGCACTCTTTTTTGAGGCAGGGGCGGCAGGCGAGTTCCTTCTGGAGCACCACCGCCCGGGGTGAGTAGGGACCGGTGGCCACCGCGTCGGTGGAGCCGAAGATGGCCACCAGGGGGGTGCCCAGGGCAGCTCCCACGTGCATGAGCCCCGAGTCGTTGGTGACAAAGGCGTCGCAGGCGCCGATGAGCGCCATGGCCTCGGCCAGCGTCGTCTTGCCCGCCAGGTTGACCACCCGTTCCGGCACCTCATCCTTGATCACCGCGGTGGCCGCGGCATCGGCCTCGGTGCCGAAGACGAGCAGGGTGGCGTCGTGCTCCCGGCTTAAGATTGCGGCCAGGGCGGCGTAACGCTCCGCCGGCCAGCACTTGGCCGGCCCGTAGGCGGCACCGGGGTTCAACCCCACCACCGGCCCGCGGTCCAGGGAGGCGATGAAGTCGCGTGCCCAGGCCGTGGTTTCGGCCGGCAGTTCGAGGAAAAGATCGTCGGGGCCGGTGGCCAGCCCCTGCTGGCGGAGCATGTCCTGGTAGTAGTGGACCTGATGCATGGTCCGGATCTCGGCGCGGATCCGCGAGCGGTGGCTGAGCAGCAGGGCGCGGCCGTCGGTGGTGTAGCCGGCCCGGGCCGGAATGCCGGCGACTTTGGCGATGAGTGCGGCCTCAAAGGCGTTCTGGAGCAGGATGGCGAGATCGAAGCGGCGTTCGGCGAGCGCCCGGGCGAGCCGCCACATGCCCGCCACCCCCCGGTGCAGGTCGCGCTTGCGGTAGAGGATCACCTCGTCGACGTGGGGGCTCGCCACAAAGACGTCGGCCACCCATGGATGGGTGAGGATGGCGATCTCGGCCTCCGGGAAGTTCTCCCTGATGGTGCGCACCGCCGGCGTGGTCATGATGGCGTCACCGATCCAGTTGGTGGAGCGGATGAGGATGTGGCGGGGATTGAGGTCGGTGAGGGACATGTTCTCTGCCGCAGGAAGGTAAAAGTGAAAAGACAATGTGCTTATTTTGGCGGCCGGCGTCAAGGTTTTTCCTGACTCGGCCTGATGCGGCAGGCAAATGCGGCCCTGTCGGCGCGGCGGCAGGTTTTTGTTCCCGGCGGTGCTTCCAGCTTGCAAAAAGGGCGGCATGGTGGTAATAAAGTTCGATTTTACCACGCACATCCCATGCATGTTCCCTTTGGTGCCCCGCGGGCGCGGGGTTGGGTAGCGGGATGGAGGTGCAACCAAAAACCATGAGTTAAGGAGTAGTATCGTTATGTCGTACATCGCCATGAAGGAAATGCTGGAGGCCGGCCTCCACTTCGGCCACCAGACCCAGCGCTGGAACCCCAAGATGAAGCCCTATATCTTCGGGGCCCGCAACAAAATCTACATCATCAACCTCGACAAGACCCTGCCGCTGTTCAACAAGGCGTATGAGATGATGAACGACACCGTGGCCAAGGGCGGCACCGTGCTCTTCGTCGGCACCAAGCGTCAGGCCCAGGACATCATTCGCGAGGAGGCCGAGCGCTGCGGCATGTACTATGTCAATCACCGCTGGCTCGGCGGCATGCTCACCAACTACCAGACCATCCGTCAGAGCGTGGAGCGGCTGAAGAGCTACGAGGCGATGAAGGAAGACGGCTCCATCAACCGCTACAAGAAGAAGGAAGCGCTGACCATCGAGAAGGATCTGGTCAAGCTCGAGCGCAACCTGGGCGGCATCAAGAACATGCGCAGCCTGCCGTCGGTGATGTTCGTCATCGATCCCAAGCGCGAGCAGATCGCCATCAAGGAGGCCAACACCCTGGGCATCCCGGTGATCGGCCTGGCCGACACCAACTGCAGCCCCGACGGCCTCACCCATATCATTCCCGGCAACGACGACGCCATCAAGTCCATCCGCCTCATTGCCGGCAAGCTTGCCGACGCGGTGCTGTCCGGCAAGGCGAAGCGCGGCGAGTCGGGGCAGGTGGAAGGTGACGCCGCCGCCGCTCCCGAGATGATGGCGGCCATGAAGGAATCCGGCGCGCCGGCCCCGGCCGCAGAGTAATTTCCGGGTTGGCGGGCCGTGCCGTCCCCCCGCTCGCGGGACGACGGCGCGTGCGGCCGCTTCGTTTTCGACAGCGGGGTGCATCGGTTTAACGGCCGTGGCACCCCGCTGTCCTCGTTTCCCGCCGCTCTCCGGCGTACCTTTTCGGCCGCGGGCGTGGCTTTCGTCCCCACCGGGGCTTTTTCTGACAGAAAGCCCGGCTCTGCTCCCCCCTTCCGCGGCGGGGCGGCCGGCTGTCCCATAAATTATCTATTTTTATTTTCGAGGAGTAGCTGCTGTGAGTATTACGAGCCAGATGGTGAAGGAACTGCGTGACAAGACCAACGCGGGCATGATGGACTGCAAGAAGGCGCTGAGCGAGACCGGCGGCGACATGGAGAAGGCCATTGACCTGCTCCGCCAGAAGGGCCTTGCCGTGGCCCAGAAGCGGGCCGGCCGCGCCACCAGCGAGGGTACCATCCAGACTTACATCCACGCCGGCGGCAAGCTCGGGGTGATGGTGGAAGTGGGTTGCGAGACCGACTTCGTGGCCAAGACCGATTCCTTCCTCGACTTCGCCAAGGACATCGCCATGCACATCGCCGCCGTCAACCCGGTTTCCCTCACCCGCGAGGAAGTGCCCGCCGACCTGGTGGAGCGTGAGCGCGCCATCTACACCCAGCAGGCCTTGGATTCGGGCAAGCCGGCCAATATCGCCGAGAAGATCGTCAACGGCAAGATGGACAAGTTCTACGCCGACGTCTGCCTCATGGAGCAGAAATTCGTCAAGAACCCCGACGTCTCCATCCAGGATCTCTTGAACGAGATCGTCGCCTCGCTGGGCGAGAATATTTCCGTCAAGCGTTTCGCCCGCTTCCAGGTCGGCGCCTGATCGCGCCGCCTGGCAAGCCCACCACTCTCCGGCCGCGGCGGCCGGACGGAGGAGCCGATGGTGAAGAAGAGCAGGTACAAACGGGTACTGCTGAAACTGAGCGGTGAAGCCCTGATGGGTGAAGCCGCTTTTGGGATCAGTCCGGCGATGCTCGCCTACGTGGCCGAGGAGATCAAGGGCCTGGTCGAGATGGCGGTGGAGGTCGGTCTGGTGATCGGCGCCGGCAACATCTTTCGGGGGGTGGCCGGGGCCTCGGCCGGCATGGATCGGGGCAGCGCCGACAACATGGGCATGCTCGCCACGGTGATCAACGCGCTCGCCATGCACGACGCTCTCGAGCGGCACGGCGTGCCGGCCCGGGTGCTCTCCGCCATTCCCATGACCACCGTCTGCGAGCCCTACACCCGGCAGCGCGCCATTCGTCACCTTGAAAAGGGGCGGGTGGTGCTCTTTGCCGCCGGGACCGGCAACCCGTATTTCACCACCGATACCGCCGCGGTGCTGCGCGGGCTTGAGATCAACGCCGACCTGATCTGCAAGGCGACCCGGGTGGACGGGGTCTACGACAAGGATCCCCTCAAACACCAGAACGCCGTGAAATTCGACACGCTGACCTATACCGAAGTGCTCCACCGGCAGCTCCGGGTGATGGACGCCGCT
Source organism: Desulfobulbaceae bacterium UBA5121 (assembly GCA_002414225.1). Lineage (GTDB taxonomy): Bacteria > Desulfobacterota > Desulfobulbia > Desulfobulbales > UBA5123 > UBA5123. The sequence continues at coordinate 23,527 of DHYV01000031.1, read as the reverse complement.
GCCATCTCCCTGGCCCGCGACAACGGCAAGACCATCGCCGTGTTCAACATGAACAAACCGGGCAACATGCGCAAGGCATTCTGCGGCGAGGCGGTGGGCACGCTGATCAAGGGGGGAGACCAATGACCCACGAAGTACTGTTGGAGATGAGCGATAAGATGGACAAGAGCCTCGACGCCTACCGTCGGGAACTCAGCAAGGTGCGCACCGGCCGGGCTTCGCTGTCCCTGGTGGACGGGCTCAAGGTGGAGGCATACGGCTCCGCCATGCCGCTCAATCAGGTGGCCACCCTCACCATCCCCGAAAGCCGGATGATCGCCATCCAGCCCTGGGATCCGCAGATGCTGTCGGTGATCGAAAAGGCGATTTTCAGGTCCGACCTGGGCTTCAATCCGGTCAACGACGGCAAGATCATCCGTATCAACATCCCCCAGCTCACCGAGGAGCGGCGCAAGGAACTGGTCAAGCAGGTCAAGAAGGTGAGCGAGGAGTACCGGGTCGCCATCCGCAACTGTCGGCGCGAGGCCCTCGACGCGCTCAAGAAGCTGAAGAGCAACAAGGAGATCTCCGAGGACGAACTCTTCAAGCTCCAGGACGAGGCCCAGAAGGAAACCGACGCCTTTATCAAGAAGATCGACGCGATCATGGCCGAGAAAGAAAAAGAGGTCATGGAGGTCTAAGCCTCCTCTTGGTCCATGTCCGCCGCTACCGACAACGCCAACGTTCCGGCCCATGTCGCCATCATCATGGACGGCAACGGCCGCTGGGCCCAGCAACGCGGTCTGCCGCGGACCGTGGGGCATAAGGTTGGGGTCGAGTCGGTGCAGGCGGTGGTCCGCGCCGCCCAGGATCTCGGGGTGCGGATCCTCACCCTCTACGCCTTTTCCACCGAAAACTGGCGGCGGCCTCCTCTTGAGGTGCAGGCCCTCATGGGGCTGCTCAAGTCCTTTCTGGAGAGCGAGCTGACCGCCATGGTCAGCAACAACGTCTCGCTGCGTTCCATCGGTCGCAAGGAGCAGCTCCCCGGCCCGGTCCGCGAGGTGTTGGAGCGGGTGATCGCCGAAACCGCCGGCAATACCGGCATCATCCTGAACCTTGCCTTGAGCTACGGCGGCCGTACCGAGATCGTCGACGCGGCGCTGGCCGTGGCCGGACGCTGTCGGGCCGGTGAGCTGGCGCCCGAGGCGATCACCGAAACATTTTTTGCCGATCATCTCTACACCAGGGGGCTTGCTGACCCGGACCTGCTCATTCGCACCGGCGGGGAGAGGCGGTTGAGCAACTTCCTGCTGTGGCAGGCCTCCTACGCAGAACTCTACTTTATCGACACCCTGTGGCCCGATTTCCGTGCCGAGGATCTGGCTACGGCGGTTCGTTATTACCAGGGCCGGCAGCGCCGCTTTGGCAAAACCGGCGAGCAGGTGCGCTAGGCCATGGCAACGGCACGAAGAGCCGGCGACCGCGGCCGGGAAACTTCCTTGACATTTTCGGGGAGATCCCTTTTGGTGGAGGGAATCCCTTACCCCTGGCGGCGGATCCTATGAAACGACTGATCACCGGCCTGCTGGTCGGCGGCGGCTGGCTGGCGCTGCTCTTTTTCAGCTCTTTTTCCGTCTTCTGGCTGATCATTTCCCTGGCCGGCTTCCTTGCCCTGTACGAATTTTCCACCATGGTGCTGCGTACCGACGTCGGCGCCGCCCGCCTGCTCGGCGTTTTCTGCGGCGCCGTTCCCCTGCTCGCCGCCGGTTTCGGCCGCAGCGAGGTGGTGGCCGCCTCGCTGCCCCTCGCGCTTCTCATCCTGGTGGTCTTCGTGGTTCTCGGCTACCAGAGCCTGGTCGATCCCCTGGCGGTGTTGAGCCGGGTGGGCTTCGGGATCCTTTACATCGGGTTCTGCACCGCCAATCTCGTCCTGCTGCGGGGGGAGCCCAACGGCGTCAAGTGGCTGCTGCTGCTCACCGCCATCACCGTGGCCTCCGACACCTTTGCCTACTACAGCGGCCGGCTCTTCGGCCGCCGCAAGCTCTGCCCGGCGGTGAGCCCCGGTAAGACGGTGGCCGGCTTCATCGGCGGCCTGGTGGGCGGCGTCGCGGTGGCGGTGGTTCTGGCCGCCTTCCTCTTCACCCGGCCGCTGCTTCCCATGGTAGCCCTGGTGGCGGCGCTGTTGAGCTGCGTGGGGGTGATGGGGGATCTCTGCGAGTCGGTGATCAAGCGGGCCGTGGGGGTGAAGGATTCCGGCGCCATCCTGCCCGGTCACGGCGGGGTACTCGACCGCATCGATTCGCTGCTCCTCACCGCGCCGCTCCTTTTCAATCTGGTCCATTTCGGCACCCTGGTCACTTGACCGGGAGCGAGGCGCAATACCGAGGCATCCTTCCATGATCAAGAACATCGCCGTACTCGGTTCCACCGGTTCCATCGGCTGTAACGTCCTTGAGGTGGTGCGGCAGTTTCCCGGCCGATTCCGGGTGGTGGGGCTCGCCGCCGGCAACAACATCAAGCTGCTCCGCGACCAGCTGGAATCCTTCAACCCGCGGCTGGTATCGGTGGCGAGCGACCGGGGGGCCGCGGAACTCCGCGCCGCCCTCCCTGCCGTCTGGCACGACCGGATCGTCGCCGGCCCCGAGGGCAACGTGGCCGTGGCCGAACTGGCCGAGGCGGATACGGTGGTGTCGGCCATTGTCGGCGGCGCCGGCCTGGTGCCCACCATGGCGGCCATTGAGGCGGGCAAGCATGTGGCCCTCGCCAACAAGGAAACCCTGGTGATGGCGGGCGATCTGGTGATGGGGGCCGCCCGGCGCAAGGGGGTGGCGCTGCTCCCCATCGATTCCGAGCACAACGCCATCTTCCAGGCCCTGGCCGCCGGCCGTCGCGAGGACGTGGACAAGATCATCCTCACCGCCTCGGGGGGGCCCTTCCGGGAGAAGGACGAGCGGGCGCTCTGGGAGGTGACCCCGGCCCAGGCCCTGGCCCATCCCAACTGGAGCATGGGCAACAAGATCTCCATCGACTCGGCCACCCTGATGAACAAGGGGCTTGAGGTGATCGAGGCGCGCTGGCTCTTCGACGTGCCGGTGGAACGCATCGAGGTGCTGGTCCACCCCCAGAGCATCGTCCACTCCATGGTGGAGTACGTCGACGGCTCGGTGGTGGCGCAAATGGGGGTTCCGGACATGCGCATCCCCATTGCCTACGCGCTTTCCTACCCCGAGCGGCTGCGGCTCAACCTGCCGCGACTGAACCTGGCCAAGGCCGGCGGACTCACCTTCACCCCGCCGGATTTTCGGCGGTTTCCGGCGCTCAAGCTCGCCTACCAGGCCTGTCGCCGGGGCGGCACCCAGCCGGCGGTGCTCAACGCCGCCAACGAGGTGGCGGTGGCCGCCTTCCTCGAAGAGCGGATCCGTTTTCCGGAGATCGCCCTGGTGGTGGCCGAAACCGTCAGCCGCGAGCCGGCTCGGGCCCTCACCGACATCGCCACGGTGCTCGACGCCGACCTGGCGGCCCGGGTGCAGGCCGAGTCGGTGGTGGAGGCGTTGATGTTCAAGGCCAGGCAGCGGCGGGGCGAGGAGGTGCCCTGTCCCACCCTGCCGCCGCGCTGTGACTCGTTTTCCGATGTGAATCGTTAAGCCCCTTCCGCCGGGGACGGACGGGCCGCGTGGCCCTGTTCCCCCTGGTGCCGGATCACCTGGGAGTGCCATGAGTTCGTTCCTTTCCTTTGTCGTTGTTCTCGGGCTGCTGATCTTTGTCCACGAGTTCGGCCATTTCCTCTTTGCCAAGCTCTTCGGGGTCAAAGTGCTCAAGTTTTCCCTGGGCTTTGGCCCCAAGCTCGTCGGCCGCCGTCACGGTGAAACCGAGTACCTGATCAGCGCCTTCCCCCTGGGCGGTTACGTGAAGATGATGGGCGAGCAGCCGGGCGAAGAGATCCCGGCTGAGGATGCCAAGCGCTCCTTCGCCAACAAGCCGGTGTGGCAGCGGATGATCGTCGTTGCCGCCGGGCCGTTTTTCAACCTCCTCTTCGCCGTCCTCCTCTTCTTTGGCATCTTCGCCCTGGTGGGGTTGCCCACCCTGGTGCCCGGCACCACCATCGGCCAGGTTTCTGCCCAGTCGCCTGCCGATGCGGCCGGTTTCAAGGCCGGCGACACCATTCTCGCCATTGACGGCCAGCCCACCGGCCGCTGGGAAGACGTTTCGGACATCGTTGCCAACTGCAAGGGACGGGAACTCGCCATCACCGTGCACCGCAACGGCCAGACCCTGGTGTTGAAGGGGCGGCCCACGCCGCAGCCGACCCGCAACGTCTTCGGCGAGGTGGTGGGCGAGCGCTATCTGCTCGGCATCTCCCGGCTCGACGACTTCACCTATGAAAAGGTGGGGATCGGCAAGGCCCTGATTGCGGGCCTCGTCCAGACCTGGAGCTTTATCTATCTCACCCTGATGGGGATCGTGAAGATTATCGAAAGCGTCGTGCCCGCCTCGGAACTGGGGGGGCCCATCCGCATCGCCCAGCTGGCCGGCGAAAGGCTCCATGACGGCTGGCTGCACTGGTTCCACTTCATGGGGGTGCTCAGCATCAACTTGGGGATACTCAACCTGCTGCCGGTTCCCATCCTGGACGGGGGGCATCTCGCCTTCTTCAGCATCGAGGCGATCCGGCGGAAGCCGCTCTCCCTCTCCACCCAGGATATCCTGCAGCGGGTGGGGATGCTGCTCCTGGGCACCTTGATGATCTTCGTCTTCTACAACGACATCGCCCGCCTCTTCGGGGCCGGCGGCTGAGATGGCCCGGCACGGCATGATCTCCGACGCCGCTCCGCCGCTGCTCCTGGCGCTTGAAACCACCGGCATGTGCGGCAGCGTCGCTTTGGTGGGGGAAGAGAGCTGTGTGGCCGAGTTCTCGCTGGCGACCCGGGCTACCCACTCCCGGCGGCTCCTCCACGGTGTCGAGTGGCTCTTTGAGCAGGCGCGGTGTGACTGGTCCCAGATCCACGGCATTGCCGTGAGCCTGGGGCCGGGCAGCTTCACCGGGCTTCGCATCGGCTTGAGTACCGCCAAGGGGCTTGCCATGGCCGCCGAACTGCCGCTCATCGGCGTGCCCACCCTGGACGCCTTTGCCAGCCGTTTCGCCCACCTCGCCCGCCCCCTCTGCGTGCTGCTCGACGCTCGTAAGGGCGAGGTCTACGCCGCCTTCTACCGGTGTGATGCCGCAGGGGTGGTCCGCCGGGAGGGCGACTTCCTGGTCCTGCCGCCCGAGGTCCTGGCGGCGCGGCTCACCGAGCCCACCGTACTGGTGGGCGACGGGGTGGCGCTCTACGGCGAGCGGCTTCGGGAACTTGCCGGCGACCGGGCCCTGCTTCTCGCCTCTTCCTGCCTTTTTGCCAGCGCCGCCACGGTGGGGATGCTCGCCTGGCCCCTGCTGCATCGCCACGGGTCTGCCGACCCCGCCGCCGTGGTGCCCATCTACGTCCGGGCCTCGGACGCCGAGCTGAACTTCATCCCCCCGAGCCAACCGCTTCCGGCGTAGTTCTTCAGCCGTTGACAGCCCCTGCGGTCGTGCTTACCAGTTCCTCCTGAACCTTTTTTAACGTCGCCGGCCCGGCGGACCCGTTGCCAATGGTGTCCCGGGTCCGGAGCGGTGCGGCAAGCGGAGCGACAGGGGAGGTGAGGCGAATCGCGGTAAGGTATAACTTCGACCAACAGAGTTGGCAATAGAACCCGTGCGGCGATTCGGCCGCACGCATGACAGGTGGAACATTCTCAGGGCGGGGTGGAACTCCCCACCGGCGGTATTCCCGGACCAACCGGGAGAGCCCGCGAGCGCCTGCCGTTACCGGCAGGGTCAAGCAGACCTGGTGCGAGGCCAGGGCCGACGGTAACAGTCCGGATGGAAGAGGATGAAACGGTACGATATCTGTTGTCCTGCTGTCGCCACTCACGCCGCGGGGGCGCGTTTGTCTTGCTGCGCCCGGGGCGTGGCGCGTCTCTTTCTCGCCCTGATTCTGGTGAACCATGCGGCAGCCCGCCCCCATGCGCGGCGGGTGCCCAACAGGGGAGTTTCGTTACCATGAATCAGTCTCTTTTACAGCAATTCGGCGACCCGTTCGAGCGGGTCGAAAACGGTCTGGCGGCCCTGCGCGGCGGTCAGGGCGTCATCCTGGTGGACGATGAGGACCGCGAAAACGAAGGCGATCTCATCTTTGCCGCCGAACACCTCACCGAGGCGCAGATGGCCTTGCTGATCCGCGAATGCAGCGGTATCGTCTGCCTCTGCCTTACCGACGAAAGGCTCGAACAACTGGACCTGCGGCCCATGGTCGCCCACAACGACAGTCGCAACGGCACCGCCTTCACCGTCTCCATCGAGGCCCGCGAGGGGGTGACCACCGGGGTTTCGGCCGCCGATCGGCTCACCACGGTGCGTACCGCCATTGCCGACGGCGCGCGGCCCGGCGATCTCTGCCGGCCCGGCCACGTCTTCCCGCTGCGCGCCCGGCCGGGCGGGGTGCTCAGCCGCCGGGGCCATACCGAGGGCACGGTGGACCTGATGCGGCTCGCCGGTCTCAAGCCCGCCGGGGTGCTCTGCGAGGTCACCAACCCCGACGGCACCATGGCCCGGCTGCCTGAACTCGTCGCCTTCTCGGCCCGGCACGCCATGCCGCTGCTCGCCGTGGCCGATCTGGTGCGCTACAGAGAGGCCCGCCGGGCGGCGGACCCGGCCTGACCGTTACCCCGGGCGTGCCGGCTGCGTCGGCCGGCACCCCCGGGGCAACCGCGCCGCGTCGGGGCCGGGGCGAGCGGCTTGCCTTTTGTGCTGGCAAATGATAGAAAAAAAAGAGTATTTTTTCATCGCCCCGGTTGTCGCGGCACCGGCTACCGATAATGGCCCCGTGAAGGAGAAGGAATGCGGGAAACACTCTATCTCTCCGAAAACCGTAAGGTTCTCGGGCTGCTGCGCCAGATCAAGCAGTTTGCCCCCTTTTCCAACGATGATCTGCGTTCCTTTCTCGATATCGGCAAGCTCCGCCAGTATCAGCCCGGCGAGGTGATCATCCGCGAGGGTGCCTCCGACGCCTGGGTCTACTTCCTGCTCTCCGGCGAGGTGGGGGTGTACAAGGAGGAGCAGCGGGTCAACACCCTTAACACCCTGGGCGATCTGTTCGGCGAGATGGGGGTGGTGGACGGCTCGCCCCGCTCGGCCACCATCCGGGCGGAATGCGATACCCTGGTGCTGGGGGTGGACGGTTCGCTCATCGACCAGATGTTCAAGACCAACGCGGTGACCTTCTGCTACACCATCTATCGGTTGTTCTCCGAGGTGCTGGCCGAACGCCTTCGGCTCACCACCGAGGAGAACCGGCGGCTGAACGAGGAACTGGCCGCCGCCAAGTACAAGCTGCGCCTCCTCCGCCACAAAGACCCGAAGTGAACCCTTCCCTCTTCCCTTCCAGGTACCTCTTTCCCCGGCAACGGCCGGAGGATTGGGGGTTGAGGATTGTGGCGGGGGTTGTTTGGGGGGGGGGGGGGGGGGGGGGGGGGGGGGGGGGGGGGGGGGGGGGGGGGGGGTGGGGGGCGCCGCCGGGGGCNNGGGGGGCGCCGGGGCGATGAAGGTGATCATGGTTGCCGCCAGCACGGTCTGCGGACGTATCGAGCCGGCCGGGCTGGGCAGTCCCGAGGACCGGGCACTGCTGGAAGGGCTGCGGGAGGAGAGCGGGGCGAGCCTGATGGGCGCCGGCACCCTGCGGGCCGCCGATCCCGAGCTGCGCACCACCGGCGGCCGGCTGTCCGACCACCGGCTGCGGGCCGTGCTCACGCTTGCCGGCCCCCTGCCCGTGGCCGGCAAGCGGCTCTTTGCGGCGGGCCCCAGGCCCCTGGTCTTCACCGGCACGGATCGGGCCCCCGGCCTGGCCCGGGAACTCGTCGGAGTGGCCGAGGTGGTGGGGCTGCCGCCGGGGCCGGGAGGGCTTTCGCTCGCTGCGGCCCTCGCCGAGCTGGGCCGGAGGGGGGCGCAAACGGTGCTCATCGAAGGCGGCGGCCGGCTCAACCATGCCGCTCTTCTCGAAGGGGTGGTGGACGAGATCCGCCTCACCATCGCGCCGCTGATTTCCGGGGACGCGCGGGCGGCGGGCCTGGCCAGCGGTTCCTGCCACTTGGGGAACCCCTTCCTGCGCCTGGCGCTCCTCTCCTGTCGGCAGGGGCAATATGGCGAACTTTTTCTCCACTACCGCGTCTTGAGGGAAGAGGCGCTTTCAGGCTAGCGGGCAGGGGGGCTTCCCCTCGGCCGTTTGTCGAACCCTGCGAATCGTTTCCGCACGAGGTCTTCTCATGTCCAAGCAGGAACTGGCGATCATGTTTTCCGGGGGCACCGATTCGCTTGCCCTCTACGCCCTGGCCGCCGCGGGCCATCACCCCGACCTGCCGCGGCCGCGTCGCATCCACATGCTCCACATGTTGAACGGCATGGGACGGTTCCACGACTTTCCCCGCCAGCGTTTCGAGGTGGCGCGCAAGATCCTCGCCGCCCGGGTGGCCCCCCCCGATCAGGTGCCCGAAGCCGAGATGGTGGAACTCGACATGGGCCGCCTCTTCCAGGGGCTGTGGCTCGACCGCTACGAGGAGCTGATGCCCCGCTACAACGGCAAGAATCTGGTCTGTGTCGCCTGCAAGCTCGCCATGCACGGCCGCGCCGTCCTCCACTGCATCGAGCACTTCGTCCCATTGCTGGTCACCGGCTACGCCAAGCGGCAGTGCTACTACCCGGAGCAGACCGATGCCTTCATGGAACGAATCGCCGCCTTTTCGAGCCGCTTTGGTATCCGTACCACCTTCCCGGTCTATCACGAGTTCAGCGACGAGATGATCACCCGTCACCTCCTCGAGGAGTTCGGGCTGCCCTCCACCGGCGGCGGCGAGCGCAAATGCCTCTTCTGTCAGACCCTCACCACGGCCACCGAAAAGGAGATCGGCGCCTACCTCGACGACATGATCCCGCGGATGGCCGACTACATCGAGCACGTGCTGGCCGGCCGGGTCAGGGAGGCGGCCGGCTGTTTCCCGCCCGGCCGCTGAGGAAAGTGGGAAGCGATGGTAACCGATTACGGGACAAAAGGGGCGCCGGGAAGCGGAACTCTTTGCACCGTAAGCGGTCACGGGGCACCGCAGGTAAGCGAGCCTGCGAGCCTCCGGGGCCGCGAAGGAGGGCTCTTCGCTATACGGCAGGTATGCGGAGAGGCCGACGACAATGCAGATGCGGTGCCCTGTGACCGCTTACAGTCGATGCGGGTCAGTTGCGTTATCCCTACCCGGGATCGCCGCCTGATGGTGGGCAAGGCCATTGATTCGGCCCAGGCCCAGGGGTGGCCGGGGCTTGAGGTGGTGGTGGTGGACGACGGCTCCTGCGACGGGACTGCGGCCATGGTCGAGGCCCGCTACCCCGGGGTGCGGCTGGTGCGGCTGCCGGGCTTGGGGCCCGGCGCGGCGCGCAACGCCGGGGTAGAGGCGGCGCGGAGCGAGGTGGTGATGTTCCTCGACTCCGACGATCTCTGGCTGCCCGGCCACGTGGCGGCCCTGGCCGAGGTGCTCGGCCGGGGCTTCGAGGTTGCCTACGGCACCACCGAAAACCGTGATGCGGTGGGCGGCGGCGCCCCCTTTCCCATCCCCGAACCGGACCAGGGTGAGGAAGGCTGGGTGCTGGCACCGCTGCTGCGCTGGTGTTTCCTGGTGCCTTCGGCCCTGGCGGTGCGCCGTCGGGCCTTTGCCGCCTGCGGAGGGTTCGGCCCCGAACCCTTTGCCGAGGACTGGTCGTTCTTCCTGCGGCTTGCCGGCCGTTTCCCCTTTGGTTTTGCGGGACAACAGCCGATCAGCCGCCGCTTCCTTCACCCCGGCAGCCTTTGCTGCACCACCGGCCGGCGGCTGATCGGCGACTCCCTGGCCCGGCTTGGCGCCGAGGTGGCAGCGGCGCCCTGGGGCGGGCAGGCAGCGGCGCGGCGTTTTGTTGAGCTTGAGGCGTGGGTGCGGGGCCGGCAGGGGCCGGAATGGACCACGGTGCAGGAATGGTACTGCGCCATGCGCGAGGAGGGACTGGTGTGAATCTTATCGCCGAGGCCGAACATCGTCGGGTACTGGCAACGGGCGGCGACGTGCCCGAGCAGCGCCCCTCTTTCTGCCTGCCGCTTACCGAGGTGGGGATCAGCGGCAAGACCGTCTGGGTGGAGCTGCCTGACGGGCGGCTGCCCTTTGACGCCTCCCTCGGTGTGGACCTGGCCGGTCACCGGCGCGGCATCCACATGTCGCGGATGGAAGAGGTGATTTCCACCCTCCACCGCCGGCCCTTTGCCGACCTGCGCGCCTATGGCCTGGCGCTGGGCCGCGAAATGGTCCGTTGCCAGGGTGCCCGGCAGGGCCGGGTGCGGTTGGCAGGCCGGCTGCCGTTGCTCCGCAAGGGGGCGGTCAGCGGTCGCGACTCCCTGGACACGGTGACCGTGGGCACCACGGTGGAACTGGAGCGGGAAGGGGAAGAAGCCGCAGCCATGATCTGGGTCGAGGCGTGCCACATCACCGCCTGCCCCTGTACGCAGGTCTACAATCAGGTGCTCTTCGGCCTTGCCGACTCTCCCTGTCCGCAGCCCACCCATTCCCAGCGGTCCACCACCCGGCTTGAGGTCGAGGCGAGCGAAACCGCGCCCACCTATGACGAACTCCTCGCCTGTCTCGCCGAGGCGCTTCACCTCACCCAGGATCTCCTCAAGCGGCCCGACGAGGCCGAGATGGTGCTCAGATCCCACCGCGCCCCGCAGTTTGCCGAGGACGCGGTGCGGGAGACGGCCCGGGCGGTGGCCCGCCGTTTCGGCGCCACCCTGCCGCCGGCGAGCCGGGTGGTGATCGAGTCGTTGAGTCTCGAGAGCATCCATATCCACGACGTGCGTTGCCGCCTCGCCTGTACCATCGCCGAACTCAACGGGGTTGGCGACCCGGCCTGACCCCTCCTGCCGGCGATTCCCAGGGCCGTGGTTTTGTCGGTCCCCTCCCGTCGCGGTTGCAAAAAAAGTTTTTTCGTGCCAGAAGGAAAGGGTTGCCGTTGCCGGGGCCGCGCCCTCCTTATGGCGTGATGCGGTCCGGCAATCGCCTTACAGCCAAATGGCCAATCGCCACCTCTTGGCAAGGAACCGCCATGACCACCCTCGATCGGGACTGGCTCGCCGCCGCCCCCCCACGCCTCCGTCGCGCCCTGGCCCGTGTGGCCCGGGGCCACGGCGCGCCGTGGTACCTGGCCGGCGGCGCGGTGCGCGACTGGCTCGCCTGCCGCGCCTGCCGCGACCTCGACCTCACCGTTGCCCGCGGCGCGGTGGCCTGCGCCCGCGCCCTTGCCCGGGAGCTTGGCGGCACCTGCGTGCCCCTGGACCAAGAGCAGGGGGTGGCTCGGGTGGTGTGGCAGGGCTGGGAACTCGACCTCGCCGACTTTCGCGAGGCGACCACCACCATCGAGGCCGACCTCGGCCGTCGCGACTTCACCGTCAACGCCCTGGCCGTGGCATTTGATCCCGAGAGCGGCGGGTTGCTCGCCCCCTACCGGCTTATCGATCCCACCGGCGGAGCTGCCGACCTGGCGCGGGGCCGCATCCGCCTCACCCATGCCGGGGCCTTGCGGGCCGACCCCCTGCGGCTGCTCCGCGCCCACCGTTTTGCCGCCACCCTGGGGCTTGCCATCGCGTCCGACACCGCCCGCCGGATCACCGCCGAGGCCGCGTTGCTCGCCGGGGTGGCCCGGGAGCGGATTGCCTACGAATTCGACCTGATCGTCGCCTCGCCCCGGGCCGCGGCCACGGTGGCGGCCATGGCGGCCGACGGCCTCCTCTGGCAGGTTGTCCCTGAGCTGCAGGCGGGGGCGGGACTGGCCCAGCCGGCAAGCCACCACCTCGACGTTTTTGGCCACAACCTGGCGGCATTGAGGGCCATGGAAGAGATTCTGGTCGATCCCGGCGCCCGTTTCCCGGATCATGGGCCGGCCCTCGCCGCCTACGCGGCCGGCGGCCGGCGGAGCCTGTGGCTCAAGTGGGCGGCGCTCTGCCACGATCTCGGCAAGCCCGCCTGCCACGCCGTTCGCAACGGTCGAATCACCTTCTACAACCACGACCGGGAGGGGGCGCGGCACTTTGTCGCCATGGGCCGGCGGTTGCGCTGGAGCCGGGAGGCGGTGACCCGGGTGAGCCGTTTCATCGAGTTGCACATGTGGCCCTTTCACCTCTGTAACGCCCGCCGGAAGACCGGCATCACCCCCCGGGCCTGCCTGCGGCTGGTGCGGGCGGCGGGCGAGGAGCTGCCCGGCCTCTTTCTGCTGGCCATGGCCGACAGCCTGGCCGGCGCCGGGCCGGGCAAGCCCGCGGGCATGGAAGCCGAGCTTGCCGCCCTCTACGCCGAGGTGGACCGGGTCTGGCAGGAGAGCATCCGGCCGGTGCTCGAACAGCCGCGGCTGCTCAACGGGCACGACCTCTTGGCCCGTTTCCCGCTCGCCCCGGGCCCCCAACTGGGCAAAATCCTCGCCAGCCTCGAGGCGGCCCAGGTGGCAGGCGAGGTGGCGAGCCGCGACGAGGCCGAGGCTTGGGTGGCCGCCTTTCTGGCCGGGCGGCGGGCGGGAAAAAGCGATTGACCGGTAATTTGTTGGCATTGTAGAGTGAAAACGATTAGATATTGCTGTACGGCGAATCTTTTTCTTCCTTCCTCCATCGGTGGCCCAGGCATCCCGAGCCGGGAACCGGCGAGGCAGGATAAGGTGATCGGGCCGCCGGCCCCTTTCCCATTCAGGTATCACGCATGGCCAAGAACCAACGACCTTTTTCCGCCGGCTTCTGTTCCATCGCCGAGGCGGTCGATATCGATGAGCTGAAACACGCCATCAAGCAGTACGTGTTGAGCTTCCAGGGGCGGGACCCTGAGCGGGCCGACAAGCGGGATGTCTGCAAGGCGATTTCCTACGCCCTGCGCGACATCCTGGTGGCCAAGTGGGTGGAGACCCAGAAGAGCTATTACGAAAAGCACCAGAAACGGGTTTACTACCTGTCGCTGGAGTTCCTCATCGGCAGGAGCCTGGGCAACAACCTCATCAACCTTGGCTTCTACGACAAGGTGGCAGTGGCCCTTGCCAAGCTCGGCTACGACATCGAGGATCTTCGCGAGGAGGAGGAGGACGCCGCCCTTGGCAACGGCGGCCTGGGCCGGCTTGCCGCCTGTTTCCTCGATTCCTTCGCCACCCTGGGCATTCCCGCCTACGGCTACGGCATCCGCTACGAGTACGGCCTCTTCTGCCAGCGGCTGGTGGACGGCTTCCAGGTGGAGAGCCCGGACAACTGGCTGCGCTACGGCACCCCCTGGGAGTTCGAGCGGCCCCATTACCTCTTTCCGGTCCATTTCTACGGCCGGGTCAACAGCTACACCGACGCCCAGGGCAACTACCGGGCCGAATGGATCGATACCGAGGAGGTGGTGGCCATGGGCTGCGATTTCCTGGTGCCGGGCTACAACAACGACCGGGTGATCAACATGCGGTTGTGGACCGCCAAGGCATCCCGGGAACTCGATCTCTCCTACTTCAACCGTGGCGAGTACATCGCGGCGGTGAAGAGCAAGGTGCGTTCCGAAACCATCTCGAAGCTTCTCTATCCCACCGACCACGTCCGCGAGGGCCGCGAGCTGCGCCTCAAGCAGCAGTACTTCTTCGTGGCCGCCACCTTCCAGGACATCTTCCGCCGCTACAAGAAGAAGAACACCACCTTTGACAAGTTCAGCGACCGGATCGCCGTCCATCTCAACGACACCCATCCCTCCATCGCCATCCCCGAGCTGATGCGGCTGCTGGTGGACGAGGAACGCCTCTCCTGGGAGCGGGCCTGGGAGATCACGGTCAAGACCTTTGCCTACACCAACCATACCCTGATGCCCGAGGCGCTGGAGAAGTGGCCGGTGGTGCTCATCGGCCGGGTGCTGCCCCGGCACCTGGAGATCATCTTTGAGATCAACCGCCGGTTTTTGGCCGAGGTGGCCCGTCGTTACCCCGGCGACGTGCAGCGGCTGCGTCGCATGTCGCTCATCGAGGAGGGGCCGCTCCAGGAGGTGCGCATGGCCCACCTGGCCATTGTCGGCAGCCATGCGGTGAACGGTGTTGCCCGGCTCCACACCCATCTCCTCCGCACCGGCATCTTCAAGGATTTCGAGGAGTTCTTTCCGGGGCGGTTCACCAACAAGACCAACGGCATCACCCCCCGGCGCTGGCTGCTCAAGTGCAACCCGGGGCTCGCCGGGCTGATCAGCAGCAAGATCGGCTCGGGCTGGATCACCGACCTCGATCAGCTCCGCGACCTCGAGCCCCTTGCCGACGACCGTGCCTTCCAGGACCGCTGGCAGGCGGTGAAGCGGGAGAACAAGGCGAGGCTCGCCGACTACATCGCCGTCAGCTGCGGGGTGACCGTAGACCCGGCGACCCTGTTCGACGTGCAGGTGAAGCGAATCCACGAGTACAAGCGGCAGTTGCTGAACATCCTCCACGTCATCGCCCGCTACCTGCGGCTGCGCGACAACCCGGATCTGGCCGTGACCCCGCGCACCGTCATCTTCGGCGGCAAGGCCGCGCCCTCCTACTGGAAGGCCAAGCTGATCATCAAGCTGATCAACTCGGTGGCCAGGGTGGTCAACAACGACTCCCGGGTGGGTGGTCGGCTGCGGGTGGTCTTCATCCCCAACTACGGGGTGTCGCTGGCCGAGAAGATCATCCCGGCCGCCGATCTCTCCGAGCAGATCTCCACCGCCGGCACCGAGGCGTCGGGGACCGGCAACATGAAGTTCGCACTGAACGGGGCGCTCACCATCGGCACCCTGGACGGGGCCAACATCGAGATCCGCGAAGAGGTGGGGGCCGAGAACATCTTCATCTTTGGCTATACTGCCGAGAAGGCCGAGTGGCTCCGCTGCCACTCCGGTCCCGGCGGCCGCCAGGTTTACAACGCCAATCCCGAGGTGCGGCGGGGGGGGGGCAGCCTCTGCGACGGAACCTTCCTCGACGACCGGGAGCTTTTCCTGCCCCTGCGCGACGGCCTCCTGGCCCCGAACGACCCCTATCTCCTCCTCCTGGACCTCGAAGACTACCTGCGCTGCCAGGAGGAGGTGGACCGCGCCTTCCGGGACCAGCGCACCTGGGCCCGCAAATCGATCCTGAACGTCGCCCGGATGGGCAAGTTTTCAAGCGACCGCACCGTGGCCGAGTACGCCAGGGAGATATGGGGCGTCGAGGTGGGAAAGTAGGGGCCACGCCAGCGGCAATGTCTGTTTTGGCTGCAAAACTTTGCTCTGGCCTGGTGCCCGAGGCCGGCACCGGTGTCTCGCAGGCTTGACAAAGCGGCGGTTTTGCCGTAAGTAGAAAACAAAATTGAGACGTTGAACGTTTTGCAGCATCCCGGAACACGGTGCGAATCCGTGGCGGTCCCGCCGCTGTAATCGGGGATGCGGTTCGGCTCTAAAAGGCCTTCGGGCCGGTCACTTCCGGGGAAAACCCGGGGGGAAGGCCGTCGAACCGCAGACGATCCGAGAGCCAGAAGACCTGCTGGAAGACGTCGCCATACCTCTGTGGACTGATGGTAAAGGTACCCGCATGGACGCCTGCGCGTCATGCGGGTTTTTTTATGCCTTGAATCCGTGCGAACCCAGCATCCGTTGGTGCGGATTCATCACTCTCTGGCCCGGCCGGTTTCCGGGCTCTCTAATCCCTGCTTCAATGGAGGAACTCCCATGCAGAAGAACGCCAAGAACGTGATCAGCTACCGTCGCCGTTGTCGCCAGCTGGGCCAGAACACCGGCCTGTCCCACTACATCCTGCTGGCTCCCAAGGCGGACAAGAAAAACTAGGTGGTGTCATGAACAAAGCACAGCAACAGGCTGAGCCGGGCCGGTATGCCAATACCGGCTTCGGCCCCAGCTTTTCCGTACTGGATGTCGGCCTGGCCGACACCGTGGCGGTGATCGAACCCGACTCCGCCTATTGGGCACTGGTGGGCAAGGACGAGCTGGGCGAGGCGCTGGCCGGCGGACTCACCGCCGATTTCGCCGAGCGGGCCGCGGACTTCAAGAAGGAGATGGACGCGCTCCGCTTCGGTCTCACCCCCTCGGCCGCCTACTTCAACCCCACCGAGCGCTGTAACTTGAACTGCGGTTACTGCTATCTGCCCGAGGAGATGCGCCGCGACGGCATCACCATGACCCCGGAGCAGCTGTGCGACGCGCTCGAACGGCTGCTCGCCTACTTTGCCACCGTGCTCCCCGCGGGCGCCAAGCCCCAGTTGATCTTCCACGGCAGCGAGCCCATGGTGGCCCGGCAGGCGATGTTCGCCGGCATCGAGAAGTACCACGACCGCTTCCACTTCGGCGTCCAGACCAACGCCACCCTGCTCGACGACGAGGCCATCGAGTTCCTGACCCGCCACGGCGTGGGCATCGGGTTGTCGCTGGACGCGCCGGTGGCCGAGATCGCCAACCGGACCCGCAAGAACTGGAACGGCACCGGCTTTTTCGATCAGGTGGTGGCGGTGATCAGGAAGCTCGCCGACTATCCGGCCATGAACGTGATCACCACCGTCACCAAGGAGAACGTCAACCATCTGGTGGAGATGGTGGACTTCTACCACGAGCTGGGCGTGCGGGTGATCATGCTGAACCCGGTGCGCTGCACCAGGAAGGGCGGCCAGGATCTGAAGCCCGACAACGGGGTGATGACCGCAAATTTCGTCAAGGCCCTGGACCGCACCCACGAACTCTACGAGCAGACCGGCCACAAGATGGTGGTGGCCAACTTCGCCAACATCCTCGCCGGGGTCATCGCCCCCACCGGCCGGCGGCTGATGTGCGACATCTCGCCCTGCGGGGGCGGCCGCTGCTTCTTTGCCGTGGCCGCCACCGGGGATCTCTTTCCGTGCAGCGAGTTCATCGGCTTCCCCGAGTACAAGGGGGGCAACCTCTTTAACGGCGAGATCCCCCAGGCGCTCGCCAGCGCGCCGTTTAAGGAGATCACCGGCCGCAAGGCCGAGGACATCGTGCCCTGCGCCTCCTGCGCCATCCGTCACTTCTGCGGCGCGCCCTGTCCGGCCGAGGTCAAGGAGGTTTCCGGCACCGTGCTGGCGCCGAGTCCCTTCTGCCAGTTTTACGAGGAGCAGGCCCGGTATGCCTTCCGGACGATCGCCCTTGGCCGTGAGGACGCCTACCTCTGGGACGGCTTTGCCGACGAAACCGAGGAGACCTATCGCTGGGCGTAATCCCTGCCAGAGGCATTGGCCAATTGTGAAAGGAAAGAAGGGGGTGCGTCCTTGGGCGCACCCCCTTCTTTGTTCATGGTTTCGAGGCCCCTTGGGTCATCCCTGCGCGGGGGCGACGATAACCGTTTGCGCTGGGCCGGGACTGGGGGTATAGTCCATTCTCCTTTTATTTAACTCTTTCCCGTATGCACTCTTGCCGCCGGCAGACCGCGGCTTTGGCCTGCCTCTGACTGCGGCGCCGTTGCGGCGCGGCCGGCAGGGCGCGGGGGAGGAATGATTTCCTGTTGCGGGGGACGGGTCGGCGAGGGTTGGGGCGCGGCGTGTTGACTTCTTTTGTCGGTTTGGATGGGGCAGCCTGGCAGCCGTTGCCCCTTTTCCGTCCTGTCATCGACATTGATTCCAGCCCCTCAAGCAGGGCAGTCCCGTTGGGGGGTGTATTTTTAACAGTGTCCCTTTTTGCGGACCGGACCAGAAGAGAACAATGGAAAGAACAGACAGCGAAAAACAGATCCTGGAGCTGAACTTCCGGAACGGCTTCATCGATGAACGGCGGGAAGCGTCGCCCTTTGACAGCGAGAAGATGCTGCAGCTGCTGCCGGAAACCGTGGTCGATAAACGAACCCTGCAGCTCCTTGAAATCCATGAGTTGTTCGGGGCCCTTGACCACACCGTCACCCGGGTCGGCTCTGCCCGGCTGTTTCATTCGCTGGTCAACCCTTCTGAATCCATCGAGCTGATCCACGCCAAGCAGGACTCCTATGCCGAGTTGAGCGGCAATGAACGGTTGAAGCAGGGCATCCGGGAGTTTCTCGAACGGTTCAAAACGGGCGAGAAACATCTGTTCCGGCTGATCAATGCCCACCTGAACCCCGTTGCCTCCTACGGTGACTATCGGCAGGCCATGACCGCCATCAGAACCATGCTCGCCGAGGCGCGCAAGATTGCCCAGCCGGAAACCGTCTACCTCGACTCGCTGCTCAAGAACATCCTCGGCTTCGCCGGCGCGGATGTCCATGCCCTCACCACCGGGCCGGTGCACCGGACCTTTTCCGGCGTGCTGACTCGGGCGGAGAAGAAATGGTTCGCCCCTTCCTGGCGTTTTCGGCCTTCCCACTTCAGCAAGGGGAGCCTGGTTCCCGCCCTGCCCGGCCTTTTTTTCGGTGTCGCCTGGCAGACTGGTGCCTGGCTGGATCCGGCGATTGCGCAGACCATGTTCTACATGACCAGCTGGCTGAACGTCTTCGGGTTCCTGCACGGCGGGGTGGTGAAGCCGTTCATCGACTACTATACCGCCGTGCTGCCCGTCAGGCAGCGCCTCATCGACTCCAACCATTTCGCCTCGAGCCTCGAAGCGGTTGCGGCCATTGACGAACTGCTCTCCTTCGTCACTTACGGCGAGCGGTTTCCGCACCCCACCGTGCTGCCCGAGGTCACCAACCAGGGCCGGCATTACTTCATTGCCGACGAACTCCGGAATCCCATCCACGGCAAATCAAACGTTCGGTACGTCCCCAACGACGTGCGGCTCGACGCGGAACGGCTCACCTTCATCACCGGCCCGAACAGCGGGGGAAAGACCACCATCTGTAAAACCATTGCCCAGAACCAGCTCTTGGGCCAGATCGGCGCGCCGGTGGCGGCCCGCCGGGCCCGGATGAACATGGCCGACATGATCACCTATCAGGCTCCGGCCTTTGATACCCTGAACGACACCGAAGGCCGTTTCGGCACCGAACTCAAGGTCACCCGGGACGTCTTCTATAGGGTGACGCCCAAAAGCCTCACCATCCTCGACGAGATCGCCGAAGGCACCACATCGCACGAAAAGCTCGAACTGTCCGTGGATATCCTGCACGGTTTTGCCGCCATCGGCAACACCACCCTGATGGTGACCCACAGCCACGAGATGGTGGAGCACTTTCAAAAACAGGGGAAGGGGCAGTACCTGCAGGTTGAGTTCGACGGCGAACAACCGACCCACCGGATCGGCGAAGGAATTTCCACCGACAGCCACGCCCTGCGGGTGGCCGAGAAAATTGGTTTTTCACCGGAGGACATCCGGAAATATCTCCTTGAGAAGGGGTATCTGCAAGAGGGGTAAGCCGCGTGTCGTGCGGCTGGCAAGGGCGGCTGGCAAGTGTCCGGGGCGCCCTTGGGGCAATGTTTGGGGGAAGATTTCACCCTGGCGAAATGGTGCCGTGGTCCTCGCCGGAATAACGCCGATGCCTTCAGGGAGTTTGGACGAGTTCAAAAAGGGGCTGCGCTCTTCGGGGCGCCGCCCCTTTTTTCTTATGTGGCCACGGAACCGGATGCCCCGCAATTCGGGAAAAAGAGCTGGTTGCAATCTATTCATTGCTAGGAACGCAATGGTCTGCTAATTGTTCGGAAGTGGTGTCGGGCCGCGAAAGTCAGGAGCCCAGGCGATCCAGGGGGCTCTGCAGTTGGCGGATGTCCTTGGCCATGACATGGGTATAGATCTCGGTGGTCTTGACGTCGGCATGGCCCAGCAGTTCCTGGAGAACGCGGATGTTGACCCCGGCCTCCAGCATATGGGTGGCGAAGCTGTGCCGCAGGGTGTGGCAGCCCACCTTTTTGGTGATGTCGGCCCTGGTCGCTGCCCGCTTTACGGCCTTCTGCAGGCCCGACTCAAGGACATGGTGGCGCATCTCGCGGCTGGAGCGCGGATCGACAGAGCGTTTTTTGGCGGCAAAGACGTACTGCCACCCGGTTTCCTTGGCTGCCTGCCGGTATTTGCGCGCCAGGGCCTCGGGGATATGCACCTCGCCGTAGCCAGCCTCCAGATCCTGATGGTGCAGCTCCTTAACCCGAGCGATGTGTTCCCGCAACGCGTCACGGATGTTGGCTGGCAACAGGGTGGTACGATCCTTGCCGCCCTTGCCGCCGCGGACAAAGACGAGATTCTGGCCGAAATCGACGTCCTTGATGCGGAGCCGGACGCACTCCATGAGGCGGAGGCCCGCTCCGTAGAGGAGTTTTGCCATCAGGGCATGGGTGCCGTCGAGATGGCTCAGGAGACGCAGGGTTTCCTCTTGGGTGAGAACGGTGGGCGGCCTGGGTGCCCGTTTGGCGCGGGCCGGGGCGATTTGCTCCTGGAACGGCAGATCGAGAACCTCACGGTAGAGAAAGACCAAGGCGTTGAGGGCCTGTCGCTGGGTGGAGGCGGCCACCTTGCCCGCGCTGGCCAGGTGAGAGAGGAACATCTCGACATGGCGGGCTGAAAGCTTGTTGGGATGGGTTTTTCCGCCAAAGTGGTGGATATAGCGTAGTATCCACTGGCAATAGGTTTGCTCGGTGCTGTAGGCATAGTGGTGGTAGCGCAGGACTTCGCGTACCTGATCCATCAGCCTGGCCTGTGGGTTGGGGCAGAATTTCGGCTTATTTTCCATGTTATTCATTTAATATCGCAATAAGAGGAAAAAATCAAGCTGCAACATAATAAGCAGAAAATAAATGTTGGTATTTTCCGTAATAAGTCGTCGATATGGCGATAGGTGGAAAATATGTCTGTATATAAGCGGCAATATGGTGGAAAGGTTTCCACTTATTGAACTGTTGGGCTGGCAATTACCACAGCACTGTTCAAGAATATTGATCTCCTCAGATACATGATGTAAATATGATTGAGTGGATTCAAATATCGGAGACCCCCATGGAAAAACATAATAAACTCAAGATGATCGATCTGTTTGCGGGTGCTGGAGGCTTGTCAGAAGGACTTCGCGAGGCTGGCTTCCATAGTTTATACGCTAACGAGATTAAACAACGATACTCTGAAACCTACGCGGCGAATCACAAGAATACAATTATTGATCGGTGTGATATCCGTAAGGTCGATGCCTGTTCCGTACGCAAACTGCTACAAATAGAAAGAGGCGAGCTAGACCTAATAGCTGGTGGTCCACCCTGCCAAGGTTTCTCAATAAATGCACCATTACGTTCTGTCAACGATGAAAGAAACCATTTGTTTAAAGAATTTCTGAGGTTTGTGGACGAGTTCTGCCCTCGATCAGTTCTAATTGAAAATGTCCCAGGGCTTGTTTCATTTGAAGGAGGCATGACTCTTCAGGCAATACTGTCAACCCTTGAAAAGCACGGGTATGATTCCGATGTAAAAATTCTTTATGCACCGCATTATGGAATCCCTCAAACGAGGTGGAGGACCATCATAATCGGGCTGCGAAATGGGCAAAGTCCTAACTTAGCTTTTCCGAATCCTATTCGCCAAGCCCCCATTCGAGTTAATTTCACCTCTCGTTTTGATGGGCGGAATATTGTTGCCCTACCAGGCAAAGTTGAGTTGCCAACCTACATTTCTGTGAAAGACGCTTTAAGCGATCTGCCAGTGCTAAAAAATGGTGAAACTGGCAATAGACTGAAGAAATACCGCACTGAGCCGAAGAACGATTTTCAGCGAGCAATGCGTGCTGGTTCTAATGGTGTTTATAACCACGAGGCTGCACGACTGAGCCATATCAACATGGAAAGAATGGCTTTTATCCCGCCGGGAGGGAACTGGACAAATATACCAACAGAATTACTTCCAAAAGGCATGAAACGGGCTAGGCGTTCCGATCATACTAAACGGTATGGCAGGGTGGACCCGAATGGTTTAGCTTCGACAATTCTGACTAAATGTGACCCACACTGGGGAGCATACTTCCATTATGACCAAGATCGTGCATTCACTGTCCGTGAGGCTGCACGACTTCAAACGTTCCCTGACAGTTTCCACTTTACAGGATCACGCGTGGAACAATATGAACAAGTTGGCAATGCAGTCCCGCCATTACTCGCAGCCGCTATTGGGCGTTCGTTGGTATGTGCATTGGGATATGAAATAAATGAAATGACAAAGGCTTTATAATGGCAGGAACAATATGGGAATTTTTTGGGTATCGTGCAGATGACAATTCAATTAAGGCAAGAGAAGCTGCACAAAATGAACAATGCCCAATTATCAAAGAAACGTGCGAAAAAACTTTTAACGACGGTGTGATTTCAGGCGTTTGCACATTAAAACCGATCACTTCCGGTCCAGTCATTTGTTGCCCGATCCGGCTTTATGCAGATGATTACAAAATCCTTCGTGAAGTATCCATAAAAGCTTTTGGAGAAGACTTAGAACTTATCCCAGGACCGGAAGCTGTTTCATCGGCAAAAACAGATGGAAAAACATGCATCGCAGTTTTTGGTAAGAGATGGGGCGGTGAGCTTCGGTTGCCACAAAAGTCAGGAAGTGGTGGTTACTTCGTAGACTGGGTGTTGGCAAAGCTTGATAATGAAGGAGAACTGCAAGAATTTGTGGCGGTAGAGGTGCAAACAATTGACACAACAGGAAACTACCGCAATGGATACTCTGAACTTAAAAACGAAGGCCGCAATACAGTAAAGACCACTGCCGGCTTAAATTGGGAAAACGTATCAAAGCGAATCCTTCCTCAGTTGATATACAAAGGGCAGGTTCTACAGCGTGAGGAAATGTGCAAGAAAGGTCTTTTTTTTGTTTGCCCACATCCTGTTTTTGAACGTATAGCAAACAGGCTTGGCGGCCAAGATGGGCTTATTCGTTATGCATTGCAACCTGCTTCAATCACATTTTTATCTTACAATTTTGACATGACGAAAGTAGCTCTGGAAGGCGCACTTACCCCACTGAAACAAACGCTTTCTCATTCAACAACTGTTTATAAAGTCCAAGAGGCCTTTAACAACGTTACTCTCCCAGAAGAAAACGTATACAGAGACGCTATACTCAAAGCACTTGGAAAAGGGTAAACTCATCACGGATAAAGTCTCTCCAGAAATACGCAGTAAAACAATGAGTCATATCCGAAGTAAGGATATGGCGCCAGAAATGTTTGTAAGGCGTCTTGTTCACGGCATGGGGTACCGTTATCGCCTCCATCGGAGAGATTTACCCGGTAAGCCTGATCTTGTTTTTTCAAGCCGTAAAAAAATTATTTTTGTGCATGGCTGCTTTTGGCATCAACACACAGCATGCAATGACGGTCACATCCCAAAATCAAATACCCAATATTGGCGTCCCAAACTTGAACGTAATGTTCAAAGAGACAAAAAGGCACTAAAAGAACTTGAAGAATCAGGGTGGAAAGTACTGGTTGTTTGGGAATGTGAATTAAAAGATGAAGAATCTCTTTCAATTAAAATAGATAAATTTCTGTCAAAAGACGCCCAACAAGGCGCTACCTTTAGGCAGTAGAAGT
>DHYV01000001.1 GCA_002414225.1 Desulfobulbaceae bacterium UBA5121 | reverse complement strand
CGGCGGCACCATCGGCGATATCGAGAGCCTCCCCTTCCTTGAGGCGATCCGCCAGTTCCGCTTCGACGTCGGCCGCGAGAATTCGCTCTTCATCCACGTCACCCTGGTGCCCTACATCAAGACCGCCGGCGAGGTGAAGACCAAGCCCACCCAGCACTCGGTCAAGGAGCTGCGCGCCATCGGTATCCAGCCCGATATCCTTCTCTGCCGCACCGAGCTGCCTCTGGGCGACGACCTCAAGCGCAAGATCGCCCTGTTCTGTAACGTGCCGCCCGAGGCGGTGATCACCGCCCAGGACGTCAGCTCGATCTACGAGGTGCCGCTGCGTTTCCAGGATCAGGGGCTCGACGAGCTGGTGCTGCGGCTGCTCAACATCTGGACCCGGGCACCAAGGCTCGACCCCTGGCGCGACCTGCTGCGCCGCATCAAGGAGCCGGCAAGGAAGGTGACCATCGGCATCATCGGCAAGTACGTTGATCTCACCGAGTCGTACAAGAGCCTCCACGAGGCCCTGGTGCACGGCGGGGTAGCCAACGACGCACGGGTCGACCTGCGCTACGTGAGCGCCGAGGAGATCGAGGAGAAGGGCACCGCGCTGCTCGAGGGCTGCCACGGCATCCTGGTGCCGGGCGGTTTCGGCAACCGCGGTATCCAGGGCAAGGTCATGGCGGTCACCTATGCCCGGGAGAATAAGGTTCCCTTCTTCGGCATCTGTCTCGGCATGCAGATGGCGGTGGTGGAGTTCGCCCGCAACATCGCCGGCATGGCCGACGCCGACAGCACCGAGTTCTCCCGCGCGACCACCCATCCGGTGATCTACCTGATGAAGGAGTGGTTCGACTACCGTACCAACAAGGTGCAGGTTCGCGACGAACTCTCCGAGATGGGCGGCACGCTCCGGCTCGGCGCCTATCCCTGTCGGCTGCACGCCGGCACCCTGGCGGCCATGGCCTACGGAGCCGAGGAGATCGAGGAGCGCCACCGCCATCGCTACGAGTTCAACCCGGAGTTCCGCGACACCCTGGTGGAGAAGGGACTGATCATCAGCGGGACCTCGCCGGACAACAATCTGGTGGAGATCGTGGAACTCGCCGACCATCCCTGGTTTCTGGGCTGCCAGTTCCACCCCGAGTTCAAGTCCAAGCCCATGAAGCCCCATCCGCTGTTCCGGGAGTTCATCGCCGCCGCCCTCAAGTTCGGCGGCGCCTGAGCGGGGCGGCCACAGCCGTGCCGGGGTGCTCCCCCGGAGTCGAGTTTGACCTTCGGGCGACAAGCAGGGGAGTTTCCCCTTGGTTGTCGCCCATTTTTTTCTTGAGAGAGTGAAGACATTGCAAGAATCGACCATGGACAAGGTGACCATCGGCGGGGTCGGCGCGGGCGCGCCGTTTGCCGTGGGCGCGGGCGAGCCCCTGCTGCTCATCGGCGGGCCCTGCGTGCTCGAATCGGAGGCGCTGGCCCGGGAGGTGGCCGGCGAACTCAAAGGCATCTGCGCCCGGCTCGGCATTTCATATGCCTTCAAGGCATCCTTTGACAAGGCCAACCGCACCTCGCTCGGCTCTTTCCGTGGGCCGGGGCTCGCGGCCGGGCTTGCCGCGCTGGCCCGCATCCGTGAGGAGTTCGCGGTGCCGGTGGTCTCGGATGTTCACGAGCCGGCCCAGGTGGCGCCTGCCGCCGAGGTGCTCGACATCCTCCAGATCCCCGCTTTCCTCTGCCGGCAAACCGATCTGCTGGTGGCCGCGGCCCGAAGCGGCAAGCCGGTGAATCTCAAGAAGGGGCAGTTCCTTTCCCCCTGGGACATGGCCAACGCGGTGGCCAAGGTCAAGGAGAGCGGCAGCCGGCGGTTGATGCTCACCGAGCGCGGCTTCTGTCTCGGCTACAATAATCTGGTGGTGGACATGCGGGCGCTGCCGGTGATGCGGGGGCTGGGCTGCCCGGTGATCTACGACGCCACCCATTCGGTGCAGTTGCCCGGCGGTGCCGGGGGGAGTTCCGGCGGCCAGCGTGAATTCATCCCGCCGCTCACCCGGGCGGCGGTGGCGGCCGGCATCGACGGCCTGTTCATGGAGATCCACCCCGACCCGGACCGGGCGCTCTGCGACGGCCCCAACTCCATGCCGCTCGTCGAGGTGGAGCCGCTGCTGAAGCGGCTGCTCGCCATTCGGGCCGCGGCCCAGGGGTAACGGGGATCGCGAAAAATTGTCTTTTCGTCCGAGTTTTTCAAGACACTCTTAAGTCGGTACGCGGAATCTGAAACAATGACCAACGACGACACCTGTACCCCCAATCCCGGCGGCTACCCCTCCGACTGCGAGGTGACCCAGGGACTCCTCAAGCGGGCCATGGAGCGGGAGCCCCCCCGGGAGCGGGGCTATGCCTGGCAGGCCGCGCTGCCCAAAGCCGCGCCCGTCAAGCTCCTGCTTCTCGACGTGGACGGGGTGCTCACCGACGGCACCATCACCTACACCCACGAGGGCACCGAGATCAAGTCCTTCCACACCCGCGACGGCTTCGGGATCCGTCTCCTCCAGGAGGCGGGGGTGGCGGTGGGGCTGATCACCGCCCGCACCTCGGAAGCGGTCCGCCGGCGGGCCGAAGACCTGAAGCTTGCCCATGTCTACCAGGGGTGCCGCAACAAGATCGAGGCGTACCGGGAACTGCTGGCCAAGCTCGCGCTTGCCGAGCGCGAGATCGCCTACATGGGTGACGACTGGCTCGACCTGCCGCTCATCCGGCGGGTGGGTTTTTCGGTGACGGTGGCCGACGGCGTCCATGAGGTGCGGCAGGTGGCGGATTACGTCACCACGCGGCCCGGCGGCCGGGGCGCGGTGCGCGAAATCTGTGATCTGATCATCGCGGCCAAGGGCCTGCAGCGGGAGCTGCTGGGGAGGTATCTGGGGTGATGCGGGGGCCGCGCAACCTCCTCTGGCAACTGCCGCTGGCTCTGGTGGTGGCCGCCCCCCTCTGGTGGGGGGGGCTCACCGGCTTCCTTGCCCCGCCCACCGATACGGCCCCAGGCCGGACCGACGGCGGAAAACGGCTCGAGTCCTTTGTCATGGACGGGGTACGTTTCAGCCAGTACCAAGGCGGCGTTGAGGAGTGGACGATCAGCAGCCGCCATATGGCGAGCAGCCACGGCGGCGACGTCCTTCTCCTGGACGGGGTGGACGCGGACCTCCTGCGCGACGGCGCCCCCTTTTTTCACATCGTCGGCAAGGCCGGCCGCTATGACCAGAAGAAGCGGGAACTGGGGGTGGCCGGCGCGGTCACGGTGCGCCACCGCCGGGGTGGGGTCCTCTCCACCGAACAGCTCTACTACCTGGACCGGCGCCGTGAGATCTACTCCCCCGCCACGGTGCGCATGGAGGCCAACGGCATGGAGGTGCGTGGCAAGGGGTTCGTCTACGACCTCGACCACGATTCCTACCGGCTGGACGGCCGGGTCACCGTGGACGTTGATTAGGCATCAAGAAGTCACATTCTTAAGGATGAGAAAACATGGCGATCAAGGACATCCCTCTCAAGGAACGCATCATTCTGGCCCTGGACGTGGATTCCCCGGCCAAGGCCAAGGAGCTGGTCCGCAGGACCGAGTCCCACCTCGGGTTCTACAAAGTGGGGCTGCAGCTGTTCATGGCCGGCTGGTTCGAAACCGTGGACTGGCTGGTGGACCGGGGCCACAAAGTGATGCTCGACCTGAAGTTCTTTGATATCCCGGAGACGGTGAAGCTTGCCGTGGCCCAGATCCGCAACCACGGAGTGAGCCTCGCCACCATCCACGGCAACGACGCGATCATCCGGGCGGCCCTGGAGGAAAAGGGCGATCTCCGGCTGCTGGCGGTTACCGTGCTTACCAGTTTCGGCGAGGAGGATCTGCGGGCCATGGGGATGACCCAAAGTATCGAGGATCTGGTCTACTTCCGTGCCAGGCGCGCCCTGGAACTGGGCTGCGACGGGGTGGTTTCCTCGGGGCTCGAAGCGTCCCGGCTGCGGCATGACCTGGGCGACCGGCTGCTCCTGGTCACCCCGGGCATCCGCCCCGGCGCCAACGTCCTGGACCGGGCCGACGATCAGACCCGGATCATGACCGCGGGGCTTGCCATCGCCAACGGCGCCGACCACGTGGTGGTGGGCCGGCCCATTGCCAAGGCCGAAGATCCGGTGGCGGTTATCAGGGGTATGCAGCAGGACATCGATATCTCGCTGTCGCGTCTCTCTTCCTGAAAAGTTTCCCCCCGCCGCGCCCGGCGCGGCGTTTGTTCATTTCTTCCCGCGGTCCTTCTCCCGCCCGGCGCGCCATGCCGGGGCCTCTCGGCGCGCGATGGCGTTCGAAGCGCCGCATCCGCGAGGTGCCACCATGCGTGTTCAATCCCTCAATATCGGCCGTCCCCGGCTTGAAAACTTCTTTGGCAAGGAATGCACCACCTCCATCTGCAAGCAGCCGGTTGCCACCCCCCTGGCTCTTGGTCGGGAAGGCTTTGCCGGCGACGGGGTGGCCGACCGCAAGCACCACGGCGGAGCGGACAAGGCGGTGTGCGCCTATAGCTTCGACCACTATCCCCACTGGCAGGAGGTGTTGGGGATCACGCTGCCGGCGGCGGCCTTTGGCGAGAACCTCGCCATTGCGGGCCTGGTGGAGGAGGGGCTCTGCATCGGCGACTCCTTCCGCATCGGCACCGCGGTGCTTCAGGTGAGCCAGCCCCGGCAGCCGTGCAGAACCCTGGCCGCCCGGTACGGCCGGGCCGATTTCGTCAAGGTGGTGGTGGACAGCGGGCGCACCGGCTGGTACTTCCGGGTCTTGGCGGAGGGCGAGGTGGGGCCGGGGGATACGCTTACCCTGCTCGCCGAGGATCCGGCGCGTCTGAGCGTGGCCGAGGCCAACCGCGTCCACTATCACGACCGGCGAAATCGGGTCGCCTTGGAGCGGGTGCTGTCGGTGGCGGCGCTTTCGGCGGCCTGGCGGGAAACCTTTGAATCCCTGTTGGCCAACTGCGACCGGCCCGAGGCATGAGCGGCCCGGGGCGGGTAGGGATGAGATTCCCCCCGGCCGAGTGCTCAGCCCAGGGGCAGCAGGCGGCAGATGAGTTGCAGGAGCAGCAGGCTGTAAAGGCCGGCCACCACGTCGTCGAGCATAATCCCGATGCCGCCGTGGATGCGCTGGTCCACCAGCCGGATGGGGAAGGGCTTCAGGATATCGAAGAATCGGAAGAGGCAAAAGCCGATGGCGAGTGCCTGCCAGTGGCTCGGCGCGCCGATGAGGGTGATCAGCATGCCGGCGATCTCGTCGATCACCACCAGGCCGGGGTCGGCGCGATCGACGATCTTCTCGGCCGAGCCGGCGACGAAGAACCCCAGCACCAGTATCCCCGCCAGGGCCAGTCCGTAGGGTGCCGGTGCCAGCCGGATGAGCAGCAGGTGGAGGGGGATGGCCACCAGGGTTCCCCAGGTGCCGGGCGCCTTGGGCAGATAGCCGGCCCCGAAGCCGGTGGCGAGCAGCATGATCAGCCGGTCCATTTTTTTACTCCTCGCGAAATTCCGCCGGATCAACGGCAAGTACCACCGTGTAGAGGTGCCGGAGCGGCACTCCCGTTTCCCTGGCGACCCGCCTGCAGTCTTCGTATTCCGGGGTCAACACCGGGCCGGCCGGAGTCTCCACCCGTTTCACCCGCACCTTCCCCCAGGGGGTCGCCACGGCGCCCAGTGCCCGGGGCAGGGTGAGCCGCTCTTCGCTGCGGAAGCGCAGGCCAATGGCCGAGGTTTCGGTGAGGATGAGCCGTTTTGCCTCCCAGGCCGCGGGCTTGTCGGCGACCACCCGCAGCAGGAAGCCGGGCCGCCCCTTTTTCATCTGGAGCGGGGTGAGGGTGACGTCCAGCGCCCCGGCGGCAAAGAGCTGTTCGGCGAGCAGGGGGAAGCCTTCCGGGTTCCAGTCGTCGAGATGGCAGTCGATCACCTCCACCCGCTGGGCTTCCCGTACCTCGCGGGCCTCGCCGATGATGAGCCGCAGCAGGTTGGGCCGGCCGCAGGACTCCTCCCGGCTCCCCGCTCCGTAGCCCACCGCCCGTACCACCATGGCCGGCATGGGACCAAACCCCGTGGCGAGCCCCCGCGCCAGGGCCGCCCCGGTGGGGGTAACCAGTTCCTGGTCGCACTCGATGCCAAAGACCTCCATCCCCTTGGCGAGTTCGCAGACCGCCGGCGCCGGCAGGGGGAGCGGCCCGTGGGCGCAGGCCACCCAGCCGCGGGGCATGGGAAGCGGTGAGCAGACGACCTCGTCGATGCCGAGCCGGGCAAGCCCCAGGGCCGCGCCGACGATGTCGATGAGGGCGTCGGCGCCACCCACCTCGTGGAAGTGGACGCCCTCCATCGGTACGCCGTGCACCCGTGCCTCGGCCCGGGCGAGTTCGGTGAAGACCTTGAGCGACGTGGCCCGCACCCCTTCCGGCAGGGAGGCTCCGTCGAGCAAGGCGCGGATGGCGGCAAAGGAGCGGTGCGGCTGGTGCGCCTCCTCGACCCGCACCGAGAGGCGGGTGGCGCAAAGCGCCCCGGCCCGCCGCGTGCTGCGGGCGAGTTCGACCCCGGCGAGCCCCAGGGCCGCAACCCCATCACGGAGCACCGCCTCGGGCAGCCCCGCGTCCAGGAGGGCGCCCAGCAGCATGTCGCCGCTGATTCCCGAAAAGCAGTCGAGATAGGCGATGGTACGCGGTTCAGTCATTGCTCCTCCTCCTCTTCGAAGCGGGGCGGCGCGGCGGGGTCGGCATCGGCGTGGCGGGGGCCGAGTCGGTTCAGCCAGAAAAGAATCCGGCGGCGATAGAGGTAGCAGGGCAGGCTCCCCGCCACCGATACCAGGAGCAGCAAGCCCAGGGTCAGGTAGTCCTTTTCATGCACCTGGGCGCCCTGGTAGGAAAGCAACAGGGTGCCGGGCATGCGGCCCACCGCGGCGATGAACAGGAATGCCTGCCAGGGCATGACGCTCAGTCCCAGGATATAGGAGAGCGAGTCCTTGGGAAAGCCCGGGAAGAGGAAGAGGAAGAAGGGCACCACGAAGGTGTTCCTGTGGACCAGGCGGTTGAAGCGGTGGTAGACGCGGCTCTTCTGGAACCGCCGGCGGAGGGTGTTGCCCAGCAGCCGGGCGATGCCGAAGGCGATCATCGAGCCGATGGTGAGTCCCACCGTGGAGTAGACAAAGGCGGCCCAGCCGCCGAAGAGGTAGCCGCCCAGGAAACCGCTCGCCTCGCCGGGGATGGGGGCGAGGATCACCTGCAGGATCTGCAGGCCGATGTAGAGGAGCGGGGCCAGGGGGCCGTAGGCGAGGATCTGGGCGCGGAGCCGTTCGGAATCGGCCATCACCTCGTTGAGGTGGAAGAGGAGCCGGAGCAGGAAGGGGTGGCCGGGGAGCCACAGCCAGCCAAGCCCCGCCAGGGCAGCCGCCACGGTCAGCCACAGCCATGGCCGCAGCCAACGCCGGTTGCCGGAGCCTCTGGCGTCCATCAGACCGCATTTCTCACCAGCCGCGCTTGCCGTGGCCGCAGGGCGCGAAGCGGGTGGTCATAGTCGGCTATGCCACTCGTTTTGCAACACAGCGGACGCGGTGAGATCGGCTGGCCTTTGGTGAACACGAGTGTTCGGCTTTTGTCCCGCGAATGATGTTTCCAGCAACTTGGAATATCGAATTTTCCCGGAATACGCATGCTGTTCATGAGAAGTGCCGGTTAGCCAAGCCGCAGCCCGGGCTCCAGAGGGCGGCCGCGCAGGAAGGCGTCAACGGTGAGCCGCTTGGAGCCGGCAAGCTGCACCTCGCCCACCAGCAGGTAGTCCTGCCCGGTGGCGATGAGCAGCCCGCCGCGATCGGCCCGGCAGAGGGTGCCGGGCGGCTCGGTCGCGGGCCCCGCCACCACCCGGGGGACGAAGAGGCGGAGTTGGTTGCCGTCCAGGAGGGTTGAGGCGCAAGGCCAGGGGTCGAGGCCGCGGATGAGGCCGCTGATGGCCGTGGCCGACTTCCGCCAGTCGATTACGCCCTCTTCCTTGCAAAGCGGCGGGGCCAGGGTGGCCAGGGCGTCGTCCTGGGGGGTGGCGGGGAGCCGGCCCGCCTTGAGCCGGTCGATGGCCTCCACCAGGAGGCGCCCGCCCAGGGCGGCGAGCTTGACCGCCAGGCTTGCCGCGGTGTCGTCATCGGCAATGGGGATGGCGCCGGGCAGGAGCATGGCGCCGGTGTCGAGCCCTTCGTCCATCTGCATGATGGTCACCCCGGTTTCGGACTCGTTGTTGATCAGCGCCCACTGGATCGGGGCCGCGCCCCGGTAGCTGGGGAGCAGCGAGCCATGGACGTTGATGGTGCCGTGGCGGGGCAGCTCGATAAGGGCTTTCGGCAGGATGCGGCCAAAGGCGACCACCACGATCAGGTCGGGACGCAAACCCCTGATCTCGGTCAGGAACTCGTCGGTCCGGATGGACTTGGGCTGGAGAACCGGCAGTCCGGCGGCCAGGGCCACCTCTTTCACCGGCGGCGGGGTGAGCTTGCGGCCCCGGCCCTTGGGCCGGTCGGGCTGGGTGACCACCGCCACCACCTCCTCGCCGTGGGCGAGCAGGGCTTCGAGGGCGGGCACCGCGAACTGCGGGGTGCCCATGTAGACGATGCGGTACGGGGCGTCGCTCATGGCAGGTGGGCAACCAAAAGGGCGGTGAATCAGGCAGCGGCGTCGGCCTTTTTCTGTTCCGCCTGGAGTTGTTTTTTGCGTTTCTTCTTGTAGAGGGAGCGCTTCAGCGAGCTGATCCAGTCGAGAAACAGATGGCCGTGGAGGTGATCCACCTCGTGCTGGATCACCCGGGCGTAGTAGCCTTCGGCCTCGAAGGCGAGGGGAGCGCCGGTGGCGTCCTGCGCCTCCACCCAGATCTTGGCATAACGGGTCACGTTGGCGCAGAGGTCCACTACGCTCAGGCACCCCTCCTCGTCGATCTCGCTGCCCTCCCCTTTGGTGATGCGGGGGTTGATCAGCACGATCAGCTCCTTGGGCTCTTCCTTGGGGGTGATGTCGATGACCACCACCTGGCGGGCAACGCCGATCTGGTTGGCGGCAAGGCCGACGCCCGGAGCCTCGTACATGGTTTCGGCCATGTCGGCCACCAGGGTCTTGAGTTCGTCGTCGAACACGGTCACCGGTTCGGCGGTTTCGCGCAGGACAGGATGCGGGTATTTGAGGATTTCTCGTATCGCCATGATTTGCTTCAAAAGAATTGAAAAAAACGAACTATAACATATTTTCCGGATCAACGTCCACCGTCAATTTGACGCCGCGGCCGCCGGGCGGCGGTGGTTCCTGGACCAGTCGGGCGCAGAGGGCGTGAAGCGCGCCGGTTTCGGCCCCCTTGAGCAGCAGCTGCCAGCGGTGGCGGCCGCGCAGCCGGGCGAGGGGTGCTGCCACCGGTCCCAGCACCTCAAGGCCCGGCCGGCCGTGGACCAGATCGCGGGCCTGCTCGGCCAGGGCGGCGGCCCGCTCCCTGACCCGGGCCTCGTCCGGGCCGTCCAGCCGCAGGTTGATCAGCCGGGCAAAGGGGGGGTAGTGGAGGGCGCCTCGCAGTTCGATCTCCCGTTCATAGAGGGCGTGGTAGTCGTGGAGGCGGGCGGTGAGCACGCTGTAGTGGTCGGGCTGGTGGGTCTGGACGATGACCCGGCCCGGCTTGTCGCCCCGGCCGGCCCGGCCGCTCACCTGGCAGAGGAGCTGGAAGGTGCGTTCCCCGGCCTTGAAGTCGGGCAGCCCCAGGCCGGCGTCGGCCCAGACGATGCCCACCAGGGTGACGTGGGGGAAGTGGTGGCCCTTGGTGATCATCTGGGTGCCGATGACGATGTCCACCTCCCGGCGGTGGATGGCCTTGAGGGTGGCGAGGAAGTCGTGGCGCTTGGCGGTGGTGTCACGGTCGAGGCGGGTAATGCGCGCCTTGGGGAAGAGCGCGGTGAGTTCCTCTTCGAGCCGTTCGGTGCCGAACCCCACCCCCACCACCTTGGGCGAGCGGCAGTTGGCGCAGACGATCTGGCTGGTGGTGGTGAAGCCGCAGTAGTGGCAGACGAGCTGCTGGCGGCCCTTGTGGTAGGTGAGGGTCACCTGGCAGTGGCGGCATTGCACGGTATGGCCGCAGTCCTGGCAGAGCATGCAGTTGGCAAAGCCACGCCGGTTCAGGAAGATCAGGGTCTGGTCGCCGGCGGCAAGCGTCTTGCGGATGGAGTTGGCCAGCTGGTTGGTGAACAGCGGCGGCCGGCCCGAAACCGTGGGCACGCCGCGCAGGTCGACCACCTCCACCTCGGGCAGCGGTCGCGATTCGATGCGGTGGCGCATGGTGAGCAACCGGTACTTGCCGTTGCCGGCGTGATGAAAGCTGGTCACCGACGGGGTGGCCGAGCCGAGCAGCACCGTGGCTCCGGCGAGGCTCGCCCGCAGTACGGCCACGTCGCGGCCCTGGTAGCGGAGCCCCTCCTCCTGCTTGTAGGCGGGGTCGTGCTCTTCATCGACGATGATGAGGCCGGGGTCGGCAAGGGGAGCGAAGACCGCCGAGCGGGCGCCGATGGCGATCACCGCCTCGCCGTCGAGCAGCCGCTGCCACTGGTCGTAACGTTCGCCGCCGGTAAGCCCGCTGTGCAGCAGCGCCACCCGGTCGCCGAAGCGGGAGACGAAGTGGCCCTCGAGCTGGGCCGCCAGCGCGATCTCCGGCACCAGCACCAGCACCGAACGGCCGGCGGCGAGAGCCGCCTCGGCACTTCGCAGGTAGACTTCCGTTTTGCCGCTGCCGGTGACGCCGTGGAGCAGAAAGGGGGCGAAACGGCGGGAGGCGGCGGCCGGCAGGAGTTCGGCCAGCGCCACCTCCTGTTCCGGGGTGAGCTGTTCCGGCTTGGCGAAGAAGGGGGCCGGCTCGCCAAAGGGGTCGCGGTAGACCCGTTGGTCGGCAAGCTCCACCAGTCCCTTGGCAACCAGCCCCGGCAGGGCGCGGCCCGCCGAGGGAAAGTCGCGGTTCAAGTCCCGGCGCGGCAGCCACTGGCCGGGCGGCAACTCGGCAAGCCGCGTGACGGCCTTCTCCTCGGAGGGCTTGAGCCTGTCCGGCCGCGGCGCTTCGGGCCGCAACCGGGCGCAGCACTCGGATTTGGCCGTGGTGGCGTCGGTGCGGAGCACGGTGTCGATGGCAAGCCACCCGGCCGTTTCCCACTGGCGGAGCCGCCGCTCCTCCCGGGGCCAGAGCCGGCGCACCGTGGCCGGCGGCAGCTGTCCCTTGGCAAGCAGGGTGGCGAGCCAGGCAGGGGCGTCCGGCCCGGCGGCCAGGGGCGTGAGTTCCGGACGACCCGCCTCGCTGAGAGTCACGGTGCGGCCGCTCTCGGTGGTAAGGCCGGCGGGCAGCGCCGTCTTGATCACCTCGCCCAGGGGATAGAGGTAGTAGTCGGCCACCCAGCGGAACAACGGTACCATGCTGGCCGGGAAGAGGGGGACGGGGTCGAGCAGGTCGGCGATGGCCCGCAGCCGGCCGGTCGGTGGCGCCTCGGCGGTGGTGGCGAGCAGGTAGCCGGTGACCAGGCGGTTGCCCAGCGGCACCAGCAGTCGCTGGCCCGGCATCAGGGGCGTTTCGGCGAGGTGGTCGGGCAGCTTGTAGGTGAGGGCCTGGTGGATGGGGGCGGCCACCGCCACTTCGAGGAAGGTCATAGAGCCGAGCAGACTTCCTTGAGGTGGTCACGGAAGGGGCCGGCCAGGGTGCGGTGGCGGAGGGCGAAGGCGATGATCGCCTTGAGGTAGCCCAGCTTGTCGCCGGCGTCGTAGCGGGTTCCCTCGAACTCGTAGGCATACATGGGCCGTTTCTTGGCCAGCGCCAGCAGGGCGTCGGTGAGCTGGATCTCGCCGCCGTGGCCCGGGGAGGTCTTCTCCAGCAGGTCGAAGATTTCGGGTTGGAGCAGATAGCGGCCGATGATCGCCATGTCCGAGTCGGTGGTTCCCGGGGCCGGTTTTTCGATGAGCCGGTCCACCCTGTAGACCCGGTCGCGGACGGCGGTGCCTTCCACCACGCCGTAGTGGTGGGTTTCGTCGCGGGGCACGTGCTGGATGGCGATCACCGATTCGCCCACCTGATCGTAGAGGTTGAGCATCTGCTGACAGCAGGGGGTGTCGCTCTGCACCAGATCGTCGCCCAGCAGGATGAGGAAGGGCTCGTTGCCCACCACGTTGCGGGTCGACCAGATGGCGTGGCCCAGCCCCAGGGGCTTTTTCTGGCGCACCGAAACGATGTCGATCAGGTTCGAGATGTTGCAGACCTCCTCGCAGAGGTCGAGCTTGTGCTTCTCCCTGAGGACGGTGTCCAGCTCGAAGTTGTAGTCGAAATGGTTTTCGATGGCCGACTTGCCCTCGCTGGTCACCAGGATGATCTGGTCGATGCCCGAGGCCACCACCTCCTCGACGATGTATTGGATGGTGGGCCGGTCGACGATGGTCAGCATCTCCTTGGGGATGGCCTTGCTGGCCGGCAGAAAGCGGGTGCCGAGGCCGGCCACCGGAATGACGGCTTTGCGTACCTTCATGACGGATTGACCCTCATGGGAAGAATGTTCTTTGCTTGCCGGGAAAAAGGACTTACAAGGAATGAGGATACCAGATTCAGCCCCGCCGCGCCAGCCCGACCGCCGACTAACGTTTATGCACCCCCTGGAACGAAAAATCGAACGACTCCTTCGCGATCACGCCCTCCTGCGGTCAGGCCAGACCGTGGTGGCGGGGGTGTCGGCCGGGCCGGATTCCATGGCCCTGCTTCACCTCCTCGGTGCTCTGGCGCCGGCCTGGGCGGTTACCCTGGTGGCGGTCTACGTGGATCATGGCCTGAGGCCGGCGGCGGCAGCGGCCGAGGCCGAGGCGGTGCGCCGGGCGGCAGCAAGGCTCGGGGCGGGGTTCGTCGCCGCGACGGTTGATGTCCGCGGCCTGGCCCGGCGGCAGGGTCTGTCGCTTGAGCACGCCGGCCGGCTGCTGCGCTACCAGACCTTCGAGCGGGTGGCGGCCGAAACCGGGGCGGCGCGGATCGCCGTGGGTCACACCGCCGACGAGCAGGCCGAGGAGGTACTGCTTCGCCTCGTCCGCGGCAGTGGCCGCAAAGGGCTTGGCGGCATGGCCCTGTTCCGGGAGGGCAAGGTGATTCGCCCCCTCCTCGACACGACCAAGGCGGAGCTGCTCGCCTATCTCGCCGATCGCGGGATCCCCCATCTCGTTGATGCCAGCAACCGCGACCGCCGCTTTCTGCGCAACCGGCTGCGGCTTGATCTCCTGCCGCTCCTGGCCCGGGACTTCAACCCCAACATCGGTGAGGGGCTGCGCCGCACCGCCGCCATTCTCCGGGACGAGGAGGATCTGCTGGCCCGGCTTGTCGACGCGGCCTGGGGCCAGGTGGTAACCGCGGCCGCTCCCGGCGAGGTTTGTCTGCGGCTGGCGCCGTTTTTGGACCAGCCCGTGGCCCTCCGGCGGCGGCTCCTCGAGCGGGCCTGCTGGCAGATGGAGACGGCGCCGAGTTTCCGGGGCATCGCCCAGCTCCTGCGCCTTGCCGAGGGGCAGGGACCGGGATGCAGTGGCCATCTCGGCGACGGGCTCAGGGTGCGGCGCGAGGGTGGCCGGCTTGTCTTCAGCCGGCCCCGGGGCAGGGGGCGGTGGCGCGGCGACCCGTCATTGCCTGGCCCTGCGGCATTCGCGGTGACCGTGCCGGCGCCGGGGAGCTACCTCGTCGCCGAACTCGGCCTGCGGCTCGAGGTGGCGGTTTCTGACCGGGTGGCGCCGCTGCCGCCGCCGGCCGGCGAGGAGTGGCTCGACGGCGAGGCGGTGGTCTTTCCCTTTACGGTGCGCTCGCCGTTGCCCGGTGACCGCTTCCACCCTCTGGGCGCCCCTGGCCACAAGAAGGTGGGAGATTTCCTCACCGACCACAAGGTGCCGCGTGGCCAGCGCTGGCGGGTGCCGGTGCTCGTAAGCGGTGGCCGGGTGGCCGCCCTCCTCGGACTGCGCATCGACCACGGCGTGCGGCTCACCCCGCAGAGCCGGCGGCTGGTCAAGATTCGCCTTGATTCCCTATAAGCTCTTTACGGATCCATTTATTCGTGGTAAAAAGCTCATCTTCCATCGCATGCCGAAGAACGGGCGGGTAGCTCAGTTGGATAGAGTGTTGGCCTCCGAAGCCAAAGGTCGCGGGTTCGAATCCCGCCTCGCCCACCAGATTTACATTCCATATTTCTATACATATCAGGGGGTTGGGGCCTATGCCCAGCCCCCTGGTTTTGTTTTGGTGTAATTTTGGTGTAATTCTCACCAACTACACCGCTGGCGATACTGGCTCGTCTTTCTGGTGTGATGAGGGAGCGAAAACCTTCTCCATGAACGCAGAGCCATCATCCCGCTCGTAGTTCTTTATGTAAGAGTAGTATCGTTCCAGTATCATTTTCAGGCTGGAATGCCCCATCATAGAAGCCACCCATCCGGGCAGCTCTCCAGCGTCCAGCATCAATGTCGCGAACGTGTGCCTGGTTTGGTACAGCGACCGAGGCTTCAGTCCAGCTTGTTTCAATGCTGGTTTCCAGATATTAAAGTTCAGGGTGTTCGGACGAAGCGGCCGACCTTCTTTGTTGAGAAACACATAGGGTGATTTCAACAAGGTCTTTTCCCTCTGTTCTTTCAGGGCACTGATAACCGGCGGCAGCATCTTGATGTCCCGAACCGAACCATGGGTCTTCGGGGTACCCTCTTCTCCTCTGACCCTTGTTTCCAGAACTTTGATTACGCCCAGTTTGAAATCAACATTCTTCCACTTCAGGACAGCCATCTCTCCGAAACGCATCCCGGTGAAAAACGCCACAACGAAAAAGTCCTTGTAGTAGGGGTGAACACATTCCAAAAACTTATTCACCTCTTCCATCGCCAATGGGTTTATTGTCGGTCTGCTGACCTTAAGATTTTCAACCAAGTCCATCGGATTTTTTTCGATGTATCCTGCTCTTAAGGCGAATGTGAAGACTGCTCTCATTGGCACAAGAATGTTGTTTATTCGCTTGTGCGAACAGGTAAGCTTGGCCGTGAACTTTTCGACATCCAGGAAGGAAATATCCCTGATTGGAGTATTCCCAAAGTGGGGGAGAATGTAGTAATTCATTGCTCCCCTGTAATCGCGTAATGTCGAAGATTTCACCTTTCTTTGAGCGATTATTACCCATTGCTGGGCCACTTCCCCGAACAGCATTCCGTCTTCGGGCTGTGCCGTCTTGGGTTCCTCGCGTTGGATGTCCCCGAACTTGTTGATTTCATATAGGTACTGGTCGCGCAGGCGGATGGCCTCGGCCTCGTCGGTTGACAAGGCCACGTTGTATCGCTTGCTCTTCAGCATCCCCTGAAAATAAAACATTCCGTTCTTTCCGCGCCTTTTCAGGTAGCGGAGGTCTTTGTCTCTTTTCTTCGCCATGTCATATCCTCCAATCCCTCTTGGGGGCTGATACAACAGGCTTTTTCCTCTTTTCAGGCTCGGTTTTCTTTGTCGGCGGCACCTCCTCCGGAACTTTCGTGTGTTCCTGCTCCATCTCTTCGATTTTATCCACCGGGTACAGAATGGTTTTTGAACCAAGTGGTTGGAAATAGGGCAACCGCCCCGCCTTTCTCCAGTTTATAATCGTGCTCTGCGCTTTGCGCCATCTTATAGATAATTCTTTCTGGGTAAGGTAGACATCGGCCATCAGCCAAGTTTCCTACCTGTCGCCCTTTGCGACTGTGTTTATCATTTTTCTTGCTCCGTACTGTCAATGTTTCCTCCGATGTCTCACCGTCTGACGTCGGTCCCCTGAACAATTTCAGGGAATGCCGCATCGTTGTATCCTGCGGCTACTTTGTCTTTCGTCCATACCTGTCATCGTCTGCTTGTCTGTCTGTCGCTGGCTTTCAAAAAATCCGAAAATATTTTTCGGGAACGCCTCTCTACAGACAATATCTTCCCCAAGGTGATATTTATAACACCTTACGCCCGGAGTTTGGGGCGCCCTTCGAAAGGCGCCCCTGCTCCGTTATGGTAAATAACCTATAGTATGTAATTTCTGAATGAATAGCTGCCTCTTCTGCCGTAAATGAAAGTCATACTGACCGGCATTGATACCGGCGGCAATGACAACCTGCGCCTTATCTTCCAGCTTCAACAACACCTTTGTGTCCACCTCACCGAAGAAATCCAGCATGAGGGCCAGCAGCTGCCTGGCTGACAAAATCACTTCCGGGTTTTCAGTGTAGTCCCCGGTATTCAACCATTCCTGCCGGTCCTCAATTGAAGTCCACAGAGGACCGTTTCTGATGTCCAAGAAATCGCCCTTCGGTTTCCGTCCCAGCTTTTTAGGGTCCCTTGGAGCGTGTTTTCTAATTATATTGTTGATATTATTATGTATATAAGTTGCCACCCACGTGGACAGTGAATACTGTGGGTCGTATTTTTCATAGTGTTTCTGTGTCAAGTATCCATAGAAAAGTTCATCGACGACCAACTCTCGGACGTGGTTATTCATAACTTGCCGCTCGACCTTTATGGCGTTCAGGTACTCATCACCGAAGATGTAGTCGCACAACAAAAAAAGCTTTCTGTTGATGCTGTACATCTTGTTCCCTCTGAAGGCTGGTGAAAATAGTGTCGCTTTGAACAGGCCATAGTGTCGCTCTACGTCGATGCTGCTCATCCGGCCTGTCGCAACTCATCGTCGGCTTTTGGGTTTTGCTCCGCCTGTCTGGCCAGTTCCCGAACTTCTTCGTCTCGTTCTTTCAGGAGTTCGATGGCCTCGTCGGTTATCCACTTCATCGTTTTCTGCCCGAACACGCCGATACAGTGTTTTGGCATATAAGTGAGCTTTTCAGCGACCTCTGTCATAACAATGTGTACGACCTTGGCGGTAATCCTATAGGCCGTTTCAGGGGGGCATTGGAACTCATTCATAAATCGATTCTTGAGCCCCCGGATGTATCGGAAGGCTGTTGGTCTGTTTTGCCCGATGTCGTAGCCCTCGAACGAGTCCGGATAATAAGTTTGTAATAAGTCGATATATAAATCGTGAATATCATTGATTATTGGTTTTGCCATTCGTCTCTCCTTTGTCAAT
The DNA here is from genome assembly GCA_002414225.1 of Desulfobulbaceae bacterium UBA5121. Classification (GTDB taxonomy): domain Bacteria; phylum Desulfobacterota; class Desulfobulbia; order Desulfobulbales; family UBA5123; genus UBA5123. Next base: position 14,043 of record DHYV01000001.1, on the reverse strand, counting down.
TTCGTTAATTTTGACTGTCAGGCCGACGGTTTCATGGCCGTCTGCCTCATTTCTGTTATGGAACTCGGCTACCAAGTGCCTGCCGCTGTCAACCAACGGTGCCAGCTGTGCTGCCAGTGGCCTTGGGATAAAGCCGAACTCGATTTCGCCAAACAAGACCACCTTGATGGCGTTTGGGTCATAGGGGTTGTATGGGTCCCGGACAAGCTCATATGGGCAGGTGCCAGGGCCGGCATACCTTTTGATGTTTTGCTGACGTTGGCCGTAAACGACGCCCGTCAGCTTGACGCAGATTGGGAACTTCATTTCTGCCCCCTATATATCCATGCCGGGCCGTGGAGCGCGTTCAAGGCCGACCACATCCTTTATTGAGCCTTTCCACCGAATGAGGGCGTTGTTTCTGTGGCGAAGATATATCTCCCTGATTGAGTCGTCGGTTTGACCTGCCTTGACACGTGCCAGCTCCGCTGTTTCTGCCTCGTTTGTTGGGTCAATCTGGACCGGAATGCGCGGGTTCAGCTTTCCAATCCAAAGCGAGTGAGTGATGAAGGGTGAAAGGTCATCTATCAACTCGTCAATTCGGCTGGCGTCCAGCATCGGCTCGGCGCTGACGGATGTTTCAAAGCCGGCTGTGTACGCATATGCCAGTGCCGTCTTTCTTTCTTCATATGGCGGAGCACCAGGCTCCCAGAACAACAGGATGGCGTTGTCCATCGCGGTGATGGTGAACCGGAACTGTATCAGGTGGTGGTATTGGGCGAATTCGTCGCAGATTCGCCTCACGACCTCGGGATACGGCTTGGAGACAATCAGCACCTTGTTGCCATCTTCCAGCAGCTTGAGCAGTATCTCTCGACCACCTAAATCATAATTTTCCAGGGTAAGGTCGTGGGAAGAAGGGAACATCACACGAACGCCGATGTTGCCGCGTTTCTTTGCCACGTCATGCTGACGGATACGTGGGGTTGTCCACGCTCCTGGCACAACCTGCCGAAATCGTTCGGCCATGGCGCGAGCATAGCAGTAACGGCAGTTGTGGACGCAGCCCGAGCTGAAGTTGACTGACTTGGTAGCCCACTCACTGGTCCCATAATTCGAATTTTCTGTTTTTTGTTTCTCTCGAACGTTTTCCCTATCATTGAAACTCCTTGGTTAGGGTTTGGCGCAACACTGCGCCGTTGTGATGGGCGAGATTTACCATCGCTTTTTTAGAACTCACAAAGGGGGTTATAAAAGAAACAAAACTACTGATGCGTACTGGGACGCCGGGGATATAGCGCGGGGGCGCGTATTATATTGGGTTAATGCTGGTAGCAGTTAACCCAAGCGGCAGGCCGCCATGAGGGCAACCGCGATGATGTTGGCTAAAAGATAGCGCGAAAAAAGGGTGCTAAACAGTCCCCTGGAGGCTGGAGGGGAGGTAGATGTGTACGGCGGAAGGTTTTTGTTTGTGGGTATCTGTCCGAAATGTCTTGGTTAATTTTGTTTAGTGTGCGTGTTGTGAAGTAAGTGTAGAGGGGAGGGTAAGCAGGCAAGGAAAGGGGTTAAGTGTGTTTTTTCCGAGGTCTACCCCCTTTGTTGCGCTTCGCCGGGGCAACCTCCTGAACCCAGTTATAACGAGTTTTGGCGCTGTAATCTTTGCCACCTGCTTCTTGGATGTCAGTGTGTTCGCTCATTTTCGTAATGCTAATGGTCGGGTCGGTTTCCCAAAGTCTTTCCGCCACTGCCTGGCACTGTATTTTTGCGAGTTGGTTTGGCCGTGGTTTTGGTGGTGCGGGATGGTGTTGAGGCTCCGGCTCGGGCGATATCGCTTCGATTTGTTCCGTAAGGAATACTGATTGCGAGAGTTCTTCTAAAAACAGAGTGGCAGTTTCCTGGTCTTCTGGGAGCGAGAAACCTGACCATTCAACCCCTTTTAGCTGTTTGAGTTCTTTGCGGAGGACACCCGAAAGTATATCCCTATCTGAAGCTGTGAAAGTGAAGTGTGTTGGGGCGTCGTCGTGAATGTCAGACTCGCAATATCCTTCATTGGCGATAAGTGTTTGTCGCGGGGTGTTGTTCGCGTTGTCGAGCAGCTTGTCGACCACCACAGCCATTATTGCGGATGGTGAAAGAGGGACGCCAGTGGCGTGATGATGGGGGGTAAGCCCTTGCTTGACGAAACCCTCAAGGAACTCTTTTGGGAGAACCCCGAAGCGAGAAAGTATGTCATTCCCTTTACTCCATTTAGGCATAAAATCACCGCAAAGTTTGTCTACAACAACAAGCAGCCGTATTGCCCCAGTTCCTTGTCTCGTTTTTTTGCGTCAGGTATGAGGCGCAGGAGTGTCTCCCAGAACGCCGGGGAATGGTTTTTTGTTAGGGTGTGGACCAGCTCGTGAAGGATGATAAAATCACGCAACTCTGCCGGCAGCTGGGTCAGCTTGACATTCAGACTGATGTTATTCTTGGCGGAGCAGCTTCCCCAGCGGGTTTTCTGGTTGCGAACGAACACCTTGTTGTAGCTGAAGCCGTGTTGCGCGGCCAGTTCGTCAAGCCGCTTTACCAGGGCTTTCCTGGCTTCTTTGCGGTCTATTTTCGCCGTGGTCTCGGTAAATAGCTTGTGGTCTTGCTCCTGCTCTTTGGCCCTGACAAGCTTGGCACGTATCCACGCCGCCTTGGCCCTGGCAACCTCCTCGGCTTTCTCGAATGACAAGCCTTTGGGAACCGCCACCCGTACGCCAGCATACGGTTTGACCGAGATATTCAGGTGCTTGGCGCGGCTGCTGCGTTCAAACCGCACTTCACCGATACCACGGATGTCAATGGTGCGTGAATCCGGCATCAGAAGTACCTTTCCACGTACTTCATCGCTTCCTGGGAAAACTGTGAATACTGCTCTGGCGTGAGGTCGAGAGCGGGGTGGTCTTTGGCGTACATCACCAGGGCCAGAAAGATTTTCTGGCGTATCGTTTCCGGTATGCCTGGTTGCTCCTGCCAATTCTGAAAGGTCTGTTCCTCGATGGTGTTTCGCAGTATCGCAACAAAATCATCGGCTCCGTCGTGGGGCAACGCTTCTCCAATCAACTGGCGGAGGGCCATTTCGCCTTTTGAGACACCGGACGCCTTTTCCTTTTTCATCTCCGTGTTGAGGTCGCCGGTCAGCTTGGTGAGTAAGGCAAGGGTGTCCTGCGTCTCCTGGTCCTTCTGTTTGATGATGGCCTCAAGGCGTTCCATCAGGGTTTTGTAGATGGGGAGGGCACCGAGTTTAACCCGCAGGATGGCGCGGAGCCTCTTTTCAAGAAGTATCTCGCGTTGTTCCTTGTCCGACGGCAACTCGTCGATGCGGCGCATATAGTTGTCGTCGATTACGAAAAGGGGCGCGGTGGCGTTGATGGCGTCGACATTGATGTGCTGTTGAATAAGCTCGCGGGTGTTGGCCAGGTAGTCGCTCACATCGGGCCGTTTGTTGCTGTTCATCTGTCGCAGGGCAACCATCAGCTCGGTGGCCCACTTGTAATCCTTGTGATAGTCGAGCAGAAACGGGTCCGGGGCAATGGTTTCATAACAGGCCTGGAGGTTGTTGTAAGCTTGCCGAACCTCGCCCTCCAGCTTGTTCTTCTCGATGTGGCGCAGGCAGTGCCAGAGATTTGCGATGTCCACCCCCTCGAAGATGCCCTTGAGTTCGGCAATGAGCTGGGGCAGTTCGTCCTTGAGCCTGTCAAAGTCAATCAAGCAGCTCTCGATTTCGTTCTCGTCGAAGTTCAGGGCCGAACGGAGGTTCTTGAGCACACCGCAGTAGTCAATGATGATGCCGCATTTTTTGTCCCGGTACGGCCTGTTGGTGCGGGCAATGGCCTGAAGCAGGGTGTGGTCCCGCAGCGGACAGTCCAGATACATCACCTGTTCCACAGGCGCGTCAAAGCCGGTGAGGAGCATACTCTGGACCAGGAGGATTTTGAGAGGGTTTTTCGGCTTCTTGAAGTTGGCGATTATCTCTCGCTGTTTGCTGGCGGAGTAGTGGTACTTCCGCATATCGTCGGTGTCGTTGTGGCCGCCGGTGTAAATGATGTCGGAAGCCTCCGGTCCGATCCGGGTATCGAGGTGTTCCTTGATGATGACACAGGCCTTGCGGGTGAAGCAGACCACCTGCGCCTTGTAGCCGTTTTTGTTGATATGGTTGGTGAAATGCTGGGCAATGTCCTCGGCAATGGCCACTAATCGCTCCGGCAACATCATAAAGGTAGACGCGGAGCAGGCCTGCTTTTTCAGCTCTGTCAGCTTGTTGTCGTCCAAGTGCGAGAACTCTTTTTCGATAAGCTCGTCAAGGTTGTCGCCGTCCAGGTGCCACTTGCTGTTCCGCAGTTGGTAGTGAACGGGCACGGTTGCGCCGTCCAGGATGGCCTGTTTGATATTGTACAGGTCGAGGTAGCGCTCAATCTGGCCATCGGGCCGAGTGCCGAAATTGCGATGCGTGTTGTGGTCATCCTTATCGATAGGGGTGCCGGTGAAGCCGAAGAAGAAGGCGTTGGGGAGGGTGCCGCGCATCTCAATGGCATTGAGGCCTTCCTGGCTGCGGTGTGCCTCATCAATCAGGACGATGACGTTATCCCGGTCGATGAGGATGCTCTTCATCTCGTCGAACTTGAACACCGTGCTGATGATGACTTCCCTGGTGTCGTGGCGCAGCTTGCTCTTCAGGTCCTGGATTGAGTTCGCCCGTGTGGTGTTGGGAAGCTTCGCGGACTGGAAGGTGCCGGATATCTGGGTGTCCAGGTCTCGCCTGTCGACGATAATCAACACCGTCGGGTTGTTGAGCTGGGCGTGCCTGCGGAGCTTCCAGGCGGTAAAGAGCATTGTCAGCGATTTGCCGCTGCCTTGCGTGTGCCAGATGAGGCCGGTCTTCATCTCATTGGCCAGGACACGTTGGACTATCTTGTTGACCGCCCGGTACTGCTGATAGCGGCCAATCTTCTTGATAGTGGCCTTCTCCGTGGTCTCAAAGACAATGAAGTTGTCGATGAGGTCCAGGTATGTGTCGCGGTTGAAGATGCCGTACAGGGCCTTGTCGATGAAGGGGTTGTACGGCTTGCCGGTGTCGAGGCCGTAAAAGGCGCTCTGCTCGTGGTCGAAGTCAGGCGGCAGGCCGTTTTCGTCTTTCCATTCGGCGTAATATTTGGTCTCGGAACCCGTTGCCCCGTACTTGAGGATGTGGCCGTCTGTGGAGACGTTGAAACAGTTGGGCACAAACAGGGCAGGACTGTGTCGCTGGTAGCGTGCCAGCTGTTTGACGCCTTCAACCCAGGTGGAGCCCTCGGTGGAGAGGACTTTACACTCGATTATCGTCGTGGGGATGCCGTTGACCAGCAGGACGATGTCTGGCCGGATGTGTTTTTCATCCTTGATGACGCCGTTGGTTATGGTCTGCTGGAACTGGTTGGTGATGGTGAAACGGTTGTTGGTGGGAGTGTCTGTATCGATAAGCCGGATGGTGATGGCCTTGTCAGCCGGGCTGGGCTTAAAGGACTGCTCCCCCTTGAGCCACTTGCTGAACTCCTCGTTGCCCTCGACGCGTTTCAGCCGGTGGATGATGACGTCGGCATGTTCTGTGGTGATACCTCTGTCAGCGTTAAGGCTGACGATGGCCTCTTTCAGGTATTCGGTGATAAAGGGGTTGTCGTAAGAGCTGCGGAGCGTGTCGAGTGTGGAGGCCGGAACGTACTCCCAGCCCAGCTTTTCCAAGGTTTTTACAACCGGAATCTCGACGTTCTTCAGCTCCGAATACATCAGACCTTCACCCGTATTCTGCCGGTCAGGAGAACTTGAGACAGGCCCTTTTTGAGTTGCTCCAGTTCGGCCTTGGTGGCTTGCTCGTTTGCTATCTTGGTGTCGACCTCGGAAAGGATGGCGGCGATTTCTTGTTGTTCATCTATCGGAGGAAGTGGAATCAGAAAAGGATTTATGTCCTTTTTGTTTAGCTGGGGAACAGGGGCCTCCTCTTGGATCGATGAAATATCTATCATCTCAAAATAACAGAATAAATAACGGTTGTTGGCCTTGCGCTCGTCTTTGGAGGGAATAGCCATTAAGTTAGGGTCTAAAACAATATGGGATTGTGAAATGCGCTTTTTGTTTGTCTTAATCGCTGCGCCCCTTTTGGGGAAAATTGTTGCGTTTGGTGGAACTACGTTCGTCTTGTTGACAAATGTTTCGTCGTAGAACCGTTCGATGTTCCCTGTTTGGATAAACTTTTCATTGCCGGGTAGATTCATATCGCTGACTTTCATAAATATTACTTTGAATAACCCCGTATCCGGAGTCTCTTGCCCATTAGTTTCAAAGTCAGCTTGATTTATACCGCTTGAAATCACATCACAGATTTTTCCTACTTGAACAACCTCCCAGCTCTCCGGTATCCGCCCAATCTTTGTCTCCTTGAACCGGGTATGGCCTACCCCCTCGGTGAAGAGTTTCTGGGTCAGGCCCTTTTTCAGTTTCTGGGTTTCTTTGATAATGGCGTCCGTCTTTTCGATGGCGTCATCAACGGCGGTGAGGATTTCCGCGATTTTGCGTTGCTCCTGGAGAGGGGGGAGGGGGACACGCATTACTTTCAAATAACTGGTTTGTAGAACCTCCTGGCCAGTAGAACCGCTTATCCCGCGTTCGAAATATTTTTTGGCATAGTATGATTGAAAATATTGTCTGAAAAAGGTTGGAGACACATTTTTGGAGTTTAGTCTGATTAATCCCAGTGCCCTTGTAAAGATATATCGAATGCCGTTTTTGGCTTTGAATATATTCGACTTGCCAATCGAGCCCTTCCCGACGATTGCGACCAGAATATCCTCGTCAAGTAATTCTGATTTTTGGCAACCGGTAAACGTGTCTTTTGATATCGCGTCGGCAGTGTTGTAATGAATAATTTTGTCGTATAGGTCCTTGGTTTTCAGTGCCCTGAACCCCTTGTCTGGTAGACCAATTTTGTAATCAGGATTGGGGCCTTGGGTGATTTTGTGTGAGAGATGTGCTTCTCCTAATTTGCGGACTTCCCAATCTTCAGGGATAAGCCCAATTTTGGTTTCTTTATATCCGTCTGGTATCACAGCCCCAACTCCCGTAAAAATCCAGCCACTTTGCCCTGAATCTCCCGCCGTTCTTCTTCCAACTGTTTCAGGCTTACCAATACCTCCGGAATATCCACCGGCTCCTCAGGTTCGGTGGTGTCCACGTAGCGGCTGATGTTAAGGTTGAAGTCGTTTTCCTTGATTTCCTCCAGATCCGCCACGGCGCAGTAGCGTTCCTCCGTCTCGAAGGCACAAAAGGCCTTGGCGGTCTTCTCAATGTCTTCCTCCCGGAGATGGTTTTGGTTCTTGCCCTCCAGGAAGTCCTTGCTGGCGTCAATCACCAGTATCTTGCCTTGGCGATTTTTCGGTTTGTTGTCGTTGAAAATTACCAGGCAGCCAGGGGAACTTGTGTTGTAAAAGAGGTTGCCGGGCAGGCCGATGACCGCCTCTATCAGGTCTTTCTCAATGAATTGTTGGCGTATTGTACCTTCCGAACTGCCCCGGAACAGGACACCGTTATCCAGGACGATACCCATCCGGCCACCTTTTTTGAGGCTGGCGTACATCAATTGAAGCCACGCCCAATCTCCGCTGCCTTTTGGAGGAAGGCCAAAAGTGAAACGGTCATACGGGTCGTGCTTGGTCCATTTTTCGTGGTGCCAGTTGCTTTGGTTCCAGGGTGGGTTGGCCAGCACGATGTCGAACTGTTTCAGCTTGCCGTCGTTCAGAAACTTTGGATTGTCAAAGGTGTCTCCGTGCTCGATGGTGGCGTTCTCGTAGCCGTGGAGCACCATATTCATTCTGGCGATGACATAGGTGTTGCGGTTCTTCTCCTGGCCGTTCATAAACAGCTTGGTCGGGTTGCCTCCATTGTCCACCAGATACTTGGCCGCTTGGATAAGCATACCTGCCGAGCCACAGCAGGGGTCGTAAATGCTTTCCAGTTCGTGGGGCTTGAGCATCATCACCAGCAGTTTTACAACCATTGCCGGTGTGTAGAACTCGCCACCCTTCTTGCCGGCATCATCGGCAAACTGTTCGATGAGATACTCGTATGCCTGGCCCAGAATATCCCCAGAGACGTTCTGGTTGCCCAACTTCATCTTGTTGAAGTGCTGAACCAGACGGGAAAGGGCCGCATCCGGCAGGCTGTCCTTATCGTTGAAGTCGATACGGTCGAGGATGCCGTCCAGTTTGGGGGCGTTGGCCTGTGTAATCTTGGTGAAGACGTCGTTGATTTTCTCGCCGATGTTGGTCGAGGTGTTCAGGATGTCGGCCCAGCTTGCCCCTTCAGGCCGGTAGAAGCTGGTATAGAGGTCTTTGCTCTTGGCCAACTTTTCGCCCACCGTGGCCTTGAACTCCTCGTGTTTCTCGTCGAAGACATCGCTCAACCGCTTGAAGAAAAGCAGGCCGAAGATGTAGTTCTTGAAATCGGAGCTGTCGATGCTGCCGCGCAGGATATTGGCGCTCTCCCAGAGGTGAGCTTTGAGTTCATTCAGTTTTGCCGGTGTCATCGGTATCCGTTTGCCTATTTGTTATGTATTGTGCGATACATCGAGCGAGTTCTTGTTCCGCAGGTAAGGCAGCTTTCTTTCCTTTTTCCGATTCTTCATTCTCGATGTATCTGTCAAACCAATCTGCCAGCTTGAAGACGGCGAGAGCCGCCGCAAAGGATGACAGGACGGCGTAATAAAACAGTGCCAATCCCAATATCGCGCACCATCCTCGATGTAAGCTCCAAGCGTTGGCCACCAGGGCATTTGCCAGGGAAAGTATCTGAATTAAGATGAAATGGACAAAAGTGCTATTGATTTTTAAGTAGGGCGATGGGGTACCATCTGGGTCTTTGCCACATATTCTCCCAAGAAAGTTTTCATTGCCGAATGCCAACAAAATGGCGTATCCGCCAAGAGAAAAGCCAAGCAGGTTCGGGATTACATCTATGACCAGCCCGTACCAAGGCGAATCTATCTTGTCTGGCCACCAGAGCGGCACGGATGACAGAGATAACAAGATAGCAATGTGGAGGTAGGGTGAACGAACGAGGGCTCGCCACCCCCCATACAATGACCAATAATACTTCAGGGTGTTAAAGGCCCCTCGGTAGTCTTGGAAGAACTCCGTTGTCCAGTTGGCCATATCTATATTCGTGCTATGCTCGCTAACAGTTCTGCCGACATTGACAACATCGCTTCTCTGCCGCTTGTGGTGTCTGGGTTGTAATATGTTGGGGTGAGCAGAGGATGGGACTCTGTGGAGTGTTCAATCTTTTTTTCATCTTCGCCGTATCCACTTGCTTTGATGTAGCCATTCGATTTGGCGACACGCATCAGCGTTATCGTGTCCTCGTCTGGCTCTAACCCCACCTCTTTCAGGGCAGTATAGGTTTCAGTGATGGTCCTGGCGTTCTGTCTTCTTAAGCGGTCGATTACGCGTTGTTCCTCGCTGCTCGTGTCATCCCCGTTTGGTATGGAAATCCTTATCTCAAGACGTGTTTTTGCCGGAATGGAGAGGATTTTGTCGATGGCTTCCGTTGAGGATTCGATTTCGATGTCGACTTGGCCATATTTTTTAGCGATGTCGGGGTGCCCGAATAAACCAGATAACATTTTCCGCGCGTGATTCGGGGAAAAGTTTTTGGCGTCAAAAAAGAACCGATGCTTATGGGGGTAGAAAACGTAGTAGAGCTTTTTCAGATTCGGTTTGAGATGCTCTGGCACGGGGAGTTCATCGGATTCTTCGTCAATCTCCACGATTTGTCTTGTTCGCTGGTCAAACCAAGGGTCGTGGGGGTCAATGTTCAGAAACTTGTAGAGTTCACCATTCATTCCGTACTCTGGCTTTCCTTCGACAACGTCCGTGAGCCACCCAATAGTTCCGTAGTCAGCGCCTCTGATTTGAGCCGAAGCCGCCAAACGGTATGTGTCTTTGAAAAGCTCGACATATTTTGTTGGTGAGTGAGGGTGAATCTTGATGTTCAAGGCGCCGATGAGAAGTTTCTTCATTTTTGGCATTTTATGGGGGGCTCCGGGTTGTGTTGTTAGTGGGGCGGTTTTGTTAGGAATGCTCCGCAAGTTAATCTCTCGAGGATATTCGCGTCAAGCATTCCTAACCTTTTGATGTTTTTTGGTATAGTGTGGCTCCCGCTTTGAGCGGAAAAAAAAACGGGATGCCAGCCCGTAGGCCAGCACCCCGACATTTCTTGATTTTCATCGCCTTATTGCGCAATGTCTGGCTTCGCCGCGTCCCGGTCCTCCTCTGCCTCTTCAATCGCTTGGCCAACTATCATTCCGCCGATGATAAAGAGGTCTTCTTCGCGATACTCATCCAGTGAGTATTGGTGTTCGCCATCAGCACAATCTCCCTCTCCTGGGAGAATGTCGTCAGCCAGAGGGTCATCGTCGTAGATGTCAGGTCCGTCATCGAAATCGCACATACCGCCTCCTCTTGTTCAGTATCCGCATTGAGCACAGATAACCTTCAGGTCTTCTGCGCTGCCGTTTCTAATGGTCAGGTCGTTAGCCAGGTTCCCGCCAAGGAAAGTAATGTGGTGGCCACACTCCAACCTGAAGCGTCTTCCGGCCAATACTTGCGAGAGTATCGATTTAAGGGCCTCTGGTGGCTCGTATGCTTGCTTTTGGGTCTTTTCCATATACTTGCTCCTCCAAGCGCAAAAAGCCCCCTGGCGCAAACCAGAGGGCTCGTTGTTGATAGTTGGTGATGACTACGCCGGGACAGCAACCCGCCAGTGAGGGTGGCACTCGCGCACCCTGTCCACTTCGCCAGCAGGACGAACCTGCCAGTAAAGGTCGCAGTCAACCTCCAGCCAACCACCAATGCGGAGGGACTGAAGTTCCGCCAAGGAAAAGTATCCCCATTCGGCGCACTGAAGGTCATTGTTGAGGATGGCGAACCCCCAAAAGATGTCGGTTCCATCGAACTCGACGGCGTACCAATCGCTAGAGTCGCCGACAAAGAAATGGAAATGTACGAGCTTGTCGTGAAGGGGAATACTGTCGGCTTCTGTCTGGTACAAGGGTGGGATTTGAGCAAGGCGCTCTGGGCTGGGCACGTTCCACATAGTTGATACCTCCGTGAGAATGGATGAATAAGAGAAAGTCCATCCCACGGGGTAGAGAAGGTGTTGTCGTGCTGAAAAGAGGGAGGCCTGGAGGTGCGCTTGGGCTGATTACGTCGCATAATCAGCTACGATTACGTTCAGCGCGGTGTGTGCGCTCAACGTAATCGTGATTATGCGTGAGGAGCGCAGCGACGAGTTTAACGTCTAATCAGACCGCACCGGAAGGACGGCGAACCAAGTACGGCAGGCATCGGGGGTATGGAAAAAATAGGGCCAGGGCGGGTGAGAAGTGGGGGTTGAAAGGGGGTATATGGGTATGGCGGTATAAAAAATTAAATCGCTTATTGCCCCTTGACTGGGAGGGGTGGACCCTGTGCCGATGATTTTCCAGGATTTTAGCTTTTCAACAACGATGTGGTCATTCCTTGCTGCGCTCGTCGTCGGCAGGTGTTTGTAAAAGTTGGATGATGTTGTCGTATTCCGCAAGGTAGCGTTGCCGTTCCTCAATCTCACCCACAACCCGCGTCCGTTTTCTTTCCGCTTGCCGACGCAGCGTTTCGATTTGTTCTGTGGAAAGCGAACGTATTGTCTCCGGCGTCAATAACGGATTGTCGGTCTCAATTAACGCCTTGGGGTGGTTTAGCATAGCCTTAATGCCGGCTGTGGGATTGGCCGCAGGAATGGGGGCAGATATTTCAGCCAATCTGCTGCGGAAATCGGCAACTGTGTATCCTTTCTCTGCTGCCTCCCGTATCAGCTTGCCCTTGGTGGCGAGGTCAGCCACCGGGAACAGGAGCACCTTGTGGCTCAAGAGCAGGTTTCCATACGTATGGAAAATATCATCGCCGAGTGTTTTGACGTCCTCGTATTCGATGACAAGTTTGATAGCGTTGTAAATCCAGGATTTTGACGGGCCTGCCTGCGAGCCGCTGTGAAGGCGGTGGATGAGTGCCTCGTTGGATTTCGGTCTGGTGGGTTTTTTCTGTCGGGCAAGGTTGATATCCCCACCATAGAACTCTTGTATGAGGTATTGGCCAGCCTCGCGCATCGCCCCCTCGAAATGCCGGCTAAAAATAACTGCCAAGTGGTTATAGCATCTCTCGACAAAAGCATCGTCGGCTTCATCCTCAATAATTACTGGCAGCTGCTGCGAGGGCTTTGCTTCCTCTCGGGGCTCGACAAGAACCTCCAGGGCAGAGGCGAGGCATTTGGCCGTGTTGCCCAGATTGCCTCTGTCGCGGAAGCCAGTGTATTTGATTTCAAATTGTATGGATTGGACAACCTCGTCGTAATAGTCTGGCTGCCTGGCAGTGAATAATTGATTGATGTTTCGTCTGTCCCATCCGGAGTATTTCCCCTTTAAAGCAATCATAGCCCTAACCGGATGGGTAGGGTGTGTTTTCAGGGATGCGACCAAGCGGTCTGTAATTTCCGATGAGCAAGTAAGTCTGTTCTGTTGACCGTTGCCCGTGCCCAGGATGGCGTCAATGTCTGGCCCACCCTCTTTGGCTACATTAGTGTCAGCAGCGCCGTGGAGTACTATCACCAAGACTGCGCCGTGTTTGTTTTTGATTTGGTTCTTACAGTCGATGATGGGCTGGAGATACTCATCGTTGAGATGCTTCTTGGCCTGGTCAACCCTGTTCAAGTCGACGTAAAGGCGTCCCTTTTTGTCTTTCTCCCTTTTCGTGGTATGGACTTTGGGAGGCCTTTGGTACGCGTGGTTTATGACGGCATAGCATTTGAGCTGTTCTGCGAGAATGGCTGCTAACTCTGCTGTGTTTTCGTCGTTTTTGCGATGACCGTGCGGAGCGATGATAAGGATACCTGTATTGCCAGTGATTATCTTAATGTCGCTTGCTGTCATATCGGTCTTCGGCAAAGAGATGGTGGGGTGGTAGGGTGGTAGGAAAATTAGTTAGGGCTCACGGTACTCTCTACGGGCTGTTTTGACAAAACAAAAAACACAGGTGTAAGTGCCCAAGACACTTGTTTTTTTATTGGTTTTTTAGGTCGATTAAAAAGTTTTTAGCGTTTTTTTATACACTTGGTGCCCCGTGTACACACGGAGTGGTTGTGAAACAGTTTGATACCCTAAAACACACCGCAACGGCTTGCCTATTCTAGGTATAGTGTATCTGTATATTGTATACTACTATATGGTGTGTTGTGCTGGCCGGGTGCCGTTGCGACACACTTTACGTGATTTGTAAAAATGTAAACGTGAGCCGCTCTTTTTTTCGCTGTGTTTGGATGTGCCCCCCCTCCCCTCAGCCGTGGCGGCTTTGTTGGCAAGCAAGTTTCAGCGGGGGGAGGCCGATGCGAGGGAGGAGTAACCTTCCTGGTTTGGTGTAATTTGGTGTAATACAGGCTGAAATATATGAACGGGCTGAATGTATTGAAAACCATCCAGCCCGCCATAACATACCGAAACAAAGAGGAAAAGCCTGGTGTGTCTGTTTTAGTGGGCACAGGGTGTGCCTAATTCGAATCCCGCCTCGCCCACCAAGATAACATCCAGGCAAGTCCGATAAAATACAGAAAGCCCGCAGCCATCAAGGTTTGCGGGCTTTTTCGTGTCCAGGGTAGTCCGAAAACGTACGTTGGCAGCCGGGGGGGTAACTGGGGGTAAGTGGTTACCCCGACCGAGGTGTTACCCCCATGCCGTTGTCCGACACCGCCATCCACACGCCAAGGCCGGCCAAAATCTCGTAAACTCTTTGACAGCGGGGGCTGTTGCTGCTTGTTACCCCGCTGGGGGTAAGTGGTGGCGCCTTAGGTACCGCATTGGCGGCAAGGAGAAGTTGCTGTCTCTTGGTGTCTATCCTGACGTTTCCTTGGAGGAACGGGGGGCCGGGACGCCATCGAGCGCCAGCTTGCCCACGCTGACTTTTGTGGCTCTTCCCCAAATCGTGTGGG
>DHYV01000033.1:453-12318 GCA_002414225.1 Desulfobulbaceae bacterium UBA5121 | reverse complement strand
TCCACCTTGACCCCCTCCTTGGCTTCGAGCGCCTGGTGGAGGCCGTCCGAATACCGCCGGCCAGGCATGGTGCGGCCGGTGAACTCGTCGACGATGATCACCTCGCCGTCCTTGACCAGATAGTCCACGTCGCGCTTGAAGAGCACGTGGGCCTTCATCGCCTGTGTGAGGTGATGGAGCCACTCGATGTTCTTGGGATCGTAAAGATTGTCGACCTTGAGCAGTTCCTCGCCCAGCGCCACGCCCTCCTCGGTGAGGCTCACCGAGCGGGCCTTCTCGTCAACCGTATAGTGGACGTCGCACTTGAACGGCGGGATCACCCGATTGACCCGCTCGTAGAGTTCGGTGGACATCTCGGCCGGCCCCGAGATGATCAGCGGGGTACGCGCCTCGTCGATGAGGATNNTCCACCTCGTCGACGATGGCGTAGTGGTGGGGACGCTGGCAGAAATCGCCGATGTCGAACTTCATGTTGTCGCGCAGGTAGTCGAAGCCGAACTCATTGTTGGTGCCATAGGTGATGTCGGCGTTGTAGGCGGCCTTGCGTTCCTCGTCGCTCTTCTCGTGGAGGATGGTCCCGGTGGTGAGCCCCAGGAAATGGTAAACCACACTCATCCACTCGGCGTCGCGGCGGGCCAGGTAGTCGTTGACCGTCACCACGTGCACGCCCTTGCCGGCCAGCGCGTTCAAGTAGACGGGGAGGGTCGCCACCAGGGTCTTGCCTTCACCGGTCTTCATTTCGGCGATCTTGCCGTCGTGGAGCACCACGCCGCCCACCAGCTGCACGTCGTAGTGGCGCATGCCCAGCACCCGCTTGGCCGCCTCCCGCACCACGGCAAACGCCTCGGGCAGCAGGCCGTCAACCGACTCGCCCTGGGCGAGCCGCTCCTTGAAGGCCACGGTCCTGGCGGCCAGGGCGGCGTCGTCGAGCTTGCCCAGTTCCGGCTCCAGGGAGTTGATGCGGTTGACAAGGGGCTGAATTTTCTTGATCACCCGCTCGTTCTTGCTCCCGAAAACCTTGGTCAACACGGTACCGATCATAAAACCATTTCCTTATATCTGGCAGTGAAAAGAGGCGGGGCAGCACCATCACCCCGGCGGGGGCATGGCGGATCAGGGTTTCTCCCAGACCAGCGCCTCTTCGTTACAGTCCGGAAACTTGGGACAGTGGATGCAGTCGCTCCAGACCTTGTGGGGCAGTTCGTTCTTGTCGATGTGACGGAAACCGAGACGTTGGAAAAAGGTCGGCTGATAGGTGAGGGTAAAGACCCGGTGGATGCCGAACCCCACTGCCTCGTCGAGGCAGGCCTGGGCGAGCCGGGTGCCGATACCCCTCCCCTGACGGGACTCGATCACGGCAAAGGAACGGATTTCGGCCAGATTCTCCCAGCAGACATGGAGGGCGCAGACCCCAACCACCTGGCCGGCCGCTTCGCCGCTCTCCTCCTCGTAGACCTTGAAATCCCGCAACTGGTCGTAAAGAGAACTCAACGAACGGCCCAGCAGCAAGCCCTTCTCGGCAAAATGCTTGAGCAGTTCGTAGATCGCCTTGATGTCGTCCATGCGGGCATTACGGATCATGATTCACTCGCGGAATAAACGTTACCGGCGGCCAAACGGCGGCCACCGTGGCCCGGAGCCGCAAGCCGGTGCGGACCACGGTCACAAAAAGACAATCGGACAGTTGTAACACCGATCCGTTACCAAGGTCAAGGGCGCAGCACCCTTACTCCTTGGCGGCGGGCAGCAGGGTGATATAGGCGCGCAGCTTTTCCTTCTCCTCAAGCTCCGCCGCCAACTTGTTGGCCGAGGCGAGATCGTTGAAGCGGCCGACAAAGATCCGGGTGAGCGAGCTGCCCTCCTCGGGCGGCCGGCTGAAGGCGTCATAGCCCTTTCCCCGCCAGGCTGCCACCGCCTGTACGGCGTTGGCAGCCTCGCGGTAGGCGGCCACCTGCAGCGAGAAGAAGGAGTTCTCGGCGAGTTCCGGTTCCGGAGCCACCGCCCCCGGTTTAGCACTTTCCTCCGGCGCCGTCTTGGCGCTGTCGTCGGTGGTCTCCGGTTCGTCGGCGTCCTCGCCCTGTTGATCGCCCGCCTGTTGTTCGGCCGCCGGTTGTTCCACCGCCGGTTGCGCCACCGACTTCGCCGCCGGCGTAGGCACCGCCGACGGAACCGGTGGCGGCGGCGGTCCCGGTGGCGGCGGCAGGGGCAGCACCGCGGCGGCGAACCGGCGCATCCAGGGATTGTTGCCGGTCGCCTCGGGCGACAGCACCGTCTGGCCGGCCCAAACCCCCAACAGGAAGAGCCAGAGGAAGATACAGAAGCAGACCACCACGAGCCCCAGCATGCCACCGAGACCAAGCTCAAAACGAACGGCAAACCGGCGTGATTCCTTCTTGCTGCGGGGCGACACTTTCGTTCTCCTTTATAAGGTTACATGGTGTCCGGAGCGGCAACCCCGATGAGGTTCAAGCCGTTGCGGAAGACCACCCGCACCGCCTCGGCGAGCCAGAGCCGGGCCCGGGTGAGCGCCGCCTCCTCGCCGATGATCCGGTGCTTGTTGTAGTAGCTGTGGAACTGGCCGGCCAGATCCTGGAGGAAGAAGATGATCCGGTGCGGCTCGAGCGCCTGGGCGGCCCCCTCCACCAGCCCCGGGTAGGCGGCCAGGGTCTTGAGCAGCGTCAGCTCCTCGGACTCGACGAGCAGGGCGAGATCCACGGCGGCAAGCTCCCCGCGGTCGGCCCCCTTGGCCACGGCCTGCTTCTGGATGCTCGCCAGCCGGGCGTGGCCGTACTGCACGTAGTAGACCGGGTTCTCCTGGCTCTCCTTGGTGGCCAGATCGAGATCGAACTCGAGCTGGCTGTCGGCCTTCCGCATCAGGAAGAAGAAGCGGGCCACGTCGGCGCCCACCTCGTCCAGAAGCTCGTCCACGGTGACGAAGGTCGCCTTGCGGGTGGACATCTTCACCTGCTTGCCCTCGCGGACCAGGGTGACGAACTGGTGGAGGACCACGGTGACCTTGGCGTCGTCGTAGCCCAGGGCGCGGACGCCGGCCAACACGTCGGGGACGGTGGCGATGTGGTCGGAGCCGAAGATGTCCACCATCCAGTCGAAGCCGCGGCGGAATTTCTCGCGGTGGTAGGCGATATCGGGCAGACGGTAGGTGGGCTCGCCGGTGGACTTGATCAACACCCGGTCCTTGTCGTGACCGAAGAGGGTGGTCTTGAACCAGACCGCGTCGTCCTGCTCGTAGACGAGCCCCTTGTCGCGCAGGGCCGCCACCACCTCGTCGAGCTTGCCGTCTTCATAGAGGGTATGCTCGTTGAAGTAGTTGTCGAAACGGATGTCGAGCCGGGCCAGAGTGGCGTTGATGTCGTCCATGATCACCCGCTCGGCCTTTTCCTTGAAGGGGGTTACCTCAACGACGGCCTTCAGGCTGTCGCCGGCCTCACTTTCAAGCTGCCGGGCGATGTCGACGATGTAGTCGCCCTGGTAGCCGTCCTCGGGGAAGGTGAAGGGCAGGCCGAGGAGTTCGAGGTACCGGGCGCGGGTGGACTCGCCCAGCACCCGCATCTGGCGGCCGGCGTCGTTGTAGTAGTACTCGCGGGTGACGTCGTAGCCCACCGCGGCCAGCAGCCGCGCGATGGCATCACCCAGCACCGCCTGGCGGCCGTGGCCGACGCTCAGGGGGCCGGTGGGGTTGGCGCTGACGAACTCCACCAGCACCTTGCGGCCCGCCCCGACCCGGGAGCGGCCAAAGGCCGTGTCCTCGTTACAGATCTGCGGCAGCACCGCCTGCCAGACCGCGGTCGGCACCACGATGTTGACAAAACCTGGGCCGGCGATCTCGACCCGCTCCACCAGCTCGGGACACCCCCCCAGCAGCTCCACCAGACGGCCAGCAAGCTCGCGGGGATTCCTGCGCTCCTTGCCGGCCATCACCATGGCCAGGTTGGTGGAGAAATCGCCGTGGGCCGGGTTCTTGGGCACCTCCAGGTTGTAGTCGCCGGCCGCGGCGTCACTCCAGTAGCCCTTTTCCACTCCGACGGTGAAACAGTTGTTCAACACTTCCCGCAGACGCGCCTTGATCATCGAAATATCCTGAATCGATTTGAAATTTTAAGTTTGGGACTCGCCCACGTAGACCCTTTGATTACAGTTGCCGAAGAGACAGAGCACCTCGTAACTGATGGTGTCAAGCCAGCCCGCAACCTCGTCGGCGTCGATGCCCGCCCCGCCCTGGCTGCCCAGGAGTACCACCTCGTCGCCCACCGCCACCCCGGCGAGGTCGGTGACATCGACCACGCAGGCGCTCATGCAGACATTGCCGCAGAGCGGCGCCCGCTGGCCGCGGATGAGGACCGCGCCGCGATTGGAAAGGCGGCGCAGGTAGCCGTGATCGTAGCCCACCGGCAGCACCGCCAGCCGGCTCGGCCGCCGGGTGACGAAGGTGTGGCTGTAACTGATGCCATAGCCGGCCGGCACCTCCTTGAGTTCCATCACCCGGCTCACGAACCGCATCACCGGCCGCAGCCCAAGGCGGGCCGCCTCACCGGCAACCGGCGCGCAGCCGTAGAGGGTAATCCCCGGACGCACCATGTCGAAGTGGGCGGCCGGGGTCCGGAAAAGAGCGGCGGAGTTGGCGATGTGGCGAAGGTGGCCGGCGTCAGACCGCGGGTCACCGAGTCCGGCGAGCATGGCCTCGAAACCGGCGAGCTGCCGCTCGGTTTCAGGCCCGGCGCCATCGGCCATGGGCAGGTGGCTCAATACCCCGGCCAGGGCCAGGCCGGGCCGGCCCGCCACCGCCGCGGCAAAGGCGGCGGCCTCCTGGGGCATGATCCCGAAGCGCCCCATGCCGACGTCCACCTTGAGATGGACCTTGACCGTGACCCCGGCGGCCACGGCCAGGGCCGAGAGGCGGTCCAGGCCACCCGGCTCGTAGAGTACCGGGGTCAGGCCGTGGGCGACGAGGTCGGGGAAGAACTCCGGCACCGCGCCCACCAGGACGACGATTTCTCCCGTCACCCCGGCCTCGCGCAACCGGACCCCCTCTTCCACCTCGGCCACCGCGAAGGTGTCCACCCCGCGGGCGGCCAGCGCGCGGACAACCGGCACCAGGCCGTGACCATAGGCATCGGCCTTGACCACCGCCATCAGCCGCACCGTCGGCGCCAGCCGGGAACGAATCACCCCGAGGTTATGACGCAGGGCGGCGAGATCGATCTCCACCCTGTTCAGCGAACCAGTCGACATGAGCCCCTTCTCCATTTTCTCCGAGCCGCGGCAAACCAGCGGCACCCGCGTCACACCGGCAAACCGCAATCGCGCCAGCCGGCCCAGACCAGTCGGCTGGACAAGAGCAGTGCCCAGCCGATGGCCATCAGCAGGCCGCCCACGTACACCCGCGGTACCGGCGACATGCGCAGCAGACGGCCCATGACCATCATCAACACCACCAGCCCCCACATCCTCCACGAGTAGATCGACCCGATGCAGCTGCGATCGGGCAGGAGCAGAATCCGGGCAAGATTGCGCCGGGCGGCCCGATCCAGCACCAGGCGAGACTTGGCCGTGCCGACCGCCACCGCCACCAGCAGCGGCAGCCAGGCTCTCTGCCCGGCCAGGAACCAGCCCCGGCCCAGCAACATCAGACCGATACCGCTCCAGAAAAGGGCGGCGGTCAACAACAGCGAACGGGACGACACCGCCGGCTTGAACATCGACCTCTCCTTCCGCAGCCCGGCCACCCTCCCGCCAGCGTTACCATCAGGGGGGGGAGTGACCGCGCGCGCCGACGGTTGTCGGAAACCGTCAAACAGTGTCCCAGTTGGAAACGGGATCTTCTTGCCGGGACAAGACGCAAGAGGGCCGAAAAGCCAACGCCGAGCGGCCACCGCCTCGAACGAATCAGGGAGGCGGGACGGGCGCAGGCACTTTCGGCGACCAGGCAACGATGCCGGGGGACAAAGGAGCCGTTTCCGGGGGATACCAAATAAGATAGGCCCGCCTCCACGCGGGGGAGACAGGCCTATACGCACCGGAGGTAACTCGGGAGAACCGAATTAGACCTCTTCGACCTTGATGGCGCCTTCGGGGCAAACCTCAACACAGGTCTCGCAGCCCAGGCACTCGTCGGCGTTTACCGGTTCGGACTTACCGTCCACCATCTCGTAAACCTGCGCGGGGCAAGCGTTTACGCATTCCTCATCGCCGGAGCACTTATCTTTGTCAACTTCGATCTGCCACATAATCCGACCTCCAAATGAATAAAAATTAGCCAAAAATGATGAAGCTGAATAAGTCGTTGTAGACCCAGGTCCACCACACAGTTAACCATGCCGCCGCCGCGGCAACCTCCAAACCGGAATCACCGGTCCACGGCGGAAATGGGCGCCAGGGGCATGGCCCGCTTTTTCTCTGCCGGCCGTCTCGTCCTCTCACCCAAAACACTTTTCCTCTAATTGACCCCCGTTTTTTTGTCAATAAAAAAAACCGACAGCGTCCCCTTCCGTCGACCGCCGAAGGGGAAGGAAGGACGGCGACGGCAGCGAATCCGGTTGACCTGCGCGGACCGATCTTTTAAGGTAGGGCTCTCCGGCAGGGCCGCGCCGGCCCGCCTTTTTTCATTCCCCTCTTCAACCCGGACGGGAGAACCCCATGAAGCAACCCCAGAAACCGACCGCCAAGCAGATCACCGAAAAATCAGAGGAAGCCATGATCGAGGGCATCCTGGAAGGGAGCCCTGACGGCATCGGCGTGGTGGTGGTGCGCCTCGACTGCGGCTGTCGCAAGATGGCGGCGGTGGACAAGAACGGCGACCCGGCCAGCAAGGTGATCATGTACCGCGACAATGCGCTCACCATCTGTGACCAATGCCAAAAGGACAACGGCGCCTTTGCCCGGGTGGTGGCCGAGTTCATCCACTGGGTGAAACCGGCTCCCGACGAGGCCACCCAGCGGACCATCAACGCCAAGGTATTAGGCACCCACACCACCCATTAGGCCCGTCCTGAAAAATTACAACTGCCCAGCTGCACCCCATCTTGGAACGATCATCCCCGCTCGCATAGCGCTGCTGTAGACTCGCGGATCTGCTCGGAGTCTCCGCTACGCTACACTTACCTGTCCCAAGATGGGGCACATCTGAACAGTTTCAGACTGGAGCGAAGCCCGCTTCATCTTTTTTAAGACACGCGGTGATGCGTCCTTAGCTCAAGAAACGGCTTGCCCATCTTCGATTTTCCTAAACCGCTACAGTCTGGACCGCTCCTCACCCGGCTGTTCGTTCCCGGCGCCACGCGCGGGCCTTGGCCACCAGGGCCGGCGCCCACTGCGGGGTGCCCACGGCATGGACATGGGTGTAGAGGGCGAGGACGTTGTTCGCCACCAGGCCGTCGCGGCGGTCCATGAACCCCACCCCCCGCTTGACCTTCAGGGCGAGATCCGGGCTTGCGCCGGGCCAGGCGGTGATCCGGCTGTAGCGGAACTCATGGCCCTTGATCTCGGTACCGGCCGGGTAGAAGGGGTTGTCGTTGTCCGCCGTGAGCACCGTGTAGCCATGGGCCTGGGGCTTTTGCTCAAGGCCGAAACGCACCGGAAAGATGCCCACCAGATCGAACTCCTCGCCATTGAGTTCCATGGCCTCCCCCAGATAGATCAACCCGCCGCACTCGGCATAGATGGGCAGCCCGGCCGCGGCCCGCTCCCGCACCGACCGCCGGAAGGAACGGTTGGCGGCAAGAAACCGGGCATTGGTTTCGGGAAAACCGCCGCCGATGTAAAGGCCGTCGATGTCGGGCAGCTCCGGGTCGGTGAGGGAGTTGATCGCCACCAGCTCGGCGCCCTGCGCCTCCAGGGCCTCCAGGTTCTCGGCATAGTAGAACTGGAAGGCGGCATCGCGGATGACGCCGATCCGGACCGGCTCGGCCGCCTCCACGGCAACCCGCCCTCCCCCCGCCCCGGCCACCGCCACCGCGGGGACGGCCAGCAGGCCGAGGATGGCGTCGATGTCGAGGTAGGCTTCCGCGGCATCGGCCAGGGCGGCCACCGCCTCCTGGGCGCCGTCATGCTCCGGACAGGGGGTGACGCCAAGATGGCGCTGGGGGAAGACATCGGTGAGCCGCGGCACCGCCCCCACCACCGGAATCCCGGTATAGCGCTCCACCGCCTCCCGCACCAATGCCTCGTGTCGGGCGGTACCCACCCGGTTCAGGACCACGCCGCGGATATCCACCCTGGGATCAAGCTGCTTGCAGCCCAGCACCAGCGCCGCCACCGTACGGGTGCTCTTGGTGCAGTTGACCACCAGCAGCACCGGCAGCCCCAGCAACACGGCCAGTTCAGCGCTGCTGTACGTGCCTTCGGCGTCGACCCCGTCGTAGAGGCCACGGTTGCCCTCCACCAGCACCACCTCGCCTGCGGCATGGCGGCTGAAATTGGCCAGCAGGTTCGCCTCGCTCATCAGGTAGGGGTCGAGGTTGTAACAGGGAGCACCGGCCGCCATTTCAAGCCAACCGGCGTCGATATAATCGGGCCCCTTTTTAAAGGGCGTCACCCGCAGGCCCCGCCTGGCCAGTGCGGCGGCAAGCCCCACCGCCACCACGCTCTTGCCGGTGCCGCCACCGGTCCCGGCCACCACCAGGCCCCGTGGAGGGGACGGCGGTGCTGCAGTCTTCATAGCCTGTGCCATTGTCTTCCTTCCCGCGTGTAACGGTTATTTTGAATACGGTCCCCACTATACCGCATCACCCGCTGCTTGACGACGTTGTTCTACAGCCCGGCCCGGGCCATCGCCGGTGTCGCCCTCCACGCTCTCCCCAAAAATCAGGGGGTTACGGCACAGGAGGAACGTCACCGCGCCGTCGTTTCCCCACCAGCAATCTTTGACGAAAAAGCGACCATATGGTAAATTCTCAACCCTTGCCATGCGCAGCCTTCGTGATTATCTGTTTCAAGGTCGCACCAACCCTGTCATCCCTTCGGGCCGCCGGTTTCACCGGCCCAAACCTACTATCTTTTGAGGAACCTCCCATGTCGCACCAAGCAGAGGAAAATCTCGAGGCGGTCATCGCCGAACTCGAAAAGAAATGCACGGAGCATCCAGACTCCCTCCTGGCGCATCACAACCTCGCCATGGTTTACCGCAAGGCCGGACGTCGGCAGGAGGCCCTGCGCGAACTCGTCCGCTCCATCGAACTCGACCCCCTCTCCGTGGAAACCCACGTCAACCTGGGCGCCCTCTACTTCGAAATGGGCGACCTCGACAAGGCCCTGGCAGCCAACGAGAAGGCGGCACAGATTCTCCCCGAGTCGGCCCAGGCCCATGCCAACATCGGCCTGATCTGGCAACAGCGCGGCGAAGCCGACAAGGCCATCGCCTCCTATGAGGAATCCACCCGCCACGATCCCAAGCTCGCCACCACCTGGGTCAACCTGACCACCGCCCACATCATGGCCGGCAACTTCGATCAGGCCCTTACCGTTGCCCAGAAGGCCGTCGAACTCGACCCCGACTTTTCCATGGCCCAGAACAACCTGGCGGTTGCCCTCTACTACAAGGCTGACTTCCAGGCGGCCCGCCGGCATGCCGACAAGGCCAAGGCCCTGGGCTTTCCCGTTGACCCCCGTTTTGAAGAGGCCATTGCCGAGGGGCTTGCCCGGTCATGAAAAACGCCGACATCAAGGTGCCACCCTGGTGTGTCTTCTGCGGCCAGCGGGTGGGTCGGCCCCAGGATCCCAAGCAGCGCAAGCTCACCGAGTTCACCGTCGGCACCTGCGAATGCGGTGCCGTCTACACCTGCGACCCCACCGGCTTCAACATCGGCTCGGCCATGGTCGAGGCCCTGGTCTATGCCTGCAACGACGACTGGGATCTCGCCTGGGAGTTGCTGCCCGAAGAGGATTACCTCACCGGCCGGCTCGAGAAGTACGACGAAACCACCAATCAGGTGATCGAAACCGGCAACCTGGACGGCCGCATCATCCGCGGGGTGCTCTATTTCGTCCGGCTTCACAAGAACATTACCGAAATCAAGGCCCGGGTCGAAGCCAAGGCGCAGGCCGGCGAGGGCGGCGCCAAGGGGGGGTTCACTCCGCCGCCGGTGGAGCCGGCGCGCGACCCCAAACGCCAGAAGAAGCGTGCCACCAAACAGTTGATCGCCGAGCTGGTGGTCAACCGCGACATCGATGGCCTGGTGGACATCCTCTTCGACGACATCCGCACCCTGCGCTTCCTCCAGCGACTCCTCTACGACCCCAGCGAGGACAACCGCTGGCTCACCGCCTACATGACCGGCCAGGCATGCGCGCGGCTGGCCACCCGGCAGCCAGGCCACGTGAGCGATTTGCTCCACCGGCTCTTCGAGGCATGCGCCGACTCCGCGGCCACCAACTGGGGCCTGGTGGAAACCATTGGCTCGGTGGTTGCCGGCCGGCCCGACATCTTCGGCGCCTTCACCCGCCACCTGCTGCCCTACAGCCGGCACCAATCGACCCGGCTCCAGACGGTGTGGGCCATGGCCGAGATCGCCGCCGGCCGCCCCGACCTGATCCGCAACATCCCTTTCTACAACCTCTTCGATTACCTGGACAGCCCTGACCCCGACCTCGCCGGCAACATGCTGCGGCTCTGCGGCCGCATCAAGGCCGTCGAAAAACTGAGCCGCATCCGCGCCCTCCTGGATGACCCCCGGCCGGCCCGCTACTACTTCCAGGGCCTGCCGGTCACCACCACGGTGGGTGCCCTGGCCCGGGAGGCCCTGACCCAGATCGAACAAGCGCAAGGAGAACCGACGTGAGCAATGAAATCCCCAAGATGAGTGAAGTCGAGGAGCACAACCAGGAGAAGGAACAGGCCAAGGCCGACTACAAGACCGGACTCGACTTTCTCAGGAACGGCGAAACCACCTTCGCGGCCCATGCCTTTCACAACGCCATGATGGGCTACCGCCAGCTCGGCGACCAGCACGGGATGGCCAACGCCGCCGACAAGCTGGCCGACGTCTGCCTCGAACGCGAAGAATACCCCCAGGCCCTGGAGCATATCGCCACCGCGTACGCCATCTGCGAGAAGGAAGAGGACCAGTCGAGCCTGATCAGTCTGCGCCGCAAGATCGCCCGTGCCAAGGCCGGCATGGGGAAATACGACGAGGCCGGCGCCATCTATATCGATCTCGTCGACTACTACCAGGGCTCGCGCAGCCCCAAAGGCACCGTCGAGGTTCTGGAACTGCTCGCCGAACTCTACCTGAAGAAGGGCGACCCCGGCGCCGCTGCCGACGCCTACCGCACCGTGGCGGCCATCCATGCCAACTTCAAGCACAAGAAAATCGCCCAGGAGTACCTGGCGAAGGCCGAGGCCCTCGCGGCCGGAGCGTAAGCGGCCGGAGCTGACCACCGGCCATCCTGGTCAACAGAAAAAGCCCGGAGGTGTCGCGCTTCGACACCTCCGGGCTTTTTGTTTGATCACCACCGAGGGTCATCCCATACCGGACCACGCCAAGGAATCTACAAACAAAAAAAAGCAGGGGCAGCACAGCCACCCCTGCTTTTTTATATCATTTTGGATCCACGGGATCAGGTGCCCCGGGTCTCCTCGTTCTTGGCCCGGCCCTTGGCGGCGTACATCGTGGTGCTGCCGCTGGACCAGAAGTCCATCTTACCTTCCTTCACCAGCTCGTTGGCGGCGTTCTTCACCTCACGAGGCTTGGATTCGGGATCACACTCATAGAAATCCTTGACGTAGAGCTGCGGCTTGGGAGCCTTCAACGCCTTCTCAAGGATTGCTGCCTTCAGTTCTTCCTTACTTAAAGCCATGTTCGTTCTCCTTGTTGGCAAAGGTTATTTGATATGGCTTGTGAACTTGAACTG
>DHYV01000033.1:0-383 GCA_002414225.1 Desulfobulbaceae bacterium UBA5121 | reverse complement strand
CGCGGCGGGTTGTTGGGCAGGAAGGGGATGACCAGCTTGGAGAACTTGGGCATCGATTTGGCGTTGGACACCTTGCCGCCGACCAGGATGGCGATACCGTCACCCTCGGGATCGGCAAGCGGCATGGAGGGACACATGGTGTAGCAGTTACCGCAGAACATACAGCGCTCGGCGTTAACCTTCACCGACTTGACCTCCTCACCGTGGGAGTTGGTGGCCTTGACCGGCTTCACCGCGCCCAGGGGGCAGGCGGCAACGGCCAGGGGCAGCTCGCAGACGGCGGTGATGGTGTCGTGATCGATCATCGGCGGCTTACGATGAATGCCGAGGATGGCGATGTCGGAACAGTGAACCGCACCACACATGTTGAGGCAGCAGGCCAG
>DHYV01000035.1 GCA_002414225.1 Desulfobulbaceae bacterium UBA5121 | reverse complement strand
CCCCCCGGCCAATGCACTCCAACCCCCTCGACGGGACCGCGCTGGGGGGGCGGGGGGGCCGTCCCAAGCCCGGGCGGGGCCGAAAAAAGAGCGTTGGGGCCGGGCGGGCCCCCTCCTTTCCCCGCCGCAACATGCACTCGGCCTACGTGGATCGGTTCCTCGCCCTGCTCGACGCCGATCCCGCCTGGTCGGTGCTTGATGTGGGCTGCGGCCCCGGTACCCTGGCGGTGCCGCTGGCGGCCCGGGTGCGGCGGGTGACCGCGGTGGATTTTTCGGCCGGCATGCTTCACGCCCTGGCCGAGGAAGCGGCCAGGGCCGGGGTGGCCAACATCCGCACGGTGCGGGCCGCCTGGGAGGACGACTGGCTGGCGCGGCAGATCGAGCCCCACGAGGTGGCGGTGGCGTCGCGGTCGCTCGCGGTGGACGATCTGGCCGGCGCGCTCGCCAAGCTCGACCGCTGGGCCTCGCGGCGGGTGGTGGTCAGCGACCGGGTGGGGGCCGGCCCCTTTGATCCTGAACTCTTTGCCGCCGTGGGCCGCGACTTTGCGCCCGGCCCCGATTACATCTACACCGTCAACATCCTCTACCAGATGGGCATCAACGCCCGGGTCGACTTCATCGAGCTTGACCGCTGCCGGGATTTCGCGAACCGGGAAGAGGCGGTCGCCTCCTGTCGCTGGATGCTCGACCCCCTGGCGCCAGGCGAGGAGGCGGGGCTTGCCAGCTACCTGGCCGATCGCCTGCGGCCCGGTGACGATGGCGGCTGGACCCTCTGCCGCCGCACCCCGGTGCGCTGGGCCGTCATCCGCTGGGACAAGGCGTAGCTCCGGGCCAGCCGTCCCGCCGCGCCGTCAGTGTCCGGTCATTCCCGCCGTCGGCCGCGGCAGTGCCCTGCTTCGCATCCCCGCCGGAATTCCGCCAGGTGTTCGGCGTGGAACCGGGCCGGATCCCATGGCCGTCCCGAGAGGCGGTGGGAAAATTCAGGCGCCATGACGTAGACCGCCGCGGTGAGTTCTTCTCCCGTATCACTTCGTACCGGCAGCCATTCCCGCCGGTACAGTTCCCCCTCAAAGACATCGAGCCGGGCCAGGGCCGCGGCATCGACTCCCAGGTAGATTCTGCCTCGGGTGACGGCCCCGGCTTGGGGCCTGATGCCCGGATAGACCTCCCCCGCGACTCCCTCCCGGACGTATCCCGCGAGTTCTCCCTCCCGCCAGGCAAAACACCGGCCGGTCACCGCCGTCATCACCGTCTCCTCCATCAGGGTGCCGTAGGTAAAGAGGGCGGTGGCCGCGGCGGGGATCATCATTTTGGCGAGGCGCGCGAAGGATCAGTCGGTGTCGCCGCTCGTGGCGCGGTCTGCCAGCAGCCGCAGGGCCAGGGCGAGGATGAGGATGATTGCGACGTTGGCGCCCAGCTCGGCCAGCACCGGCCAGAGTTCGGCCCAGCCGGCGATATGACCCTCGAGTCGGGGGAGCATGGAGTGCTCGGCCTCAATGAGCAGGATGCGGCGGGTGCTCGAGATGATGCCGATATAGAGGAAGGGGCTTAAGGAAAAGGGCTTGCGTTTCAGGAAGCGGACAATGGGCCACATCAGCTCCATGACGATGAGGGCGAGCAGCACGTCGTTGAGCACGTGGAGGATGGCGCCGGTGTCGGGATGGAAGAGGTTGGGCAGGGTGCGCCCAAGGATCAGGGCGGCGCAGACCATGAGGGCGGCGGCCACCGCGAAATGGATCAGGTCGTCGGCGGCGATGAGGATCTGGCGGAGAATCTTGACGTTGAGAAAGTAGGGTTTGCCTTCCATACTGCCTTGCTTACATCGAAGCCGTGACAGCTGTCAACGGTAAAGAGGGGGTGCCGTTGGCTGGCCCGCCAGGGGCATGGAAGTGGTAGGCGACCGCCTCGGGGAGTTGGTGGAGGAACATGAGGTGGAGGTGGTCCTGGGGCTCTTCGGCCGGCCGCTGGTGATGGCGGACGGCGACAAAGGTCTGGAGATGCAAGGTCAAGGTGCCGGCCGCGCCCAGCGGGGCGATAGCGGCCCGTGCGGCCGGGCAGCGGAGGTCCACGTAGAGCAGCCGGTGGGCCAGGCTCCGGTCAGATTTCCGTACAAAGTTGAGGCAGATGCCGCCCAGGGAGATATCGGCCATGGTGGCCACCGTCGGGCTCTTTTTCTGTAGGTCGTGCTGAGCCTCCGCCACCTGTGTGCGGTCCTGTTCAAAGAGGGTGTCGATAACCGCCTCGGTCCCGCTGGCAAGGGACTCCGGCAGGGCCGCGTCGTTTTCCTCCAGGAGGGTGACGGTGGTGCTCTCCTGCTGGTGGTGCTTGAGGACTTCGGCGAGCTGTTTGGAGGCGAGGCCGATCTTGGTGCGCAGCAATCGGATCTCGCCGTTGGCGAGCATGCGGGCGGTTTCGAAGGGGACGGGGCGGAACTGCAGGATATGGTTTTCACAGCCCGGATAGCGGGGATAGAGGCGCGGGTCGAGCACTCGGAGAACGCAGAACTCCCCGTCCAGCCGTTCAACCACTGTCTGGATGACGAACCGTTTGGCCGTGTCGGTGGTGAGTGCCACCAGTACGTGGCTGTCCGGCGCCGGGATGGTTTCCTGGCTGGGCAGGGTAACGGCGAGATGGTGGTCGCCGGCGATGCGGATCCGGCCCTTGTGCTGACTGCCGTCGTAGAGGAGAAGCGCCTGGCGATGTCCCTGCTCGTAGCGGTCGCAAAGCTGGGGCGGTAGCCTGAGGAGGGAGAAGACCTGTACGTTGTCGGTGTGCAGGTGAGTGGTAACCAGTTTGGAGATGTCGACGGTAACGGCCATGGCGGCTCCTCTGTCGCTCTTTCCCGGGGCTAACTCTATGATACGGCGGGGCTTTGCTCCCTGGCAAGTTCCTAAAAGAACGTGGTTTGTTGGGGTCTGGGTACGGTATTCGGGCTGTCAGTCGTTGTCGTTCTCGGTGCGCTGTTCCAGCTCTGCCCAAGCGCGATGGACGGCAACGCTGCGTCGGCATTCGACCAGGGCCCGGGCCACGACGACCAGATGGAGGATGAGGATGAGGGCGGCCAGGGGGGAGAGGGTACGGAAGTGGCGCAGGGTGTAGGTGGAGCTTGCCACCAGGCTGGCGAGGGCCACGATGCGCACCGGCAGCACCAGGGCAAAGGGAACCAAGGGCCGCTGGCGCGGCGCGTGTTCCGGTCCGAGTTTAAAGCAGCAGCCCATTGGGCGGGTTCTCCGGCAGGGGACTGGCGACAAGGGGAAGGGGGGGCATCGCCGTGGGCAGTCGGTTCCAAGCCATCATACCCTCTTCGCCCGGCAATGGCCAGAGGGGGCGGCGAATCAGGAGAGCAGCTCTTCCATGGCAGTGAAGCAGCAGGTGTCCACCGCCTCGGGCAGGTGGTGGAGGAACATCAGGTGGAGGCTGTCGTGTTCGCCGTCCACCCGGCGGTTGTGACGGCGGACCGTGGCAAAGGCATGCACCTCCATGATGGCGGGCGGCATCGGGTCGGCACCGGCCGGCGCCGGCGGGCAGCGCAGGTCAACGTAGAGCAGGCGGTTGAGCATGCTGCGGTCGGTCTTGGGGGAGAAGTGGAGGCAGAGGCCGCCCTGGGAGATGTTGGTCAGGGTTGCGGAGAAGATGCATTTTTTTTCAAGGTCGATCTGTTCCGCTGCCGCTTCTTCCCTCTCCCGCTCGAAGAGGGTGTCGATAATGGAAACCGCGGCCGTGGCCGAGTCGGCAGGGGATGCTTCCGGGTGGCGGTGGAGCGCGTTGACGAGCCGCTTCGAGCCGAGGCCGGCTTTGGTGCGCACTACCCGGATCTCGCCGTCCGCGAGCCGGTCAACGGTCTGGTAGGGCACCGGACGGAACTGGAGGCCGTGATGGTCAGCGGCCTGGCAGCGGTGGTGGAGACGCGGATCCAGAACCTGCAAGATGCAGAAACCCTGCACCTGCTTCGTTACCCTGGCCTGGATGACGTAGCGTTTGGCATTGGTGGAGGGCAGGGTTACCAGCACATGGGCGTCAAGGGTGACGGCGGCCTCCAGGGAGGGCGCGGCCACCGAGAAAAGGCGGTCGTTCAGGATACTGACCTGCCCTCTGTGAAGGGTGTTGGCGTGAATCAGGACGGCCAGCTGCCGGCCGGTTTCGTAAGGCTCAAGAAGGTCGGCAGGGAGGCTCCGCAGGGAAAAGACTTGGATGTTGTCGTTGAGGAGGCGGCTGGATATCTGTTTGGTGATGTCGATGGCAATGGGCATGGGCTGCTACGCTTGGAGGATGAACATATTCTGACCTTCTCCGATGATTTGAATTGACATTATGACACCTTCCGGCGGCAAGGCAAGCATAAAATTGCTGTAATTTTAAGGTAATGTTTTGCCGCGCAGCCGCGTGTTCTCCTCCGGCGCCGACTCGGCCGCCACCGTCCTTCTCCTGTCTCTCGCCACGGAGGGGAAATCGTACCCTCACAAAAAAAGATCGGCCTGGGACAGTATTTGTCCGGGGTGGGGCGGTATGCTGCGTTCATTGGCCTGGCAAAATAAGGGATTTTCCTGATAGCCGGCTGGAGCTGATGGGGGTATGGTGAGCACTCGATTTGGGTGAGGAGGGAGGGAAGTGGCGATGGAGAGATTCTACGCTCACAGTCTGGAGGGACAGCCCAAGGAAGCATGGCAGCTGCTTGAGGAGCACCTGCGGAATGTCGCGGCGTTGGCCCAGGGATTTGCCGAAGTCTTTGCCGCCGGCGAGTGGGGATACCTGGCCGGTTTGTGGCACGATTTGGGCAAGTATGCTGCCGAGTTCCAGCGTTATCTGGAAGGTGATGGCAGCAGGGTGGATCACGCCACCGCCGGAGCCCAGCATGCGGTTTCGGTGCTCGGCGGTTACGGCAGGCTGCTCGCCTATGGGCTGGCCGGCCACCATGCGGGGTTGCCCAACGGTCGCGACAACAACGATTCCTGCCTTGAAGAACGGCTGGCGAAGAGGGTGCCGGATTATGCGGCCTATGCGGATGAAGTGCTGCACCCGCCTGCCAAGGGCGAACTCCATTTTCCGTTTGAACCTGAAGAACACCGAAACGGCTTTCAGTTTTCCTTTTTTACCCGAATGCTCTACTCCTGCCTGGTGGATGCCGATTTTCTCGACACCGAGAGTTTTATCGATCCCACCAAGGCGGCACTCCGTAAGGGTTACCCCGCACTGGCATCCTTGCTGCCGAAACTTGAAACTCATTTGGCGACCCTGCAGCAGAAGGCCAAGCCGTCGGAAGTCAACCGCCACCGGGCCGTCATCCTCCGGCAGTCTCTCGCTGCCGCCGAGGAAGCCCAGGGGCTTTATTCCCTCACCGTGCCCACCGGTGGCGGGAAGACTCTCTCTTCGCTGGCCTTTGCCCTGCGGCATGCCCTACGGCATGGCCTTGACCGGGTGATCTACGTCATCCCCTACACCTCGATCATCGAACAGAACGCCATGGTTCTCCGCAACATCTTCGGCGACGGGGCGGTGCTGGAGCATCACAGCAACTACGAGCCGCCCGTGGACGACCGCCGCAGCAAACTGGCCGCGGAAAACTGGGACGCGCCCATCGTGGTGACCACCAATGTGCAGTTCTTTGAATCCCTTTTTCGCACCCGTTCCTCTCGATGCCGCAGGATCCACAATATCGCCAACAGTGTGGTCATCCTCGACGAGGCGCAGATGCTGCCGGTGGAACTGTTGCGGCCGTGCCTGGAGGTGCTCCGAGAATTGGCCGCCTACCGGACCACGGTGGTGCTCTGCACCGCTACCCAGCCCGCGCTGCGGGAAGAAGACGGATTTGCGCAAGGGTTGCGGAATGTGCGGGAGATTATCGACAACCCCCAGGAACTCCTTGAGGCCCTTGCCAGGGTCCGGACCGTCAACTTGGGAAGGGCGACGGATGCGGAACTGGTCGGTCGGCTGGGCGGCCAAGAACAGGTGCTCTGCGTAGTCAACACCCGCCGCCATGCCCGCAGCCTTTTTGAAATGCTGGCCGACAAAGGGGGGGAGGGCGTCCACCACCTGAGCGGCCTGATGTGTCCGGCCCACCGCTCGGAAGTTTTGACGCGGATTCGCCAAGCCCTCAAGGAAGGCAGGCCCTGTCGGGTAGTCAGCACCCAGCTCATCGAGGCCGGGGTGGATATCGATTTTCCGGTGGTTTACCGCTCCGTGGCCGGCATCGACTCCATTGCCCAGGCCGCCGGCCGCTGTAACCGGGAAGGGGGATTGCCGCAGCCAGGCCGGGTTTTCGTCTTCGAGCCGGAGGAAGGGGTGAGCGCAGGCCCGGCCCGCCAAGCCGCCCAGTCGGCCGAACCGGTGCTGCGACGGCATGAAGATCCGCTTTCCCTTGCCGCGGTGCGCGAATACTTCCAGAGCCATTACTGGCGTCGGGCGCAAGATCTGGACAAGCACGGCATCCTGCGCGACTTCGAAGAGGGGGCGCGGCGGGGCGACTATCCCTTCCGCGAGGTGGATGCTAAGTTCAAGCTCATCGAAACAGTCATGGAGCCGGTGATCATCCCCT
Organism: Desulfobulbaceae bacterium UBA5121; assembly: GCA_002414225.1. Taxonomy (GTDB): domain Bacteria; phylum Desulfobacterota; class Desulfobulbia; order Desulfobulbales; family UBA5123; genus UBA5123. Next base: position 6,087 of record DHYV01000035.1, on the reverse strand, counting down.
GGAATAGCGAGGCGGAAGAGTTGATCGATGCCCTGTGCCATGCCGAACACCCTGGTTCGTATAGCCGCCGCCTGCAACGCTATACCGTGCAGATCCCCCGCTTTGCCCTGGCCGAACTTCGGGCCGATGGTGATGTGGAGCGGCTCCGGGACCAGTTCAACATCCTGATCAACAGGTCCTGTTATAGCGAGAAGATCGGACTCTGTTCGGGGAAACAGGCGTTTATCGAGGCGGAAAATTTAATTGTTTAGCTCTGTTGGAGGCACAGCAAATGTCCTACGGAATTAAGCTTATGGTCTGGGGCGATTATGCATGTTTCACCCGGCCGGAAATGAAGGTGGAACGGGTGAGTTACGACGTGCTCACGCCATCGGCGGCTCGGGGTATCCTGGAGGCGATCTACTGGAAGCCGGCCATCCGTTGGGTGGTGGACCGCATCCATGTGCTCAACCCCATCCGCTTCGATAACATCCGGCGCAACGAGGTGGGGAGCGTCATGTCTTCCCGTGCCGATGGCCTCTTTATCGAAGAGCAGCGGCAACAGCGGGCCGCCCTGGTTCTGCGGGACGTGGCCTATGTTATCGAGGCCCATTTCGAGTTCGCCGGAACCGAGGACAACAACACCTCCAAGCACAAGGAGATCTTCGAGCGCCGGGCGCGCAAGGGTCAGTGCTTCCATCACCCCTATCTCGGCTGCCGTGAGTTTCCGGCCTGCTTTGAACTGGTGGAGGGCGAGGTGCCGGCCTCGAAGCTCGTCGGCGAACAGCACCTGGGCTGGATGCTCCATGACCTCGACTTCACCAACAACATGGAGGCCGGCTTCTTCCGGGCCATGCTGCGGGACGGCGTCATCGAGGTGCCGCCCTTTGCCAGCGAGGAGGTCAGAGCATGATTCTGCCCGCCCTGAACGATTACTACCAGCGGCTGAGCGACGATCCCGCCGCCGGGGTGCCGCTGCCCGGATACAGCCAGCAGAAGATCCACTTCGTCCTAGTGATCGATGCCAACGGCAAACTCGTGCAAAGTCCGGTGGATCTCCGCAACCGGGAAGGGAAGAAGCTGACCCCGCGGGAACTGATCGTGCCAGAGGCGGTGAAACGGACCGCCGGGGTGGCGGCCAATTTCCTGTGGGACAACACCGGCTACGTCCTGGGTGCCGACAACAAGGGAAATCCGGAACGGGCCCGGCAGTGCTTCGATGCCTTCAAGGAGCGGCAGCATGCCATCGGGGACGGGTTTGACGACGAGGGCATGATCGCGCTGCTCCGGTTCCTTGATTCCTGGAACCCGGCGGATGCCGAGGCGCTGATGTTCTGGGAAGAGATGGCCGGGCAGAACGTGGTTTTTCAACTGGACGGCGAGCGGCGGTACCTCCACGACCGGCCCAAGATCCGGGCGGCATGGCGGGCCTATGGTGCCGACAGCGGCTCGGCGACCAAAGCCCCTTGTCTGGTTACTGGCCAGGTTGCCCCGGTGGCGCGGCTTCATCCGGCCATCAAGGGGGTGCGGGGCGCCCAGTCGAGCGGCGCCGCCCTGGTTTCCTTCAATCTTTCCGCCTTCGAGTCATACGGCAAGAAGCAGAATTTCAACGCCCCGGTAAGCGAGGAGGCCGCCTTTGCCTACACCACGGCGCTGAACCATCTGCTCCGTTTCGACAGCCGCCAGAAGGTTTCAGCCGGCGACACCACCTTTGTCTTCTGGTCCGAGCGGGACAATCCTCTGGAGCATTTCCTGGGCAACGTTTTTGCTGATCCCGTCGCCACCGGCGATGACCCGGGTGACACCAAGGCGCTGCGCAATTTTCTCGAAGCGGTGCGCGACGGCAAAAAACTGCCCGGAATCGATGAGGAAATGAAGTTCCACATCCTGGGCCTCTCCCCCAACGCCGCTCGGCTTTCGGTGCGGTTCTGGCTGGTCAGTTCCACGGCCGAGATCACCGCGAACGTCGGCCAGCATTTTCGCGACCTGGCCATCGACCGGCGTTTCGACACCGACCCCGAGTATCCCAGCCTGTGGCGGCTGCTGCGGGAGACGGCGTTGCAGGGCAAGAGCGAAAACATCCAGCCCCTGTTGGGCGGCGGGGTGGCGCGGGCGATCTTCACCGGCACCCCCTATCCGCAGAACCTGCTTGCCGCGGTCATCAACCGCATCCGCGCCGATCACAACATCAACTACCTGCGGGCCGCGCTCATCAAGGCGTGCCTGGTGCGAAGATATCGAATCACCAAACAGAACCCCATGGAGGTCAAAATGGCACTGAACAAGGAATCCACCGATGTGGCCTACCGATTGGGCCGGCTCTTTGCCGCCCTTGAAAAGGTGCAGCGGGACGCCCTGCCCGGCATCAACACGACGATCCGGGATCGTTACTACGGGTCGGCGTCCGCCACCCCCAAAACAGTCTTTCCCCAGCTCATCCGGCTGGCGCAGCATCATATCCAGAAGGCCGATTACGGCCGGGTCTCCGACAAGAACATCGAAGAGATTCTCCTGGAGGTCAAGGAGTTCCCAGCCCATCTCAACCTGGATCAGCAGGGGCTTTTCGCCCTCGGCTACTACCAGCAGCGCCAGGCCCTCTACCCGAAATCAGAAAAAAACGCCTAAACAGGAGCTATTACCATGGATAACGCCATTACCAACCGCTATGAGTTCGTTTACCTCTTTGATGTCGAGAACGGCAACCCCAACGGCGACCCGGACGCCGGCAACATGCCCCGGGTCGATCCCGAAACCAGCCACGGCATCGTCACCGACGTTTGCCTGAAACGGAAGATCAGGAACTTCGTCGAAATCGTTCACAACAACCAGGCGCCCAACCGGATCTATGTCCGCGAGAAGGCGGTTCTCAACCAGTTGCACCAGGAGGCCCACGATGCGGTTGGCGTCGCCGAGGTGGCCGACGAGGAAGGAAAGAAGAAGAAACGTAAAGGCAGTGGTGCCGAGGTTGGAAAGGCGCGGGCCTGGATGTGCTCCAATTTTTTCGATGTCCGGACCTTTGGCGCCGTGATGTCCACCGACGTCAACTGCGGCCAGGTGCGCGGCCCGGTGCAGTTGAACTTCGCCCGCAGCATTGGGCCGGTATTGCCTCTCGATGTGAGCATCACCCGTATGGCGGTTGCCACTGAAGCCGAGGCCGAAAAGCAGAGCGGCGACAACCGCACCATGGGCCGCAAGTCCATTGTCCCCTACGGTCTCTACCGTGCCGAGGGCTACATCTCCGCCCACCTTGCCGCCCAGACCGGGTTTTCTGCCACTGACCTGGAGATGCTGTGGGCGGCGCTCATCAACATGTTCGACCACGATCACTCTGCCGCCCGCGGCAAGATGAACGCCCGCAGGCTTATCGTCTTCAAGCACGATACCACCCTGGGCAACGCCCCGGCGCACAAGCTTTTCGACCTGGTCGAGGTAAAGAAGAAGGACGAGGCCAAGCCGGCCCGTGCCTATGGCGATTACGAGGTGCTCTTTGCCAACGACAAGGTGCCGGCTGGGGTCGAATCCGTCGAGCTGCTCTGATGGACCAAAAACTCGAAAAGCAGTTCCGCGAGCGGGCGGTGGCGCTGGGCAGCTCCGGCGACCCGGCCGCCCTGCCGGAGCTGGCCGAGTTCACGCGGTTGCCGGTGGCCAATGTCAGACGGCTGGCAGCCTCGGCCATCGGCAAGCTGGCGGATGGGGCGGAAGCGGTGGCCGCGCTGCAGCCGATGGATTTTGCCGATTACAAGATCGGCATGTTCAAGAAAAAGCAACTCTACCAACAGCAGGGCAAAAGGATTGTCTCGCTCTATCCCGAGGATAAGCCCCGAATGCGGGAGCAGTTACTGGCGAAACTGGCAAAGTATCGTTGACTCGCTTTGCCTGCGCTTTGCGACGTCAGCATGCACGGAGCATTAGTGGAGTAAGCGGGAGAACAACAACACCATGTACTCCGAAGACGACCTCCTTCCCCTCTCTGCCCTCCAGCATCTGCTGTTCTGCGAACGGCAGTGCGCGCTTATCCATGTCGAGCAGTTGTGGGCAGAGAACCGGTTTACGGCCGAGGGCAATATCCTTCATGAAAAAACAGAGCGGGGCGGCGCAGAGTCGCGACGCAATCTCCGGATTGCATACGGCTTGCCCCTGCGTTCCCTGCGGCTGGGGCTGATCGGCAAGGCCGACGTGGTGGAGTTTCATCGCCAGGAGGAGACGACATGGCAACCCTTCCCGGTGGAATACAAGCGCGGTCGGGCCAAGAAGGACAACTGCGACCGGGTGCAGCTCTGCGCACAGGCGCTCTGCCTTGAGGAGATGCTCCATGGCCCGGTGCCGGAGGGGGCGCTCTTTTACGGCAAGAACCGCCGGCGGCAAGTTGTGCGTTTTGACGAGGCACTGCGCCGGGAAACGGAGGATGCGGCGACCAGGCTGCACGAGCTTGTCCGCGCGGGGCATACGCCGGCGGTCCGATACGAAAAAAAGTGTGAAAGCTGCTCGCTTATCCAGCTTTGCCTGCCCAAGGTGGCCGGCGCAGGCAAGCAGGTGAGTCGCTATCTCTCGCGGATGCTAGCGGAGACACCATGAAAAAACTTCTGAACACCCTCTACGTGACCACCCAGGGCGCCTATCTGTCGCGGGAGGGCGAAACCGTGTTGGTGCGTGTGGAAAAAGAGACACGACTCCAACTGCCCATTCATACTCTTTCCGGCATCGTCTGCTTCGGCCAGGTATCGTGCAGCCCGTTTTTGCTCGGACTCTGCGCCGAGCGTGGGGTCGGGGTGAGCTTTCTTACCGAAAACGGCCGATTCCTCGCCCGCGTGCAAGGACCGGTCAGTGGTAATGTTTTACTGCGGCGGGAGCAATACCGTTGGGCGGACGATCTGGTCCGCTCCGCCGACCTTGCCCGCTCCTTCCTGGTTGGCAAGATTGCCAACAGCCGAGGCGTTCTCCAGCGGGCGATTCGGGATCACGGCGATAAGCCGGGAGCCCGAATGCTGGAGACGGCGGTCGGCAAGCTTCGTTTCTCTCTCGATCAGCTTTGGCCCGCAGACTCCCTGGATGCCCTTCGCGGCATAGAGGGCGATGCTGCCTCCTGCTATTTCGGGGTGTTCGATCACCTGCTCACCGCGCAGAAGGAGGATTTTCGGTTTCAGGAGCGAAGCCGGCGGCCGCCCTTGAACAAGGTAAACTGCCTTCTTTCCTTCCTCTATACCCTGCTCATGCACGATGTGCGGAGCGCCCTGGAAACGGTGGGCCTTGATCCGGCCGTAGGCTTCCTGCACCGGGATCGGCCTGGACGAGCCAGTCTTGCCCTGGATCTCATGGAGGAGTTCCGGCCAATCCTTGCCGATCGACTGGCTCTGACCCTCATCAACCTGGGGGTGGTGAAGACTTCCGGTTTCGGGCGGACCGAAACCGGTGGCGTAGTCATGGACGACGACACCAGGAAGGCCGTGTTGGTCGCCTATCAGAAACGGAAGCAGGAGGAGATCAACCATCCCTTCCTGGACGAGAAAATGGCCATCGGCATGTTGCCATTCGCCCAGGCGTTGCTACTGGCACGAAACGTGCGCGGTGACCTCGACGGCTATCCACCCTTTCTCTGGAAGTGAGGTGTTCAGATGTTCGTGTTGGTGAGTTATGACGTCGCCACTTCCGGGCCTGGCGGGCAGAAACGGCTGCGGCGTGTGGCTAAGGCGTGCAAAAATTATGGCCAGCGGGTGCAGTTCTCGGTTTTCGAGTGCATTGTTGATCCGGCCCAGTGGACCACATTTCGGCAGAGGCTACTGGAGGAAATCGATCCGGCAGAGGATAGCCTACGATTCTATTTTCTCGGCTCCAACTGGCGGCATCGCGTGGAACATGTGGGAGCAAAGTCGGCAATTGACCAGGAAGGGCCGCTCATTGTCTGATCGCTGCCGCGAACCGTAAGCGCACGGGAAATCGCCGGGAGGTTCGCGGGTGCCGTATCTGCTGAATTTTTTGGAGATAAACAGGCTGATTAGGTTCCACGAAGGGGAAATACGGTGTGCCGGCAGGAGGTTCGCGGAATAACGGCATCCGATCCTTTGTTTGCAAGGTTTTGCAGAAGCACTGTCGCGCCCCCCGCGGGCGCGT
>DHYV01000042.1 GCA_002414225.1 Desulfobulbaceae bacterium UBA5121 | reverse complement strand
ATCATGATCGGCGAGATCCGGGACCTGGAAACCGCGGCCCATGCCGCGCAGGCGGCCCTTACCGGTCACTTGGTTTTTTCAACCCTGCATACCAACGACGCGGTTTCTTCCGTGAACCGGCTGCTCGATCTGGGGCTGCCGCCGTTTCTCATCGCCTCGGCCCTGCTGGGGGTAGTGGCGCAGCGGCTGGTGCGCACCATCTGTCCGCACTGCAGCGAAGAGTTTGCCATTGCCGGCGAGGCACTCCGCGGCTATGGCCTGCCGGTGGAGGAGACGGGCGAGGTCAGGCTCCGGCGCGGCAAGGGCTGCCGCCAGTGCCGGGGTACCGGTTACCTGGGGCGCTGTGCCGTCTTCGAGGTGTTCGCCATGTCAGATCGGCTGCGGCAGATGGTTGCCGGCGGCTGCACCGAGGTTGAGCTGCGCCAGGCCGCGGTGGTTGAAGGGATGTCCACCCTGCGTGAGGATGCCTGGCGCAAGGTCAAGGCCGGCATGACCACCCACGAGGAGGCACTGCGGGTAATCGGCGCCGGCTGAGACGGGAGGGGTCGTATTTTTTTGAAGAGTATGGTAATATGCGCGGTGAGTCGGTCCCTTGTCCGGTTTCATTAGGGCAAGGGCCTTTTTTTCTTCTGTTGGTCAGGTAGTGCCTGGGCGGCGCCAGACGGCGCGAAGGATGCACGGAACAGAAATGGCAAAGGCGTTGTCTGATAAAATAGTGGCCACCAACAAGAAGGCCTACCACGATTACTTCATTGACGAGGTGATCGAGGCGGGCATGGTGCTCAGGGGGTCGGAGGTCAAGTCGCTTCGGGCCGGCCGAGTCAACCTCAAGGAGGGCTATGCCCAGATCAAGGACGGCGAGATTTTCCTGTTCAATGTCCACATCTCGCCCTATGCCTTCGCCACTCACGATGCCCCGGCGCCGTTGCGGGTCCGGAAGCTGTTGCTCTCCAAGGCTGAAATCCGCAAGATGATCGGCAAGGTCAAGGAGAAAGGCATTGCCCTGGTGCCGCTGAAGATTTATTTTACCAAGACAGGCAAGGCCAAGCTGGCCTTGGGGCTCGCTCGCGGCAAGAAGCTCTATGACAAGCGGGCCACGCTCAAGAAGAAGGAATCTGATCGCGAAATGGAACGGGCGATCAGCAAGCATCAATAAAAAAATAAGGGGGGCGAAACGGATTCGACGGGGATACGGAAGCTCAGACTGCATGCCGAGGTTTCTACCTGCTCGTTAAACGGTGGAACATAAAGATAGTCGCAGACGACTACTCTTACGCTCTGGCTGCATAGCCAGCGTCCCCCTGGTCCGTTCCTGCGGGACCAGGATGGGCGTCGACTAGCGGGATAGCCAAAGGGAGCCGCCCGCCGGCCCTAAGGCGAAATTGAAGGTGGGATAGCGCACGGCAGACTCTGTCCCGGAGCGTTGCCGGGCGCGATAAGCAGCTACTCGGGAATAAGCATGTAGACGTTTGAAGTGGAGTATTTTCGGACGCGGGTTCGACTCCCGCCGCCTCCACCACCTTTTATGAGGGAAATCGGTTACTTGCCGGTTTCCCTCTTCCTTTTTTGGTTGTCCACGCGTTGTCCACTGCGGGCCAGCTGGTACACGTCTTTAACCTCGTCCGTCTCCACCCGAAAATACCGTTCAAAAGCCTTGTTGGTGCTGTGCATGGTGGCGCGCCGAATCTGCTCCGGGGTGGCTACCTGACGGAGGGCCAAGGCGGTACTGTGCCGGGTGCCGCCGTAAAGGTCCACGCCTTCAACGCCCAGGTTGTTGCAAGCCTTCTTCCACCACTTATAGAGGTAGCGCGGCCCAAAGGGGTCGCCGGCTTTAACGCCACTGATCCCGGCAGGGTGACGGAAGAAAAACAGGTTGGGCAGCCCTTGCGGCAACGTGGAAAGGTGTTCCCTATCCTCGTCAAGGAGGGGAACGACCTTGGGCCGTTTCTCTTTAGGGTGGGGGATGAAGAGGAAGCCGGATTGAAGATCAATATCCTTTTCGGTGATGTTGACCAGCTCGGCCGGGCGGATAGAGATGTAAGTGGAAAGCCACTTGATGGCAAGCCAGATCTTGGGATTGACCTGATGGGAGATCCGGTAAACTTCGTCGATGATGGCCTGTTGGGTGTCCTTGTCGATGGTCTGGCGCCACCCAAGTTCAAAGTGGACTTCCGGGAACTCCGGCATCTGGGCTTGGGTAATGACCTTGCGTTTCCGTAGCCAGGTCCAAAAGGTGTGCAGGCAAGATTTCATGTTGGCCCGGGTCTTGTCGGAAACTTCCTGGGCGTAGAGGAAATCTTCAATCTCGCCGTAGCCAATCACCTTAATGTTCGTGCCGCCCCACGTGGCTTTTGCCTTGCTGACGTAGTTCCGGAGGTTGGCGAAGGAGCGGGGCTTGAGTTCCTTTTCCTTCACAGCCAGCCACTTGTCGGCCAGGACGGCGAAACCAAGCGGGTTCCCCTGCTGATAGTCGCGGGGATCGTAAACCCCTTTGTCCACCTCATACCGTAGCCCATCAAGGAAGCGTTCGGCCTCCCGGTAGGACTCGAAACGTCGGGCAGTCTTGCGGCCAAAACGAACCCGAAAGCGTGTTGTTGCCTCCTGGGCGGGATGGTCGGGGCAGAAGAGGCCCCGCCGCCTGTCGTCCTGGATAAATACGCCGCCACAGATGGGGCACTTCTGGTCCGAATAAATACGCCCGCGCATACACAACCCCCTTTCTGAATGTGGGGAAAGCGTATTCTGTGAGCAGGCGGAAGTCAACATCACAGGGGCCGCGTCTTTTTGAGCAGGATGGACAAGGCGCTGTCCGTAGGATGCTGATCACGGACACGGTCATACCGGATTGCGAGGCACGAAGTGCAGACCCCAAGGCCCTTCTTGTCGTCAAAAACGGCCCAATCATCGGTAATCTGACCGCAATCCTCACACTTCACCGGCAATGGTTTGTAATCCGGATCGTCTGCGTGCCAAATATCAGCCCAGCAGGTGGCATAACGCATCATGGTCGACACCTCTAAAAGGGGGTGACTTCGGCAACATTGACCAGGGGGTCAACGAGCCGGCACGTTTTTCGTCTCATCCGGTTGACGAACTCGGCTTTGACCCGCCATATTCGCCGTATTTCCCGTTCAACATACATTTGGGAGTGTTGAACGATGCCGTCAACGTCGTCAGGCAGCAGGCCGCAGAACGAGGCAATGGACATAGAGAGGCCAGCGGCCTGTTTGCACAGCCGGTCAAAGTCTCCCTGTAGCTGCCTTTGTATGCGCTCGCAGATCTTCTTGCCGGTCCAGATGGCCGCGCGAAGCTGATCCCACACGGAATGAAGAACGGCCCGGTCTTGGTGTCTTTGGTCCCGGTCAACCTTTGTGGCTGTAAGCCTGGCCCAATCCCCTACGCAGTAATCCCACAATGCCTGCAAGTGGTCGGTGAGGTCCTGGACCGTATTGATGCCCGGTTGAAACTGAGTGATGACCTTCCGCCGGAGCTGAAATTCAAACCGGGTTACGTCAGTCTGATCGAAGGTTTCCAGGCCCCAGGCGTTGGCAAAGAATCCCTGCTTGTGGGTGGACTTGGCGGCCAGCTCGGCAACCTTGTCATACACCCGAAGCATAATGTCACCCTTGCCGATGGTGATGCCTGTTAGCTTGCGCCGGTTGTGAAACACGGCGAATCGGTGGGCGCGAGTAATCCAATAATCTTCATCCGTACAGGGGAGGTCTTTCAGCGATTGTCCGACCACGTCCGCGCAAAGGTGGACCTCTGAGACACGCTCCTTGGCCAAGATGCCGCCCCATCTTTCGAGCATCCGGATAACTCCTTGGTAGATTTCCATGTACCCAGGAGCCCAACAGGACATGGAGCCGATTTCCAAGATGGCGTTGGGGTAATCGCTGTTTGCCTGCCGTTGGCTGAGCATAAGCCGCACGTCACCGCTGACGAGCCGGTACGAATAGGCATGGACACCGGCACGGGAAACGTTCCAGGAATGGCCGAACAGCTCGATAGGCATGCAGTCGACATTTTGCTCTTGGGCCAGTTCCTTTGCGACCTGCAACTTTTGGAAAACCTCAAGGGAAGACCATTCCAAATACAGGCTGAGTTTCAAGGTATCGACGGAGGTGGCGAGTATAGCCCCACATGATATACGGGTTTGTGGGGCTTCAAAACCCGGAGCGCCAGGGACAACGGGGCCAATCTCGGAACCTGCCGGTTCAGAGGAATGAGAAGAGGGGACGATGGTATGCTGATGGTCGGGGGTGGCGCTGTCGGGATGATTGACAGAAGACGCACCCCCACTGTAAGGTGTGGGCATGTAGATGCCTCCTTGTGTGGTGTCTGCGGGGGCTCACTGGCTGACATCTTCTTCGCGGGAGGAATCAGCTTGTTGAGCCCGACTTGTTTATAGGGAACTACTGCTTTTGCTCTGTACTGCTAACCTTCTGATATGATTCGATGAAGCCCTTGAATGCCTTTGCCAGCTTTTCAAGTTTGCCAAAGCCGAGCGCATTCAAGATCCTGAATTGATCGAGCCCCACGTAAATCAAGTTTCTGCCGAAGATGTTGAGGGGAAGCCCCAGGTAGTCGGCGTACTCCTCAATGGTCGCCTTGACCTCGGCGTCAATAACCACGCTGATGGTCACCGGCTTTTCGTCCTTGATGACCAGCAGGTAGTCCTTCACCTTCTTGTTAGTGACAAACCTTTCGATTTGGTCCTTGAAGATGTTGAGGGCAGGGATAACGCCGACATTGTTCAACAGCTTGAACTGGTCCAGGGCGATGTAGATCATGTTTCGGGCAAGCTGTGACAGCGGCCGGTCGAACATCTCGGCGTAGTCCTCAAGCATGGCCTTGACCTTGGCGTCAATGGCCACTGAAAGGATGGCTTTGTCTGGGGGAAGTGGCATGGCAGGGTCTCCAAGATTAAGTGTTTAAAAACTTATATCCCAGGGAGCACTATTGCGTCAATGGATTTCTGTTTAATGGTGGCGGTGGCCTCGTAATAAGGAATGCATCACGTCAGCTCCGGACCAATCCCCGCCCCTGCGCCGGTGGCACAGCGCAAGAGCGAGAATTGGCCCGGAGCTGTAAAAGTATCTTTTCGAGTATCCGGCCCGTTCCTGACTTCAGTCCTTTTTGCGCGAAAGGGGCTGCATGGCCGACGCATCCTGCCAATCCGTAGGGGTTTAATTTTATTGACACATAGATGGAGAAAAGATAATCAAAAAAAGTGGCATAAAGAGCAAGCCGGCGCAACAAGGTTTGACGTGCTAAGCGCACAATAGGCCGGGGCGATCCCTACAGCGCTTTACGAGATGCGCTTTTCCGGGAAGAGGAAAAGGGAGGAGGGTTGCAAGTGGCCTCCACGGTCATAGTTCGTGAAATGGAAGTTGTTGGCCGCCGTATTTCTTACGGCCTTCGGCCTACCTTCGCTCCGCTCAGTAAGCGAAATATCTACCGCAGGAAAATATGAAAAAAAGCTGGGTAGCAGTTGGCAAGGGTAACGGATAAGCCCCCCTTATTGTTATCGAGCGCTCGATAACAATAAACCTAGCTATATTATCGCGCTGTGCATGCTCGATAATGTGGCAAATTAGATGATTTTCGAGCACCAAAGGCACTTTGCTGGTTAGGGACCATACGAAAAACGAGCGCTGCATAATAATATAGTTGGCCAGTGACACACTGTCTATTTTCCATGAGGGGGTTAAAATCCAATGAACCAATATAAAGAAAAGGCAATAATTGGAAGCCATTATTGGGGAGGCATTTCTGGCTGGTTTGCAAGAGGTGGACAAATCGGAGGTTCTGCGGAGATTCTTGAGGCTTTTCATAAAGTACTCCAAGAAGACGCAGACCGAGCTATTCTTACTATGATTAACGATCTATTGCCATACTCACTTCTCTTTGACGACATATATGTCCCGGCTAACCAGGAACAAGGATTATCGGATATGCTATTGGGCGACCTCAGGTCATGTCTAGGAGTGAGATTTATGGCTCCAGAAGAAATACTTAAATCTTCCGGTGACAATTATGAGCGAGGTGAGAATTTATTAAGAAAAGTCTACCCACAAGAGAATTCAGATCAATTAATCTCTTCACTGTATAAAATTGCCGGACCATTCGCTGCAGACCACCCAGACTTCATCCCTGTCTTGGCTTCGATGGATACGGCTGTATGTTTATCGCAAAACCTTGAGGCTAGGCTGGTTTGTAAGCCGAATGAAATTGATGTCCTGAAGTTTGTTGCTAATGGCACTGTTGAACCATCCGCGAATGAACATTTAAAAACAGTAGATAGTGTGCTTGAAGCTCATAGCTTACCTATTCTCACGTTAGATGCATTTCGTAAACCTGATGGTGTTATTGACCTTACCTATTTGTTCTCTGCTATGGAAAAACTTCGCTGCCATTGGAGTTTAGATAAATTTCGTTCTAAGATTGACGAATTGTCAAGTATTCCAGAAGCCAATGTCAAAAAAATTATTGAGAAAGAGATTGTGGAAGACTTGAGGATATCAATAGAGAAAGCGGCATTGTCCCCTGAGAAAATAGCAAAAAACCTGGTGACATCTGTTTTGACAGATGTATTGGGGATATTAGTGCCGATGACAGGTACACTGCTTGAAGGAATCAAAATAACATCTGAAAAAAAGGAAAACAAACGTTTTGAATGGCGCCTTTTTGTATTTGAATATGGAGAAGCAATTAGTAAGCTTACGGTTTAATTGTTGGCTTCTGTAGTTCCTGCTATATGCAGCCAAGAATATTGTCTGGATAGCTTTTTTGTATATGCTGTATAAATTGACTTTGGCTACAGTACCAGCAAAAAAGAATAGATGGCCAACCAGTAAATTAAGCGGAACCCAAGAACGTCCGTTGCATGGGGTAGTCTGTACCTCGTTGATCCTTTCGAAGTAGCTGCTAATCTACTCATGGGTCCGCTTATTAAAGCCGTTATGCATACAATCAATCAAAATAGTATGGATGATACTAGCAGGCTGAAAACCAAAACTACTTTGCTAATTTCATCTGTAGTGTTTGGTTTGCTTGGAATCGCACTCTTTATACCGTTGCTAATGTCAGTGATGGCTTTTGATGCCCCTGGATCAGAACAACAAGTAGCAACATGGATAGTATTTTTATGTTTATTTACTTTTTCTCCAATTTGCATTTTGTCTATAGTTTGTTCTTGGATTTTGTATGGATTCGAAAAATATAGATTTGCAAAAATAATTTCACTGTCACCATTGGTGAACGTTTCAATACTGTTTGCGTTATTTTCTGTTTCTTACGTTATTGATACTCCATCTCGGTTGGCTAAATCAAAAATAGAAAGGCAGAAAAGTAACCAAATGGAAAGTAGATTGAACGACTTGTGCAAAGATAATCTTGTTACGATTTACAAAAGGGTAAATGATGCAAAAAGTTTATATTTATCTAACTGCAAAATGGATGAAGCATGGTGGTTGTGGAAAGAAAATCTAGATTTTGTTGAAACGCGTCATTTTGATAAAAATCACATCCCAGTCTATTCAAGGAATGTAAGAGATCTTATTCCCCCTAAAAAAGGGGCCGGTAGATACCCTATAATCAGAACAGAGGTTGATAAGCCGGAAGCACATTATGAGCTTAATTGTATTGATATAACAAATGATGATGACAAAAAAATAGGCATACAAGTTAAAGAATACTCTGTTGTTGACCGGCAAAATGGCGAGTTGCTTGCACATTACAAAATAGTCAAAAGCCCTGAGCGAACATGTCCATCTGTTGATCCTTATGGGAATCGATTATTGTCTTATGTTCTTGGCAATATTAAAAGTAATAAGCTTGAAGGTTTTGGGGAAAAACTTTCATCGCATTGAAATTGCATAACAAGGCAATAAACCTGAAAATTTGGCCTACGGCCAATTTTCAGGTTATCGCAACCGTTGTGCATACATAAAGAATATGGACCAAACAGAAATTCAGCATCAACTATCCGGCTTGGTTAACGATTGGCAAATTGTATTAAATGAGTCGATCGACGACAAAGAATCGTATGCATTTATTGCTCACAAGGTTGTGACAATTAAGACTAGAGCTCATACTCTTCGTGAGCTGCTCAAGAATAAATTAGAGGAAGACGCAAAATCCAAATTTTTTTATCAAAAAGCATATGGCTGCCTAGAAAGAATTGGAAATTTTTTGCAGATAAAAGTGAAAATCAAAGTAGATAAAAAACATATCGAGGAACTAATGAAAGTAATGAAGGCAATCGAGCCAGAAATGAAAAAGTTATGTGAGTACGTAACCACATAAAATAAATGTATACAAATGCACAACCAGGAAATTAAGAGGGACAAAAAGGGGCGCGGGCCACTGGGCTTATGCCGCGCTGGTGTTTCTGGTGAATTTTGAAAAGCACGTTCCCTTTTTGCCCCTTATTTCAGCCGTTATGTATGACTATTTAACACATAGGAGTTTGCTATGGATACATTAAAGAAGAGATTAGAGAAGGCTGGACATTACGAAAGACCTATCGGGTTTCATAAAGATACCGGGCAGCTCATTTTGCTGAAAGATATCATTGATAATACGGGACAACTGAATCCTTTGAAAAAACTCAATAGCAAGCAGAAAATTGATTTGGTTGTCGAGCGTTGGAAGGCTGGAGAATGGTCTGACCTATTCGTTGGGCATGAATTTATTGATCTGAAACGCGCTCTTGAAGAGGTTGCGAAGAACACAACAATCGGCCAGGGACTTATCAAGAACGGCGTGCGGGCAGTTGAAATGCTATTAGAGGATGTAGAAAAAGCTAAAAAACAAGGGGAACAGTAATGTCTTTAACAATATTACCCATATGTAAATTCGCAGGATTATATAATACAGAAACGCACTGGTGGAACGGTTATTTTTCACCGCTTATTGTCTATCCGAACGGACGTGTAACAATAGCAGGAATAGAAATTATCTACACATTCGATGCCGCCAAAAACCAAATGACCTTCGACTGGCAGGTCATTTCCGGAACGATAGCAAAAGGCACAATTACTTTTAATAGCGGAGACAATAGCTTCTCAGGGTCGATTAATCCCCGACCTCAAGATGGTCCCGTCAGTTTTACAGGCACAATACAAGGAAAACCGTTATCCTGCTGGATGGGAAATTATGTCACACAGGCCGGTTCTCTTGGTTCTGCTCTTTCTCCACTCGTTGTTCACCCTACGGGAGAAGTTACCATAGCGGGAGACCGCATCGAATACCAATACGATGCATATAGCAATACTTTGACATTTGACTGGTGTCAAATTGGAACGGATATCCTCAAGGGCCATATCGTTTTTTCAATTAATGATGTAAATGCGCTGTTTACCGGAACCATAACCCTGCAATCCACAGGGAAAGAGGAAAACTACACCGGAACGCACCAAGGAATGCCGCTCTCGTTCTGGGCTATGTATTACAATACGGAAACACATTGGTGGGGCAGTTATTTTTCTCCGCTTATCGTTCATAATAATGACACCCTCGACATTGCAGGGCAAAGAATCGATTTTGACTATAACCCGCAGTCCAATAACCTTAATTTTGACTGGCAGGATATTAAAACAACCAGAGCAAAAGGGAATATTACTTTCAGCCGTAGCTATGAGATAAGCAGTTTCAGCGGTTCGATAAATCCCAGACCGCAAGATGGACCGGTGGAATTTACTGGGCAAGCAAACCAAACGCACACTATCAGTATATCGAACAAGAGATCGAGTGATGTTGATATCTATGGAGTCGACAGCCAGGGAAATATGGTTCAAATTACGCAGATAAAACCCGGCGGTTCCTTTACCTATGACGCGTATCAGGGGCAATACTTTCTAGCCAAAGATGGACGAACAGTTTTTTCCGGGTATTATGCCTATCCGGGTCTTACTGAGTGGAACCTTGTTGAGCTTGGTGATGGTTTCCTGCCATCGCTTGAGTCATCCAAAACAGTAACTTTTAATCTTATAAACCATTTATCAATGTACCTGGAACTCTACAAGGTGAATGCTGATGGAACATTGTTGTTTTACACCACTATTCCCGCAAAAAAACAATTTCATCAAATCACAACCGAAAAGACCCAATGGCTGGTTATGCAGCAGGGAAGGGTAATTGATCAGTATACTGCCTTATGTGATGATTTGACATGGATAGTCAATGCCACAAGCCATCCGGCATTTGGTGTTGAACTATTGACACAAGGTAATCTGACGGCACCACCTATATCTGCCTACGATGTCGGTCTTGGTGATTTTACCGTGTCGGCTATGGTACAAACGAGTAAACCTGGGACGGTGATATCAAGAAAGGGAACCGAAGGCGGCCCCGGGAACGGCGGTTTTCTACTTGTAATCAAGGATAACGGTGTCATTAAATTTGCGACCGATGACGGATTCGGTTTCTATGAAGTTAACTCTGTTCCGACAGATATCTTTGATGGAGAACATCATGCTGTTGCGGGAGTCAGGGCTTCTGGGAAGTTGAGTATTTATGTGGATGGGAAAGCCGTCAGCGTTACACCTCGTTCCAATAAAAATACTCCGTTGAATATTAACAACTCACTGCCGATGATGATCGGAGCCACTCAACAACAGCAGGAGCCGTATAATCAATTTTGCGGAATCGTCATGAATGTGGGATTTTGGAGCTGTGCATTGAGTGCGGATCAGTTGGCTTTAGTTATGTTTGGAAGATTGAGCGGACAAGAAGACCATTTAGCTGGTTTTTGGTCACTTAATTATGATCTGGATGATGATTCCCAATACAGAAACAGGCTTGAGGCAAATGGAAATATCAGCTTTGCTCCTGTCTTTCATTGTGTGTGGGCTTATGGTGCAAACAACTATGTCTTCTGTCAGATAGAAAATCCGCAGAATGATCTTGTTGACCCGAAGGAGGTAACGAGAAGACAAGTTGTTACGATTAAGGAAGGAACAACGTCGCTTTATGCCTGTATTGTCGATAACTCCTTTAATTTTTTAGTACCTGATGATGTAACGTTAACTATTGAAGATCCTTCCGGTAAAAAGTTTCAAAAAGACACCAATACCGATACTCTTTATGTTCTCATGAAAGGTAACAGCCTCGGCATTCTGGCGGTGGTAAATCCCGAACCGGGTGATTGGAAGATTACGATAACGGCTTACAGCAACAGATCATACCACTTCCAGTTGCAGGCGGCCCCGATTGCCGATGTTGTTGAAACCACCCGCAACACGCTCGAGCCTCTCTTTTCCAGACCACCTTCGCATCATGATCTCGTCACTTCATACTCAATGTCTAGAAATATGGTTATGCTTTCATGGAGTGGATGGGGTCATTTCTGGGCAGCGGTTGCTGTAGCAGCAGTTACGACGGTTGCGGTTGTTGCCGTTGTTGCATCTGGTGGTACGGTGTTGGCTGTCGGAGCAGTCGTGGTGGCCGGACTTGCAGTAGAAGAAATGGTTGCCAAAGACTATATGCTTTCTGTGGAGAACGAGAAGTCAGTTGCCATCCAGCAGTCCCAAGGGACAGGAGGATATATTACCGGAACAGGGAGTATTCTTCTCATAGATGCAAACGTAGATGATGACCAGGCAACACAAATCATTTACAAAAGAAGAAAGATACGTTTGTATCCTTATGTCACGGCAAGCAAATACAAGAATCTTCAATCGTCATTAATTGGAGCTGATGACGTACCAGACAAGGTTAGCAAGGAACTTAATGAATCCAGTCTCTCATATTGTACGGCTTCGGGGCATGGCCGACCATCCTATCTGACAGGGTGGGCACCAAAGGACAATCCGTTGCCCGAGGTCATCAATGAGAAAGTCACCAATCGGCAAGCTGGTAGTAAGATCTTTCATTTCTTTGCTTGCAATTGTGGGTACATTACCGGAATAGGCGCAGATCTTGTAAGTAAAGGGGCAAAGGCTTTTTTCGGCTATAAGTTACCGTTTAAACTTATTATAGCAAGTCAGATCGAATTTTGTGATTGCGACATAGAGATCGACAAGGCACTGATTGATGGGGCCAACGCCGGAGATGCCTATACGCAAGCATATCAGTTATTTAACCAGA
Organism: Desulfobulbaceae bacterium UBA5121; assembly: GCA_002414225.1. Lineage (GTDB taxonomy): Bacteria > Desulfobacterota > Desulfobulbia > Desulfobulbales > UBA5123 > UBA5123. Next base: position 72,908 of record DHYV01000042.1, on the reverse strand, counting down.
AAATTAACAGGTTTAGGGCGGATGGTGATTATAATAGTGCAGCAACACTGGAGGAAAACAGAGATAATTTTGTTTCACCGACAACAAGCAATACATTTGGACAAGAAAATGCGACCATATAACTAATAAGTCAATGCAAAAAATACATAACAAAGCGCTACCGGACAGCAATTCCGCTGCGCTTCATTGCTGCCGGTGAGCTTATCGTTGGGCGTCATGGAGAGTAGATCAGTGAGCAAGGTGCCTGAAATGAGGCGAGTTGCAGTTTTCGGCAACGCTGGCGGCGGTAAATCAACGTTAGCTCGGCAACTGGCCAGCATTACCCTTTTGCCGCTGCACTCACTCGACACCATTAAATACAAGCCTGGCGGTGATGAGGTGCCTCACAATGAGTACCTTCAGATCCATGCCGAACTCATACGCGGAGACGAGTGGATCATTGACGGGTTCGGCTGCGTGCCATCAGCCTGGGAACGTTTTTCGGCTGCTGACACGTTAATCCACGTCGATCTACCGATATTCACGCATTACGTCTGGGTGACAAAGCGTCTCGTAAAGGGCCTAATCGTCACGCCCGAGGGGTGGCCTGAGAACAGCCCAATTTGGCGCGGTTCATTGAACAGCTATCGCGTACTTCGGCTCTGTCATGAAAAATTGACACCCAAATACCGGCAGTTGGTTGCAGAGCAGGCCACACGCAAGCGAGTGCATCACTTGAGATCGGCCAGCGCTATAAAGGCTTTTGTCGGAGCTGTTAAAAATGAGTATTCGGGTATCCGCTGAGGCAACGCCAAACAACGCCATCAATGCGGATAGTGAAAAGCGGCGCGCCTTCGTCGCCCCGCTTTTCACTGCCGGTTATGGCGAACGTTCCCACCTGGAAAGCCTTTTATGCATCGTTGCAGGGAAAACACTCTTGATGGAATAGTAACTTATGTGTTACCATGTGGGGTATGAGCTACAAAGTCGTTGAGTATATCCGTGAAGACGGTTTCAGTCCCTACGAAGAGTGGTTCATGGGGCTGGACACCATCGCGGCGGCAAAGATTTCGACCGCGATACTCAAAATGGAGCAGGGGAATTTTTCCAACGTCAAGTGGTTCAGCGGGATTGGTGAATACCGTTTGAATTGGGGACCGGGCTACAGGGTCTATATCGGTCAAGAAGGAAACAGGTTCATTATTCTCCTCGGCGGAGGAACCAAGAAGGGGCAGCAAAAGGATATTGACAGAGCATTGGAGCTGTGGGGAGAGTACAAAGACCGTAAGGCCCAGCAGAAAAAGAAGTAGTTAAACGGTTAGAGGAGGGAAACATCATGGCGCTTACAAGAGACTTCAAGGAGACAATCAAGAGGCGGGTTGAGTCTGATCCCGAATTCGCAAATGTCTTACTGAACGAGGCCATTGATTTGATGCTTGACGGCGATTCCGCAACGGCCAAGCTGATTTTGCGTGACTTGGTAAACGCAACGGTCGGTTTTGAGCGTCTGGCCGAGGAAGTCCGCAAGCCGAGTAAAAGTCTTCATCGGATGCTTTCAGCTTCTGGCAACCCCAACATGGACAATCTGTCGGCTATCTTTGCCACCATCAAAAAGACCTTACACGTCCGGATAGATACTACCGTTACCGCTGTTTAGCTAACCATGGTAAAAAGCGGACGTTGTCCACGCGTTGGCCTCGAAAAAAATAAATTCAATAATATTATAGGCTTGGAAGGTTGTTCGCGGGTTCGACTCCCGCCGCCTCCACCACTTTTTTCTTAATAGAACCGGCCGCTTGGATTTTCCAGGTGGCCGGTTTCTTTATTTCGTTCCCACCTGGGAATCTCGAGTTACTCGGATTTTCTGAGGGAGAATTTTTTTCTGCTCTCTTCTTTCCGGGTGACGAGCGGAGGAAAATTTGCCCCACGCTGTACGGTTTTTCCCCAGAATACCCTTCAACTGTCTAGTTGTTCAGGTGGAATGCGGGCAGCCTCTGTCGCCAGCTATGGTTAGAATCCCAAGGGAGAGCAAGATTGATTGGAAAGTCAATTTATTTATTTGTCACATGGTGAAATATTTCTCTTTACAGATAGTGCCGAACGGAGTTAGCATCACCACGATTTTTGCCCCACTCTCGGGATAGGACAAACTCTTTTTGGAGGAGAAACCAATTATGTTGTCCAGCAAAAAAGTTGTTGTACTGGTAGCCGCCGCCCTGTTGACCTGTACCAGCCTGGTAGCCTGCAAGCAGCAGGAAGAGCCGGCTGCAGTCGCACCGGTTGCGCAAACCACTGAGGCCCCTGCTCCGGCTGCCGCTCCGGCTCCTGCTGAGCAGGCCGCTCCTGCTCCGGCCGAGCAGGCCGCTCCTGCTCCTGCCGGGGAGGCCGCTCCTGCTCCTGCTGCTGGTGAGCAGGCTGCTCCTGCTGCTGCACCGGCCGCTGCGCCGGCTGCTCCTGCCGCACCGGCTGCTCCTGCTGCCAAGTAAGGCGGCGAGCCGGCAGGGTAACCCTGCCGATGCCACCGGCCGCCAAGCGGCCGCGTAATGCGACAACAGCCAAAACCCGGTTGGGGGCACGCCCCCAACCGGGTTTTGTTTTTTTGCGGCCCCTGCTTTCGTTGGGGGCGGACGGCGGAGTGCAACTTCCGTGGCCTTCCCATCGTTTGGGCATGGCCGTATTTCCTGGGGGGGGGGCGTGTAGCGCTTTTCCCTGCCGTGTGTTTCCCGAGCGGATTCGCGGCGGCCTGTAAGGAAGGCCGGGTGGTCTTCCTGTTCTGGCTGGCTTTTATCGAATTGGCGATGGCTGTCGCGACCGGCTACTTGCCGATGCAGAAGCGCGAGAAGATCATGTCGAGGACATCCTCGGTGGTGGTTTCGCCGACGATGTCGCCCAGGTAGTCGAGCGCCGCCTGGAGGTCCACGGAAACCAGATCGGCGGACCGCCCCTCGTCGAGTCCGGCGGTGACCAGCCGGCAGGCGGCGAGCGCCCTGGAGAGGGCCGCCTTGTGGCGGAGGTTGGGGACACAAGCGTGGGCCGGGTCGCGAAGGGATTCGCCACCGGTGACGGTGGCGAAGATCGCCTCTTCGAGATCACTGATTCCGCTGCGGGTCTTGGCCGAGATGGCCACCGGCGGCGGGGCCATCGGGAATGCGGCGGCTGCCGCGGCCAGGGCGGCCTTGCGGTCGGGGGCGATGTCCATCTTGTTGGCCACCACCAGGCAGGGTCGGCCGCCAAGGCCGGTAGCGAGACGGCGATCCTCGTCGCTGAGCGTAAGGCTTGCGTCCACCAGCAGCAGCACCAGATCGGCCCCGGCAACCTTCTCCCGGGCCCGCTGGATGCCGATCTCCTCTATTTCCTCGGCATGTTCCCGGATGCCGGCGGTGTCGATGATCCGCACCGGCATCCCCTTGATGTTGAGATACTCCTCGATGGTGTCGCGGGTGGTGCCGGGCACCGGGGTGACGATGGCCCGTTCCTCTTGGAGCAGGCTGTTGAGCAGGCTCGATTTGCCAACGTTGGGCCGCCCCAAGATCACCACCGAGATGCCGTCTCGGAAGATGCCGCCCTCTTCGGCGTTGGCGATGAGTCGAGTCAGAGGGGCTTCCACCCCCTGCCGGAGTTCGGTGGCCAGGGTGGCGGGCTGGAGGATCTCTACGTCGTCTTCCGGAAAGTCGATGGCCACCTCAATGACCGCCCGGGCGGCGATCAGCGTCTCGCGGATCGCTCCCACCTGCTCGGCGATCCCTCCCTTGAGCTGATTGACCGCGAGTTGCATGCCCTCCCTGGTCTTTGCGTCCAGAAGCTCCGCCACTGCCTCGGCGCGGCTCAAATCGATGCGGCCGTTTAGGAAGGCGCGTTTGGTGAATTCGCCGGCGGTGGCGGCCTGAGCGCCGGCGGCGAGCACCAGATCAAGGATGGTGGCCAGCACCAGATAGCTGCCGTGGCAGTGGATTTCGGCTACATCCTCGCGGGTATAGGTTGCCGGGGCGCGCATGCGTACGGCGAGCACCTCGTCAACCGGCAGGTGGCGAAGGGGATCGACGATCCAGCCGTGGGTGAGGCGGTGGCTCTGTGGCGCAGCCTCGGGCCGGCTGGGAACAAAGAGCCGGGCGAGGATGGCGTGGGCGTCGCTGCCGCTGATGCGGATAACGCCGATTCCGCCGGGGCCGGCCGGGGTGGCAATGGCGGCAATGGTGGGCTCATTGGAGGCAGGGGCGGGCATACCGGTTCGTTTTGGGGGAGGCGGCGGTGGTCCACCGCCCCCGCAGCGGGGGTTATTCGTTGTCCTGCTCGCCGCTGGTGGCGCTGCGGGGCTTGTTGCCGGCGCGGCCGGCGCTGCTCTTGCCGCCGCGCCGGCGGCCTTTGCCAGGCAAGTAGATGAGGATCTTCTTGAACAGACCCTCGCCCACACTGCGGCTGCGGATGGTGGTGTCGTTCTGGAGTGCCATGTGGACGATGCGGCGCTCGGCCGGGTTCAAGGCCGGAATGCTCTGTGTTTTGCCGGTATCGCGTACCTCGGCGGCAAGCCGCACCGCGGTTTCTTCGAGTTCCTGCAGGCGGGATTCACGGAAGTCGCCCGCATCCAGGGTGAGCTGCACCTTTTCGGCGAACTTCTTGCTCGCCATCTTGCGGAGCAGGTACTGGATGGCGTCCAGGGTCTGGCCCGCTGGACCGACCACCTCGTCGGTATGGTCGCCGCTGATGTGTGCCCGCAGCTTGCCTCCCTCCTGGCTTACGGCCACTGTGGAGGGGAGTCCGGCGAGTTCGAGGAGATGATTGAGATCCTGGCGGACCATTTCCTCAGCCTCGGGGGGCAGGGGGCGTTCCGGCTGCTTGGCGGCCGGTTGTTCCGCCTCGGCCAGCGTTGCCGCCGGGGCATTGGCCCGAGGTGGCTCCTGCCGTTTGGCCTTGGGTCTGGGCTTGGCGCGTTCCTTTCCCGGGGCCGGGGTCGGCGTCGTTTCGTTTGCTGCCTCGGCCGTGGCCGGTGCCATGGCCGCAGCGGTGACCGGCGGGGTCGGTGTTCCCGGATCGCCGGCCTCTTCCCGAAGCGAAACCAGGATGGTCGCCTTGCGGCGGCAGAGGCCGAAGATGCCGGCCGAGCCGGTGGCTTTTACCTCGATGTCGAGCTGGTCCTGGCTGACGTTGAGTTTGTCGCAGGCATTCTTGATCGCCTCGGCAACATCGGTGCCGTGGTATTCCATTTTGGGGGGCACGAGTGGTCCTCCATAACTGGTCAGGGACGTCCGGCGGTATTACTGTCTCGGGTTGCCGGCCGGCGTCGTTTAGGGACATTGATCGTCGGCGCGGGACGATCTTTTCATGCCTCGGCGGCGGTCTGGCGGTTGATGATGTACTGCTGGAGGATGGACAGCAGGTTGTTGAGGAACCAGTACAGCACCAGGCCCGAGGCGAAGTTGAGGAACATGAAGGTGAAGACCACCGGCAGGAAGAGCATCATCTTCGCCTGGGTGGGGTCGGCCGAGGTGGGGGTCATCTTCTGCTGCAGGAACATGCTCGCTCCCATGAGGAGCGTCAGCACCGGAATGCCGCCCAGATACGGAATGTGGAAGCCGATCATCAACCGGTCCGGGGCCGAAAGATCGGTAATCCAGAGCATAAACGGCGCATGGCGCAGTTCGATGGTCTGGAGGAGCACCTTGTAAAGGGCGAAGAAAACGGGGATTTGCAACAGCATGGGCAGACAGCCGCCCAGGGGGTTGATCTTGTAGGTCTGGTAGAGCTTCATCATTTCCTGGTTGAGCCGCTGCTGATCATCCTTGTACTTCTCGCGCAGCTTGGCCATCTTGGGTTGAATCTTTTGCATGGTCTTCATGGATTTCATCCCCTTGTGGGAGATGGGCCAGAAGAGCAGTTTGATAATGATGGTTACCAGGATAATGGCCCAGCCGTAGTTGTGGACGTAGCGGTCGAGGAAGTTCAGGAGGTAGAGGGTCGGCTTGGCCATGATGTCGAACCAGCCGAAGTTAACGATCTTGGCCAGGTCGTGGTCCGCGGCCTTGAGGGTCGCGAGCTGCTTGGGGCCGAAGAAAACGGTATACTCGTAGCGTTGATGGGCCTGGGGCTGGATAGCCGTTGCCGTCTGGGAGAGCACGGTGGTGACCTCGGTTTCCGCCTTGTCGCCGCTCAGCAGCAGGGTGGCGCCGGCGGGCGAGGCCGGGATGACGCCGGTCATGAAGTAGGTGGTCTCAAAGGCGGCCCAGCTGATGGAACCGGTGAGGGTCTTGGGTGCTTCTGCCAGATCTTTGGATTTGACCTCGGTGAGCGAGCCATCGACCAGGGCGGCACCACCGGTGAAGACACGGCTGCTGTGCGGGGTGGTGGGCTGACGGTTGACCATGCTTAAATACGGCGCCCCCGTGAGGGGGTGGTCCGAGGTGTTGTGGACGTCAATGGCCAGCCGAATCCGGTAGTCCTGGTCGGAAAAGGTCAGGGTCCGGGTAATGACGAGCCCTGAAGGAAGGGCGCCCTGCATGGTGAGCACCTTGTCGCCCTGGCCGTTGGTGGTGAGGGCCGTGTGGTCGGCGACGAGGAGCGGCACCCGTGCCTCTTCGGGCTTCACCCCCCAGGAGAAGAAGAGCGGGAGCCGAGCCGGCTGTTTGGTGGTGATTAGCTCAACGGGTGGTGAGTCGGCGGCGAGTTCCTGGCGGTACTTCTTAAGGGTGAAGCTCCTTAACCCGCCGCCGGCCTCGGAAAAAACCGCCCGGTAGAGGCCGGTATCAACAGTGATATCGTGGCTGGCGGCAAGGGTTGCCGCCGTGTCGGCTGCCGTGGCCGCCGGCTCGGCGGCGGCCACCGGCGTGGCCCCCGCGGCCGGTGGGGCGGCAGAGGGCGCCGGGGCGGCCGTGGGAGTGGTCTGCGTCGTTTCTTGGGCCTGTTGCTGCTCCGGGGAGAGTTTGGGCATCACGAAATACTGGTAAGCGATCAGAATGATCATCGAGATAATGATGGCGATTAATGCTCGCTTGGTTTCCATGGAGATGGTCCCTTAGGTGGTGGTAGGTTGGTTCCTGGCGGCCGGTTCCTGGCGGACAACGGTTACCGGCGGGACCGGATCGTGGCCGCCGCAGCAGAAGGGCTGGCAGCGTAACAAACGGCGCAGACTGAGCAGAAGCCCCCGGCCCAGGCCGTGCAGGGTGATGGCGTCAATGGCGTACTGTGAGCAGGTGGGGCTGAAACGGCAGTTGGGCGGAAAAAGAGGAGAGAGGAAGAGCTGGTAAAATCTGATCAGCGCGAGGCAGAGCTGTTTCATGATCACCGATCCCCTGTGTGGGCCGGGAAGAAACGGAGCGTCAGAAGCGACCGGCCACCGTGCGCGTGCGCCTCGCCCAGGGAGAGAGTTGTGGGGCAAGGCGCGGCTGGAAGAAACCGCGGCGGTGTGGGCGCCGTCAAGAGGGCTGACGGCAGCGGCGTGATGCCGACGGAAGGGGCATTGCCGGCCCGAGTGCCGGGTGGAGAGAATGGCAGCGTTAACGGGAAGGAGAAGGGCTGCCAGCCGTCTTGAGCAGTGCGAATACCGCCTTCTTGACCTCGTCGGGCGAATCCGGCCTGAAACCGTTTCGGACGGTGAGTACCATGTCCGTGGCCGCTGGCAGGACGGCCCGGTTGAGCCGGTAAAACTCCCTGATAATCCGTTTGATCCTGTTCCGTTTCACGGCCCCTTTGATGCCGTGGATGCTAATGCCCAGCCTGTTGGCCGGCCCGGCGACGGACAGGCAGATCAGGCTGAACTGTTTGCCCCGCAGCCGATTGCCCCGCCGGTAGACCGCTTCGTACTCCCAGGGTTTGGTGAGCAGGTCGGACTTGGGCAGGGCAAAGGGCTTCATGCGCTCGCAGATGCAGTGCCGGGGCGTGGTGCAGGCGGCCGGCAGGCCGCCGGTCCGGTTAGGCAGAGAGGCGCACCCGGCCGCGAGCCCGGCGGCGGTTGATGACGGCCTGGCCGGACTTGGTCTTCATGCGGGCGCGGAAGCCGTGCTTGTGGGCGCGTTTGAGATTGCTGGGCTGAAAAGTACGTTTGCTCATGGTGGTGTCCTCGTCTGGGCTGTGCCGCGGGCGCCATGGCCCGTGTTTTGGCGTGTTGCTTCAAAAAAAATAAACGGCGCGGGCCCCTCGACTTCGATGGGTGGGAGAATGAAAGGCGGCCGCCGCCGGTCCGATAAGCATTTATGAACTCGGCATACTAACCATATCCAGCATCCTCTGTCAAACAAATTTCCGGCTGCGGCCGGAAGGTCGGGGGGAGGCCGTTGGTCAGCCGCCGGCGTCGCGGGCCGGCGGTGGTGCCCCGACCGTCTGGTCCAGGTTGAAGAGCTGGCGGGTGAGGGCGAGCTTCTGGCGTTTTTCCTCGGGCCGGCAGTTGGTCTTCAGGCTCAGCATCGGGTCGTGGAGCATCTTGTTGACGATGGAAGCGGCGAGGGCCTCCACCGCTTTTTTTTCCTTGGCCGACAGGTGGTCGAGGGTGGCCAGGGTCTTGGCGAGTTCCTGGTTCTTGATCGTCTCGCCCTTCTGGCGGATGGCGGTGATGGTGGGGGCAACCTCCATGTTCTCAAGCCACTGCTGGAATTTGAGTACCTCCTCCTCGACGATGCGCTCCGCGCTGGCCGCCTCCTTGGCGCGTTCGCTTTTGTTGACCTCGACGACGTTTTTGAGATCGTCGATGTCGTAGAGGTAGATATTCTCGAGGTCGTTCAATTTGGGGTCGAGGTCGCGGGGCACGGCGATGTCGATGAGAAAGAGCGGCCGGTTGCGGCGTTGGCGCATCAGGGGCTTGACGTCGTCGCGGCGCAGGATGAGGTCGGTGGCGCCGGTGGAGCTGATGACGATGTCCACCTCCTCAAGCTTGCCCACCACCTCGGCGAGAGAAATGGCGCTGCCGTTGAAGTTGCGGGCCAGGTTGGCGGCCCGTTCGAGGGTCCGGTTTGCTACCGTGACGTGGTCGATCCCCTGGGTGACCAGATGTTCGGCGGCGAGTTCCGCCATCTCTCCAGCGCCGATCAGCATCACCCGCTTGCCCTTGAGTTCGCCGAAGATCTTGCGGGCCAGCTGCACGGCGGCAAAGCTGATCGAGGCGGCGCCGCCGCCGATGTTGGTTTCGGTGCGTACCCGTTTGGCCACCGAGAATGCCTTGTGGAGAAGGCGGTTCAGGATAGTGCCGGTGGAGTTCTGTTCCGTGGCGTCACGGTATGCCTGCTTGAGCTGTCCCAGGATTTGCGGCTCGCCGACGATCATCGAGTCGAGGCTCGCCGACACCCGGAAGAGGTGGTCGATGGCCGGCTCGCCCTGGTAGAAGTAGCTATAGCGGCCGATCTCGGCATCGCTGAGGTTCGCGGCGCTGAACAGGAAATCCCGCACCGCCCGGGCGGTGTTCTCCTGGTCGCGGCTTACGAAGAGGATTTCCACCCGGTTGCAGGTGGAGAGGAAGTAGCACTCGTCGCAGCCCGGAATCTCCTTGAGCTGTCGGACGGTGGCCTGGCAGTCGCCGGAAAAGGTGAGTTTTTCGCGGATTTCGACCGGGGCGGTCTTGTGGTTGACCCCCATGGCCATGATGGCATCAGCCCACATAGGAATGGACCCCCTCCAACAGGTACGACACCCCCCAGAGGGTGAACATGGCAGCGCTGAAGCCGATGATGGCCATGATCGCCGCCCGTCGCCGCCGCCAGCCCACGGTGAGCCGCTGGTGGAGGAGGGCGGCGTAGATGAGCCAGGTGATCAACGACCAGGTTTCCTTGGGATCCCACTGCCAGTATGCGCCCCATGCCTGCTTGGCCCAGAGCGAACCGGTGATGATCCCCACGGTGAGCAGGCAGAAGCCGATCACCACCGAGTGGTAGTTCAAGTTGTCGAGGGCCTCGAGCGACGGCAGGCGGCTGTAAAAGAAGCCGAAGTGCTTGTACTTGATCTCGCGTTCCTGGCGCAGGTACATCAGCCCGCCGCAGAAGGCCAGGGCCAGAAAGCCGTTGGCCATGATGGCAAGCGAGGCGTGTACCGGCAGCCAGCTGCTTTGCAGCGCCGGCTGCAGTTCGTGGATCTCGTTGGAGGCGAGGGCGGCCAGCACCATCAGGCCGGTGATCAGCGGGCTGACAAAGGCGCCGAAGTTCTTTACCTCGTACCGCCAGCGGAAGGAGAGGAAGGCCCAGGTCATGGACCAGGCGAAGAAGGAAATCGTCTCGTGCATGCTGGTGAGCGGCGTGTGGCCTGCCTTGAAGTACCGCACCGCAATGCAGACGGTGTGCACGACGCCGGCCACCAGCAGGAAGGTGCGGGCCGTGTCGCGCAGCCGCTTGGTCTGGCGGATGAAAAAGACCAGATAGACGGCTGTGGTCACCGCATAGAGGGTCAGGGTTCCGAGGAAGAGCGGATCATTCATGGGGAACGCTCCCGGCTGAAGGAGGGGTGCATTGTGCCTGAATGGCGGTCAGGCAGTCAAGGGAAACCTCGTCGCCGAGCACGCTGCGGAAGTGGCCGATGAGCTTGTCCCAGCGGTTGGCGCGGAGCCAGGACGGCATGTCGGGGTGCAGGAGGCGAGCGAAGACGAGTTTGTTGTCGGAGTGGGGCCGGCCCTGGGCGAGTACCAGGGGCCGCAGGGCGCCCAGCACGACGAGCAGGGTGGCATACTCCTCGCCGAACTGGGTTTCGAGCTCTTCGCGGAGCTGTTTGGCCAGGGCCGGACTCTTGCCGCCGGTGGAGACCGCGAGGCTGAAGTCGCCGCGGCGGACCGCGGCCGGCAGGATGAAGTTGCACCACTTGGGCACGTCGGCAACGTTGAGCAGGATATTACCTGCCTCGGCCTCGGCGTGGATTCGTTCCTGGACTGCGGGATCGTCGGTGGCGGCGATGACCAGGAAGGCATCGGCAAGGTCGCCCTTGCGGTAAGGCCGGGCCCGCCAGGCCAGGCGGCCCGCCTCGGCGAGAGGGGCGAGTTCGCCGTCGAGTTGGGGGCTGATCACCGTCACCCGGGCCCCATGGGCCAACAGACCCTGGGCCTTGCGGGCCGCAACCCTGCCGCCGCCGATAACGATGCAGTGGCGGTCGGTGATGTCGAGGCAGATGGGGTAGTAGCTCATGGGGGTTGCCGGGATCGGGTTGGGCGCCAGGCGCGCGATTGCAGGAAAAACGGGCAGAGGCAGAAGCATTTGCCGCGTCGGCCCGCCGATTTGCGTTTTACGGTTCCGCCCGGGGCAGCCGCACTGCCCGGACCTTGCCGGCCAGGCCGGCGACGAAGCGATCGGCGTCGGCACTGTCCCCCACCAAGGTATCGTAGTGCATGGGGACCGCCACCTGCGGTTTGATGGCAAGTGCCGCGGCCACCGCCTCCTCGGTGGTCATGGTGTAGGTGCCGCCCACCGGCAGCAGCGCGATGTCCGCCCGGATCTTCGCCATCTCCGGAATGTGGTCGGTGTCGCCGGCGTGGTAGATGCGCACCCCGCCCACTTCCACCACGAAACCCAGCCAGTTGTTGGCCCGGGGATGAAATTTTTTGTTGGTGTTGTAAGCGGCCACCGCTTCGATGGTGACTCCCTTTACCTCACTGCGCTCCCCCGGGGCAAGGGTTTTCACGGTGCCGCCGAGTTTGGCCGCAGCCATGGGCTCGGTGACGATCACCGTCTCCGGCTTTTGGATCCTGACGATATCCTCGGGCGAGCAGTGGTCGTAGTGCTCGTGGCTCACCAGGATGAGGTCGGCGGCCGGCGCCCCGGCCGCCAGCCGGAAGGGGTCGAAGTAGATGGTGAGCGGCCCGGCCGTCAGACGAAAGGCATCATGGCCGAGCCAAGTCAATCGTCGCAGAACGTCGTCGAGCATGGTTACACCTCCTGCGGGAAAATGTCTCGGCGGGCCGCCGGTGGGAAAACGGCGGAGCCGGTTCTCCGCCGGCGGCACTGGCCAACCGCTCCGGAACCCGCGCCGTTGCCCTTCTGGCGCCAGCCGCAGGTACAAGCACACTGCTCTATACCACATTCCGCCGCTTTTGCCACCCGTCCGCACCGCGGCGCCGGGTCATAATCAGTTTGACAGCGGGGCTGAATATGTAAATATAGCTGGGCGACTTTTGGGGCGCCTGCGCCCCGCGGGTGAAGCCGCCCGGATTCAGTCGATACCCCAGGCATTTGGCAGCAAGAGGGCTGGATTTTTTGCGAAGGAGGGGCACGATGCAGGGAACGTTTACGGTGCAAACCAATCGGACCATGGAACTGGTGGACATCTCCGACCGGCTGCAACGGGAACTGGCCACCGCCGGGGTGACGGATGGCATCTGTTATCTCTTTAACCCCCATACCACGGCGGGGCTCACCATCAACGAGGGGGCCGACCCGGCGGTGCGGGCCGATCTCATCGCCGCCCTGCGCCGCATGGTGCCCATGGATCTTGCCTACCAGCATCTGGAAGGCAATTCGCCGGCCCATCTCATGGCCACCCTCTGCGGCAGTTCGGTGACCGTGCTGGTCGAGGCCGGTCGGCTTAGCCTGGGAACCTGGCAGAAGATCTTTTTTTGCGAGTTCGACGGCCCGCGGCAGCGCAAGGTGCGCTGGCGGTTTCTTGCCTAGGGTGCTTCTCCCTTTGCCCAGAGAAGGCCATCGGAGCGTCGATCCCGCGGTTGCGGGTGTCGTGAAGAAAGTGAGGTTTTCCGCGGCTCCTCGCTAGATCGACAGGCCCGAGCGCAACAGCTCCAGCTCCCGCTGGCGGACGTAGCGGAGGAGCAGCTCTTCTTCGTTTTGGGTGTAGGAAAAGGTGATGCCGTAACAGTAGTAGTTCTTTTCCTCGTTGTGGGCGATGCGTACCACCTCGCCCTTGCGGATGGAGAGGGTGGTGTCGCCGACGTCCATGGAAGCCGGCAGGTCGATGGTGATGTTGGTGATGGGGTCGCGCTCGCCGGTAAGCGGCAGGCGGTGCGGGCTGCATGCCTGCATGCCGCCGGCGCTGATGTCGAACACCTCGAGTTCCGCGCAGGGTATGCCCTTGTGGAGGAAGGAAACCCGGCTGTCGCGCGGGGTTTCCACCCTGAAGTGGGCTCGGCGCTGGAGGCGGAAAAGCTTCAACGGCAGGGTGGTGTAGAGCAGGTCCTCCTTGACGCCCACTACCTTGACGGTAAAATGGTTCCACAGCTTGGCCGGATCCCGGAAGACCACCCGGATCACCGTTTCCTTGCCGGGCCAGTCCACCGGCTTGTCGATGAGCAGGTGGCGGTCGGTGCGGTTGACGAGAACGGTGCTCCCTGACTGATAGCCCTTGTGGAGCAGGATGAGAAACATCCGCTTGCTTTTCAGCATGGTCAGGGTCTGCTGGATGATCTCCGGCGAACTGGTTATGTCGTACCCTGATTCGTCGGACTGCCAGCCGCTCTGGATGGTGGCTGTACTCATGAAGTAGAATCTATCGCAAGGTGTTGATGGTAATGGCGTCCCGTACCCACAGTCAGGCGGCGCAGCCGGCCTCGGCTATCTGTTTCGGTCTCAACCGGCAGCTGGATGAACAGTCGCTGGCGATATTTCTCCAGCGGGCCACCAGCGACGCGCTTCTCGAAACCCTTATCCCCCGCCTCGACGATGCCGAAGTGGCGGAGCTGCTCGACCTGCTGACCCGCCTGATGGGCAAGTATCTCGCTGAGGGCGAGTATCACCGTCTTTTTCTCGGCGGCTGATCCATTTGGATATTCATTTTTGCATATTTACCACACATGAATAAACGGGAAAAGGGAACGGTATGAAAATTATCAAGGATCTGCGGAGCTTTTTGGCCCTGCCGGAGGCCGAAATGGTGAACGCGGAGATGGCGCAGCCGCTCCCCGTCCGCTGACGGTGAAGGGGCCGGTGCTGGGCGGATTTTATTAATGCTTGACCCCTTTCTTTCCGAATAGGTAAGGTAGAATGTATATTTATCCTGTCCTGTAAGGGGTTTGGTTATGAAGATTGACGATCTGCTTTACGGTCCCAACGGTATTCGCAAGGATACCACCACCACGGCGAAGGGTGCGGCCGGCGGTGGCATCGATTTCCAGCAGCTGCTGGATCAGCAGCTACAGCAGGGCGCTGTGCCCGCTGCGCCCGTCGGGGCGCCGGGGCTGATCGATTCGGTGGCGCCGGTTGCGGCTGTTTCGCCATCCCTTCGTATCGAAGGGTTGTCGCTTACCGAGAGCGCCCTCGACACCCTGGACGCCTTTGGCGCCGCTCTGGCCAACGGCAACGTCAGTGGCGCCGACCTCGCTCCCTATGCCGACGCCATGGAGGAAGGGGTGGCGGGGCTGATGTCGGTGCGCAACCAGTTGCCTGCCGACGACCAGTTGGGCCAGCTCGTGGAACGGGTGGCCACGGTGAGCTATCTCGAGGCTGCCAAGTTCCGCCGGGGCGACTACACCGCCTGAGCCGTGGGCGACACTTTTTGACCCTTGTTGCCGAGGCCGGTTTCTCCAGGGGAAACCGGCCCCGGTTTTTTTTCGCCCGCCTTGCGGCGCCGGAGCCATTGCCACATGGAAGAACGTCTGCAGAAGATCCTCGCTCGGGCCGGCATCGCCTCGCGGCGGGCCGCCGAGGAGCTGATCCGTCAGGGCAAGGTCACGGTGGACGGCCGGGTGGTTACCGATATGGGGGTGCGGGTGGACCCGGCGCGCCAGCGTATCGAGTACGGCGGCCGGCCGGTGGCCGGTGCTGAGGAGAAGGTCTATGTCCTGCTCAATAAGCCCACCGGCTACCTCTCCACCCTGGCCGATCCCCAGGGCCGCAAGATCGTCACCGACCTGCTCGCCGGGGTCGCGGCCCGGGTTTTTCCGGTGGGCCGCCTCGATTACGACACCGAAGGGGCGCTGCTGCTCACCAATGACGGCGAACTCGCCCAGCGCATCCTCCATCCCCGTTTCGAGGTCAACAAGACTTACGTGGCCACGGTGCGGGGCAATCCGCCTCAAGCGGCGCTGGCCCAACTCGAAAAGGGGATCATGCTCGAAGGCAGTCGGACCTGGCCGGCCCGCATCCGGGTGCTTGCTGCCGGCGAGCGGCAGACCCGGCTTGAAATCACCATCCACGAAGGGCGCAAGCGTCAGGTGCGCAAGATGTTCGCGGCCATCGGCCACCGGGTGCTGGCCCTGCAACGAATCGCCTACGGGCGGCTTCGCCTGGGTGATCTGCCACTCGGTAAGTACCGTTTCCTTACCAAAAATGACCTAAACCTTATTTTTTCAGGGAAAAATTCTCTTTACAGGGGATGAATTCCCGGATTAATATTACACATCTAGTTGTATTCAAATGTGATTTTGAATCTGCTTGGAGTGGGCCGGTTGAGAGCGCCTGCATGGAGTGAGGATTTCTGCTGAGGAGGGGAGATGAACAAGTCTGAACTGATCGAGGCGCTTGCCCAGGAGATGAATCTGCCGCTGCGCGAGGCAGGGGCGATCACCGGCACCATTCTTGATTCCATGACTGAGGCGCTTACCGCTGGCGAGTCCATCGAGATCCGCGGCTTCGGCAGTTTCGTGGTCAAGACCTACGACTCCTATTTCGGCCGCAACCCCAAGACCGGTGCCAAGATAAAGGTTCCGCCCAAGAAGTTGCCTTTCTTCAAAGTTGGCAAGGAACTCAAGGAGCGGGTCAACGGGTAGACCTGGCCCCTTCTCGGATTTCTCATGCCGGACGCCGTTGGGGCGGCCGGCATTTTTTTTGCGCCGTTCCGTCAGGAGACGATTTCGCCCACCAGATCATAGGTGTGTGCCTCGGTGATCCGTACCCGGACCAAGTCGCCGGCCTGGCAGTGGCCCTCGTTGATGTAAACGGTGCCGTCGATCTCCGGCGCCTGATAACGGGTCCGGCCGGCGAGCAGCAGCTCGGTTTCCTCGCTCACCCCCTCCACCAGCACCTCTTCGATGGTCCCCACCCGTGCCTGATTCTTGGCGAGTGAAACTTCCGCCTGCACTGTCATCAGCCGGTCGCGGCGCGCCTCCATCTCTTCTGGTGCCACATGGTCGGGGAGGTCGGCGGCCGCGCACCCCTCTTCGTTGGAGTAAGTGAAGATACCCACGTGATCGAAGCGCTGGCGGGCGAGAAAGTCGGCCATGGCATCGACTTCGGCGTCGGTTTCGCCCGGGAACCCCACCATCAGGGTGGTGCGCAGGGCGATGCCGGGGAGGGTGGCGCGGATCCGGGTGAGCAGTGCGTCGAGATAGGCGTGACCGTAAGGGCGGTTCATTAATTTCAGGATCCGGTCGCTGGTGTGCTGGACGGGGATGTCGAGGTAGGGCAGGAGCCGCGGCTCGGCAGCCATCAGGTCGATGAGTTCCTGGTCGACCCGCTGGGGATGGAGGTAGAGAAGCCGCAGCCAGGGGACGGTGCAGCCGGCGAGAACCCGTTTGAGAAGCTCCACGAGCCGGGGGCGGCCCTGGTCCATGCCGTAAGCGGTGAGATCCTGGCCGATGAGGCAGAGTTCCCTGACCCCGGCATCACCCAGCCGCGCTGCCTCGGCGACGATGTCGGCCGTCTCCCGGCTGCGGAGTTCCCCCCGGATGGCGGGGATCATGCAGTAGGAGCAGCGGTTTCGGCACCCCTCGGTGATCTTGAGGAAGGCCCGGTGGGGTGGGGTGGAAAGGCGCCGAGGGGTGGCGTGGTTCATGAGGAAGCGGGACGGCGTGGTGACGTTGAGCGACCGACTGCCGTTGATGGCCGCCAGGTGGCCGAGGATTCCCTGGAACCCGTCAGTGCCGATAAAGCAGTCCACCTCGGGAAGCTCGTCGCGCAGTGCCTCGCCGTAGCGCTGCACCAGGCAGCCGGTGACCACCAGTCGTTTTCCCGGCGCCTCTCTTTTTACTTCGGCCAAGGCGAGAATCTCGTCGATGGACTCCTCCACTGCCGGCTGGATGAACCCGCAGGTGTTCACCAGCAGAAGGTCCGCCTCCTCGGGGGCGTCGCAGACGTGATAGCCGGCGTCGCTGAGGAGTCCCAACATCACCTCGGAGTCTACCAGATTCTTGGCACAGCCCAGGCTCACCAGAAAGAGTTTTTGCGTCACGGTTCAGTACTCCACAAACAAAAGGGTCACGGGTTGTCCTGCGCGGCGGCGTGCGGTGTGACCACCATGCCGCAAAAAAGTTTAGCACGCCAATAGAAAAAGGCCGCAGGAATCATCCTGCGGCCTTTAGAGTCGGTCGACGGTGTGGCTCTCGTTGAAGAGCCTGCCCGGCAACCCGATGCAACTACTTCAGCAGCGGGTTGGCGAAGAGCAGGATCAGGGAGATAACCAGACCGTAAATGGTCAGAGACTCGATGAGGGCGAGACCGATGATCATGGTCACGGTGATCTTGCCGGATGCCTCGGGGTTACGGGCGATACCGGAGCAGGCGCCGCCGATACCGGAACCCATACCGATGCCGCAACCGAGAGCGGCGACGCCGACGGACAGAGCGGCGGCCAGACAGACAAGGGCGATGTTTACTTCATTCATTGGTGTTTCCTCCTAAAAAAGTTGGTTGGTTTGGCCTTCTTCTTACTATATCGAACGAACTGGTGTTTGCTTAGTGGGCGTGCTCCATGGCGGCCGAGAAGTAGAGGATCGACAGCAGCACGAAGACCAGGGCCTGGACGATGGAGACGAAAACACCCAGGCAGAGAATCGGCAGCGGCGCGAAGTAGGCCCCGGCCAGCATGAAGAGAATGGCAAGCAGGGTTTCCTTGGCCATGATGTTACCGAAAAGACGGATGGAGAGGCTTAGGATACGGGCCAGGTGGCTGATCACCTCGATGGGGAACATCAGGGGGATGAGCCAGGGAATGGGTCCGAGGAAGTGCTTGATGTAGCCGACGCCGTGGAACTTGAGGCCCAGGATGTGGGTGGTGACGAAGACGATCAGGGTGCAGCCCAGGGTGACGTTGAGGTTGGAGGTGGGGGACATGAAGCCGGGCATCAGGCCCACCATGTTGGCCACCACGATGTAGAAGGCAAAGGTGGCAAGCATGGGGAACATCATCTTGGCCCCGTCCTTGCCCATGTTGTCGGCCATGAAGCCCTCCAGGCCGTCGATGATCGCTTCCCAGAAGTTTTGGCCCTTGCCCGGGATCATCTCCATCTTGCCCAAGGTCAGCTTGGGCATCAGGATCAGGAATGCCATCACCAGCCAGGTGTAGGTCATGTGCGGCGAGGACAGCTTGGCCGCCAGGGTTTCACCGACCATGGTGTGCGGAACCGGTGCTCCCAGGGTCTCCAACAGCAGCGAGATGAATAATATCGGATGTTCCATGAGCCTTATGATGCCTCCTTGACACTGAAATAAATCTTTTTCGCTTCGCTGGCCGTGGTGGCGATGATACTCATCAGTACCGTGGAGAGCCCCACCAGCATTGCGGTGGTGTCGACCATCCGGTACCGAACAAGAAAGAAGAGTACCAGCGCCATCAACGCGAAACGAGCGTAGTACTTGATGAAAAAGCGTCCCTTAACCGCGGTGAGCGGCCCCTGGAGGAGTCCGGTCAGATCGCGTTTGAGGAAGCGAAAGCTCACGGTGACGATGAAGCCGCCGATGAAAATGGACTTGGCGGCCTGGCCGGAGAAGAAGAGCAGCCCGGCACTACTCATGGCAGCGAGCAGCAGCCAGCAACGAACCTGCACCTTTTTCAGCATGCTGTCGGACAGGGCGTCGTCCTGCATCTTAGAGATCCTTTCTCCTGCTCATCAGGTAGAGGTTCTTGAACGCCGCCAACACCCCGAAGGCCAGAAATAACAGGGTTAACCAGGGGGCGGTGCGCCCCTCGAACACCTTGTTGTCCAGCCAGTAGCCGATGCCCACACCGATGAAAATCGAGAAGGCGACGGTCATCCCGACGGTGCTGAAGTCGCTCAACAACCTCATGATTTCCTTGCGGTTGTTGCTCACCGGCCGTCCTCCGTAATGCTTGGGGCGCAACGGTCCCGAGTAAACGGAAAATCGTTTCGAGTGGTATCATGGCACCCGGGCAAAGTCAACGGCTTTTTTGTCATTTTGGCAATTTTTTGAATGACCATTCAGTTTTTTCCAGAGCCGTCGCAAGGTCTTCTTCGCGCTGCGCAGCGGAGATAAAGGCGGCCTCGAACTGCGACGGCGCCAGATAGACGCCCTGCGCGAGCATCTCCCGATAGAAGGCTGCGTAACGCCCGGTGTCGGCGGTCATCGCCGAGGTGAAGTCGGTGACCGGTCCGGCGGTGAAGAAGGTGGTCATCATCGAGCCCACCCGGTTCAGGGTGGTGGCGCCGGGCAGATGCTTGGCGGCGATCTCGGCGAGCCGGTCGGCGTAGGCGGCCGCCTTGGCGTTAAGCCGATCGTAGAAGCCGGGTTCGGCAAGGGCCTTCAGGGTGGCCGCCCCCGCAGCCATGGCCAGCGGGTTGCCGGAAAGGGTGCCCGCCTGGTAGACCGGGCCCTCGGGGGCGATCTTGGCCATGATTTCGGCCTTGCCGCCGTAGGCGCCCACCGGCAGCCCGCCGCCGATGATCTTGCCGAGACAGGTGAGGTCGGGCATGATCCCGAAGTAGCTCTGGGCGCCGCCGTAAGCAAGCCGGAAGCCGGTAATCACCTCGTCGAAGATGAGCACGATGCCCAACTCCGCGGTGAGCGCCCGGAGGGTTTCCAGGAATCCGGGGGCCGGCGGAACCACGCCCATGTTGCCGGCCACCGGCTCGACGATCACGCAGGCGATGTCGAGACTTGCATCCCGCAGGGTCTTTTCCAGGGTAACGACGTCGTTATAGGGGATGGAGAGGGTGTTCTTGACGATGTCGTCGGGCACTCCCGGGCTGCCGGGGATGCCCAGTGTGATGATGCCGCTGCCTGCCTTGACCAGAAAGCTGTCGGCATGGCCGTGGTAGCAGCCGTCGAACTTGACCACCATCTTGCGACCGGTGTAGCCGCGGGCGAGCCGTACGGCGCTCATGGTCGCCTCGGTGCCTGAACTCACGAAACGGACCCGCTCCACTGAAGGGAGCGCCTCGCAAACCAGTTCCGCCAATTCCACCTCGGCCGGGCAGGGGGCGCCGTAGCTGGTGCCATGGGCGAGCGCCTCTTGGATAGCCGCCACCACCGTCGGGTGGTTGTGGCCGAGGATCATCGGCCCCCATGAGGCGAGAAAGTCGATGAAGACGTTGCCGTCCACATCATATATCTTGGCACCATCGGCGCGGGCCACGAAGAGCGGGTCGCAGGCAACCGACTTGCAGGCGCGCACCGGGCTGTTGACGCCGCCGGGGATCAGGGTCTGGGCTTTCTGGAACAGGTTGCGGGATCGTTCGGTGTTCATGGGGCGCGTATCCTCCACTCTGGTATGGGCTGCTTTCGCTTTGACGCCGCCGGTTTGCCGGCAGGACGGAGAGTCAGGCACTATAGCATGGCCGGTTCGATACTGTCAAAACTCTTACGCCGCCGCCGGCCGCTTCCCGTCTCCGACGGCGGGAAGCGGCCGGGAAATTTCCAGTTGTCAGGGGCCAGGAGAGCAGGTAAGATACAGACTTTGTGTCATTCATATTCTCTGTATCTTCTTTGTGCGCACCGTCCGCGGCAGCGTCCCCGACGGCCTGCCTCCCCCTCCCGGCCGGGGATCCGGCGGTTTGCGTGGGTCCGATTTCCGTATCTTTTCATCTTAAGGAGCGTATTTGTATGGCAGGAGACAAGGTTTTGCATGTTGGTGATGGTGATTTCGACGCCCAGGTACTCAAGTCCGACCTGCCGGTGCTGCTCGACTTCTGGGCTCCCTGGTGCGGCCCCTGCAAGGCCATTGGCCCGGTGATCGAGGAATTAGCGGGCGAATTCGACGGCAAGGCCGTGGTCGCCAAGATGAACGTCGACGATAACCCTGCCACGCCGGGCAAGTTTGGCATCCGCGCCATCCCCACCCTCATCGTCTTCAAGGGCGGCAAGGTGGTGGAACAGGTGACCGGCGCGGTGGGCAAGGCCCAGATGGTGGCAATGCTCAAGAAGGCCCTGTAAGGGGCGGGGTCCGGCGTCATGTCGGCAGCGGCATACGATCTGGTCATCGTCGGTGGCGGGCCGGCCGGCCTCACCGCCGGCCTCTACGCGGCCCGGGCCATGCTCAGGGCGGTGCTCATCGAGAAGGGCGCGGTGGGCGGCCAGGTGCTGCTCACCGACTGGGTCGATAACTATCCCGGCTTCCCCGAGGGGATCTCCGGCTTCGAACTCATCGACAAGATGGCGGCCCAGGCGGCACGATTCGGCCTCGCGACCCGGCTTGGCGCGGTAACCGCCATGGAACTCGGCGGGCCGGTGAAGCGGCTCGTTCTCGAAGACGGCGGCGATATTACCTGCCGGGCGGTGATCATCGCCACCGGTGCCCGGCCCCGTCAGTTGGGCGTGCCCGGCGAGGAGGAGTTCACCGGCCGTGGGGTTTCCTATTGCGCCACCTGCGACGGTCCCTTCTACCGTGGCCAGGAGGTGGCGGTGGTGGGGGGCGGCAACACGGCGGTGGAGGAGGCGATTTTTCTCACCCGCTTTGCCGCCAAGGTCCATGTCATCCACCGCCGCAACGAGCTGCGGGCCACCCGCATCCTCCAGGAAGAGGCGTTTGCCAACCCCAAGATCGCCTTTGTCCTCGACAGCCGGGTGCAGCGCGTGCGCGGCGGCGCCCAGGGGGTGGAGGGGGTCGACATCCGTCACAACGACGGCACGGAACGGTTCCTGCCCGTCACCGGGGTGTTCATGCTTATCGGAACCCGGCCGAACAACGACATGCTGCCCCTGGCCGAACTCGGTGCCGACGCCCAGGGCTTCATCCCCACCGATGGCGAGATGCGCACCCGGCTCGCCGGGGTGATGGCGGCGGGCGACATCCGCAGCAAGGCGGTGCGTCAGGTGGTGACCGCGGCCGGCGAAGGGGCGGTGGCCGTCCTGGCGGCCGAAGAATACCTCCATCATTCCGGCTGAGTCCCCCTACTAACCCTACTCTACAAAAGTGCCCTGCCCATGAAGATCCGCACCCCCAACCCTAGGCCGCGCCTGTTGTCCGTGGCCACTGCCGTTGTTCTCGCCCTGGGCCTCTTTGCCCTGCCCGGCTGTAGCACCCTTGACCACGTGATGAACTGGGTGGGGCTTGGGGAAAAGGCCGCGCCGGAATCTGCCGACGGCATGGTCATGCAGGCCATGGATGCCTACAACTACGGCAAGTACTCCGAGGCCCTCAAGATCTTCGGGGAACTGCGGGATCGCTATCCGTTCAGCCGCTACAGCCTGCTGGCCGATCTCAAAGTGGCCGACTGCCAGTACTTCATGGGCGAGTACGGGGCGGCCCGGCCCCTCTATGAGGATTTCGAGAACAATCACCCCACCAACGAGGCCATTCCCTACGTGATGTTCCAGATCGGCATGTGCTCTTACCAGCAGATCGGCACCATCGACCGGGACACCAGTGCGGCGGTGAGCGCCGTGCAGGCGTTCTCGCGGCTGGTGCGTACCTATCCGGCCGCCCCTTACATCAGCGAGGCCAAGGCACGGATCAAGGCGGCCCAGGATTTCCTTGCCCGTCATGAGATGTACGTGGCCGCCTTCTATGTGCGTACCGAGGAGTATCCCCAGGCCGAGGGGCGGCTCGAGTATCTCCTCGCCAACTATCCCGGCTCCACGGTGGATGGCAAGGCCAAGGAACTGCTGACCGCCCTCAAGTCCGGCAATCCTCCCAAGCGGAGCTGGCGGGACTGGATTCCCGACATCTCCCTGCCTGACTGGGCGACCTTTGCCAGCGGCCTGAGTGTGCAGAAGGGCGCCACCATGGGCTCCACCTCCCCCGCCCCTGGCGACTAGCGGGCGCTGCCAACGGGGCGCCCCCGCGGCACGGCGGTTTTGGGCGGTGGGCGAGGTGCGTCCCCTTTCTGGCACGTCCCGCGCCATCGCTCCGGCCGGCATAGCCTGAAGAAGCTCATGGCTCGTTTTTCCACCCCCCTCCAGATCTACCGTCTCCTGCCCCAGACCAACTGCCGGCAGTGTCATCTGCCGGCCTGCCTTGCCTTTGCCGCGGCGGTGCTCAAAGGAGAGCGGCAGTTGGCCGACTGCCCCTATCTCGCGCCGGAGGTGGCGGCGGCCGAGGTGGGCGACGGCGGCGAGCGGGCCTCCATGGACCGTAACATGGACGAGGCGGCGGCCAGGTTGCAGGCCCGGATCGGGGGCATCGATCTCGTGGCCCGGGCCGCGGCGGCGGGAGGCCGGCAGGTGGCCGGCGGGGTGGCGGTGCAGTGCCTGGGCAAGGACTTCTGCATCGCTCCGGACGGCGCGGTAACCTCCCAGTGTCATATCAATCCCTGGGTGACGGTGCCGCTCCTCCACTACCTGCTGGAGAGCCCGGGGCTCGTACCCGTCGGCGAGTGGGTGGCCATGCGGGATCTTGCCGGCGGTCCCGCCTGGAGCCCGCTCTTCGGGCGGCGCTGCGAAGAGCCGCTGCAGCGGCTAGCCGATCGGCGGCCCGGCCTCTTCGCCGATCTGGTGGGCATCTTCAGCGGTCGCGAGACGGCCCGCTATTTCGACGCCGACATCTCCATTCTGCTCCGGCCCCTGCCCAGGGTGCCGATCCTGATCTGTTACTGGCGGCCCGAGGACGATCTGGATTCACGGCTGCGGGTCTATTTCGACCGCACCGCCGAACGCAACCTGGGCGTCGAGCTTCTCCACACCCTGGGGGTGGGCATGGTGGCCATGTTCGAAAAGATCGGCCTTCACCATGGTTGAGGCGCCCCGACCGGTTTCGCCGGACGGACTGAGCACTCCGCTGCTGGCCATCCTGGCCTGCCTTCTCTGGTCCACCGCCTTCGTCGGCATCAAGATCGGCCTGCGCTCCACGACACCGCTCTCCTTTGCCGGTATCCGCTTCATGTTGAGCGGCCTTCTCCTGGTGCCGGTCTGGTGGCGCCGGACGCCATGGGGCGCGGGGCTCGCCGGCCACTGGCGACTGGTCGGCCAGGTGGCCTTCTTCCAGACCTTCCTCCTCTACGGACTCTTCTACCTGGGCATCGCCTTGGTGCCCGCGGCGCTCGCCGCCATCATCATCGGCGCTTCGCCGCTCACCACCGCCCTGGTGGTCCACTTTCGCCTCACCGACGAACCCCTCACCCGGATGCGGGGCGTGAGCCTCATCCTGGGAGTCGTTGGCGTGGCCGTGGTGAGTCTCGGCCGTACTCCCTGGGTTTCGCCCGCCGGACTTGTCGAGTGCGGCGGCATTCTGCTCCTCCTGCTCTCGTCGCTGAGCAGCGCCATGGGCAATATCCTGGTGGCGAAAGAGGCGCCGGGCCTGGACCCCATCCTCCTCACCTCGGCGCAGATCTTCCTGGGCGGCTTATTCCTTTTCCTGGTGTCGGTACCGCTTGAGGGGTTGCCGGTCTGGGCGGCACTGCCCCTGAGCTACTTCGGGGCTCTGGCCTGGCTGGCGGGGCTCTCGGCGGTGGCCTTCTCCCTCTGGTTCGTTCTCCTGCGCCGGCCGGGGGTGGGGGTGACCCAGCTCAACCTCTGGAAATTCCTGATCCCGGTGAGTGGCGCGGGGTTAAGCTGGCTGCTCCTCCCCGACGAGTCGCCGCGCCCTTCGGCATTGGCGGGCATGGTGGCCATTGCCGCGGCCATCGTTCTCTTTCACCGCGCCGAGTCGTGAGCGCCGAGGCCGCGCGGCAGCGACGCCATCAGGCCCTTCGGTCGGCGGGAACCGCGGCGGCGAGGGCGAGGAGTTGGAGGCGGCAGCGGCGTACCGCCTGCATGATGGCGGTGAACTGTTTCTGGAAGGGGAGGGGCTCTGCCTCAAGGAGGGCCATCTGGGGTTCGCAGAGGTACCAGGTACAGATGAAGGGCCGGCACATCCTGGGCAGGATGCAGCCTTCGGCGGCGAGATAACGGCAGGGGGCGCCGGCCCGTTCCCTGATCTGGCTCATGGGCAGGTCGGCGTCGAGGCCGATGAGGTAGAGGAGATCGGCGCGGTCGTAGTAGATGCCGTCGGCGCTGCAGCAAGGGTCATCGCAGTGGGGGCAGGTGGCGGCGCAGTAGCGGTCCATGACCTCGTCGGTCCACAGCAGCCCCTCGCGGACGCCCTGGGCAAGAAAGGCGAAGCGGAGCCGGTCGGTATGGCCGGCACTCGCCCGGAAGGCGGCCGCGGCGGCGAGCCACTCGCTCTGCGACATGGGGCGGCGAAAGGGGTCGCGGCCGGCCGGGATCACGGGTTCGCTGTGGCCGAGTTCCATGGCGATGCTTCGCAGCACCGGCAGTCCCGGGGGGATCGGTTCTGGTTTCGTGCGTCGTGGCATGGGCAGGGGGAGGCGGGAAGTAAAGTGTTTCGGTAAACGCTGAAATTTCCGCCCTCTTCTTTACCCGGTCGCGGAGCGGAAGGCAAGAAAAGGTTGGTAGGGCCGGGGGGCAGGGGCCTCTTTGCCGTTCGCGCCGCGTGTCGGAGGCTCCCTCAGGGGGGAGGTGATGTGCCGCGAGGCAGAAAAGCGCAGACTTCAAAGCAGGGAAGCGAGCAACCCGAAACTCTGGGCTTCGGTGCCCCTGGAGTGCGGCTCAGTGGTCCAGCAGCCGCCGCAGATTGCGGCGGGCCTCGGGATGGCCGGGGTCGAGTTCGAGGGCGAGTTGGTATTGACGGAACGCCTGACGTCGCTGGCCCAGTTGCTCCAGGACATAGCCAAGGTTGTTGTGGATATCGGGATCAGTGGGGGTCAGACGCAGGGCGGCGACGTAGGCAGGTGCCGCCTCGGGGTAGCGGCCCGTCCGGCAGAGGACGTTGGCCATGTTGTAGAAGGCGTCGGCGTTGGACGGGTCGAGCCGCGCCGCTTCGGCAAAAAGCGGCAGGGCCTCGGTGAGCCGGTCCTGGTCGTAGTAGGCGAGGCCCAATTCGTTGCGGGGCCGCGACTTCGCGGGCGCCTTGGCCACACAGTCGCTCCAGAAGCGAATGGGATCGGTCCAGACCTGATTGCGCTGCCAGGTCCAGAGGCAGAGGGTGGTGGCGAGGGCGACGAGAAGGAACAGGCGAAGACGGGGCGCGGTGCACCAGCGGTGGCAGGATGTGACGGCCGCCAAGAAGAGGAACATGGTGGGCAGGTAGAGCCGGTGCTCGAAAACCAGCTCGAGCCCGATGGCCGACGACTCGATGACCAGATTGACGAGGAACCAGACGATGGCAAAGGAGAGAAGCGGTTGCCGGCGTCTGATCCCCGCCGCGGCCACCACCAGGGCGGCGAGGCCGATGATGGCCAGGGCCGTGGTGGGAGGCGTAAAGAGGGCGTGGGAGACGGCGATGTCGTGTTCCAGGGTGAGCCGGGAGGGAAGCGGCAGGCCAAGCAGCCCCAGGTAGAGGAAGATCACCCGGGGCTCGGTGAGCAGCCGTTCGCCCAGGGTGAAGGAGCGGTGGGCATAGGTGGCGCGGATTGTCGCCAGGGGGTGGGCGCCCAGGAAGAAGAGGGCCAGCAGGGCAAAGGCGGTCGCCACGGCCGCCAGCAGCGGCAGCCGCGCCTTGAGCCAGGCGCGGTCGAGGTGTTGCAGAAAGTACCACTCGTAGAGGAAGAGAGTGAGCGGCAGGGTGGCGGCGATCTCCTTGCTGGCCAGGGCGGCGAGACCCGCCAGGCCGGTGGCCGCATACCAGCCCAGGCGGCGGCCTGGGGCGGCCGAGGTGCGGCCGGCGAGGTAGCAGAGCATGGCCGTGAGGTAGAAGAGGGCGGACATGGAGGTCATCCGCTGGACGATATAGGTGACCCCGTTGGTCTGCAACGGATGCAGCAGCCACAGCAGCGCTGCCCAGAAGGCCGCATTGGGAAAGCGGTCGGTGTCGTCCGTCGCCCCGGCCAGGGCAAGGGTTTTGGCAAAGAGCAGGTAGAGCAGGAAGCCGGTCACGATGTGAATGGCCAGATTCACCAGATGGTAGCCCGGCAGCCAGTAGCCGTGGGCCAGGTAGTTGAGGGCAAAGGAGAGGTAGGCGAGCGGGCGGGTCGGCATGGGCTCGGCGGTGAGCGTTCGCCACAGGTCCGGGCCGGAAAACGAGGTCAGGCGGATGGCGGGATTCTCGACGATGTTGAAGGTGTCGTCGAGGATGAAGGGTACCCGCAGGGTATTGCTGTAGGCAAGAACGCCGAGAAGCAGGAAGAGCAGGGCGGAGAGTCGGGCGGAGCGGGGTTGAGCCGACACGTCGGTCCTCGTCGCAGGAATGGGAAAGGAATTTGGTTGACCCAGGAAGCGTTTGCCGCTTTATAGTACCCCATTGCGCGGGAAAAGGCCTCTGCTTTCACGCCGGCGGATTTCATTACAGCCTTGTCCAAATCCCCGAGCCGGGCTGGTTTCCCCTCCGCCCGGCAAGACGTCAGCTCACGGTCTTCGGCAAAGGTTTGCCCTGCTGCCCCGTGGAAGGCTTCACTTGGCGCGACCCCGATAAAGAGGATACTCATGGCAGAAAACAGTCCCCCCCCTTCCCTCGCCACCCGGCTCTGGCCGTTGCTGGTGCTCCTGCTTGCCACGGCGGTGGTGGTGGCCGCTTATGCCAATTCCTTCCAGGTGCCCTTTACCTTCGACGATATGCCCAACATCGTCCACGCCAATATTCTGCGGGTCCGGTCGCTTTCTCCTATGGAACTCTTCAAGGCGGTCCAGGGTGGTCGTCTGGTGAGCCGGCCCCTGCCTAACCTTACCTTTGCGATCAACTTCTACTTCGGCGGACCGGCGGTTTTCGGCTTTCATCTGGTGAATCTGCTGATTCATCTGGTGGTAACCCTCTGTCTTTACTGGCTGGCCGTCTCCACCCTGGCGCTGCCGGTCTTTGAAGGCCGCCATCAGCGCACCGGCCGGCAGATTGCCCTGCTGGCCGCTCTGCTTTGGGCCGCGCATCCGCTCCAGACCAACGGGGTCACCTATATCGTCCAGCGGATGACCTCCATGTCCGCCCTCTTCTACCTCGGGGCCCTCTGCTGTTACGTCAGGGGCCGCACGGCGGCGGCGCCCCGCCGCCGTTGGGGCTGGTTTGCCGCAGGGCTGGTGAGTGCGCTCCTGGCTCTGGCCAGCAAGGAGAACGCCGCCATGCTGCCGGTGATGGTGGTGGCCTACGAATTTTACTTTTTCAGCGAGGGGACGGCGGAGCAGAGGCGGCGGCTGGTGGCCGGCGGGCTGACCGCCCTGCTGGTGGTTGCCGCGGCGGCCCTGCTCTTCCTGGGCCGTGACCTCTTCTCCGCCATCCTCGACGGGTATCGGTTGCGCAACTTCACCATGGGCGAGCGACTGCTCACCGAGGCCCGGGTGATCTTTCTCTATCTCGGGCTTCTCGCCTGGCCCCTGCCCTCCCGGTTGAGCCTGAACCATGACATGGTCATCTCCCGCGGCCTTTTCTCGCCGCCCGCCACCGTCTTCGCCGTCCTCGGCCTGGTGGGGCTGGTGGGGCTTGCGGTGGTGCTTTTCCGGCGTGAGCGCCTTGCCTCCTTTGCCATTGTCTGGTTCCTCGCCAACCTGATCATTGAGTCCACGGTGGTCCCGCTCGAACTCGTCTTCGAGCACCGGCTCTATCTGCCCACCATGTTCCTCTTTCTGGCCCTCGTGGCCACGGCCTTTAGGCTGCCACGGCCGGAACTGCGCCACGTGGCGCGGTTCGTCCTGGCGGTGGCGGTCTGCGGTCTGGTCTTCTTCACCCGTCAGCGCAACGAGGTGTGGGCCAACAGCGTAACCCTGTGGCGTGACGTGGTGGCCAAGGCGCCGGAACTGGTGCGGGGCTACGCCAACCTGGGGCGTGCCTACCTGCGGGCGGACGACTACCGGCTTGCCGAGAAGACGCTGCTGGCCGGGCTCGCCCAGGAGGGGCGCAACCGTGCCGACGGTCGCGGGGCGGCCCAGGTGAGCGCCGTGGCCGTCATCCACGAAAATCTCGGCATCGCTTACTGGCGGTTGGGCGACCTGTCGCGCGCCAGTGCCGAAACCGACCTGGCCCTATTGCTCGACCCGGATCTCTCCGATGCCTTGATCACCAAGGGGATACTCTTCGAAAGCCAAGGGGAGTCGGCCCGTGCCCTGGCGATGTTCGTCCGAGCCCGCGATCTGGGTGTCGATTCGGCGGATCTCTATCTCAACTGGGCCGTCTCGGCCTTCAGTCTCGGCAGGGTGGACGAGGCGATCCGTTTGCTTAATCGGGCCGTGGAACTTGAGCCGGACAACGGTGAGGCCCATTACAACCTGGGCATTGCCTACGGAGCCAGGGGGCAGACGGACGAGGCGGAGCGGGAGATGGCCCTGGGGACGCGGCTGCGGCAGCAGCAGGGCGGGGGGGGGTAAGGCCAGGCCGGCGAGGGCAGGCCGGCTGCTGCTAGCGGCGGTCGAGCAGCGCGATGAGGGCGTCGTGGATGCGCCCGTTGCTGGCCACGGTCTCGCGTCCCAGGGGCGAGTGGGGCGCACCGCCGAAATCGGTGAGTCTGCCGCCCGCCTCTTCGACGAGCACCACTCCCGCCGCCGTATCCCAGGGTTTGAGGTTGATCTCCCAGAAGCCGTCCAGCCGGCCGCAGGCTACGTAGGCCAGATCCAGGGCCGCGGCGCCCGCCCGGCGCACCCCTTGCGTGGCCGGCAGGACAGTGGCCAGCGCTTCCACCACTTCGCCCACTGTCCTGCGGATATCGTACGGAAAGCCGGTGGCGCAGAGCGACTCGGCGAGCTGGCTGACGGGCGACACCCGGATCGCCTCGCCGTTGCGCCAGGCTCCAGCCCCCCGCGCCGCAACGAAGAGTTCGTCCAGGAGCGGCTGATAGATCACCCCGGCCTTGAGGCTGCCGCCCTCGCTGTAGCCGATGGATGTGGCGAACCACGGGAAGTGATGGGCGAAGTTGGTGGTGCCGTCCAGGGGATCGATGACCCAGATGGGCGCGGAGGGGATGGCCGCTGGGAGCATGCTCGACTCCTCGGCGAGGAAGCCGATGGCCGGGCAGCGTTGGCGTAGCAGGTCGAGGATCGCCGTTTCGGCGGCGAGATCCGCCTCGGTCACCAGATCGATGGCGCCCTTGTGGGTGATCTGGTGGGGTTTGCCGTAGCGCTCTCTTAGAATCGCCCCGGCGGCCAGGGCCGCCTCGGCTGCGGCGGTGAGGGTGTGGGCGAGTTTCTGGTCAGCAAGTCTGTCGGTGCAGGGGGTGACGCGGTGCATGGCGGCTCCTCTGGGCAGGGATGTGGAGAAAAGGGGGCGCGGTCAGGGGGCCGGCGGCCCTTTTTTTTTCTGGACCAGCCGGGCCAGGGGCT
Organism: Desulfobulbaceae bacterium UBA5121; assembly: GCA_002414225.1. Taxonomy (GTDB): domain Bacteria; phylum Desulfobacterota; class Desulfobulbia; order Desulfobulbales; family UBA5123; genus UBA5123. The sequence continues at coordinate 42,747 of DHYV01000042.1, read as the reverse complement.
GGGCATAGAAACAGCAGAGCATCCCTGCGGTGGTGGCCACGGTGGTGGTCCAGAAGAGGGCCAGGTGGAGAAGGGGTCGGCGGAAGAAGAAGAGGTCGAGGACGAAGAGGATCAGCCCCAGATGCATCAGGGTCGAGCCAAGTCGCAGCCAGTAGCCGCTGCGTTCGAAGCGGAGCAGGCCGCTGCCGGCCACGGCCAGGGCAAGGACCGCGAGTTGCAGGACGAGCGAGGCGGTCAGGATGACGAGCAGGGCCGGCCGCACCCCGTACACGCCGCCGACGGTGCCGGCCGTGGCCAGCAGCAACACCGCGAAGCGGTTGAGCCAGCGGGTTGGCAGTAGCCGTTTGGGGATGCAGATGCCAAGCAGGGTGATCAGCGCGATGATCAGCGGGGCGGCGAGGCGGTTCAGCCGCTCCATGTGGGCGAGCTTGGCCGCCGGCGGCAGGTTCTGGATCTGGGCGAATTTGAAGGCGAACATGCCGTAAATGCAGAGGACCGAGATGGCGAAGAGTACCGCCACGGTGGCCAGGATGAGGACATAGTCGTAAGAGACGGAGCGGGGTCGCACGGCCGCAACTCACTGGAAGGTATGCTCGCCTGGGAAATAGTAGGAGGCGAGCAGGGTGAAGAGCATGGCCACGAAGGAGAGGATGCCCAGGATGGAGGAGAAATACCACATGTGCGGCTTGTTGGCGTAAAGTCGGGTGTGGAGGTAGGTGCTGAATACCGCCCAGAGCATGATCGAGCTGCAGATCTTGGGATCCCACCACCAGTTTGGTCCCCATGCCTGAAGCGCCCAGGGGTAGCCGAGGAGCATGCCGAGGGTGAGGGCGAGGAAGCCCAGCTTGGCGAAGTCGTAACCCAGGGCCTCCACATCCACCTCGCGGCGGGCGAGCATCAGGCAGGAGGTGATGAAGACCAGGGTGATGGCCGCGTAGGAGAGGAAGAGGAGCGGCGGGTGGAGCCACATGTAGTGGGCGTTGTAGTAGAAGACCATCCGCGGGTAGAGCTGCATGAAGAGGCTGAACTGCTGCCACGGGTCGGTGGCCGCGAACCACGGCCGGACCTCGGCGAAAAAGCGGGCGAGCGGCTCCACAAAGGGATTGGTGGTAAAGAAGAGCACCGCCACCTGCACCGCGGCGAGCAGCAGGAGTGCGGCGCGAAAGCGGTGTTGGGTGAGCCGACGGTGGGCCACTAGGGCCATGCCGGTTGAGCAGAGGAACCAGAAGAAGTATTTCTCGTTTTCGATCCACAGGGGCAGCACGTAGCGGGGCGGGGCCGCCGGGTCGTAGAGGGGGAGCCCGTAGGGGCTGCCCTGGTTTGCGGCCGCGAGCTGCCGGTTGAGCCAGGGCACGAGTTCGGCGGGCAGGGTGAGGGGGAGCAGTCGGTGGATCTCGACGTGGAGCCAGGCGATGAGCAGGAAGCCCAAGGCCATCAGGGCGGTGGCGGTGGCGAGCAGGGGGCCGGAGAGCCGGGGCAGCAGGGGGTCGCGACGACAGAGGTTGGCAAGTCCCCAGACGCCGCCGGCAGTGGCCACGGCGAGGAGCAGGCCCATGAGGACTCGGCCGGCGCTGGTGAAGAGGGTAAGGATGTGGCTCAGGTTTTCCATGGCCTCAGATCATACCCGGCTCGGCCGCTGCGGTGCAAAAGGAAAAAACTCCGCAGGTCCGTAAGGCCCGCCGTGGCAGGAAATAATCGTGGCCAGCGGTGGCCTCGACCGGCTACCCTGACGCCATGAGCCTTAGAGTGGCGCACTTTGTTCGGAGGACGGAATGGCGACCGGCACCACCATCGAGATCAAGGTCGGCTGTTACGCCGGCTACCGGGGGGAAGAGACCCCGACGCACTTCACCATCGGTGCCCGCCGCATCGCGGTGACAGAGGTGGCGGACCGGTGGCTCGCCCCCGACCATCGCTACTTCAAGGTGCGCGGCGATGACCATGCCCTCTATATCCTGCGCCACGACGTGGCCAGCGACAGATGGGAGCTGATCCTCTACGATGGCGATTGGCGCCGATGAGGTCGTGGTCGTCTTGTCCTGCCGGGCCGGGGTGCTTATCGTTATCTTTCAAGCAAACCCACTGTTACGGATGCCAAGGAGGTTGCCAGCCATGAACGATACCATTATCCCTTGTGGCAGGTGCAGCGCCAAGAACAGGATCCCGGCCGCGAAGCGGCACCTCAAGCCCAAATGCGGCAAATGCGGGGCCGAACTCGACTTGGGCGGCCTGCGGTTGCCGGCCGTAGAGCTTGGCGACGGCAGCTTCCACGGCCTGGTCATGAACGCCGCCCTGCCGGTGCTGGTGGACTTCTATTCGCCCACCTGCGGCCCCTGCCGGGCCATGATGCCGGTGGTCGACAACCTCTCCGCCAGGTACCATGGCCGGGCCATTGTCGCCAAGCTCAACACCATGGCCAATCCGGCCGTGGCCAGTCAGTTCGGTATCCGCGGCGTGCCCTCGTTCCTCTTTTTCAAGAACGGCCAACTGGTGGACCAGATGGCCGGCGCGGTGCCGGAGCAGCTCCTGATCCATAAGCTCGATGCCCTGCTGTAGGGAGCGCGACCGCCGCCCTGCCCTCCCCTGCTGGGACGCCCCTTCTTCATTTTGCAGGGGGATAAGGCTGTTTCGGGAAATCTCTCTCGCTTTTCTGCTCCTCCCATACTATAAATGACATCTTGCTCGTGCTCTCCTCTGTTTTCATGCGCCATCGGTGATGACCGGGATTGCTGCTCTCCGGATTCCGCGGGAACCCGCTGCAATCGGGCAGATATTTTTGAGGTGTTGCCGTCTGGTCATCGTTTCCGTTTGATGAGGTGGTGCAAGATTAACCAACATACAGGGGAGTGTTCAGTGAATATCTATGTCGGAAACCTGCCGCATGGGGTCAGCGAGGAGGAGCTGCGTGAAATTTTTTCCCAATACGGCGAGGTGGCGAGCGTATCTCTGGTCAAGGATCGCTTTTCCGGTCAGTCCAAAGGATTCGGTTTTGTGGAAATGCCGAACAACTCGGAGGCCGATCAGGTGATCAAGGCATTGAACAAAACCGATATGCAGGGACGGACCATCAAGGTGAATCAGGTCCAGCCGCAGAAACGGGGTCGCAAGAACGCCCGCCGGCCGCGACGGTACTGATTGCCGGGCCTCGGGCGGCGCCTTTGCCGGCGGCAGCGGTGCGCCCGCCTGGCAGGAGATGTGACTGTCTGCCCCGGTTCTGGAAAGAGAAAAGGCCCGGCTTCCATGTGTTACGGAAGCCGGGCCTTTTGTGTTGGTGGGGGCGTCACCCCTCCGGTTTCACCAGGGGCGTAAGGTTCATTCGGGACCAAGAATAGAAAATTCACCCTAACGATATAAATCAATTGCAAGTCAAGTCGGCCTTAATTGTCTTATGCCGTTGAATGGTTAGCTTTGGTCGACCCAGTTTGCCGTTCGGTCGACTTCAATATTTTACATAAATGACCTAGGTTCTTTTCGATTTTGAAGCGAGTCGCTCATCCGAAGTGCTATATTCTTGACCATTGTGTCTTTTACGGTTCGCGCACCTGTTGGACAATGCTTAACGCAGGCGTGGCACAAAATGCATTTGTTTTTGTCAACTGACGCACTTCGTTCAATATCAATGGCGCCAACAGGGCAAACCAGTGCACATCCACCACATTGTACGCATTGACTACCAACATCAACAAGGTCAACGCCAAATAAATTTTTTTTGCTGGCCGCCATGTCAATAAAAGGATATTTTCCCGGCACTGAAATCTCTTGGAGTAAGCTGATTTCAGCAGTTGACTCTATTTTGTTTCTGATCTCAACGCCGAAAGATTCCGCATGCAATATATCCTTGGCATCAGGGCGACCAGCAGCTATCGGGGTTTGAAAATTAGAAAATGAATGTTCACCTATGTATGCAGCACAGGCAATAGGTATGAATCCGTTTTTTGTCATGATTTCTTTGAGTTCAAGAAGGGAATCGTCATATTCTCGATTGCCATAGACGACGACACAAACCGCTGGAGTGCTGTTTCCTTTAATTGTTTTCAGCCAGTTAATTGCATTTTCCTGGGCTCGCCCAAAGTAAACAGGAACTCCGACGAGAATCAATTCGTTTTTAGATGTCATTAGTTGCCTGTTTCTGTTTTTCGGTTTCGTAATGTCAAGTTGCTCATTTGGATGATGCCCTATCCCGCGTGCAATTGCTTCAATAATTTTTTTGGTAGTTCCCGTTGGTGAAAAATAAACCAGTTTCAATGATTCAATATTCATTATCTTGACCATCCGAAGAGTATAAGCATTCTGTAGAAGCAGAGTCAGGCGCGGGCCAGAATATTTGTCGCGTCAACGCCGCGATGTGATAACGGGCAGGTCGAACCGATTGCTGGTGATTTTTTTTCTTTTGTTTCAATTGTGCATGCTGGAAATTGAATGAAAATAGCCAGGCGAGTCCTTGGTGGTTTGTTTGCTTTTTCGGGTCTTAAGCAGAATTTGTGGGTACCCGTCAGGGTCTTTGGCTGTGTTTGCCGTGTAAATTCGCCCCCTGACGGAGGATGAGAACAAAGCATGCCGCCGTCCTTTTTGGAATTATGGACATCGACTAAGAAATCCATGGCCAAAGAGGAAAAGACGGGATGCGGCTCAAGTCTATCCTGAACCGGTTGCAGTTGCACACAGGTTTTATGTGTGGCGCTGTCCGCTGGGATGAATGGCGGACACGGATGACGCTTGACGTTGAAATTCGGCCCCGGTAAGAAAGCCGACCGATCTGCTTGAAGCGCGGCCGCCTCGGGGTCGTTCCTTTTTGGGGTCTGACGGTGTTCTTCCTCTAGGCAACGCGCAGGGTCGACTGGGTAACCTGCGGGGTGAAGGGCGAACGAATTCCGCAAGCCGCGAGCAATAACCACCTGACCACCGCCTATGCCCGGCTTCTTGCCCGCTGGCTATGCGTTTGAGCTGGAAAGAGGTGACTGAGGTTTTGGGAACCTATTCGGAGTCTGTTTGCCGGCCGGTAGCGTTGGCGGTTGCCTGTGGACTGGTCAACCGCAACCTCGACAACGTCACTGCCTCGGCATCGTAAAAAAGCCCGGCATCCCCTGGGACGGGATGCCGGGCTTTTTGCGTTATGAAGAGGAAGGTGCTTTCCTCACGGCCCCATGGGGCCGCGGCGGATGATCTCGCCGCGGGTGGAGATCACCACCTCTTCGACTTTGACCGTAACCCCGCTCCTCCGCATGGCCTCCTGAATGATGCCGCGCATGGCGCCGCAGCAGGGCACTTCCATGATCGCCATGGTGAGGGAGTTGAGCCGGGCCGTGGCGAACACCTCGGCAAATTTCTGCACGTAGCTCTCGGCGTCGTCGAACTTGGGGCAGCCCATCATCATCACCTTGCCGGCCAGCAGGTCGGGATGGAACCCGGCGTAGGCCGCGGCGGTGCAGTCGGCTGCCACCAGCAGGTCGGCGTTTTTCAAGAACGGCGCCGAGGCCGGAATGAGCCGGATCTGTACCGGCCAGTGACTGAGTGCCGAGCCCGCCGCCGCGGCGTGGCCGGTGGGCACATTGGCCGCCTGGCAGGGGGTAACCGGGGCAAAGGTGGCGAGCCGCGCCGAGGGGCAGCCGCCGGCCGGCGAGGCCATGGCGGCCTGGGCCGCGGTCTTCTTCTGGCTTGCCAGCAGCTCATGCACCGCCTGCTCGTCAAAGTCGTCCGCTTCCCGCTCGATGATCTTGAGTGCGCCGGTGGGGCAGTGCCCCAGGCAGGCGCCCAGGCCGTCGCAGTACTTGTCGGCGAGCATCCGCGCCTTGCCGTCCACGATTTGGAGCGCCCCTTCGGCGCAGTTGGGAACGCATTCACCACAGCCGGTGCACAAATCTTCGTCTATCTCGATAATCTTCCGCATGACTTTCATGGCTTCCTCCTCCGTCAACGCCGGGTGGTCGGCTGGCGTCTTGCTCTAAATTTCTGGTGTTGCATGCTGCCCCTGGTGCGCGGGGCGCGGGCCGGCTCAGTGGTTGCCGGCGGCCTCTGTGGCGGGGGCGAGCACCCTTGCCGCCAGTGTCCGACCGCTTTCGGTCAGAAAGGAGCGGTCGATGATCTTGGCCAGATGCGCGGGCGGGGTGGGCCGCTCTCGGCCCCGCTGTTCCTCCTCGAGGTTGGTGATCAGGTCGGCGTCGTAGAGGCACTTGAAGTTCACCGTCTCCTCGGGCCTGGGCCGGTGGTGATGGCCGACGATGTCGCAGACCTCTTCGATGAGTCCCGGCGGGGCGGCGAGCCGCTCCAGGATCTCGCGGGCGATGGGCGGCCCCTCGGCGTGCTGGTAGCGGGCGGCGGTGGAGTTGTGCTTGCGCTCCGCCTCGTGGATGCCGATGTCGTGGAGATGGGCGGCGATGATGAGTACCGCGTCGTTGGCGCCCTCGGCCCGGCCGATCTCCTCGGCGTAGCGGGCCACCCGGCCGGCGTGAGCGATGCGCCTGGCGTCATCGCCGAAGTATTTCTGCATCTCAAGCTTCACCTGTTCCTTGAGCAGATCCTGCTTGCCGGCCACCAGCTCCGGTGGCAGCTCGCCCAAACAGTGCTTGGCGTATGGGCAGTAGGCGGCGCAGCCGAAATCCATCTTGGGATTCATCATCCTGTGGCCGCAGCCCTTGCAGACGCGGGTGGCGTCGTCCTTGAAAAACTCGATCGCTGCACCGCATTCGGGGCAGGGGGCCTCGAAAACGGCGCTGCCGTCCCAGTAGCGGTTGTCCTGGCCAGGGCATTGCATGGTGGTTCTCCCTTGTCGTGGTTGGTTGATGGCGGCCGGCGGCGGCGACCATGGGCACCGTCCGCCGGCCGGCCATCAGTTTAGCCGAGAATGGTCTTCAAGTCCTCATCCGGAGTAGACACCGGTTTGATGTCAAAGTTCTTGACCAAGACATCGAGCACGCCCGGGGTGATGAAGGCGGGCAGGCTGGGTCCGAGGCGGATGTCCTTGATGCCTAAGTGGAGCAGGGTGAGCAGGATCGCCACCGCCTTCTGCTCGTACCAGGAGAGCACCAGGGAGAGCGGCAGGTCGTTGACCCCGCACTCGAAGGCGCCGGCCAGGGCCACGGCGATCTGGATGGCCGAGTAGGCGTCGTTGCACTGGCCGATGTCGAGCAGCCGCGGGATGCCGCCGATGGCGCCGAGCTTCTTGTCGAAGAAGCGGAACTTGCCGCAGGCGAGGGTCAGCACCATGCAGTCCGCCGGCACCTTCTCGACGAACTCGGTGTAGTAGTTGCGGCCCGGCTTGGCGCCGTCGCAGCCGGCCACCAGGAAGAAGTGGCGGATGGCCTTGTTCTTCACCGCCTCGATCACTTGGCCTGCGACACTCATCACCGTGTTGCGGGCGAATCCCACCATCACCGAGCCCTTGTCGGTGTCGGAGCCGAAGCCCGGCATGGCCAGGGCCTTGTCGATGGCCGGCGAGAAGTCTTTATTGTCGCCGATGTGGGTGACCCCGGGCCAGCCCACCAGGCCGGTGGTGAAGATGTTGTCCTGGTACTCGCCCTTGGGCCGCTGGATGCAGTTGGTGGTCATGACGATGGCGCCGGGGAAGGCGGCGAACTCCTTCTGCTGGTTCTGCCAGGCGGTGCCGTAGTGGCCGTGGAAATGGGGATGCTTCTTGAGTTCGGGGTAGCCGTGGCAGGGCAGCATCTCGCCGTGGGTGTAGACGTTGATCCCCTTGCCGGCGGTCTGCTGGAGGATCTGGTCGAGATCCTTGAGATCGTGGCCGGAAACCAGGAGAGCCTTGCCCGCCTTGGCGCCCAGGGGTACCTCGGTGGGCACCGGATGGCCGTAAGCACCGGTGTTGCCGGCGTCGAGCAACTCCATGGCCCTTAAGTTCATCTCGCCGCACTTCATGGCCGCGCCGATGCAGTCGTCGGCCGAGAGGTCGTCGCGCAGCAGGGTGGCCATGGCCTGGTGGATGAAGGCGTAGACCGCGTCATCCTCCTGGCCGAGGATCTTGGCGTGATCGGTGTAGGCGGCAACCCCGCGCAGGCCGAACATGAGGATCATCTTCAACGATTCGATATCCGGGTTGCCGGTGGGGTTGGGGTGGAGTTCCACCGCCTCGCCCTGCTTGACCAACTCGGCCATGGTCCCGGCGGGGGAGAAGGAGGCCGCGGCCTGGGTAAAATCGGTCTTGCCGCCGGCGGCCGCCACCTTGGCCTTCATGGCCTCGCGGAGCGTCACCGCCTTGCGGATCATCTGTTCAAAGCGGGCCGGATCGAAGTCGACGTTGGTCAGGCAGGAGAAGATCGCCTCGCAGGTGAAGAGGTTGGTCTCGGCATCGACGATACCCTTGTTGCGGCCCTCTACGGCGTAGAGGGAAAGCCCCTGCACGGCGTGGGTCAAAAGATCCTGCAAGGCGGCGACATCCGGTTGCTTGCCGCAGACGCCGATGGAGGTGCATGCTTTTCCCTGGGCCGTTTGCTCACACTGGTAACAGAACATTTCTTTTCTCCTTATATAGGGGTATTGAAGGTGAATGAGCTATTCCGGGTCACTTGCTGTTGACCCCAGGATAGCGGCCAGCGCGGGAGAAAACTTTGACTTGGGTCAAGGAGGATAAAAAAAATCTTTTTTGTAACTGTTCAGCAGCACCGCATCTGCTTTGTCATCGGCCTGCCCGCATACTTCGTGTATAGCGGACAGGCCTCTTCCGCGCATCTGCAGCACTGCTGAACAGTTCCAGAATACTGGGTATTCAAAAGCTTTTAGGAGCAGTAACCGGGCCGTGGTGGCGGCGTCGCCGGCTTGGTGCGGAGGGTATTTCGTTTGTCAGGCTATGGTAATAAAAAAACGGCGGCCCGGAGGCGGCGCACCGTGGGCCTCAGTAGGGGATCTTGTCTTCCATCGCCTCCCAGGCGGCGAATCCGGGCAGGGCCGCTTCGCGCATGAGCTGCACCATGGGGATGGCGCGTTCGGTCACCGGGCGGGCGAACTCCCGGTAGATATGGTCGTCGGCAAAGCCGATGGCCGCGGCGTCGGTACGGTCGGCGGCGTAGTAGATGGTCGTTATCCCGGCCCAGTAGGCGGCTGCCAGGCACATGGGGCAGGGCTCGCAGTTGACGTAGAGTTCGCAGCCGTCGAGGCGGAAGTCGCCCTGCCGCTGGCAGGCATCGCGGATGGCCACCACCTCGGCGTGGGCCGTTGGGTCGTTGGTGGAGGTGACCCGGTTCCAGCCCCGGCCCACGACCTGGCCGTCGCGAACCACGATGGCGCCGAAGGGGCCGCCTTCCATGGCGGTCATCTTGGCCAGGGCCAGGTCGATGGCCTGCTGCATGAACGATGCCCGGTGGTGATCGATGGCCACGGTGTCGGCTCCTTGGTAACTGCTGTGTGGGGGTGAGGGGCGGGCCGGGGCTTGGGCGACGGCGGCGCCGCTACAGGCCATCCTACCGCAAGGAGCGTCCCTTGTCACGCGGCGAAGCGCGCCCGGACCGGCAAAAGAAGCGGCCAAAGGCGGTCAAAGGTGCTATGATGCAGACCTTTGAACTCCCGGCCCGGTGGCGGGCCGGTGGCAACGTTTTTTCTCAAAAGATCACGCAACCTATGGATATTTCCGCTGTAGCCGCAACTGTCGCCGGGCGCGTCATCCTGGTACTCTTTTCCTACCTCGTCGGTTCCGTCCCCTGCGGGTTGTTGCTGGGCCGTCTCAAGGGGGTGGACGTCCGGCTTGCCGGCAGCCGCAACATCGGCGCCACCAACGTTACCCGCCAGCTCGGCAAGACCCTGGGGCTGCTCACCCTGCTGGGCGATGCCGCCAAGGGGGTCTTGCCCATGCTCCTCGTGGCCCGGTTGCTGGCAGGCCGCGCCGATGTCGAGCTGTGGGTGGTGGCAAGCGGTGGCGCTGCCTTTCTGGGCCATCTCTTCCCGCTCTACCTGGGCTTCAAGGGTGGCAAGGGGGTGGCCACGGCCCTGGGGGTTTTTCTCTACCTAAATCCCCTCGCCACCCTCATCGACGTATTGATCTTTGTCGGCGTAGTCTACAACTGGGGGTATGTCTCCCTGGGGTCGCTCACCGCCGCGTTGATGATGCCGGGGCTGGTCTGGCTGCTCACCGGCTCGCTGCCCTTTTCCCTTCTGGCCGTTGGGATCGGGGTGTTGATCTGGGCCAAGCACCACGAGAACATCGGCCGGCTGATGCGCCATGAGGAGAAGAGCTGGCGGAAGAACGAGGGAGGAAAACGATGAAGGAGCAGTGGCAGCGGCTCGTCGCCGCCCGTGATCTGCTGGGCCTGGCGGAAAGCGCCAGCCTTGTCGAGATTCGCCGACGCTACCGGCGGCTCGCCAAGGAGCACCACCCGGACCTGGCCGGTGACGAAAGCGCGGCGGCCATGCAGGCGCTCACCGAGGCGTATCAGTTGCTCCTCGACTACTGTGAGAATTATCCCGTGCCGCTGACCCGCGAGGAGATCGAGCCCCAGAACGACCAGGACTGGTGGATGGATCGATTCGGTCACGACCCCCTGTGGAGCAAGGGGTAGCGACTGGCGTTTCTCAGCCTGATGACCGATGGCGAGCGCCAGGCTGAGCCGGACGAATTAAATCCGTTTCGCTTGCCTCCGCGGACGAATTTCCTCGTATGACGACGGACGGCAACCGGCCGCTATTTGAGGATATAGCCGTCTAACGAAACCGTGGAGAGAAACGTGTCTACGGACGCCTTTGTTTCCCCTATGTATTCGGCGGAATTGGAGAAGCCGACGATCATGCTGCCGCGGTCGCCGGTGGCGTTGATCTCTTGAAGCCAATAATTGTAGCCTGCCTCTTCGGCCGTACGGTGGAGAATATTCTGGTAGAGGAGATTGACGAAGACGGAGTTTGAGACACTGGCTCCGTACATGCTTTGAAATTCAGGTGAGTCGGTAAACGCCTGCGCCACGCCCTGGATCGTATCGCCGTTTCCGCCGAGTTCCGGGCTGAGTAAATCGTTGACCCAATAAGTTAGACCGGCTTGATCTGGATCACGCTCGAACAGGGCATTGTAAAATCGAGAAATTTCCTCTTGGTTGTCGCGTACTTCAATGGCATAGCCGACGCTCATGCTGCCATCGTTAAAACTCAAGCGTTCAATTCCGCTTAAGATATCCTGATATGCCCCATGGACGACGGTATAGGTGCCGTTTCCGTTGTCCAAAATTTCAAAATCGTTACGAATACCTGAATAAACAGCGGTGTCGGTGCCATCGCCGCCATTAAGGGTATTGTTGCCGTCTCCTCCTTCCAGCTGATCGTCGCCGCTGCCCCCGGAAAGGACGTCGTCACCGCTATCGCCTGTTAACAGCGTTCCGGTAGGACTGTTGACTACCAGAGTGCCCGTTTCGGCTTCGGAGCTGTAAGCGGTGGTGCCGCCCGTCTGGGTGATCGCGGCGAAAGAACCGTTGGTGACGCCGTTTGTTTGATCCCACGCTCTTTCCGTAAGGGCGTTGTTTATCGTTCCGGTAAAATCATGTTGTAAAACCAGACGAAATTTTGTTTGGCCGTCACCGTTGGCCGCCAAGTGGAGGGCATGGTTTTCGCTGACCGCGGCGGCATTGATCTGCGTCCACTGCTCCCCGCCGTTGAGAGAATAATAATATGTCCCGGCCGAGGCATCGAGATGGGTGATGGCGATACCCTGGGCGCCGCCGTCACTGTCGTGCATAATGCTGTCTTGCGAAAAGCTATACCCGGAAGATACGCCGGCGAGGAAATCTTCTATTGTAACCGCGAAAGAAGAGTTTTCCATGAATGTCATTGTTTGGGCAAGGGTATCCAGTGTCGGCGCGGTATTGGTGGCGTTGAGGGGGCGTACCACCATGGAGCCGGTTTCGCTTTCGGCACTGTAGGCGGAGGTGCCGCCCGTCTGGGTGATCGCGGCAAAGGCGCCGTTGGTGACGCCGTTTGTTTGATCCCACGCTCTTTCCGTAAGGGCGTTGCTTATCGTTCCGGTGAAATTAGTTTTAAAAACGAGACGAAACAATGTTTGGCCGTCACCATTGGCCGCCAAGTGGAGGGCGTGGTTCTCGCTGACCGCTGCGGCGTCAATTTGCGTCCACTGTACCCCGCCGTCCAGCGAATAATAATATGTTCCGGCCGAGGCATTGAGATGGGTAATGGCGATACCCTGCGGCCCGCCGTCGCTGTCGTGCATAATGCTGTCTTGCGGGAAATGATATCCATGGGAGACGCCGGCAAGAAATTCTTCCATCGTAACCGTGAAAGAAGAGTTTTCCATGAATGTCATCGCGTAGGTGAGGGTATCCAGGGTCGGGGCGGTGTTGGTGGAATTGACGGGACGTACCACCAGAGTGCCCGTTTCGGCTTCGGAGCTGTAAGCGGTGGTGCCGCCCGTCTGGGTGACCGCGGCGAAAGAACCGTTGGTGACGCCGTTTGTTTGATCCCACGCTCTTTCCGTAAGGGCGTTGTTTATCGTTCCGGTAAAATCATGTTGTAAAACCAGACGAAATTTTGTTTGACCGTCATCGTTGGCCGCCAAGTGGAGGGCGTGGTTCTCGTTGACCGCGGCGGCGTCAATCTGCGTCCATTGCACCCCGCCGTCCAGCGAATAATAATATGTCGCGGCCGAGGCATCGAGATGGGTGATGGCGATACCCTGCGGCCCGCCGTCACTGTCGTGCATAATGCTGTCTTGCGGGAAATGATAACCATCGGCTACCCCGGCAAGGAAATTTTCAATGGTCACCGTGAAAGACGTGTTTTCCATGAATGTCATTGTGCAGGCAAGGGTATCAAGTGTCGGGGCGCTATTCGTCGTCATGCTGGTATATCTCCTGGAGTGGGAATTCTGGGAATTCAGCCCGAGGCACGCCGGCGTATATACGGGTGCCCGGATTACTTCGGATAGGATGTCCTTAGAAAACGCCTCAGACGGATGTTCGTAAAAAATGTTCGTACATTAGTAAAAAAGCGTAATCCGGCGGAGTATTCCGAGCAATGGATATCTTTTTAAGGGGTTTGCAATTTTTCGTGTCCGGGAAAAGAAACAGAAAAAGCCCCTTCTCCCGTCACAGGGAAAAGGGGCTTTTGGCGTCCGGGGCAGGGCAGGGGGCAGGGGCTAGTCTTCCTTGAGCAGTTCCTTGTTCAGGGTGATCTCGGCGGCGTTCTTGAGCGAGGCGAGCCATGCCTTGATCAGGGCGTTGCCGTTTTCCTGGCGGAGTTGCTCGCGCAGCTCGGCTTCCTTGGCGGTGAACTCCGCCGGGTCGGGTTCCTTTACCCCTTCCAGGTGGATGACGTAAAAGGTGTCGCCGCCATTGATGGCCTTTTCCGGGTAGGGGGTGCGGGTGGTGAGTTCCAGCCCCTGCTCCACGACCGGCTCCGGCAGGGTAACCCCGGCCCGGTCGTGGCGGGAGAAGGGCGGGGCCTGCTGCACGGCCCGGCCGACCTTGGCGGCCTCGTCGGCAAGCGGCGTGCCCTTGCGGAGTTCGTCAAGGGCGGTCTGGGCCGCCTCACCGGCCAGGCGCTTGGATTCCTCGGCGGTGAAATCCGTCACCACCCGGTCACGTACCGTCGCCAGGGGCGGCACCTCGGGGGCCTTGGTGTCCTCGACGTAGAGAATGCCGTAGCCGTCGTGGTCGTCGATGAGCGAGCTGAGTTCCCCCTTCTTGAGGGTGAAGGCGGCGGCAAGCAGGGCCTGTTTGCCGGCCATGGCATCGGGCGGAGCCTGGCGGGTGAAGAAGTCGGTGCTCTTGATGGCGGCCTTGCCGGTTTCGGCGTACTTGGCGAGGCTGCCGGCCAGGATGATCTGCTCGTAGGCGTCGTTGGCCTGCTTGAAGGCGACGGCGCTGCCCTGTTCGACCTGGAGCTTGGCGCTGATTTCTTCCTTGACCTCGTCAAGGGAGCGCTGGTGGGCTGGTTGGATCGTTTCGAGCTGCAGGATGTGGAAGCCGTACTGGGTTTCGATCACGTCGCTGATCGCCCCGGGCTTGTCTAAGGCAAAGGCTGCGGACTCAAAGGCCGGGATCATCTGGCCGCGGCCGAAGAAGCCCAGGTCGCCGCCCTGGGCGGCGGAGGCGTCCTGGGAGTATTCCTTGGCCAGGGCGGCGAAATCCTTGCCGGCCTTGGCCTGGGAAAGGATTTCGGTGATCTTCTTGCGGGCGGCGGCGCGTTCTTCCTCACTGTTGTCGGCCGTGGCGCGGATCAGGATGTGGCGGACCCGGCGCTGCTCGCCAACGGCGTAGTCGGCCTGGTGCTGGTCGTAATATGCCTTGACGGCCGCATCGTCGGGGGCGGCGGCGCCTTCCCGGCTGGAGAAGAAGAGGTACTGAAGCTTGACCTGGGGCGCGGTCTTGTACTGTTCCTTGTGCTTGTCGAAGAAGGCGGCCAGGGCCTTGTCGTCTACGGTCACCCGGCCGGTGAATTCCTTGGCCGCAAAGGCGAGATAGGCGAGGGTAACGCTCGCGTAGTCATAGTCGAAGCGTTTGGTGAGTTCGTCTGGCGCCACCCGGGCAAAACGGCCGATGGTGGCGGCCACCTTCTCGGTGAGCAGATCGGTGCGGATGTTCGCCTCGAAGCCGGCCGGGGTGAGCCGGGAACTGGCCAGCAGCGCCTTGTAGCGGGCGACGTCGAAGGTGCCGTGGTTCTGGAAGGAGCCCATGGACTGGATGGCCTTGCGGACCTCGTCGTCGCTGACCAGGAGACCCATGCGGTCCGCCCCCTGCAGCAGCAGCGTCCGGTCGATGAGCTGGCTGAGGGCCTGCTGGCGGATGTTGAGCGCTTTTTTGAGTTGTTCGGGGATCACGCCGCCGAACTGGTCACGGAAGCGGGTGAGGATGCGGTCGTATGTCTGCTGGTATTCCTGGTAGGAGATGGCTTGGCCGTTGATCGTGGCAACGGCGTTACGGCCGGGGCCGTTGCTGGTGCCCACCCCCCAGAAAACGAAGACCAGCACGATGATCAGGATGATGGCCTGAAGATAGGGCGATTGGGCCTTGCGGCGGAAGAGATCGAGCATATCGGTTGGGTCTCCTTAAAAAAGGGAATCCTGGCAAGGGGGACTTCGGTCGGCAAGATTCCCGAAAAGCATGGCGTAACGGTCGTCACGGAAAGGTGGACGATCCGGAAGATGTCGTTTTTGTGAAGAAATTCAGGGAGTCATCCTAAGCAGTTTCCGCGTCGGCGTCAAGTCAATATATTGGGTAGCCCCTTCCCGCTTACCCCTTGTTTTCCCGGAAAACCGGTTCCAGGCCGCACGCCTCGCCATAGGCGCCGATGGCCGCCTGGAGGCGCTGCACGTAGGGGCAGTCCCATACCGCCAGGAGCTTGCGGCGGGCGCGATAGCCCGGTACGGCGCGGCCCTCAACCGTGAGATCCTCGGCCGGGGAGCGCTCCAGGGCATAGGCAAAGATCTGCGGCCGGCGGCAGACATCGGGTCGCTCGGGGTAGATGGCGCAGTGGCCGCTTGCCGGCTTCAGGTGCGGACAGGCGGCATGGCGGGGCAGAATCAGGCTCCAGCCTTCCTGCCAGTGGTAGAGGGCTGCCGGTGACCGGTAAAAGGGATGGCCGTCGCGACTGAGGGGTGGCTCGTCGTGGGGAGAGCCGGCGCGGCTGGCGTCGCTCTCAACCCGGGGCAGGGGAAAGCGCTCGATTTCGTGGCCGGCGAGTGGAATCTCGAAGAATTTCTGCCGCTGCTCATCTCCCGGACCGATGCAGCAGAGGGTGCAGCCGCAGGGGGTGCAGAGCAGGCTGTTGATCCGTTCGAGTTCGGCGGTGAGCAGCTGCTGCTCCACATAGAGGGCCAGGGCCTCCATGGCGTCAAGCGGCGAGCCGTCTTCATCGATGATACGGGCGAGCGGCGGTCGGGGGTGCTTGAGCCGTTCGAACGTTTCGAGGATGTCGAGATGGGGGCGGAGCAGGGCGGCCGGCTCGGGGTAGGTGGCGTGATGGGTCTCGATGGGCTCGCGGAGTTCGTCAATCACCTCTGCCACCCGGTCGAAGGGGCCGGTGAGGTAGAGCATCTGGACGATGCGGGCCAGGGGTGAAATCGGCCGGCCGAGGAGTTCGAGACCGGCCGCGAAGCGGGGATCGGTTGAGGAGGACATGGCCCTTTGTAACGGGTTGCTGGAAAAAGTGCAAGGGGAAGCCGAACCGGAGGTTTTGCCTGGAGCTGATCGCCGGGAAGGCAACAAGGTGAGCGTCGCTTCTCGCTCTGAAGGGCTGTGGGCGGGAGCCAGAGATCCGTGAAAGAGGATCCCGATATGTGATGAGGGATGCGGGCCGGTCGACGACAGGTAGGCGCCCGTCGGGAGACTCCCCCACGGAAGATGCGGCTCCAGTTCCGCTTACCTTTGCTTGCCTATTGACGTGGAAGGAAGTAGTATGACGCCTCTCCGGTTGATGGTGGCGGGCATCTCGGGGGGGACGGTAATCAGGGGGAGCGCAATAGCGGCATATGGAAGAATTTCAGGAACAGGCACTCACCGAACATCTGCGCGATCTGCGTAACTGCCTCATCGTCTCCCTCATCGCGGTGGGCATCTGCTTTGCCGGCTGCTATGCGGAGGTGGATACCATCGGGGTTTGGTTCTTCAAGCCCCTTTTCGACGTCCTGCCCGACAAGTCCACCCTGATCTTCACCTCCTATCAGGAGGCGTTTTTCTTCTACCTCAAGCTCGCCTTTGCCAGCGGCGTACTGCTGGCGAGCCCGGTGATCTTCCTGCAGATCTGGCGATTCATCGCCCCCGGCCTCTACCGCCACGAGAAACGGGTGATCCTCCCCTTTGCCCTGCTTTCCGCCTTCTGCTTCCTGGCCGGGGCGGCCTTCGGCTATCTGGTGGTCTTCCCGCCCGCCTTCAAGTTCCTCATGGGGTATTCCAACGATTTCTTAAGCCCCATGCCAACGGTGAGCGAGTACTTCTCCCTGAGCCTGCGGCTTCTCATCGCCTTCGGGGTCATTTTCGAGCTGCCGGTGTTCATGGTCATGCTCGCCAAGCTCGGACTGGTTTCCTCCCGTTTCCTCAGCAAGCATCGCAAGTACGCCTTCCTGGCCGCATTTGTCATCGCGGCCATCCTCACCCCCACCCCCGACGTGGTCAACCAGTGCATGATGGCCTTTCCCCTCGTCTTCCTCTACGAGGTGAGCATCGTTGCGGTTTGGCTCTTCGGCGGCAAGCCCTTTGTCGGCGCGCAGGCCGCGCCGCCCTCCACCCCGCCGTCCACCGGCGCGTGAGCTAAAATCCTTTTCCCCACCGCTGCGGCGCCGTTCGTGATGCCTCTTCCCCCGGGCAGGTCACGGCGCCTGCGGCCAAGTTATTCCCCTTGGGCGTCTTCCAGCAGGGTGGCCGGAACGACGGCGTGGCTGCCGTATTTCGCGGCGATGGCGTCCATCGCCCTGTTCAGCTCGGGCTGCGGGGCCAGGTGTTCCGGTTGGCAAAAGAGGGGTTGTTGCCGGGGGGAGCTGCCGCTGCGCAGGTTGTCGACGGTCAGGCCGAGGAGGCGCACCGGCCTTGTCCCGGCCTCGGTTTTGTGCAGCAGGCCGAGGGCCGCGCGGTAAAGGGTGCGGGTGTCGTCGGTGGCATGGTCAAGGGTAATCGAACGGCTGCGCTGCACGAAGTCGTGGTACTTGACCTTGACGGTAACCGTCCGGCCATGGAGTTGATAGCGGCGCAGCCGGCGGGCCACCCGCACTGCCAGGGCGAGCAGCTCCCGGCGAATGGCGTCCGGGTCGGTGAGATCAACGCCGAAGGTTTCCTCGTGGCCCACCGACTGTACCGGCCGTTCCGGCACCACCGGCCGGGGGTCGATACCCAGGGCGGCCTGGTGGAGGTGCCGCCCCGCCTTGCCGAATTTGTCGCAGAGAACCTTTTCGGGCAGGCGGCTCAGGTCGCCGATGGTTTTTACCCCCATGAGCCGCAATGACTCGCGGGTCTGCTTGCCCACCCCCCAGAGCCGCTCGATGGCGAGGGGGGAGAGGAATTCCCGTTCATGGCCCCGTGCCACCACGGTGAGGCCGTCTGGCTTGTCCAGATCCGAGGCGATCTTGGCCACCAGTTTGGCCGAGGCGACTCCTGCCGAGCAGGTGAGGCGGGTTTCTTGACGCACGGCCTCTTTGATCCTGGCGGCGATGGTTGCCGGCGGGCCGAACAGGGCCCGGGAATCAGTGACATCGAGGAACGCCTCGTCCAGGGAAAGGGCCTCCACCAGAGGGGTGAAACGGTGGAAGATGGCGTGGATGCGGGCCGAAACCTCCCGGTACCGGTCCATGCGGACCGGCAGGAATACGGCCTGTGGGCAGCGCTGTCTGGCAAGGGCCATGGGCATGGCCGAGTGAACCCCGAAACGACGCGCCTCGTAGGAGGCGGCGGAAACGACCCCGCGCGAAAAGCCGCCGCCGACGACCACCGCTTGGCCGAGGAGGGCGGGATTGTCAAGCACCTCCACCGAGGCGTAAAAGGCGTCCATGTCGAGATGAATGATGTCCATGACTGTTGGCGGGACAACGGCTGGGTCGGGCAAGGCTCCTTGGTGGATTGTACGGGGCCTGGCGTGGCTGGCAACCGTTTTTTGGTGATGTCATGATTTTGACGGCAGAGGTGAGGGGCTGACAGTCGCCGGCGGTGGCCGTCGGCGGCGGCCGGCTCGGTAAAGCCCACCGGGAAAGGGCTGCAGCGGGCGGCAATTTTTTCCCGGCGTGGCTTCCCTCTTGCCCGCGGGGACAGGGGTTGGCGGGGGGTGGGATGATTTTGTTCCCGTGTTGTTCCGGCATGTTGCTTTTTTTTTACGAGGTGTTGGGCGGCCTGGCACGGAATTGGCTTAAATGGTGAAGGGAAGCGGTGCAGTGGAATGCCCTGGCATCATTCCTTATCATACTTAAGAGGATTTTGGCCATGAACGTTGCCCCCTACTTTGCCGACGATTTGCCGCCCACTCCTGGCCCGGCTGTTTGCAGCGACGGGGACTTGAACCGGCTGCTGGTAGAACTTGACCGTTATCGCCGTCAGTCCGAATGGTTGGTGCGGATCAACGATCTGCATGCCCGTCTCGCCGGGGCACTGGATTTGCCCAGCATGGTGGAGGCGTTTTCGGTCTGGCTGATGCCGTCGGTGGAGCACAATCTCCTTGCCTACGACAACCCGGTGCGTGGCCGGCGGCACCTTTTCTGTTCCTGCCACGGCCCCGATCGGCGACTGGTAATGGCCCTGGCCGACGAACTTCTCCCCCGCCTGGATGGCCGCGGGAGTGAGATGTGCTGGGTGGGCGACGGGGTCCATGTCTACTGCTGGCAGGTGCCCGATCACCGGGGCGATGGGCGGTTGTTGCTCTTGCGGAAGGGCGGCCCGATCAGCGCCCATGAAAGCCGTTGCGTCAGCGAAGGGCTGGAGGTCTTGCAGGAACCGCTGCAGCGGGCGGTGGAGTATGAAAATCTTTTTGAGCAGGCGCGGCGTGACTCCCTCACCGGCCTGGCCAACCGCCGGGTTTTCGAGGAGCGCGTCGATTCGCTGATGGACAGTGCCCGGCGGCATAATCGGCCGCTCACCCTGGCCTGCATGGATCTCGATTACTTCAAGCAGGTCAACGACACCTTGGGGCATGCGGAGGGGGACAAGGTGTTGCGCATGGTGGCCCGTTCCCTGGACGGCATGGTCCGCTCCAGCGACCTGTTGGTACGGCTCGGCGGCGACGAGTTTCAGTTGCTGATGCCGGATACCGATATCGCCAGTGCCAAGATTCTGGCCGGTCGCCTCTGTAGCGCGGTCGACGCCCTGGCCGTGCAGGCGCCGGGCGCCCCTCGGCTGGGGGTCAGCATCGGCCTTGTCCAGTGGCGGTCGGGCATGAGCAAGGAAGAGTGGCTGCAACGGGCCGACGAGGCACTCTACCAGGCCAAGGCCACGGGCCGGGCCAAGGCCTGGGCCGGCTGAGTCGGCAGGCGGTTTCACCGGCAGGCCCGGAACTTCTTCCCCCCCCCCCTCGGAGCAGGCTTATCGCGTGGCAACGCGCGCTGCGTCCCCTCTTTTGGTCTACACCGCCATGGTGTGGCCCTTCCTTCCCTTCCTTTGCGTCCTTCTGTTCATTTCTCCTGGAGCAGCTTTTCTCTCTTCAGCCATTCCCGGGCCAGTTCGTCGGCGTCGCGGTGGGCGAGGAGGAGGTTGGCGTCGAGCCGTTGTATCGCCGTGAGGTCGAGGTGGCGGCCGAGGCGGGTCAGTTCCGCTTCGATTTCCGGGTGATCGCCAAGGGTGGTGGTGCGGACAATGGGGATGATGCGCGAGTTGGTCAGGGCCAGGCGGTCGTCCTTGAGGATGGCGAGGCGGAAGGCAACGATGCGGCCGTCGGTGGCCCGGCCGACGCCGACGTCGATGCTCTCCTTCCTGAGCGCCCGGTAGATCAGGTCGGCGGGGACGACCTTGGGCGTGGCGGGCGAAAGGCCGTAGACCCGGCGCAGGGCGGCAAGTTCGGGGGCTGCGGCGTAGCGAAGGGCTGGATGGGCGGCGAGATCGCTTGCCGCGGCGATACCGAGAGCGTCGGCTTGCTGCCGGCGCATGACGACCACCTGGCCGGCGGCAAAGGGCAACGGCGGCAGGGGGGTGGTGGCGGGGACGCGGTCGGCCGGGGAGGCGGGGGCGGTGGTCTCGATAAAACAGAGGTCCACCTCGCCGGCGGCAAGGCGCCGGGGAAGGTCGGCGGGCGGAATACCGTCCCGTACCGCGACCGAAAGGCCGCGTGCCTTGAGGAGCAGGCCGGTCAACTCTGCCAGGAGCAGGTGGACGGAGTCGGGGCCGACGCCAATGGTGAGGAGGGCATCGGAGCCGGCCGAGCAGGGTTTCCCCCAGGCGAAGAGAAGGACGAGGAAGATGAGGGCGGCGAGGCGGCGCCGCAGGGGGCGGCAGGGCATGGCGACTCCAGGAGTTTCCACCCGGTGGGGCGGGAAAAAAGGGGCTTTGCAAATCCTCGGTGTCTTTTATAATACGAGGCCATGAGGAAACGCAAGCAGGTCCTGGTGTTGTTGGCGGCGGAGTTCGTCCTGCTGGTCGGTTGTTCCACGCTTTCCACTTCTTACCGGCTCACCAAGCGGCTGGTGCGGGGCGCCATCTGGACGGTCACCACCACCTACAAGATTTCTGCCGGCACCACCTGGGCCATCTACAAGATCGGCGAGTTCACCTTTGAGGTGGCTCGGGCGCCGCTTGACTGGGATCTGGCCCACGGCGAGATCGATTCCATCGACGACCTGCCGCCCAAGGAGGCGATCCGGGAGGGTAAGGTTAAAAACACTCCCTATGTGGTCAAGGGCAAACGGTACGAGCCGATGAGCGTGGCGGCGGCGGAGAACTATCAGGAGGAGGGGGTTGCTTCCTGGTATGGCTATGAAACCAGCCGTCAGAAGGACGGCCAGATGACCGCCAATGGCGAACGTTTCCTGCCCGACGGCCTCTCTGCCGCCCACAAGTATCTTCCCCTGCCGACCTATGTCAAGGTGACCAACCTGGAAAACGGCCGCTCGGTGATCGTTCGGGTCAACGACCGCGGCCCCTTCCCCAGTGTCCACAACCCCCGTTCCGGGGAGCGGATTATCGATCTCAGCATGGGGGCCGCCAAGCGGCTCGGTTTTTATCGGCAGGGCACGGCCCGGGTGCGGGTGGAGGCGATCGAGTTGGCCAAGGGCTAGGCCGTGCAATCCTCTTCGCCCGGTAGCCGCGGCAGTCGCTGCGGCAGACCGTTGAGGGCGGCGACGTAACGGGCCTCGTCGTAGGGTTCGCCCTTGCTGAGCACGGCGATGACCTCGGCGGCGACCACCAGGCCGATGAGCCGCATCGCCTCCGCCTCGGGGAGTCCCGCGGCGAGGAGGCGTTGCAGGGTCGCGGCGGTGGCCGGTGGGGAGTTGTCCCGCAGTTGGTTGGCGATCACCCCGTTGATCGCCTCCTGCAGGCGGCGGGTGGCGGCCGACGGGGTTGGGCCGGCTTTGGTTGTGGCTGCCATGGTGGACGCGGGCCGGGTCAGGCGATGGCCACCAGTTCGATGTCGAAGACGAGATCCTTGCCGGCCAGGGGCGGGTTGGCGTCCAGGGNNGACGATATCGTCCTTGACGTCGGTGACCGTCACCACCAGGGTCTGGCCGCTGGGATGGCCCACCTGCAGTTTCTGGCCTACTTCGGGGACGATCTCGGGGGGGAATTGGTCGCGGGGCACCGGCATCACCAGTTCGTTCTGGGCGGGACCGTAAGCCTGGTCGGCGGGGATCTCGACGGTTTTCTTGTCGCCGACGCTCATGGCGATGACCGCCTGTTCGAAGCCGGGAATGACCTGGCCCTCGCCAACGGTGAACTGCAGCGGTGCCCGGCCTTCGGAAGAATCGAATACGGTGCCGTCGGTGAGTCGGCCGGTGTAGTGCACCTCTACTTTGTCGCCTGATTTTGCCTGTGCCATCTGTCGCTCCTTTGGGATTGGATTTCGCCGGTACGGCGTTAAACGTTAATTCCTACCAGAGTCGGCACGGATTGTAAATGGGCGGCCGTTGCAAAAAAGGGAAGCGGTGGCGGATCGGCCGGGCGAAACTTTGGCCTGCCGTTGCCGGAAAGGAGGCCCACCTTACTTGGGAGAAGGAGAAAAATGACCACGCTGCGCACTGCAGACGATACCTGGGAAGCTCTGGGCGAACTCGCCGACAACGAGTTGCTGCACGTTCTGACCAAGCTGTTCGATGTTTACTACGCTGAACTCAAGCAGAACCCCGGCAATCCGGCCGCGGCGGTTTTTTTCGACCGGCTGGCCCGCGCCGTCACCCAGACCGGTCAGTGTAACCTTAACCGGCGCTGACCGCGGTCGCCGGCCGGGGCGTCCTCTGATTGCTCCATGGCGGCCTGCGGCGACGCGGCCCCTGGCACCGGCTGAGGTTGTAATGTCCTCTCAAGGGGGGGGGCGGAATCCGTCAGATCGACCTCGGAAGGGTTTCCGGACTCCATGAGCCGCCAGACATAGGCGATATAGGCGAGCACCAGCGGAACCGCCAGGGCCGCGTAGCTCATTACGGTGAGGGTGTACTGGCTGCTTGAGGCGTTGTAGATTGTCAAACTCTGCTGTGGGTCGACCCGTGAGGGGTAAAAGGGGGAAAATTCGTTCCCCGCCGCGGCGAAAAGGCCGAGGCCCAGGAGGACGGTGCCGGGACCGGCCAGCCAGAGGCCCCAGCGCTGTTCGTAGATGTTGTTGACCACCCCGCCGAGGAGGATGAGGGTCGGACCGCCCACAATAGCCGCCAGGGAGAGGGGGACGGCCTTTAGATTGGTGAAGTACTGGCCCCGCGTCATGGTTATCAGGCCGGTGTGCCGGGCAATGTGGTAGCCATCCATGGTCAGGAAGTGGAGATAGATGAGGGAGAGGGTTACGTACCAGCAGAAACTGCTCCAGAAGATGACCAGCCGGGCCTCGGCGGCAATGCGGTGGTGGTCGATGCTGTTGACCACATACATGGCGCCGAGAATCCGGGAGAGGAAGACCAGGAAGAGGCCCATGAGGAGATTGAACGGCACGAAGGCGGCCTCCAGCCCGCGCAGCGGGTGGTGCCAGGTCACCTGATTGTAGGCGTTGAGGGTGAAGTTGGCGCCGGTGAAAAAGGTTCCCAGGATCACGCCGAGAAGAAAAGTGCCACCAGCGCCGTTGAGGAACAGAAAGAAGTCATAGACGTGCTGGCCCAGGAGATTGCCAGGTTTGTCGCGGAACTCGTAGCTCACCGCCTGGAGCACGAAGGAGAGCAGGATCACCATCCATACCCAGTAGGCACCGCCGAAGCTGGTGGCGTAAAATTTGGGGAAGGCGGCGAACAGCGCCCCGCCGAAGAGCACCAGGGTGGTGAAGGTGAGTTCCCATTTGCGTCCCAGCGATTCGATCACCAGCGTCCGCTCTTCTTCGGTTTCAGTCACTACGTGAATCAGGGCCTGGCCGCCCTGGACAAAGGTGAGGAAGAGGAAGATCGAGCCGATCAGTGAGACGATAAACCACCAGAGTTCCTGTAGCTCTGATAACCTCATGCCTCCGAACATCTCAGTGGGCCTCCGCTTGGCAGTTGGTCGGTTTGCTCATGCGGTCGATATAGCGGTTTTGCGGGTGGTACGAGAAAAAGGCGGTGTCCCTGGCAAGGGGGCAGGCCATGCCAGCGGTAAGGCTGTCGGGAGGCTGGCCGTCGGGGGCGGCCGGGGAGCGCGCATGCCCCGCCGAACGTCACCGTGTGGCGTGCCATTCTTTCATCTGGTTAGGAGGTGTTTCAGGCTCCCGGGAGGCGAGGTCAGGTGGCCGGAGGCCGTTTTCCCTCTTCTCCGGCGCGATGCCAGGTGGCGGAAAAGGACAATGCATTTCCTAACCACAAAAGGTGTTCTGAATTTTATAGCGCAATCAGGCGGGGCCGGGCAAATCTTTTTCCGGTGGGGGGGGATTCTCGGCGCAGCAGGCACCAGGGGTGGGCGGGGTACCGAGTTCTTC
Organism: Desulfobulbaceae bacterium UBA5121; assembly: GCA_002414225.1. Classification (GTDB taxonomy): domain Bacteria; phylum Desulfobacterota; class Desulfobulbia; order Desulfobulbales; family UBA5123; genus UBA5123. The sequence continues at coordinate 18,327 of DHYV01000042.1, read as the reverse complement.
CGACGCCAAGTCGGCAAAGGTGACCTGATCGAGGGAATTGCGGAGTTGCTGCTGGGTGCGGCACCAGACGCGGTGAACGGCACAGACGGTACTGTTGGGACAGGATTCGGGCCGCCCCACGCAGTCGTTGAGGAAGATTTCACCGATGACCGTCTCCACTACCTCCAGCAAGGTGATGCGTTCCGGGGCTAGCAGCAGCCGGTAGCCGCCGCTGGCGCCTTGCAGGATTTCAATGATGCCCTGGCGGGCCAGCTGTTGGGCGATCTTGGCGAGGAACTGTCCTGGGATATCGGCCTGGGCGGCGATTTCCTTGCGGCTCACCAGTACGCCGCGGCCCTGTTTGGCAAGATAGAGCACACACCGGACAGCGTATTCACCGGCCCTGGTCAGTCGCATGGGCTACCTCCGGAAGCTTCTGAGTAAATAAGACTTTTTTGATCTTGTATCAGGCGAAGAAAATTTCGTCAACAAGAGAATAAGAATGCTTTCACTCATGCAGCGCGGGCATGAGTGAAAGCATTCTTATTCGGGGGTGGGAGGAGCGGGAATGGCGGCGATGGCGGCGGCGGCAAGAGCGGCTACGGTGGTTTCGCGCATGGCTCCCTCGTGCCAGTAGCGTACCGGCCGCCGGTCGGCACGCAGGTCGGTCAGTGACGCCAGGCTCGCCGGGCCGGTTTCGAGCAGGCCCAGGGCACGGGCCGCAAGCCCCCGGACCGTGGCGTCCGCTGCGGCCAGATAGGGGCGCAGATAGCCAACCGCATCCCTGGCCCGGAGGGGTTCGGGGCGGACCAGGGCCAGCCGGCCGACCCCCCACATCAGGCCACGCTGCAACGGTTCGTACTCGATGAAGAACCCGTCCTCGCGCATGAAGGCGACCAGGATGTGGGTGTACTCCTCGGCAAGGCGGTCATGGCAGGCGAGGGCCTCGGCCATTGCCTCGGGGCTCCCCCAGCCGATGCCCCCCGATTCGTCGTTGAGGCTCCACATGAAGCGGCGCATCACCACCCGCGCCGCCTCCATATTCTTGTCGGCCAGGCGGGCCAACACCGGCCCCATGGCCGTCACCGCGTGCCATTTCACGGTTTCGTCGGCGCGGCAGATGCCGGAGAAGAGCGGGTTGAGAAGCTGCTGCTCCTGGTAAGTGCTGAGGGCGGCGTGGATCTGTTCCATGGAGGCGGTTCGCAGCAGATCGAGAACCGTTTGTTTGAGGCGGCGTTCGTGCATGGGTTTTCCGGACGGTTGGCAGGCGGGGCGGCGAATTGGGACCGGAACCACATTTCGCGCTCCGTTCCGGTTGATGGGATTACGCTTTGGCGAGTGCTTCCCTGGCGGCCCGGCCCACCGCCATGCCGAGATCGATGCACTGCTGGTAGGCGCCGTGGTCGGGAACGTTCTTGATCCTGACCCCGTCGTGAACCTGCTCGATGCCGATGTCGGCCAGGGCGGCGTTGAGATGCTTGACCGCTTCGCCGCTCCAGCCGTAAGAGCCGAAGGCGGCACCGACCTTGCCCTTGGGGCGTAGCCCCTTGGTATAGGTGATGATATCGGCCATGCGGGGCATGATGTTGTTGTTGAGGGTCGCCGATCCGAGAATGACCGCCTTGGCGTCAAGGATTTCGGTTAGGATGTCACTGCGATGGCACAGCCGGGCGCTCATTAGTCGGACGTCCATGCCTTCCCGGGCCAGTCCGGTGCTGACCGCGTTGGCCATCTTTTCGGTGCTGTGCCACATGGTGTCGTAGACCACCACCGCTTTGGCCCGCGCCTCTTGGCGGCTCCAGCGGTCGTATGCCGCGATGATCCTGTCCGGATGGGTGCGCCAGATGGGGCCGTGGTCCGGGGCGATCATTTCGAGATCCAGGCCCATGGCCGTGACCTCGGCCAGCAGTTTTTGGACCAGGGGCGAGAAGACCAGCAGGATGTTGGCATAGTATTTGGCGGCATGGCCCATGAGTTCGTCCAGGGCGAGCTGGTCGTCAAAGCGTTCCGAAGTGGCCAGGTGCTGGCCGAAGGCGTCACTGGAGATGAGGAGCCGGTCCTCCTTGAGGTAGGAGAACATGCTGTCTGGCCAATGGAGCATCTTGGTTTCGATGAACTGCACGGTGCGGCTGCCCAGACTGATCTCGTCGCCGGTTTTCACCACCTCCAGTGGCCAGTCTTCGCGGTGGAAATGGCTGAGGAGGGCGCGTTTGCCGTTGGCCGAGCAGAAGATCTTTTCCGGTTTGACCAGCTCGACCATCTCCGGCAGGGAGCCAGAGTGGTCCATTTCCACGTGGTTGACGATGAGGTAGTCGATGCTGGTCGGATCCAAAATCTGGTGGATGTTGTGGATCAGCTCGCTTTTGAAGTTGTGCTTGACGGTATCGAAGAGCGCCACTTTCTGGTCCTTGACCAGATACGCGTTGTAGGTGGTTCCCCTGTCTGTTGAGTAACCGTGGAAGTCACGGACGTTCCAGTCGACGGCACCCACCCAGTAGATATCGTCTTTTACTGCAACCGCGGTCATGGAGTTCCTCCTGTTGCGGATAAACGCCGTGCCGGATCGGACATTCCGGCACGGCGCGTGGCATGGTGTCGCCGGGCGGGTGCTTCGACCGCCGGGCCGTCGACGAAGCCGGGAAAAGGCTCAAGCCGCTGGCGGCGGGGTGAACACCCTTTGGCCCAGCTCGTTGTCGAGCACGAAGAGGCCGTTGGCATCGGTGCCGATCAGTTTCAGCTTGTCGACAATGGTGGACGCCGATGCCTCCTCCTCGACCTGTTCGGTAACAAACCATTGGAGAAAGATGTTGGTGGCGTGGTCCCGCTCGTCCAGGGCGAGGTTGACCAAGTCGTTGATCAGCCCGGTCACCTTCTGCTCGTGCTCGAGCACGGCGGTGAAAACCGCCAGCGGTGTCTTCCACTGTCCCGGGGGCTTGGCGATGGCGGAGAGGGTCACCTTGCCGCCGCGTTCGTGGACAAAGTCGTACATCTTTATGGCATGGAAGAGTTCTTCCTGGGCCTGCATCCGCATCCATGTCGCCATGCCACCCAGACTCACCGACTCGAAATGGGCGCACATGGCAAGGTAGAGGTAGGAGGAGTAGAGTTCGGCGTTGATTTGGGCGTTGATTGCCTGCTCCATTTTTTTGTTCAGCATGGTCTTACGCCCCCCACAGGCCGTGCAGGTTGCAGTAAGCCCGGGCGGAGACTTGGGCGGCCTCCACGACGAAGACAGCTTCGGGCCGGTCGCCGGGTTTGAGGTGCTGACGATAGATCTTGTCGCCGGCCAGCAGCTCAATCCATTCGATATAGTGTTTTTCTTCCATGGGGTGGGCCACCGAACCGACCTTCACTTTGAAGCCGTTGCTCACCTTTTCGATTGCCGGCACATGTTTTTCCTTGGCCGCGTCCACGGTGTTGGCAATACAGAGGGTCATGGGCTGACCGCAGCAGACCAGTTCGCCGCCGCCGGCGTGCAGAACCTCGACCATGTTGCCGCATAGTTCACACTTGTATACCTGTGCTCGTTCCGTCATGGCATGTAACCTCCTGCGTTGGTGATTGGTGAAGTCATAAAAGGGGGGCGTGACGCCGGTGCCGCGCCCATGGCTTCGGATGTGTGCAAAGGGCTGAAAGTCGTGCTGATTGGCGGGCGTAAGAAACGAGGCACCAGAAGCTTTCGAGCGCGGAATGTCCCGCCGCCGTGTTGGCGCGCCTCCGTTTCCCAGGGTTGCTTAAGGTGATTGTAGTCACAGTCCGCTGGTAAAAAGCAAGGGGTGATTCGCGGTCAGCCGGAAAGACCTGAGGCGGCTTCTGCGCGGGGGGGGCAGCCAGTCCCGCCGTGGTGGAGACAGGGGCGGAGGTGGAAGGTCACGGTCAGCGCTAGGCCAGCGGAGAGAAACCCCGGTGAAGCCGTGGCCGGGAAGCTTGCCTTCCCATGCGTTCAGGGCTCCGGTGAGAAGCGGCGTGGCGTCAAAGCCGCTAATAGTTTTCGGCCTGCAACTCGAAGTGCGCCTTGCCGTGGGCGCAAGCCGGACAACTTTCCGGCGCCTCTTCTCCTTCGTGGAGATAACCACAGTTGCGACAATGCCAGGTGGTCGCCGGTTGGCGTTTGAAGACCCTGCCTTCGGCAATGTTTTTCGCCAGGGCAAGATACCGTTTTTCATGGTGCTTTTCCGCCACGGCAATGGCCATGAAGATGTCGGCAACGGCGTCGAACCCTTCTTGCCGGGCAACCTTGGCGAAGTCGGGGTACATGGCGGAATGCTCGTGGTGTTCGCCCGCCGCCGCTGCCTTGAGGTTTTCCATGGTGGTGCCGATGACACCGGCCGGAAAGGCAGCGGCAATTTCCACCTCCCCGCCTTCCAGGAGCTTAAAGAGCCGCTTGGCGTGCTCTTTCTCCTGGTTGGCGGTTTCTTCGAAGATGGCGGCTATCTGTACGAAGCCTTCCTTTTTTGCCTTTGCCGAAAAATAGGTGTAACGATTGCGCGCCTGAGATTCACCGGCAAAGGCGGTCAAGATGTTTTTCTCGGTCTCGGTTCCGGAAAGTGAAGGCACGGGTTTCCCTCCGTTGTTCAGTGGGCAAAAATTCGGATCTCAATCGAAATCGTCGCGACGGGCACCGGCCTTGCAAGTCGGGCAGATGCCGACAAATTCCATCCGATGCTGGGCGATATCGTACTCGGTGAGGCGGCTAACCTTGCGGTTCATTTCCGCGTCGACGTCCACGTAGACATCTTCGAGGCGGCTGCAGCGGTTGCACCGGACGTGATAGTGATGGGAGGCATTGCCGTCAAACCGTTTCTGTGTGCCGGCGACCTCAATTTTTTGGATCAGGCCGCAGTCGGAAAGCACTTCCAGGTTGCGATACACCGTCCCCAGGCTGATCTTGGGCAAACGCCGGCGCAGCAGGCGGTACATTTCGTCGGCGGTGGGATGACTGTGCATCTTGCGGAGTTCGTCGAGGATGACTTGGCGTTGTTTGGTCATGCGCAGGTTGACTGGGGCTTCCATGGTTGCACCTCATGCAGGGTTTGGATTGCTGACAAGCTAAGCAAGGTAGTGATTACTAGTAGCTTGGGCCGGTGACTTTTGCAACTAAAAAATAGGAAAAAGTTTATAAAGTGTATGGCAAAGCCTTTTTTTCGCCTAGGCGTTTTGGCCCAAATCCCGGTTTGATGGTTAAGCTATGTGCAATAAGCTCATCCTGAGCGCGAAGGATTCTTTGTCTGGTTACCAAAAGTAGCAGGCCTAACTCTAAGAGTTCTTGTGGGGGGAGAATGTTCCCTAAAAATTATCGTCCTGTTGGAATGCGGGCATGTCGCGCCAGAGGGTGACATCCTTTGTGGCCGCGAAGCGCGCTCCCCTTGTCGCTGCCAATCTCTGTCTGACAACAGCGGAGGGCAAGGTGGCAGCGGCAGGCTTAGTTGCGGCTAGGCATTGTTTAGCCGGTCGGGTGCGCATCTGGTTCGAGCCACCAATCGGCAAGGGGCTCCATGGGTAAAGGTGTCAGGCGGGGCCGCGCGGCAGTAGCCGTTTCGTAGGGAAGGCAATCGGATGAAAACGGCGACCGATGGGGGCGTCCCCGCCGGTAGTCGCGGCGGCAAATCGGGAGATAATTATTGTCAATTAATTTTGAATTGTAATATAGAGTATTATTCGCCGAAAGTGCAACAAATAAATGGAGTCGATGGTGACTTTTTTGTGTTCTCCCTCAGGCGCAAATCAAAGAGCATGGTCGGAATAATGCGTTGTTTTCCCGTAAAAGTTGCGTGGTTGTCACAGCAAAATAAGAGCGGTTGGCCGATGGAGCCTTTTTTCTCCGTTCTGGGTGGCTTTACGTTGAACGAAACACCTCGGGCTTGCTTTTCTGGATCGGGCCCGAGATGATGTTCGGAGGAGTAATTTTTCTGATTTTGGTGTCATTCCTGATATAAAGATGGGGATGATTTGTTCACTTGAAAGTCCTTTGTTTGGCTAGGCGTCTCTTTGAGGGGGCTAGCCGCCGCTAGCGTGGCGGCAGCGTGAGGACTGAGGGCTACCCCGGGGAGGTCGACCGAGCGCGGTTTGTCGGGCTGAACGATAAATACAGGCGGGGGGGATTTTCCTCTTCTTCATTACTCCGAGGGGATTCGGTGGTCAGGATGAACTGCTGGGAATTCAACAAGTGTGGTCGTGAACCGGGGGGAGTGGAGACGGCGCGGCTGGGGATTTGTCCGGCGGCCATTGAGGGGCGCCTTGACGGGGTGAACAGAGGTCGAAATGGCGGCCGCGCCTGTTGGGCCATGACCGGCACCCTTTGCGGCGACAGGGTTCAAGGAACCTTCGCCAACAAGATGGGTGACTGCCAGGCGTGCGATTTTTATGTCCGGGTGAAGGGAGAGGAAGGGGAAAGTTTCGTCGGCACCAAGGCAATTTTACAGATTCTCGGAGGACGGGCGCCGAGGCGATAACGTTTCCCGGAACTTCCGGAAAACGCGGTGCCTTGGTGGAGCTTTCGGCCTTGCCCGATGTGCTCGGCGGGCGTCGCGGTGCCTCCTGGCTGCGCAGGGCGAAAGGCAAGCCCCAGGGTGCCTCCAGCGCGGAGGGCCTGCTTGCTCAGGGCAGCGAGAAGTAAAAGAGATTGCCGCTCTCGCTGCCCGGCACAGGCGAAAGGAGATCGATGTTCCCGCCGTGCAGTTCCACGATCTTGAGGCAGAAGTTGAGGCCCAGCCCGACCCCGGATCTGGCCATCCCGCCTCCCTCGGGGGTGGCTGGGGCCTGGGCAAAGGGCAGGAAAATGCTCTTGTGATAGGGGGCGGCGATGGCCGAGCCCTCGTTGTGAACCGCGACGACAGTCTTGCCGATGGCCGTGACGGGCCAGGGGCAAGATTGGGGCTTGCCAAGCCAGATGGTGATCGTCGAGGCCGACCGGCCGTGTTTCAGGGCGTTCATGAGCAGATTGGCGATGACCCGGTTCAGGAGTCGGGCATCACCGTTAACCGGATGTGGCAGTTCCACACCGTGACATCGGATTTCCATCTTTTTTGACTGTGCGGTTTCCCGGTACAATTCGACCTGCTCCCGAATGCAGCAGCTCAGATCGATGGTCTGCCTGTTCAGGGTGAGGTGGCCGTTCTGGGCCGCCGCTGTGCAGAGGATATCCTGGAGCATTTCGTGCTGCCGATTAAGGCAGGTGCGGACCTTCTTGATCAGGTCGGCCTGGCGCGGCGTGGCCTCTGGATCGAGTTCGAGCAGGGTCAGGGCGGCCATGGCGCCGGTGAGGGGGTTACACATGTCGTGGACCAGGGTTCGGCGTTCCCACTCCTGGAGTTCCAGCTGCTGCTTTTCCTGTCGGTACTTGTCCTGCCAGTGCTCCAGGTGTCTCTTGCGGGAGAGGAGGAGCTGGATTTTTTTGACCAGCAGCCGCGGATCAATGGGCCTGGTGAGGTATTCGTCGGCCCCCTTGTCCATGCCGTAGATGGCATCCCTTTCGCCAAGGCGTTTGGCGGTGATCAGCACCACCGGCAGGTGGGCGGTACGGGGGTTGCGACGTATCTCTTGGCACAGCTCGTAGCCCGAGATGTTGGGCATCATGACGTCGGACAGGATCAAATCGACCTCCGTCCCGCTTTCAGCCAGGTACCGTAGGGCCTCCTCGCCGTTTGAGACGGCAAGTACTTCGTATCCTTCATGTTCGAGGGTGGCCTGCATGACAAGGAGGTTGTCGGGCAGATCCTCGACCACCAGTATCCGTTGCCGGTCTGCAGAAACGGTTTCCATGTTCAATTGCTTACCTCGTTTTCCCTGGGTCGTGCACGGCCACGACCGTATTGTCGGCATGCTGTCCCGGTGATTCGGGGCAGGCCGTCGCCTCTACCCGTCGCAGCAGCAGTCGGGCTTGAGCAAGCACTGCTGACGGGATAACCGTCGTTCCCCCCTGGCAATGGTCAAGAACGGTTTGGCAGCACTCCGAAAGTTGGCTGCAGAGTTCAATATGTTCGGCCTGGAGCGCGCCCATCGCCTTCTTGGCGTCGGCCAGTTCGTCTCGGATCATCTTGATCCGTAGCACGGCCTTGACTCTGGTGACCAGCTCCAGATCGTCCACCGGCTGAACGATGTAGTCGTCGGCACCCAGGTCGAGCCCCTTGATGCGGCTGCGGAGATCGTTGTAGGTGGAGGTGATGAAGATCACCGGCACCTCTGCGGTACGGCTGTCCGCCTTGAGCATTCGGCAGACTTCATAGCCGTCGACCACCGGCATGCAGATGTCGAGGATCACCAGATCGGGAGGGGCGGCGCGGATGCGTTCCAGGGCCGCCTCACCGCTCCTGGCCGTTTCGATCTCCCCTCCCACGAAGTGGCGGAGTTTCTCGCCGATCATGAAGGCAATATCGTAGTTGTCGTCTACCACCAGAATTCGCGTCATATCAGTTTTGTCCACCGAGCCAGTCCGCCAGGGCGGTAAGCAGTGTGTTCGGTGCCACCGGTTTGGAGATGTACCCGTCAAATCCCGCCGCCAAAATCTGTTGCTTATCCCCCTTCATGGCCCGCGCGGTCAGGGCGAGTACGGGAATGTCCCTTAGCGCCGGCAGATCGCGCAGGGCCTTGACGGTTTCCATGCCGCCCATTCGGGGCATCTGGATGTCCAGGAGTACAAGGTCGGGCGTGAAGTCAGGGGCGATCCGCAGCGCCTCGGTGCCGTTGTGGGCACTCATTACCTCGTAACCTGCCGCGGTCAGAACCTGCCCGAGAAAAAAGAGATTGTCGGGATTATCTTCGGCCACCAGGATTTTGCGGCCACCGGGCCGAGGTTTGCCCTTGCTCCCGGAAGCAACCTCGGTGGCCGGCACGGGGAGCGGTTCGGTTGGCGGGGGGCGCCTGCTGGCGCTTGATGAGGGGGCAGGACCGAGAACCGCCTGGACGTGGCTGAGGAGCTGTTCTCTGCTGATATTGCCCTTGGGCAGGGAGCCGCGGACGTTGGCCGGCAACTGTCGCGCCGTCGCCGGGGGGAGATCCATGGCGCTCAGAATCAGTACTGGAATGTCGGTCAGCCGTGGTACGTTCCGCATTGCTTCAAGGAAGGCAAAGCCGTCCATTTCCGGCATTTTGAGATCGAGCAGCAGCAGGTCCGGCAGCTCCTTGTCCAGGAAGGCGAGGCCCGCCTTGCCGTCCAGGGTAAAGGAAACCCGGTAACCCAGTTCCCGCAGGTAGACGCCCAGCTCGCGAACCGCGATCATATCGTCCTCGACCAGCAGAATGTGGGGCTGGCCGGCAACCTCTCCGGTGACGGTTCGGTTCGGAGTTGTCGCGGCGTCTCCGCCCGGCTCGCCGGCCGCCTCGGGAGCTGGAAAGGAGATGTGGGGCTGGCCTTGGGGCTTGAGGCCCGGGGCCAGCATCCGCCGCAGCTTCTCCTGCCATTCGCCGTCCGGCAGACGGTTCTTGCCGCGCCGGTCCCGCGGCAGGGCGAGGGTGAAGGTTGTCCCCTCGCCGGGCACCGACTCGAAAGAGATTTCGCCGCCAAGCAGCGAAACCAGTCGTTTGGTGATACTCAGCCCCAAGCCGGTGCCGCCGTGCTTGCGGGTGGCCGAGCCGCTGGTCTGGCGGAAGGGTTCGAAGACGGCCTCCCGCTGGTCGGCGGGGATGCCGATGCCGGTATCTTGCACCAGAAAAATGACCTTGTCGCGCGTTTCAGCTGGCTGGAGGCTGACCCCCAGGGTGACGCCGCCCTTCTCGGTGAACTTGATGGCGTTGCCCAGCAGGTTGGTGAGGATTTGGCTGAGCTTGCGTTCGTCGGTCACCATGGCCGAAACCTCGGGGGCGATCTCCAGGGCGAAGGTGAGTCCCTGGCGCTCGGCCAGGGCCCGGATGCTGGCGGCCAGGGATTCGAGGAAACCGCGCAGTGGAATTTGGTCAAAGCGCAGCTCTTCGCGGCCGGCCTCCACCCGGGCCAGGTCGAGGATGTCGTTGATCAGGTCGAGAAGGCTGTTGCCGTTGCGGAGCACCACGTCGAGGTACTGTTCCTGCTGGCTGGTGAGGGAGCCGGCCACCTCGTCACGCATCAGGCGGGTGAGTCCCAGGATGGCGTTGAGCGGCGTGCGCANNGTGCGCAGCTCGTGGGACATGTTGGAGAGGAAAACCGACTTCATCCGGTTGGCCTCGTCCGCCTCCATGGTCTTCTGTTCCAGGGCGTCGCGCTGGGCGATGAGTTCCTCGGCCTGGGACTGGATCTCCTCGCTCTGAGCGATGAGTTCCTCGCTTTGGGCGGTGAGTTCCTCGTTCTGCTGACCGAGTTTTTCGTTCTTGGCCTGGAGTTCATGGGCCAGTTCCTCGGTGCGGCGCAACATCAGGGCGTTGTGCAGGGCAATGCCGAGCTGGCCTGCCACGTCGGTGAGGAACTGGCGGTCGTCGTCGAGCGGCGTTAGCGACGCGACCTCGATTACCCCGAGAAATCGGTCGCCCGTCTTGATCGGCAGGCAGGCGACATGGGCAGGGGCGATTTCGCCGACCCCGGAGCGAAGGGTGAAATAAGCGGCCGGCAGGTCGGATAGAAACACGGCCTCTTCGGTGAGGGCTACCTGGCCCGGCAGCCCTTGGCCGAGGGCGAATTCGGGCGCCGGCCCGGAGAGGGCATGGGTGGCGAGGGGCACCAGCCTGTCGGTGGACTCGTTGTAGAGATAGAGGGCTGCCATGAGCACCGCGGTGAAGTGCGGCAGCAGATTCAGGGTCTGCCCCGCCAGGTTTTCGATGCGGGTCTCCACGTTGAGGACCCGGGCAATATGGTTGTAGCCCAGCGCCCGGTGGAGAAGGCGCTCCAACTCAGCGTTCTTTTCTTCAATGGCCTTGCTGAAGGCGGCGAAATGGGTCTCGTCCCGGACCACCTGCAGCGAGCCGGCCACCTGGCGGTTGCTGTCGTAAAACGGCGTGGCGAGCACCCAGGCGGGAAAATCCTTGCCGTTCCACAGTTCGCACTCGTAAGACTGCTCGACTCGGGACTTGCCGGCCATAATCTGCTTGTGAGGGCAACGGTCGGTGTGGCAGCAGTCCCGGGCGCGCGCTACTTCCCAGCATTTTTTGCCGGCGGCCACCGAGCCAGGCATGCCGGTGAGGTGGTCCATGGCGGGGTTCTGGGTGACGACGACAAGGTCCCGGTCCACCAGGCGCATGGCACTCAGGCCGGTTTCGTAGAGCTGCAGCATCGTTTCTTTCTTCAGCTTGCCCTGCTTGTCGAAAATTTCAGCCAGGGGGCCGGTATAACTGCGTCGAGGCATCAAGCGCTCTCCTTCTTGAGGAATATCTTCAAACGCTGGTCCACCACCTGAAAGTAAGGTGCCCACTCGTCCGGCATGGTTTCAGAGCGGCCGAGAACGATGTGACCACCCGGTCCGAGGCTGCAGTATATCTTGCGAATGATATCCAGCTTCAGGGAGTGTTGGCAGTAGATCAGCATGTTCCGGCAGAGAATGAGGTCGTACTCACAAAAAATGCCGCTGGGCGGGGAGAGCCGATCGGCATGGGTGAGGTCGAAGGTGGCAAAGCTCACCATGCGGCGCAGCTCGGATCCTACCTTCCATGCTCCGGCCCGGTGGGGCGAGGTGAGCTGGAAGTAGCGGTTTCGCCATTCGCCGGAGACATGTTTGAGTTCCTCGGAGGGATAGACGCCTTCCGAGGCCGCGGAAAGACAGTCCGGGTCCAGGTCGGTGGCCAGAATGGTGGTGGCAACCGGATTCCTGGGGTGCCGGGCATTCCGTTCGGCGAGCAGGATGGCGATGGAGTAAGCCTCTTCGCCCCGGGCGCAGGCCGCGCTCCATACCCGGATGCTCCCCTGGCCGGAGTCGTGAGCCTTTTGGTAGAATACCGGCAAGACTTGCGCGTCCACAAAGGAAAAAACCTCTGGGTCACGAAAAAATTGGCTCACCTTGACGGTCAGTGCCGAGATCAACCGTGGGTACTCGGCGGGATTGGCGTTAAGATAGTCGTTGTAGTCGGCCATGGTCTGGCTGCGCACGTCGATCATCCGCCGGGTGATGCGGCGCTCCAGGGTTCCTTCGTTGTAACGGGCGAAGTCGCAGCCCGACCATTGCTGGGCAAGGCCGATTATTCGGTGCAGGGCTTCTCTTTGGGGATCGTGCTCAGGCATCGTTGCTCAGAATCCTCGGGACGGCGACGAGCAGATCGTCCAGTGCCCCCTCGTCAAGGGCGAGTTCCCCGAGTACTGCGGTGTCCAGAAAGTTGGCCATGGAGTCTGACGCAAGTCCCACACCCAGGGCATTGGCCAGGGCATTGGCCACGTGTACGATGGAGACGTTCTTTCGTGCCTGGGTCGCGGCGAGCGGCCGGTGGTGGCAGGAGATGGTTTCCGTCAACTCCGGGGGCAGCTGCCAGCTGGCGGCCATCAGCCCTCCCACCGTCTGGTGGTCCGTGCCGAGCACCGTCTGTTCGGCCCGGTGAAACTCCATGCCTTGCCGGCAGGCGAGTTCCACCACCTGCTGGAAGTGGGGGCCGGCGCAACGTTCGAGTGCCACCTTGCCAAGGTCGTGGAGCAGGCCGGCCAGATACGCCTCTTCTTCGGCCACCCCGCTGCCGCGGGCCAGCAGCTCTGCAAGCTGGGCGGTCACCAGGGAGTGGCGGAACAGCACCCCTTCCTCCATGGAGTAGCCGGCCAGCGGCCGGGCGCAGAGATGGTGCGCCACCACCTGCATGACCAGTTTGCGGAAGGCATTCAGACCCAGCACGGCCAAGGCTTGTGAGATGGTCCGGACTGGCACGGAGAGGCGGTAGTAGGCCGAGTTGACCAGGCGCAGGACGTTGGCGGCCAGTAATTGGTCCCGCAGAATGAGGCGTTCAATCTGGGGAAAGCTGCTGGAGGGGTCGCGCGCCAGTTCCAAAGCCTCGAAGGCGGTTTTCGATACCGGCCGCAGCTCGGCGATGGTTCCGGCCAGTTCCTCGGCAGGCAGGGTTCGCACGGGGTGTTCTGCCTTGACAGCGGGGTCGAGGCGTGAGCGGGAGAGCCGGACCTTTACCTGGCCGTCACTGAGCCGAAAGCTCATCAGGCGACCCACATCCCCCTCCACCTCTTCGAAGACCACTGGAATGCCATGCTCCTGCATGGCTGACCGGGCCGCCTCGACATTGCGTTTGCCCACCCCCAGGCCGGGGCCGCCGGTCAGATCCCTGATATGGGCGCCGCCGGCCAGCGCTGCCACGAGGTTGCGGCAATCGGCTCCTGCCGCGCGCAAGGTTTCCAGCAGAAAGGGAACCCCGCTGCGCACGTAGGCGGCCGGATGCTCCCGCTCCTTGCGAGCCATCCCCTCCGGCAGGATTACATGCAGCAGCCCGCCGATCTGGTTTTCCTTGTCGTAGAGCGCAAGGCCAACGCAGGAGCCCAGAAAGGTTTCGAGCACCGCCGGTGCGCGATCAACGGCGTGTTCGCCAGCGGTAATAGCAATCCTTTTTATTCCCATAAAAGAACAGTTCTCGGCCTGCCGTGGCCAACGGGTCGGCGTACTCGCTCTTCTCCTGTCAAATGGAGGAACTGCGAGCTTGCAAATGATTTACTATACCAAATTGGGGAGCCGAGGCAGCAACTTAATCGCTGAATGGCAGTGGCGTGGTTCAGGGGCCGGAGGTGCGGCGTGGTCTGGTATCTCCGGCCGTGTTTGGGGGCTTTCTGGTACCTTTCGGTATGGCAGGTTCGTGCCGCGAACTGCTATCGCGTGACAGCGATGTCACGGCCAGCGGCTAATAAAAAAAGGGAATCAGCCGTAATTGGCTAATTCCCTTGAGCTTTCTTGTGGCGTCCCCGACGGGATTTGAACCCGTGTTGCCGGCGTGAAAGGGCGCCGGGCAGCGCACACCGCCTGTTATTTCAACAAGTTAAAAGCACGAGGAAGCAACCTTTGGGAAGCAAATACCACCAAAAAAACCACCAAATCTGCCTACGCTCCAGTTCACCGGGCTGGTTTTGGCTCCGGTGAAATTGGTTAGGGTCGACGACTTTTGGCGTTTTCCATTGATACTGCTTGCACTTTGTGATAGCATACCAGACATGAACAGCAAACACCGCAAGACACTGGAGACCATTTTTACAAAGCCCACAACGGCAACGCTGGAGTGGGGGGCAATTGAAAAACTGTTGGTCGCTGTGGGCTGCCAAGTCATCGAAGGGCGCGGTTCTCGGGTGCGCTTCGTGATGGGGACTAAGGTTACGACATTCCATAGACCACACCCTATCAAGGAGGCTAAGCAGTACCAGGTTGAACAAGCGCGGGAATTTCTAGATTCAATAGGAGTAACGCCATGAAAAACGCCATGACCTACAAGGGCTATACCGCCCGCATCGAATTTGACGACCGCGACAATATTTTGGTCGGGAAACTGCTTGGTATCCATGACCTGATAACCTTTCATGCTGAAACCGTTGCTGAACTGCACGCCGCCTTTGAAGAGGCCGTTGATGATTACCTTGAAACCTGTGAAAAGGTTGGCAAGTCACCTGAAAAGCCAAGTTCCGGAAAGCTGATGTTACGTGTACCTCCGGAAGTGCATAGCGCCGCCTTGGTGGCTGCCCAATCCTCCGGCATGAGTTTGAATCAGTGGGCAACCAATGTGCTCAAGGACGCGATTCACGCCAAATAGATGCCTCCGAAAACAAATCTTCATCTTACGGGGAAAGAGGGCCAGGCTTGACATTATGACATTCACCAAACTGTCAAAGGAAGTCAGAATGTCAAACCTGACCCCTTCGCCCTTTTCTTGTTCGGGCTTGCCGTGGTTTTGTTAGAAAATAAATCCGTCCCCTTTTCCTTGGGACTTTGACTGACGCCTTGCCGCGCGCGGCTACTACGTGTCCCGGCTCACCGCCTTTTCCCCGCCGTTGTTCCCGGCCCCTCACAGAACCGTGCTTGCGCTATTTACGCACACGGCTCTTCATCAGTACGTTCGCGGCTAACGTGACTCCGTCACCGCTCTTTTTTTTCTCTCTTTGCCACTATCCGCTGTAATTCCGTTGCCACGAATACTCTGTTTCTATGCACAGTTCGTGTTGCCTCACAGCGGCTGTACTGATGTGGTGCCCTTCCCTCCTGCGGCATTACCCGCCATCAACGGTACTACGGCGCCATCCGACTCCCTGGCTCCCATTTGCCTTCCTTCCTTGTTATCGGTTGTACGGCATACTCGCTTCCTTGCAAGAGGCTCCAGGGTCTCCCGGGTTGCCACGTGTTCGCTATGTCCGGCATGCCATGCTCTCAGACCCCGGGGAAGCGAAGTCAGGCTCGCCTTTTCGCCCGCTTCGTGTTGATTTCCGCTTTCACAAGAGCGTCATCCTTCCCGGTTAGATGATTTCGGGGCTCAATCACTTCAGCCTTTCGGCTTACGGCCTGTCGGCTCGCTGTCCTACGCTTAACCGCCGGTGTTGCCACCGTCGGTCCAAGGACTCGCTACCCGGTGGTTGGCTAAACCTTTCCGGGACGGGCTTCTCTCCCGCTAAAACACGCGACCTTGCCCGGCCGCACTATGACATTCATCAAACTGTCAAAGAAAGTCTGAATGTCAAACCTGACCCCTTCGCCCTTTTCTTGTTCGGGCTTGCCTTTGTTTTGTTAGAAAATAAATCCGTCACTTTTCCCTAACGAATTGAAATACTATTCTGATTTTTTTTCTGCACCCAAAAATTATTTTCATGATCAGTTAATTGCTTCAAAATATACTCAAGGTCAGAAAACTCACTTCTATTTTCAATTTCATTCAATATGCTATTGCATTGCCTAATTATCGATTGTTTTATAACTAGAATAAACGAATAAATATCATTATATTGCATTATTAATTTGTGTTTTTTCGATCCAAGATTACTCAGACCATTATTCTTATTAAGGAGATCTAATTTGTTATAATAATTAATTAGTTGATAAATTGATATAGCATTTTTAATTTTTGATGCAACCCACACCCTCAACGGGACCTTAAAGTAATCTTTAGCCGAAAAAAACTCATTTTTGCTCAAAAAACACGATGGAATCATCGTTCGAATCGAACACATATTTAAGTATGAGATATCGTAGATTAAATGGCTTAATATATATTTAATTTTTGGCATTTGCTGCGGCTTATAAAATTTAGTATTAAAAGCAAATCTCAAACCGACTCCTCCGAGACGAAACAATTCGTACTCCCCAAACTCCTCGATCATTTTCACAATAAGATCTTGTTGATATCCAAACATACTGGAAGCGATGCAACAAATATCATCTACAGTTAGAAAATTTACAGGTTTTTTAACATTTCCTTTTTCAGTAGAATTTTTGTATGCATAAAAATTATCTAATATTTGCGAAATTCTTAACCCAGCAAGGAATGGAATACTATCAAATAGAAATTCTACTTCACATAATGGCTTACAATTAACCGTTGGAAATGTAAATATATTAGGTAAAAAATGATTATCGAAAACTTGTTCACCTGGGTACCTTTGCAATACACCATTGTTTATTTCATATCGGTAAGGCTTTGGCGGAAATGCACGCCCTGCTCTACACAGCGACTCAATTATGGTGTAGTGCTTTAGCCCTTTATCCAATAAAAATTCGCAATACATCGTTTGAATTGATTGTGTTTTTGCGCGTATATTTGAGTCATAAACTTTATCAATTGCATCAAAAAATTCGAATTTATACACTCGACTTCGCTCTAACAAATAATTTCGAAAATTATTCAGGTGATTTAACGAAATACTTGAATCCCATTCGAGTTTAGACAGTGATGCTATCTGTTCAATTTCTCGCTCCAGATACTGAAATCTTTTTTCAAGAATGTTCTCGAACGAAACTGGCTTAAGTGATTTAAAATGGCTTCGGGGTATACTCCCACCGCCTTGCCTTGATGACTCTTTTATTACAGGTAAATTTTGGGTTCTTGTAACAAGCAGTATAGTTGTATTAGGCTCAGAAGAAGTATTTGAAATCGCGTCGATAGCAGAGCATAACCACTGGAATTTTTTCTCTTGATGCACCAAAGCTTCAATTTTGTCACACCCATCGAGAACAAAAATAACAGATATATTATTTCGCTGAAGAAAATCAAATAGATACCTACCAAACACATCTGGAACAAGCCCTTTTGAAATCGGTTCAGTTTCTGTTTGATTTTGAAAAATTTGCTTTAGCTTTAAAAGCTTTTGTTTTAGGACGAGTGAAAGATTTTCATCATAACTGCATTCTTTTTCAATATAATTAGTTAATATTTCAATATAATTAAATGCAAGCTTCCCTTTGCCGTTTTTTCTGTATTGCACAGAATTAAAATCGTAGTATCTTAATATTATTTTTGTTAGTTGAGCAAAAAGCCAATCAGCCAAGTCGTGTATTTCAGAATTACTATACGTGCAATATTCATTAACAAGATTGATTCTTACCCATATCACCCTCTCGTCATCAAACATCTGATGAAATTTACTAAAAATAAAATTGAGAAAAAATGTTTTTCCTGACCCCCTAGGGCCATCCAGGAAATATAATTTTTTTCTTCCTGCGGCGGCACGCCTCCCAACATTATCTGCATTAAATTTTGACACGTTGCTTTTCAACCTAGACCTTGAATCTTTAATTAATTTCTTAATAAATTTAATTGCTGTACTTTCGTTGTAATTTACAATTGCTGACTCACCTGGCAACAGTGTTTCTTCATCATAATATGTATAACATTCATTCAAAGCTAGTGTATTGAACACATCTTTGGGACTAACAATTATATGGCCAAGCCTCCTGTAAACATGGTCAAATAGTGTCGACGGTGACTGGTCATCAGCATAATACCTTTCTCTATCAGCAACGGAAACCATTGACACAGCGTCAAACAACTTCCCATCATTAACAACAAAATCGTCAGCAAAATTTATATCCGAATTGAGCATACGCTTTATTTTGTTAAGACATTCTTGTTTCATAACAGGTCCTTTTCTTCTTTTGAAAGATTTTCTGGATCAAGGCTGTTGTAAATATCATTCCAGTCTTTTGCTGGGCCATGTGGACCATCTATTAAATGCTTAACCATCTTTCTACATGCAATACCCCTAAATTCATCGATCGGATTAGGGTACACATAAAGCGCCGACATTATTGTCATGTTTTTCAGCTTTTTAATATTATTAATTGGATTTAATTCATTTGTATCAATACCTATTTTTTCCATTTCACTAAAAGGAAGAATAACAACAGGACCGTTTACAAGCCCTTCAAGCTCAACAGACTTAACAACAGCATCACCAATTAATACATGGTCACTACATACAACATTTCCGTAAGATATTGCCCCCCTCAGTGGAAAATCATTTTTTATGTACTCGCCTTGCACTTTACTAACAACAGCAAT
>DHYV01000012.1 GCA_002414225.1 Desulfobulbaceae bacterium UBA5121 | reverse complement strand
GTCAGGAACATCTTCATCTGCTCCCGGGAGGTGTTCTGGGCTTCGTCGAGGATGACGAAGGCGTTGTTCAGGGTTCGGCCGCGCATGAAGGCAAGTGGGGCGATTTCGATGATCCCCTGTTCGGTGAGTTCGGCGGCCCGGGCCCGGCCCAGCATGTCGTAGAGGGCGTCGTGGAGGGGGCGGAGATAGGGGTTGACCTTCTGGGCCATGTCGCCGGGCAGAAAGCCCAGCCGCTCGCCGGCCTCAACCGCCGGCCGGGTGAGGATGATGGAGTTGACCTGATTGGCGGAGAGGGCCGCCACCGCCATGGCCACGGCAAGATAGGTCTTGCCGGTGCCGGCCGGGCCGACGCCGAAGACCACGTCGTTGTCCCGGATGGTGTCGATGTACGCCTTCTGGTTGATCCCCTTGGGCGAGACGATGCGCTGGCTGGCGGTGATGTAGACCCGGTCGAGGAAGATTTCCCTGAGATCGGTCTTGGGCGCTCGCTCCAGGGTGCGCACCGCATAGGCGACATCCTGGGGATAGACCGGATAGCCGGCGAGGATCAGCTCATAGAGCTGGCTGACCACGCTGGCCGCCACTTCCACCTCGTGGGGCTGGCCGGCGACCACCAGGGTGGTGCCGCGGGCACTGATGTTGACCCCGGCCGCCTTTTCGATGGCCACCAGATTGCGGTTCAGGTCACCGTAAAGGCCCTTGACGGCGTCGGTGTCAGGAAAGGTGAGTTGTTTGCTGGTCAATCGTCCGAACTCTTGCCAGGCAGGGCCGGCCTGTGATGGGTTTAGCGGCCTTTGCCGTGGGCCAGTTCTTTGTCGATGAGCGCCTGGAGGCCTTCCGGGCTCCGGTGCTTGAGTTCCCGGCCGTTGACGTAGATGGTGGGGGTGCCGCGCACCCCGGCCCGTTGCCCCTCCTCAAGATCCTGGGTCACCCGCTGGGCGATGCCGGGATCGGCAAGGTCGGCCTTGAACCGGGCCATGTTGAGGCCTGCCTGCTTGGCCAGCGCGTTGATCTTGTCGGTGTCGAGGTCATGGCCGTTCTGGAAGAGCAGGTCGTGGAGTTCCCAGAACTTGCCCTGCTTCTGGGCGGCCAGGCCGGCGATGGCGGCGGCCCTGGAGAACTTGTGGAAGGGCAGCGGGAAGTTCTTGTAGACGATTTTGATCTTGCCGGGGTTGTGCTCCAGGGTGGTGGCGAGGAGCGGGCCGACCTTGGCGCAGTAGGGGCACTGGAAATCACTGAACACCACCACTTCCACCGGCGCGTTCGCAGCCCCCAGGAAGGGGGAGCCCTTGGTGTCGATGGCGGTGACGAAGGTGACGGTGTACTGCCGGACGGTGTTGGTCCTGCTGCTGCTGACCACGATCTTGTCGCCGGTGCCGCTCACCGCGAGTTCGTCCATGGCCGGGTCCACGGCAATGGTGTCGTCCAGGGCGCCGCTGGCATCGTAAACCTGTACCGCACCACCCCTGGTGAGCACGAAGGTCCATTTGCCGTCCAGGGTGATGGCCGAGGCGAGGGGGGGGGTCTTGGTGGTGATCACCGGCCCCGCCTCCCAGTCCACCGCGGCGTGGCCGGTGGCGGTGCAGGCGAGGGTGAGAAGACCGGTGAGAAGGGCGAGGCGGATTCTCGGTTGCATGGTTCGTGTTCCTTTTATCCAGGATAGGGGATACTCCGGGGAAAGCGGGCGCCCGGCGGTATGGGGAATCAGTATGGGAGAGCGAAAGGGAAAACTAAAACAGCCCCATTATACTCGGCGGTGGAATTTCTGCAAGATCGATCCCTGAAATAGGCTCTTGCCATTTTCTCCGGCCGGGCGTTCGGGGCGAGTGCCGGGCGGGACAGACCGTTCCCGGGGCGGCTTTCATCTCGGTCGCCGAACCCTGGCCGCTTTGGCGGCGAGGAGGAGCGCCGGGTGCACGGCCGTGGTTCGGAACCGGCGCCGGCTAAGCCCACGCCGCCACTGGATGAGGCACCCCGTGCAGGTGGTGGTGACCATCGGTGCGTCCAGGACGGCGAAGTCGTCCAGCAGCCGTGCCCGGATGGCATTGGCCAGGCCGGGATGGACGAGGTGAAAGAGTCCGCCCATCCCGCAGCACTGCGGGCCGTGGGGGAGTTCCCTTAGGCGGAAGCCGGCTACCTCGGCGAGCAGCAGGCGGGGCGGGGCGGTGATCCGGTGGCGGTGGCGGAGGTGGCAGGGATCGTGGTAGAGGAGCGGTGGGGACGGCGGCGAGGCGGTGGCGAGGACGTCCGCCAGTTCGGGACTCGCGACGAAGAAGCTTGCGAATTCGCGGATCCTGGCGGCAAAGGCCATGGCCCGTTCGTGCCAAGCCGGGTCGTCGGCCAGGAGGTCGGGATAGCGGCGAAGCTGGTCGTAGCAGCTCGCGCAGGAGGTGAGGATGGGCAGCTCGCTGTCGGCAAAGGCGGCGATGTTGCGGCGGGCGAGAGCCCGCGCCTCGTCCGTCTGGCCAGCGGCCCAGGTTGCCTGGCCGCAGCAGCCTTGGAGCGTCGGCCGCCAGACGGGCCGGCCGGTGGCGATGGCCGCCAGCTCGGCGGTGGCCGTGGCGATCTGCGGCTCGATGTGGCGGGCCAGGCAGCCGCTGAAGTAGGCGATGCCGGCTGACTCCGGGCGCGAGGCAACAGCGGGAGCCGCAGCCGCGGCCATCGCTGTTGCGGCCGTCGTAAGCCCCAGCCGGAGGCGGAGGCCGCTGTCGGCGGGCAGCAGGTGCGTAAGCCGTCCCAGGCCGGCCAGAAGCGGCGGCCGACCCAGGAGGCGACGGGTCAGCAGGGCGAGGAAGTTGGTGCCGCCGAGGCCGGCCGACAGCCCCTGGCGCGCCGCGGCCACCTGCGCCGGCACGTCCAGGCCGCGGGGGCAGACATCGCTGCAGGCGTCACAGAGCAGGCATTTGGTGAGGATGTCGCGGTAGGCGGCCGAGGCCCGGCGGTCCACCGGCTGCCGGGCCAGGAGATGGAGCCTGCCCCGGGCAGTGAGAAACTCCATGCCGGTGATCTGGTAGACGGGGCAGACGCTGGTGCAGGCGCCACACTTTGCGCAGTCGATCACGGGTCGCTCCGGTTGCCGAAGAGGAGAGAGGGCGCCCCCCGGTCCGGACGGCGAGGCCGTCGGGCCGGCGCGGTTTTGTGCCGCGGCCGGCCGGTCAACGCTGCCAGAGCAGGTAGGCCTTGATGAAGGGATCGAGGTTGCCGTCGAGCACACTGTCCACGTTGCCCACCTCGTAGCCGGTGCGGTGGTCCTTGATCAGGCGGTAGGGCTGCAGCACGTAGGAACGGATCTGGCTGCCCCAGGCGATCTCCTTTTTGTCGCCGTGCAGTTCCTGCTTCTGCTCGTCCTGGATCCGTTTTTCCCGTTCGTAGAGCTGCGCCTTGAGCATCTTCATCGCCGTGTCCTTGTTGCGATGCTGGGAGCGCTCGTTCTGGCACTGGACCACGATACCTGAGGGAAGGTGGGTGATGCGGACCGCCGAACTCGTCTTGTTGACGTGCTGGCCGCCGGCGCCGCTGGCCCGGTAGGTGTCGACGCGCAGATCCTTTTCGTTGATCTCCACCTCGATGTCATCGTCGAGCTCCGGGAAGATGAACACCGACGCAAAGGAGGTGTGACGGCGGCCGCCGGTGTCAAAGGGCGAGATGCGCACCAGCCGGTGGATGCCCATTTCCGAGCGCAGGAGACCATAGGCGTAGTGGCCGCGGATCATGATGGTGACACTCTTGACCCCGGCCTCGTCGCCGGGCAGGTAGTCGAGGATGTCGGCTTCGAAGCCCTTTTCCTCGGCCCAGCGCAGGTACATGCGCAGGAGGATGTCGCCCCAGTCCTGGGCCTCGGTGCCGCCGGCCCCGGCATGGATGGTGAGCAGGGCGTTGTTGGGGTCGTGTTCGCCGGCGAACATGCGTTCGAGTTCGAAGACCTCGATCTTCTTCTCAAGTTCGGCGAGCAGCTGTTCCACCTCGCCGGTGGCGTCAGCGTCCTTTTCCTCCATGGCGAGTTCAAGGAGAAGCTCCGCCTCTTCCCAGGTGGTCTGGCATGCCTCCCAGTTGTCCACCACCCCCTGGAGCTGCCCCAACTCCTTCTGAACCTTCTGGGAAGCCGCCCCCTTGTCCCAAAAGCCGGGGGCCAGGGTCTGTGCCTCAAGGTTGGCGATCTGGTTTTTCTTGTCGGCTACCTCAAAGATGGTCCCGCAGGGCAAGTAAGCGGCCTTTGAGATCCTGGAGCTTCTGTTTCAGTTCGGCGGACATATCGGTTTCTCCTCGAAAATGGCAGTTGGTGATTTCGGCGTGTGCTCCGAAAGCAGCATTATTGTGGGGTGGCCGGTCGGCGGGCACGCTGGAGCCGCAGGATGGCGGCCGGCACCAGGAGCAGCAGGCAAAGCCGGGCAAAAAGGTGGCCGAAGCGGTCAAAGACCGTTTCAATGGCCAGCAGCGGCAGATGCACGGTTCTGCTGTCGGCGGTGAAGAGTTCGGTCAAGGCCGTGATTCGGCCCGTGGGGTCAATGGCGCCGCTGAAGCCGGTGTTGGCTGCCCGCGCCAGGCCGCGGCGGTTTTCCACGGCACGGAACACCGACATGGCAAGGTGTTGCCACGGGGCATTGGAGCGGCCGAACCAGGCGTCGTTGGTGATGTTGGCCAGCAGATTGGCCCCTTGGCTCACCTCGCGGCGGGCCAGATCCGCGAAGATGCTTTCGTAGCAGATTAATACCCCAATCCTGGCGTTCTGGCAAGTGATTGGTCCGGTGGCCCGGCCCGGCGTGAAGTCGCCCATGGTTTCCACCACCGGGGCGAGAAAGGGGAGGATGCTTCGCAGAGGGATGTATTCGCCGAAGGGAACCAGATGTTGTTTGTCGTAGCGGCCGGCGAGCCGGCCGAACGGCGGTCGGTCGGCAAGGGGCAGCTGCATGCCGGAAAGGGGGTAGTCGGCGGGCTCCACCAGGAAGGCGCTGTTGAAGTAGCGGGGCGGCTCGTTGGGGGCGGATCGCTCGCGGTGCGGCGCCCCGGAGAGCAGTGCCGCCCTGCGGCGATGGACCACTCGTTCCACCACCTCGCTGAACAGCGGGCTTTCCAAAGGATAGAAGGGAAGCGCCGTTTCCGGCCAGACCAGGAGCGAAGGCGGCGACGGCGATGCCAGGGCGGCCTCGGAGAGCGCCAGGTAGCGGTCCACGGTACGGCGTTGGTAGCTGGGCGACCACTTCTCGTCCTGGGGGATGTTTCCCTGGACCACCGCCACGTTGATCTGGTCGGCGCGGCGGTCGAGTTCGGCGACCTGGGGCAGACGCCAGGCGCCGTAGATAAGGGAAGCGGCGAGGAGCAGCACGGCGGGGAGGGCCACCAAGAGCAGTTCCCGGCGCCGGTCCGGCGGCGGCGCCGTTGGCAGCCGCAGCCACGGGGCGAGCACGGTGAGCAGCACGGCGTTGGCAAGCACGATGAGGAAGGTGACCCCGTGATGGCCGCAGAGGTCGGCGCACTGGAGCGGCAGGGGGGTGCGGAACTGACTGTAGGCCAGGTCGAGCCAGGGGAAGCCGGTGAAGAGTCGGGTCCGGATGAGATCGAGCCCCACCCAGAGGGGGGGGGCCACCCAGACCAACGGCAGATGGGGGGCGAACCAGCGGCATCCGGCGGCAAAGAGCGCCAGGTAAAGGCTCATGTAGAGGGAGAGCAGAAGGAGGGCGGCGCCGGAAACCCACCACTCCAGATGGCCGTAAGTGCCGAGTACGATGGTGATCCAGGAGAGCGCCAGCGGGTAGAAGACCATTCCGGTGCCGAGCCCCAGCCAGGCGGCGTTGGCATGGGAAGCGGCGGTACGGCAGGCGCGGAGCAGGGGGACCAGGGCGAGCCAGGCAAGCCAGGCGAAGCCCGGCCTGCCCGGCATGGCGGCAAGGAGCAAGAGGCCCGAAGCGAGAGCGGGGAGGAGTTTCTTTGCCTTGCCGGTCATGTTCAACCGTTTACCCTGAAGACCTTGACGACCTTGATGCGCCGGTTGCTGGCCGAGAGCACCTGGAAGGTCAGGCCGTTGATTTCAATTACGGCGCCGGTCTGGGGCAGGTGGCCCAGGTGGTGGAGAATGATGCCGCCCACCGATTCGTAGGGCCCCTCCGGCAGTTCGACGTCGAAGAAGGTTTCGATTTCCTCGATATCGATCTTGGCATCGGCAATGAGGGTGTGGTCGTCAATGGCCTTCCAGCGGTTTTCGGCCTTGTCGTATTCGTCGCTGATCTCGCCGACGATCTCTTCGAGAACGTCCTCCAGGGTGATCAGGCCGCGGACGCTGCCGAACTCGTCGGTGACGATGGCCATGTGGATCTTCTGATTCTGGAAGTCGCGCAGCAGGTCGACGATCTTGTAGGTCTCGGCGACAAAGTAGGCGGGCTTCACCACTTCACCGGCCGTGATCGAGGTGGTGGGGCCGGCGCCGGAGCAGTAGGCGAGCAGATCCTTGGCGTGCAGGATGCCGACGATCTGGTCCGGCGATTCGGCGTAGACCGGGATCCGGCTCAGCCCCTGTTCGGTGATCAGGGCGACGACCTCGGCCAGCGAGGCCGTGGTCGTCGCGCAGACCATCTCGGTGTGCGGGGTCATGATCTCGTGGGCCAGGGTGTCCTTGAATTCCAGGATGGAGCTGATCATCTGGCCTTCGCGGCTGCTGATCAGGCCGTGTTCGGTCCCCTCTTCGAGCAGTTCCTGGATCTCGTGCTCCAGGTCTTCGGTGGTGTCCGGGGTGCGGAAGAGGCCGAAAAAATTCAGGATGCGCTTGAATAACGACGGCTCCGCGGTGTCGGCCGCGGCAAGGGGGTGTTCCATATGAGATATATTTAATGAAGCAAAACGATGTGGGGGCGCGTGGCCGACGGCATGCCGGGGCACCGGGTTGTCTTGGCCTGGCGGCGGGGCGACGCCGCCCGCCATCCGTAGTAAACCGACGCCGACTGTGACACCCGGACCGCAAGGTGCCAGTCAGGCAGCGCGAACTCTTTTGGGCAAACAGGCAGGAACATCGGAAAATGTATCATACGCCATGGCGGCGGAGTGCTGCCATCATTATTTTCTACCCCCTGGGGAGCGCGCGGATCGGTGGATGTTGTCGGTAACTATCTTTTCTGGTTGATAAAATGCCGCATCGCAGCCTGGGGTGGGAGCCGGGCGGCAAGAAAAAAATTGACGCCAGCGGGGAAAATCGGTATAAATGGCACGCTTTTCCTGTGGTACGGCGATGCCGCCCGCTCCCGCGAGGCGGCGCCATCGGTTTATGGACTCGATCTGATTTTGATGATATCGACGACTCAGGTAAAAAACGCCATCAAGTCTATCCTCCAAGAGCGGGATGAGTAGTCCGATTGCGGATTATTCATCCTTTTGTTTTATTCCGAAAGCTAGTAAGAATACGGTTGCGTTATGGGGCCGCGACCGCGCCACCTGCCCGCAGGAGCGCCTGGCCCTGCGGCAGCCCGGGGGCCAGGGGCCGTCGGCCCGGTCGTGCGGCGGCAAACATGCTTGTACTGCTTTAAGAAGATGACGGTTTCATGGCCTTCCTGAAACCGTCGTGGTGTCTTGGGCGTCCTGCGTACGCCCCCCTCTTTTTCGGTCAGCCCGCGTCTTCCTTCACGAACGAAGAGATGGTATCCTTGGCAAACGGCGCAACCGCGCCGTTGCCGGGGAGAGGTCGGCCGCGATTCGGTACCAACGAGCTGATGCGAGGTCATCTTTTTTGAAAGACAAAGTACTCATCGCCAACCGCGGCGAGATCGCCATCCGGATCATGGAGGCATGCAAGGAGCTGGGGCTCGACTACATTGTCGTCTACACGCCCGAAGACGTCGATTCCCAGCACGTCCGCCTCAATCTCGACAGCAAGAGCAACCGCAACAAGGCCTGGCGGGTGTCGAGCTACACCGATCCCAATGACATCCTGGCGGTGGCCGACCACACCAAGTGTACGGCCATCCATCCCGGTTACGGTTTCTTTTCCGAGGATTATCGCTTCGCCCGGCGGGTGACGGTGCGCGATCGGCCCCTTACCTTCATCGGCCCCAAGTGGGAGGTGATCAAGGATCTGGGGGATAAGATCAACACCAAGCGGGTGGCTAACCGTCTCGGCATTCCCACCATTCCCGGCACCGACGGCCCCATCTACAACGAGATGGAGGCCGAGGCCATTGCCCAGCACCTGCTCGAGGAGCAGAAGGAGCGGCAGATCAAGAACCCCTCCATTCTGGTCAAGGCGGCGGCCGGCGGCGGCGGCATGGGAATCGAGGAGGTCCACCAGATCGAACAGTTCCGCCGCGTCTACCGGCATATCCAGAACTATGCCAAGCGGCAGTTCGGTGACGGCGGGGTGCTCATCGAGCAGTGTCTGCGGGACTACAATCACCTGGAGGTGCAGCTGGTATGCAGCCGCCACGGCGAACGGGTTCACTTCGGTACCCGTAACTGCACCATCCAGAGCACCGGCCGGCAGAAGCGGCTGGAGGCTGCACCGGGGTTTGACAGTACCTGCTTTGCCTACGAGTTCAATGCCGCCGAGGTGCTGGACAAGGTGGTCGAGTACTCCCTCAAGCTCGCCTCCCATGTGCGCTACGACAATGTCGGGACCTGGGAGTGGATCGTCACCGCCGACGGCCAGCCCTATCTCCTTGAGGTCAATACCCGCATCCAGGTGGAGAACGATGTCTCCGCCCGGATCAGCTACCTGCACGGCAAGGATCAGCCCAATCTGATCCGCGAGCAGATCCGCCTGGGGCTTGGTGACCGCATGGGCTACGTCCAGAAGGATATCCACTTCCGCGGCTCCAGCATCGAGCTGCGGATCATCGCCGAGGACACCCACCGTGGCTTCGCTCCCTGGATCGGCACCATCAACCGCTTCGCGGTGCCGCAGCACCAGTGGGCCGCCACCTATACCCACGTGCCCTTTGACCGGCCCTACGTGATTCCCAGCGAGTACGATCCCAACCTCGCCCTCTCCATTGTCTGGGGGGATTCCATGGACGAGGCCAAGGAGCGGGCCTCCCGGTTCCTGAACGAGGTGGTCATCGAAGGGGAAAACGCCGCCGGTGAGCCGATCCTCACCAACATCCCGTACCTGAAGAACAATCTGGCCCGGCTCCTCACCTTCTAAAGCAGAGGCAGAGACATATTTCCATGGAAGATTTACGCAAGCGGCTCCTGAAAACGGAAGAGCGCCTCACTTATCTTGCCCAGATCCGGGACGGCAGCGAGTGGGCGAACTTCACCGGCCTCCAGGAAAAGAACGAAAGGCTTAAAAGCGCCTTCTACGACCTCGGCGAGGAGGCCCTGGCCGAGGAGATCCGTTCCCTTGAGGAGGCTATCGCCTTCCTCGAGAAACGATGTGAGGAGAATCTCACCCCCATGGACCGGGTGCGCATCGTGCGCAGCCCGTTGCGGTTCTCCCTCAAAGATATCCTTGAAAACGTCTACGAGGAGTACACCGAACTCGGCGGCGAGGACGAGGCCAACATCGATCCGTCCATGGTGGTGGCAAAGGCCAACATCGTCCGGAGGGTGAAGAAGAAGACGGTCACCCAGCAGGTTATGGTCATCGGCCACGAGAAGGGGCACGGCGAGGAGTTCCGCAACGGTGGCTCGAGCAAGCCCTGGGGAAACGAGAAGGCACTCCGTTTCATGCGGGTGGCGGAAACCGAGGGGATTCCCATCCATTTCTATATCTTCACCCCCGGCTCCTTTCCGGTCGAGGAGTATCCAGGTGCCGCCCAGCAGATCGCCAGAAATCTTTACGCCATGGCCCGGCTGCGGGTGCCGATGGTTTCGGTGATTTCCGAGGGTGGTTCCGGTGGCGCCGAGGCGGTGGGGCTTGCCGACCTGCGAATGATGTTCTCCCATGGCTACTATTCGGTGATCTCGCCCGAGGGGGCGGCGGCCATCGAGGGCAAGATCCGCGAGGGCGAGAAGCTGCCCAAGGATCTGGTGGAGGGGTGTGCCGACCGGCTCAAGATCACCGCCGCCGACAACCTCACCCAGGGGACCATCGACCGGATCATCCAGGAGCCGTCGCTCGGGGCCAAGCGCGATGATTTCGCCTTCTTCCGGCAGCTCAAGTTCGAGATGATCCGGGCCACCGACGAGGTGGTGCTCAAGACCAAGAGCCTGCGGGCCTTCCGGGCCTACGAGGTGAAGGTGAAGAACGCCGAGGAGAACGACGGCGAGGCCCCCCATATCGATATCTCCTGGGATTTGAACGGCGAGGAGATTAAGCGGCTGCTTGCCCTGCGGAGCAAGAAGTACCGCAACATGGCCACCCACGCCTTCAGCGGCAAACCTTCCTCCATGTCCAAGGTCTACAAGCAGTTCTGCGGCGCCTATTACAGCTTCCGCTATGATCTGCTCCGCAGTCATCAGAAGCAGGTGCAGAAGGTTTTCAAAGACGTCTCCGGCGAGGGGTCGGTGCTGCTGCGTCAAGTGTCGGCGCCGTTTACCGCCGCCTATGACTTCGTCTCCCGCAAGCCCGCCACCAAGACCACCAAGACGGTGATCAGCAAGACCACCGCGGAGTGGGGCGAGCCGGAGTTCGGCGACACCTACACGAGCCCCCTGGCCAACGAGGACCGCACCGTCACCTGTCCCAATGCCGCCAGGTACGGCTGCAAGGATCTTTGGGTGCCGGATCTCTACGGCGAGTTCTGCGGCGTCTGCGAGAACTGCGGCCACCATTTCCCGCTTGAGTACCAGTGGTACCTGCAGCACCTCTTTGACCGTGACTCCATCCGCGAGTTCAATCCGGACATCGCCTCGGTTAACCCGCTCGCCTATGCCGGCTTTGAAAAACGGCTGGACGGCGCCCGCCGCAAGACCGGCCGCAAGACCGGTATTATCACCTTCGACGCCAAGGTGATGGGGGTTGATATCGTGGTGGCCATGCTCTACAGCGACTTCCGCAACGGCACGGTGGGCGCGGCCGAGGGCGAGAAGTTCGTCCGGGCCTGCGAGATGGCGCGAATCAAGCGGCGGCCGCTGCTCTCCTACGTGCACACCACCGGCGGCATCCGGATCCAGGAGGGAACCCTCGGCGTCGTGCAGATGCCCAAGTGCACCATGGCGGTGCGGGAGTACGTGGACTCGGGCGGCTTCTACATCGTGGTCTACGACAACAACTCTTACGCCGGCCCGGTGGCGAGCTTCCTGGGCTGCTCCCATTACCAGTTCGCCATCCGGTCGAGTCGGATCGGTTTTGCCGGCCAGCGGGTGATCCGCGAAACCACCGGCCAGGACATCCCGCCCGACTACCACAGCGCCCGCAACGCGCTCAAGCGCGGCCATATCCAGGGCATCTGGGACCGGCGCGAGTTTCGGCGCAACCTGCACAAGTCGCTGATGACCATGGGCGGCCGCAACCTCTACTACCGATAAAACCCTGGGACGAGCCGAGGCACATGGAACAGGACATCGATTTCGACGAAATTCTCACCAACTACCGTTCCGACCCCTACAGCTACGTGGATGTACATGCCATCCATACCGGCCTGATCCGCTTTCGGGTCCGGGTGGATGATGCCGTGGAAGGGGTGAGCGGCGAGTGGCACCACGTGCCCGGTACGCTGCTCTACGAGCTGGAGCGGGAGCGAAACCTGAAGGCCATCCACTCGCCCACCAACGGTCTGGTGGCCTCGGTACGCGACGATCTCGAGGGCCATTTCGTCGAGGCTGGGGAGAAGATTCTCGTCATCCGCCATCCCCTTAAAAAACGCGAGATCATCGACAGCATCCTCCGCCGGGTGCTCTTTCAGTTCAAGGCCCCGGAGCGGGCCAAGTACTTTTTCTCCCTGGAGCTTCAGGCCCGCATCGAGAAGTACGGCCAGCGGGCCGTCTCCATCCGGCCCGGCGACGAGATCCTCACCATGTCGTTGATGAAGCGCGACATTCCGATCTACTACACCGGCGAGCCCGGCATCATCCATTCGGTTTATTTCCAGCCCGGGGTCACCGTTGAGCTGGGCGAGCCGCTCGTCGGCATCTGCGCCGAGGAAAAACTTCCCTACATCCAGAAAATCATCACCCGCGTCAAGGCGGAATGGGAGTAACCCCCCTCTCCCACGCCTTGGTTCGTGAGCTGATCCACCGCGAAGAGGCGGCGGCCCGTGGTATTCTGCTCGCGCCGGCCGCGGTGGCCGAGGTCTACCGCTTCGGCGGGGTGGTGGGTGCCGAGATTCTGCGTTTCCAGACGCTTGCGCGGGGCATGGACCATGCCAAGGAGTTGATCCGGACAAGCGAAGCGCGGGGCCATTCCGTGGCCAGCGGCACGGTGATCCTCGCCGACACCCTCACCGGTGGCAGAGGCCGCTTCCAGCGGGCCTGGCACGCACCGGTCGGCGGGGTGTGGATGACGGTGGTCCTCGCCAATACTCTCCTCCCCCAGGCCAGCCGTCTCTATCCTCTGGCCGCCGGGCTTGCCTGTTGCGAGGCCATCCGCCACTACGGTGTCGACGCGCACCTCAAGTGGGTCAACGACGTTCACGTCGGGGGGCGGAAGATCGCCGGCATCCTGGCCGAGACGGTGGTCGGGCCGCGCTTCGGCGAAGAGTACGTCCTCATCGGCATCGGCATCAACGCCAACAACGAAATCTTCCCGCCGGAGCTGGCCGACCTGGCCGTGGCCATGCGTACCCTGCTGGGCGCGTCGGTGGATGTCCAAGGCCTGGCGGCGCGTCTGCTCGCCAAGCTCGCCTGGGCCGTGGGGCTCCTTCACTACGAGGAGCGGGAGCGGCTGGCCGCGGCCGACGGTGGCGAATCGGAGGAACATGAGCCGCTCCTTCTTCGGCAGTGGCTTGCCTTGTGCGACACCATCGGCCGCCGGGTACGGTTCGGTTTCGATGTTCAGCTCCATCCCCAGTACGAGGCACAGGTGGTCGGCTTGACCAGCGACGGCGGCCTCATCCTGCGGCACCTCGCCGACGGCGTGCAAAGCGTCGAGTACTCCGGCGAAATTCTCTACTGCTAAAAGGCGACCTTCGTCATGCCGCCATGCGAGCCCGGATAACGGGGAAATAGCCGTCGGCGGCAAAGGATTTGGCGCGACGGGCCGGCTTGACTTTGGCGATTTGTCTGACGTATTCTGATTCTGATTCTGATTCTGATGGTAAGGTGTCGCCGGGATCGGAGGGAGTCGTTTTCCCCCTCGCCAACGCTCCAGTTGCCGTTCTTTCCTTGTCCATAGCACTATCGTTGTTTTTGCCCCCTTGTGAGCAGAATGCGAGGGCGGCAAGGCTTGCAAAACGCGGCGGATGGGGGAGGCGTGCCTCGATCGCGGGCGGCTTTCGGGCGGCCTTCGAGAGCCAATGGTAAAGAGGGGGATGGTTCATGTCCGAGCGTCGTTTGAAAGCGCCGTTCCCGGCGCCGGCGGCCTCGGCCCTTCGCCTCCCCCCCTTGGCAGGCCGGGGCGGGCCGTGATCGGTCGTGGCGGAGAGGGGCGCAGCCATCGTCGTTTCCCCTCTTCCTCGTCCCCGCCTTCCTCAGTCAACGACGGGCGTCGCCAGGCGCGGCATGCGGTTTTCCGGGGGTCGCTTCCGGCCCCCCTCCCTGTCGCATCACTGGTGCGCCCGCCGCTGCCGGACAGGCGGGCGAGGATGGCCCGGGCTGGCCCGGGCTGCTTGGCGCGTCACATGGAAGAGCGCGGCGGGACCAGGAGCGGGTTTCGCGCATAATGCGGCAAGAGTTGTGAAGGACGGAGCGGCCAGGGAAGAAACGGAGAGCTTCTTTCTTTGGGTTGTGAGCCGTATTGGACGGTGGACAGCCTGTCGCCGCTGTACCGATTACCCTTTTGTTCGGAGGAGACCACACCGTGAACTTTTTAAATCGCATGAAGGTCGGCAGTCGGTTGACCCTGATCATCGGCAGCTTGCTGGTGCTCCTGGTCGTGGTCGGCGGGTTCAGTATCGTCAGGATGGGGCAGATCGGCGATGAATTGAAGGGGATCGCCGAGGACGACATCCCCCTCAGCAACGTGGTCGGGACGGTTACCGCCCGGCAGTTGGAGATGGGCATGCTGTTCGAACGCGGTGCCCGCTATGCCGAGACCGCCAGCAACAGCGAAAACGTCAGGCAGGCCGCTGCCGATATCAAGAGTACGGGCGATGAGATTTCCAAGCAGATCAGGGAGGGCGAGCGGATCGCCACCGAGTGCGTGAGTTCGGCGCCGGACGCCGAAACCCGCCAGGAGTGCGAAAAGGTCCTCACCAGCCTGAAACAGGTTCTTGCCGAGCACGACGAGCTGGAGGGGAAGATGATCGACGCTTTTTCCCTTTTCGAGCGAAATCAGAAGGAAGAGGCGGAACGTCTTGCCCGGGGGGTGGACAGCGGCCTGAGCGGTGTTGACCGCGATCTGAAGGCTCTTCTCGAACAGATCGAGAAGTTTACCGACGGTGCCTCGTCACGGGCCAGTACGGTCGAGAACCAGACGCGGCAGGTCACCATCGTCCTGTCTCTCGTAGCCGTTGTCCTCGGCCTGGGGATGGGGTTCCTGGTCACCCGCAGCATCACCAAGGTCCTGGTGGACGTGCGGGACGTGGCGGACAACGTTACTTCCGCGAGCCTGCAGGTGAGTGCGGCGGCCCAGCAGATCTCCCAGGGCGCCACGGAACAGGCGGCCGCGGCCGAGGAGTCTTCCTCGTCGGTGGAGGAGATGGCGTCGATGATCAAGCAGAACGCCGACAATGCCAAGGAAACCGAACGGATTTCATCGAAGGCGGCCGGGGACGCCGAGGAGGGAGGCCAGGCGGTGGGGCAGGCGGTGGAGGCCATGCGGCAGATCGCCGACAAAATTTCCATCATCGAGGAGATCGCCCGGCAGACCAACCTGCTAGCCCTGAACGCGGCCATCGAGGCGGCCCGGGCCGGCGAGCACGGCAAGGGCTTTGCCGTGGTCGCCGCCGAGGTGCGGAAGCTTGCCGAGCGGAGTCAGAGTGCCGCCGCCGAGATCAGCGTGCTCTCTTCTTCCAGTGTGGGGGTGGCGGAGCGGGCCGGCGAGATGCTGGCCACCATGGTCCCCAACATCCAGAAGACCGCAGGGCTCATCCAGGAGATCAGCGCCGCCAGCATCGAGCAGAGCAGCGGCACCGATCAGATCAACCAGGCCATCCAGCAGCTCGACACGGTGATCCAGCAGAATGCCGGCGCTTCCGAGGAGATGGCCGCAACGGCCGAGGAGCTGTCGGCCCAGGCCGAGTCCCTTCAGGAGTATATCGCCACCCTGGTCAGCGGTGACGGCAAACGGAGCCGGCAGGCCAGAGACAGGAGTCGACTGCGGCCGCGGCCCGTTGCCCGGGTCCAGGTCGCCCATCTCACAAAGGCGAAGAAACAGGAGCCCTCCCCCCAGAAGCAGCTGGGGGTGACCCTCGACATGGCGGGCAGCCACAAGGCCGACGAGTTCGACAAACAGTTCGAGGAGTACTAACGGAACAGCTTGCGCCGTCCTGCCGCCTCCGCGGCGGCAGGACGCATGTTCGCTGGGCCACCGTGTGCGGGGCGTGGTGCCTCCGCCGGTAATATGTTTTTGCGATAGTCGATGGAGGGAAGTATGGTGGGACGCGAGGGCATCACCAACGGCCAGTACCTGAGTTTCACCCTTCGGGAGGAGGCGTTCGCCGTGGCGATCGCCAAGGTTCGGGAGGTGCTGGACGTCACCACCCTCACCAAGATTCCGCGCATGCCGGAGTATCTCGCCGGGGTCATCAACCTGCGCAGCAATGTGGTGCCGGTGGTGGACCTGGGGTTGGTACTGGGGATGCCTCCTATTGCCAAAACGGTGAATACCTGTATTATGATCGTCGATATCGTGGTGCCGGGGGAGGGGGCCGCCATCTCCATGGGGGTGCTCACCGACTCGGTGCAGGCGGTTCTCGAGCTGGGCAGCGGGGAGATCGAGCCGGTGCCGCGCATGGGGACCAACCTCAAAACCGACTTCATCATGGGCATGGGACGGCAGGAGGAGAAGTTTTTGATCCTCCTCGACATCGAGAGGGTACTGGCCAGCGAGGGCAAGGCGGTGCTTCGGGAGATGAACGACGTGGCCCAGGCCGAGGCGGAGGGCGTTTCGGCCCCCTGATCAAGGCGTTGCCGTTGCCCCGGAACGCGGGGGGGCTCCACCGCCCTTGGTTGGCCCGACATCGTGGGGGCGCGAGGGGCGGTCGGCCGCTTCCCCGGAGCAGGGGTGGGGGCTCGGGAAAAAATCAACAACGGCCGGCAAGGCGGGGTGCGGTTTGGAACAGCGGTCTGTTGATACCGTCGGCTGGTTTGGCGGGGGCGAAGAGGAAGATCTGACCAACGACGAGTTTC
Source organism: Desulfobulbaceae bacterium UBA5121 (assembly GCA_002414225.1). Lineage (GTDB taxonomy): Bacteria > Desulfobacterota > Desulfobulbia > Desulfobulbales > UBA5123 > UBA5123. The sequence continues at coordinate 31,269 of DHYV01000012.1, read as the reverse complement.
GTCAGTACAGCGACTTGATCTACCGAACGGCGGGGATCAGGATGCCGCCTGCCAAGAAAACCATGCTGGTCGCCCGACTGCGCAAGCGGCTGCGGGCCACGGGTCGTCTCACCTTCCGTGCCTATCTCCGTTACTTGCTCTCACCCGAAGGGCAGCGCGACGAGATGGTGGCGATGCTCGACGCGGTGAGTACCAACAAGACCAACTTTTTTCGCGAACCGCAGCATTACGATCAACTGGTCAACCAAGTGTTGCCGGATCTGCTCGGCCGCCGGCGGAACGGCAGGGCGCTGCTGCCGATCCGGTTGTGGAGCGCCGGCTGCGCCACCGGCGAGGAGCCTTACACCCTGGCCATGGTCCTCGATGACTTTGCCGGCCGGGCCGGCTTTGATTTTTCCATCCTGGCCACCGATCTCTCCTCCGTCGCCCTGGCCAAGGCGCAGCGTGCCACCTATGAAGACCAGAGGGTGGAGGAGATCCCGGTCTACTTCCGTCACAAGTACATGCTGCGCGGCATCGGCCCGCAAAAGGGATGGCACCGGGTGGTTCCGGCCCTGCGCGGCAGGGTCGCCTTCCGGCGGCTCAACTTCATGGCCGATGACTTCGGCATCAGTCAGCCCCAGGACATCATCTTCTGCCGTAACGTCATCATCTACTTCGACCGCGCCTCCCAGGTCACCCTCTTCGAGAAGTTCTACCAGCACCTCGCTCCCAACGGCTATCTCTTTATCGGTCACTCGGAAGCCCTGCAGGGCATCAACGGCAGGATGCGACGGGTGGGGCCGGCTCTGTTCCAGAAGAAGGGGTGAACTGCGTCGGCAGGCTTGCCGCCGGGCGTTCAGAGCAGGTCGGCAAAGTCGCGGCGGATCTTTTCCAGGTCACGCCGGTACCGCTCGGCGTCGCCGTACTCGAAGAACTTGTGGTAGCGGCTGTGGAGGCGGGCAACCTTGCGGGCGTGCTTGATCGGGCACCAGTACTGCTCGGTGCGGGCGGCGATCTCCTGGACGTAGCTGAGCACGCCGTTGACATAGCCGCAGTAGACGCAGTTGAGCTTCTCGATGGGGTTCAGGTAGGCAAGGGCCTGGCGGTCGACGATCACATGCCGCCGCCGCTTGACCTTGGGGACGCCGTAGATGGGAAAACAGACCATCTGGTAAAAGGTGGCTACCATGTCCAGGAAGAGGGTGGGCAGCAGGTTGAGCCAGATCACCGGGGCGGTGAGCAGGTGGAGGAGCGGCGACTCGCGCAGGTAGCTGTGGACGGTTTTGGCAAATGCCTGGTGGCGGCGCCGCGCCTCGGTCTCGAATTCGACCTTGCGGCCCCGGATTTTGTAAAAAAACTCTTCCTCCTTGCGCTGGATCTCGGCGGCGAGTTCGTTTTCGAGCTTTTTTATCCGTTCAATCAGTTCCTGGAGACGGTGGTTGTCCATGTCTTTGCCGGTGGGTTAGGGGGGGCGTTTGACAGGTCCGCGATGCGGTCGGAGGGGCGTTGTTCGCCGCCGGAGGGGGGCGGTCAGCGGTTGTAGCGTTCTTCGCAGGTGAGGGTAATCTCCTTTTCCGCGGCCGCCAGCACCTGGCGTGCCTCGGCCACGTCCTTGTGGATCTGGGCGGTGAGTTCGGCGGGGCTTGCGAATTTCTGCTCGCCGCGCAGGAAGCGGAGCAGGTTGATCTTGATCGGTTTGCCGTAGATGTCCTGGTTGAAGTCGAAGATGTGGGTTTCGGCCACCAGCTGGTCGCCCCCGAAGGTGGGGTTGTACCCGATGTTGAGCACCCCGCCGTAGCATTTGCCGTCGTAGATCACCTGGGTTACGTATACGCCGAGCCGGGGGCAGAGGTCATCCGGCGAGATGGCGAGGTTGGCGGTGGGAAAGCCCACCAAGGGGCCGCCCCGCTGCTTGCCCCGTTTCACCTCGCCGTGGATCTGGTAGTAGCGGCCGAGGAGTTTCCTGACATAGGCCATCTTGCCCTCGCCGACCAGCGCCCGCACCTTGGTGCTGCTGACCAGCATGCCGTCCACGTGGAAGGGTTCCACCACCGTCACCGGAAAGCCCTTCTCCTTCCCCTGGGCCTTGAGAAACTCGATGTCGCCCTCCCGGCCCTTGCCCATGGCGTAATCGTAGCCGATCACCAGATGCTCGACCCCGATGGTCTTGATGAGGATCCGGTCGACGAATTCGGCGGCCGGGGTGGCCGCCAGCTCCCTGGTGAAGGGGAGGATGATCAGCACGTCGATGTGCGCCATCTCGATGAGTTCCACCTTCTGCTGTTCGGTGGAGATGAGCTTGATTCCCACCTGGGGCCGCACCACCTGCAGGGGGTGCGGCGAGAAGGTGACGACCACGCTGGTGCCCTGGTGCTTGTGAGCCCTGCCCACCACCTCGCTGAAGAGGATCTGGTGACCCTGGTGGACGCCGTCGAAGTTGCCGATGGTGACAAAAGGACGGTGGAACGGGTGGTTGATGGCTGCCAGGTCGCGGTAGATTTCCATAGGGTCTCGCTTCTTTGGGCCGGCCCGGGGGGCGGCACATTTTCAATGTGAAAGGGTAATGCGTTGGTTGAGCAGTTATAATTGGATTCGTGCCGCCATGGCACCCTTTTTTTGCATTCCCCCGCGGATGTCGGCAGGGGGGGGCCGAGAGCGAAAAATTGTCTTGACAAACACCCCCGGAAGCAATTAAATGGGGCCTCCAAAACGAAGTGCCGAAGTGGCGGAATTGGTAGACGCGCTAGGTTCAGGGTCTAGTGGGGGTTCCCCCGTGGGAGTTCAAATCTCCCCTTCGGCACCATCTTTTTTTCCTTCCTGTTTTCTTCCCCGACTGTTCACCGTTTTTCTCCTTTGCTGACAGAGCTGCCGTTGGTATCGTTTGCCAGGGAGCTGTCGCCGGCCGGTTTTCCCGGGAGGCGACCGTACCGACTTGTAATGGTCTTTCCCGGCAATGTCAAGCCAATCTCCCGCCGCGTGTTGGGCGGGACGGGGGAATCGCGTGCAGGAGCCCATTCTCGCGTCGGACGAGGTCGTTTCGTCCACTGTTGACGATGAGTCCGCAAGGCTTCAGTCTCTGGTGCTCGAGGCGGTGGCCATCCCGCACCGGCTGATCCGGCTGGGCGGGGCGTGGCAGCTGTTGGTGCCCACCGCGGCTGCTGATTCGGCCCGCCACCAGCTCGCCTGTTTTGAGGATGAGAATCGTCACTGGCCCCCACCCCCTCCACTTGCCCCCGTGTTCCCCTGGGCCGGTCATCAGCCGCCCACCCTGCTGCTCATGGGCGCCCTCCTCGTCTTCTACGGCGTTACCGGTCCGTGGCGGGAGGGGAATCCCTGGTTTGTTGGCGGGGCCAGCGATGCGCGGCTGATCCTTGACCACGGCGAGTGGTGGCGGCTCTTCACTTCTCTGACCCTGCACGCCGGGCCGGTGCACGTGCTGAGCAACTTTCTCGTCGGCGCGGTGTTGGTTCACTTCCTCTGCAAGACCCTGGGCAGCGGCCTGGGCTGGGTCGTTCTGCTGGCGGGGGGCGGGTTCGCCAACTACCTCAACATCCTTTTCCGTGCCGGCGATCATCAATCGGTGGGCTTCTCCACCGCGGTCTTCGTTGCCGTGGGTGCCTTGTGCGGTCTGCGGTTCACCGCCCGTTCGCGGCTCGGGCTGCTGTTGCCCCTCGGCGGCGGGGCGGGACTCCTGGCCCTGCTGGGCGCCGGTGGCGAGCGTACCGACCTGGGCGCCCACTTCTGGGGGCTTGCGGTGGGGGGCGGCCTCGGCCTCGTTTTGGGGGGGCTGCCTTCCCGCTGGCAGCGGGGCACCGGCGCGTTGCCGGCGCAAGCTTTTCTCCTTGCCGGCTGCCTGGCATTGGTCTGGTGTTGCTGGCGGCTCGCGCTCGGTTGACAAAAAGGGGCTTGAAATTGTTGGGACGATCTGGGAGACTGTGAGTCTGGCGTGCGTCCGGTCCGGTGGTGGCCGGCGCAACTTGTCCCAGTCCATCATGCAACGCAAGGCATTGTGAAGAGTCACCGCCGGCGTCCGGAAGTGCGGCAGGCTGTACCGCCGCCCCGGTGCCGTTTGGTCGGTCACGATCTTTTCCCCGCCCTGCAACGATTTCAAGAGGTGAAAGACCGACATGGCTTTTGATGACCAACAGCCCCCATGGGGTCAGAACCGGCGGCCGCCCACTCCCGAAGAGCTGATCGCCAAGCTGATCAAGAACATCAAGGACGCCTTCGGCGGTGACGGCGGCAAACTTGGCGGAAAGGCCGGCCATTCCGGGCCAGGGGGCGGCGGACTGCTCGGTGGCTTCGGCCGGGTGGGGGGGCTCGTCGTCGCCTTGATCATCTTCAACGTCGTCTACTCTTCCTTCTACACCATCAATCCCGGCGAGCGGGGGGTGGTGCTCCGCTTCGGCAAATTCGCCAAGACCGCCTCGCCCGGCCTCAACTTCAAGCTGCCGCTCATCGATACCGTCTACAAGGTCAACGTCGATGCGGTGCGCAAGGAGGAATTCGGTTTCCGTACCCGGGAGCCGGGGGTGAAGACCATCTACCAGAAGGAGGGCTATGACAACGAGTCGCTGATGCTCACCGGCGACAAGAACGTCATCGATGTGGAGTGGATCGTTCAGTACAAGGTGGATGATCCGGTGCGTTTCATCTTCAAGGTCGCCGACGTGCCGGCGGCGGTGCGGGATGCCTCGGAGACCGCCATGCGGCGCATCGTCGGCAACATGGATTTCGATTACGTGCTCAGCAACCGCGAGATCCTCGCCGCCTCCACGGCCCGCGAGGTGCAGAAGTCGCTCGACCTCTACCAGGCCGGGGTAAAGATCGTCACCGTTCAGCTCCAGGACGTCAACCCGCCCGACGCGGTGAAGCCGGCCTTCAACGAGGTCAACGAGGCGGACCAGGACATGAAGCGGCTGGTCAACGAGGCCGAGGAGGCCTACAACAAGGTGGTGCCCAAGGCGCGCGGCCAGGCCAAGGAAACCATCGAGGAGGCCCACGGCTACGCGGTGGCGCGGGTCAACGGCGCCAAGGGCGAGACGGCCCGTTTCCTGGCCGTGCTCAAGGAGTACGAGGGCGCCAAGGACGTCACCCGCCGCCGGATGTACCTGGAGACCATGCAGCAGGTGCTGCCGCACGTCGCCGAGGTCTATGTCATCGATAAGGAGCAGCGTTCCGTCCTGCCCTTCCTCGACCTCGGGGCCGCCCGCAACCTCAAGAAGTAGGAGGCGTCGGTCGCCGGCGTCCACCGTTATTGACAAGCAAGGCCCTGCCCCTTAGAGCCGGGAGAGGGTTTCCATAACCAGGGGGAAGTACCTGTGAACAAGATTGTGCGCACTCTGCTCATCGTGGTGGTGGTGGCCCTCATCGCCGCCGTCATGAACGGCTTCTATGTCCTGCCCGAGGGCCAGCAGGCGGTGATCACCCAGTTCGGCCGGCCGGTGGGCAAGCCCGTGGTCGATGCCGGCCTCCACTTCAAGACGCCTTTCATCCAGGATGCCACCTTCTTCGAGAAGCGGATCCTCATCTGGGACGGCGACCCCAACCAGATTCCCACCAACGACAAGACCTACGTCTATCTCGACGTGGCGGCCCGCTGGCGCATCGCCGACCCGCTGCTCTTCCTCCAGTCGGTGAACAATGTCACCCGCGCCCAGTCCATCCTCGACGACATCCTCGACGGGACGGTCCGCGACCTGGTCAACAAGAACGACCTGGTGGAGATCATCCGCAGTTCCGACTGGAACAACAGCGACGCGGCGACCGTGGTCGGCGACAAGGAGGACCGCGAGCCCATCCGTTACGGCCGGGACAAGATCGTCGCCATGATCCACGATACCGCCTCCAAGATGACCCCGCAGTACGGCATCGAACTGGTGGACGTGATGTTCAAGCGGGTCAACTATATCGACACCGTGCGCCGCAAGGTCTACGACCGGATGATCTCCGAACGCAAGCGGATCGCGGCCGAGAAGCGGTCGCTGGGCGAGGGGCAGAAGGCTGAGATCATGGGCAAGGTGCAGCGCGAGTTGAAGGAGATCACCTCGGCAGCCACCCGTCAGGCCGAGGAGATCAAGGGCCAGGCCGATGCCGAGGCCACCCGCATCTATGCCGAGGCCTACAACCGGGACCCGGAGTTCTACTCCTTCTACAAGTCGTTGGAAAGCTACCGCAACGCCCTGGGCACCAATACCCGGCTGGTCATCTCCTCGGACTCCCAGTTCTACAAGTATCTCAGTTCGATTCGTTGAGGTCGGCGGGGGTATCGTCTGCGGTGGGATAGGCCGGGCGGTGGCGGGCGCTGTCAAAGGGGATCCTGCCCTTGGCGGCGAGCTTTTGCCGGAATGCCTCGATATCCCGGTCGCTGAGCAGGTGATCACGCTCCAGCTGCTCGAAGCGGCAGTGACAGCCGGTGAGCTGACCGCCGCACCAGGGGCAGACCTCCACCGGGCAGCCGAGGACGTGTTCTTCGCCGTCGGCCACCGCGCAGGCCGGGCAGAGGTCGGTGTCCTGGGCGGTGGACTGGTGGCGCGGCAGGTCGTCGAGCTGCCGGTACCTCTTGCAAAATTTCTCCCGATCGCCGAGTCCGAAGAAGTCGAGCACCTCCTGGTCCCAGATGCCGTCCCGGTGGTCGCCCAGGAAGAGGGCGTCGTCACCGGTGACCAGATAGAGATAGCTGGCCTGGAAGGTGACGGCGGCGAGCAGAAAGGAGCCCTCCCTCCGGGCGAGCCGTTTGATCTCCCGCACCCCGTCGTCGATTCCCTCGGGCAGATAGCTGTAAAAGGCGTGCAGCAGGTTGGTGGCGATGCGGTCGTCGCGGTAGCCGGCGAGCAGGGCCTGCGCTTCGGTAAGCCGCTCGGCGGGCACGGCGTAGTCCATCAGCAGGAGGATCTCCCGGTGGCGTTGGGCGAGGTTTTGGGGCACGGTGGTCATGGTGTCTGTTCCTTCTCCAGGGCGCTCGCCTGGCGGATGGCCGTGACCCAGCGGGCGGTTTCGGCGGCCATGTCTTCGGCCTGGCTGAGGGCGGTGACCACCGCGATGCGCCGGGCGCCGGCCCGGACCAGGGCCGGAATGTGTTGGAACTTGATACCGCCCATTACCGTGAAGGGCAGATCGCAACGCCGGGCAAAGACCGGGATCGCCTCGGGCCCCAGGAAGGCGGTGAGCCGTTTCTTGGTGGTGGTGGGGTAGATCGGGCCGATATTGAAGTAGGACGCGCCCCGCGCCTTGGCGGTTGCGGCCTGCTCCTCGTTGTTGGCCGAAATCCCGATAATCAGCTCCGGCGCCAGCCGACGGGCCACCTCGGCCGGCAGGTCGCTGTTGCCGAGATGGATGCCGTCGGCTTCGGTTGCCAGGGCGATGTCGAGCCGGTTGTTGACGATGAACAGGGCGCCGGCGGCCCGGGTGCGACGCCGGAAGAGCAGCGCCTTTTCGTAAAGGAGGCGGTCGTCGGATTCCTTGTCGCGGAGCTGGACGACGCGGGCGCCACCGGCAAGCACGGCATCGAGCCATTCGGTATCGCTGCGGCCGTTGGCGAGCGGTTCGCAGGAAACCGGATAGACGGACACCTGGCGGGTGAAGATCTCCATCCTGGCTCCGAGGGTTTCTGGGTAACCATTTGAATTCATAGTGTAAAACTCTTCGTCCTTGCCTTGTTGAAGTGATTCATTTATACTACTCGATTCGCAGGCATATTTCACGCCGGAATGTCGGGTAACGCCAGGCCGTTGCCGGAGTCGGCGGGATCGCAGCCCGGTCGGCGGCGGGTTCGGCCGCGGGGCGACGAGGAAGTGGAGAGCGACAGACAAGGAAGACATGTCATGAATGCATCACGTACCGAACAAAAAGCAAGGGTCGAACTGGACGGCAAGGTCTACGAGTTGCCGGTCATCGAAGGGGTAGAAGGCGAGAAGGCCATCGACATCCGGGCGTTGCGGGCGGAAACCGGCTACATCACCCTGGACAGCGGCTACATGAACACCGGTTCCTGCCGGAGTGAGATCACCTTCCTTGACGGCGAAAAAGGGATTCTCCAGTACCGGGGGTATGCCATCGAGGATCTGGCCGAGAACTGTACCTTTGTCGAGGTGGCCTATCTCCTGGTGCACGGCTCGCTGCCCACCCAGGGCGAGTTGCGTAATTTCAGCGAGATGCTGGGTCGTTTTGCCATGATCCACGAGGACATGGTCCATTTTTTCGACCGCTTCCCGCCCTATGCCTCGCCCATGTCCATCCTCTCCTCCATGGTGAACTCGCTCTGTAACTTCTACCCGGAGATGACCGAGAACCCCCTCGAGAACATCGACGCCATGGCCGCCCGTCTCCTTTCCAAGGTGCGGACCATCGCCGCTTTCTCCTACAAGAAGTGCATGGGCCATCCGGTGGTCTACCCGCGCCACGACCTCTCCTACTGCGCCAATTTCCTGAACATGATGTTCGACTCGCCAGTGGCGCCCTATCAGGTGAACGATCAGGTGGTGGCGGCCCTCAACAAGCTGCTGATCCTCCACGGCGACCACGAGCAGAACTGTTCCACCTCCACGGTGCGGCTGGTGGGCAGTGCCAGGGTCAACCTCTATGCCTCCATCTCGGCCGGCATCAGCGCCCTGTGGGGGCCGCTCCATGGCGGCGCCAATCAGGCGGTGATCGAGATGCTCGAAACCATTCACAACCAGGGCGGCGATTACCGCAAGTTCATCGACAAGGCCAAGGATCCCAACGATCCGTTCCGGTTGGTGGGTTTCGGTCACCGGGTCTACAAGACCCACGATCCCCGGTCGCGGATCATCAAGAGGGCCTGCGACGGGGTGCTCGCCGCCCTCAACATCGTCAACGATCCGCTCCTCGAGATTGCCCAGGAGCTGGAGGAGGTGGCCCTGCGCGACGAGTACTTCATCGCCCGCAACCTCTATCCCAATGTCGATTTCTACAGCGGCATCATCTACCGGGCCATGGGAATCCCCTCCAACATGTTTACGGTGATGTTCGCCCTGGGGCGGCTGCCCGGCTGGATCGCCCACTGGATGGAGATGTGGAACGACCCCGATTCGCGCATCGGCCGGCCCCGGCAGATCTACGTCGGCCCCAAGCGCCGGCCCTTCGTGCCCATGGATCGGCGGGTCGCTGGTGGCGCCTGAAGGCGCGCGCCGGGGTGATGTGAAAAAGGCCGCACCTTGATGGGGCGGCCTTTTTTGTTGGCCAGACGCCGGCTGCGGCCTGTCCTTCGATGCTCGGTCAGCGGACGGATGGGAGGCGGTGACCGGCAGGAAACCTGTTTTATCGGCGAGGTTCGCTGGTGCGCCCGGACAAGGGGGGCGCGACACCTTCAACCTCGGCAGCCTCCCCCACGTTCCGTGGATCATGTAACAGTACGGATATTTTGCGCCGTATACCGTAGCCTCCCGTTTGACGGGAGGTTTTTTTTTGCTCACGGGCGGTCGGCGCCGGGCCGTCAGGGGGGGAGCTTCACAGGGCGGCGAAGTACTCCCTGATGTTGGCGGTGGCGTCGATCCGGGGCACCAGCAGGCCGTCTTTCGAGGAGAGGGCGATCATTGCCCCCGGGCCGTGGCCGGCGATCACGCAGCTCGCGTGCACCACGATGCCGATCACCACGCCGCCGGTCTTGTAGATGCGGCCGAAAGTGGCGTCGGCATCGGTGATGGCAACGATATCGCCCAGGCGCAGGTCGTCGAGGCCGTACTCTTCCACCGTTGGCTGGTCAAAGAGCTGGATGTCGTAGTCGCCGCTGTGGCTGTGCATGGCGCCGATGCCGGAGCCCATGATCTTGGCAGGCACCACGTGGGTGACCGGCACCTCGATCCTGCCGTTGTCCAGGGCCTTAAGGCCCATGGCCTCGAGAAGGGCCGGGTCAAGATTGAGCACCCGGATGGCAGGATAGTCGGGCAGCCTGAGGCCGCAACCATATGCCTTGATCTGAATTTTGTCGCCGATGACCAGTTTTTCAAGGGTTTCCGGGGCAAAGTCGATGAGCACGTGCTCGATGCCGCCGTGCTTGCCGGTGACCCGGCCGGTTTCGCCCTTGGCGTCGCCCGAGACCACCCGGGCGATGTTGCCCACGCAGGAAAACTGGTTGAGCGCCCGGTTGGGGCCGGGTTGCCCCTGCACCTGGGTGAAGTTGCTGATCGAAACCCCGGGTTCGACGTGGTCGCCGAACTTTTCGCCGGCGAGATCCCCGATGCGCAGGTTATATGTGATGCCGCCCACCCCGGGGTAGACGTCGGCGTGGCCGTCCGGGGTGACCCGGTAGGGGTTGATGCCTCCCTGCGGCGAGGTGATCTCGCCGATCACCGACTGGCAGACCAGCTGTTCCTTGTTGGTTCGAATCATCGTGTTGACTCCTGATGGGGGTTGCGTGAGGCCCATCACCTTACCTGAAATCCGTGCGCTTTTCAGGAAATTCTGCCGGCGCGTCACCCCAGGATCGCGAAGAATAAGGAGCAGGGAGGAGCCGCCGATGACCGGGATTTTCGGGGGCACCCATCTGTTTGCCGGCGCCCGGTACTTTTCGGTCACGGTCGTCGGAACGGGGGGGCGGGCCGTGGCCCCGCTCAATCTCATTCAGGTGGAGTTGGTCAGGCAGGTCCGGGCGGCCCGCCTTGATCAGCCGGTTGAGCCCGATGGTGTCGCCGCGTTTATGCCTTCGGCGATGGCGGAAATTTTGCCGCTCGTTGCATTGGTGGCCGCACCCCGCTGATCCCTTGCGTCCGGTGGTGTAAGTACCGCATGGAGGGTGGCGGCGAGTTTCTGGAGGGTATAGGGCTTGGCAACGCATCCCCTGAAGCCATGGGCGGCGAAGCTGGCCATGATCGGGTCGTTGGAGTAGCCGCTTGAAACGATGCCGACCACCTTGGGATCCACGGCCAGCAGCGCCGTCATGGTTTCCTTGCCGCCCATGCCGCCGGGAATGGTGAGGTCGAGGATCACAGCGTCAAAACCCTGACCCCGCCCGCGCCGCTCGCGGAAGATTGCCAGGGCCTCCCGGCCGTCCCGGGCCACGGTGACCTCGCAGTCGAGTTGTTGGAGCATGTGGGCAAGGGTTTCCCGCACGCTCTCCTGGTCGTCCATCACCAGGATCTTCTTGCCCAGGGAGACGACCCCGCCGGCCGGTAAGGAGGGGCCGCTGCCGGCGTTCTCCTCTGCCGAGGCCGGCAGGTAAACGTAAAAGGTCGTGCCAATCCCCAGTTCCGACTCCACGGTGATCAGGCCGTCGTGCCTTCTGACGATGGAATAGGCGGTCGCAAGTCCCAGGCCGTTGCCATGCTGTTTGGTGGAGAAGTAGGGATCGAAGATCCGGCCGAGATTGGCGGCGGCAATGCCCTCCCCCTGGTCCTGAACTGCCAGCCGCACGTAACGGCCGGCTGCCAGTGGCACCCCGTCGTTTTGGCCGACCAGGAGATTTTCGGCCCGGATGGCGATGTGGCCCCCCAGTGGCATGGCCTGGACGGCGTTGATCAGGAGGTTGTGAAACACCTGGCTGATCTGGCCCGGGTCCACCGCCGCTGGCCAGAGATTCGGTGGCATGGCGAGGTCGCACGCCGACCTGGAGCCGTGCAGGGCAAAGTTGGCGGCCTCCTCGACGATCTGGCCGATGGCCATGGCCTGTTTTACCGGCGCCCCCCCCCTGGAGAAGGTGAGCAGCTGGAGAGTCAGGTCCTGGGCGCGGCCGGTGGCCCGTTCCGCGTCGGTGAGGAACTTGACGACCTTTTGGTTCTCGGCGGCGTGGATTTTCGCCAGCGAAACATTGCCCAGGATGGCGGTGAGCAGGTTGTTGAAGTCGTGGGCAATGCCGCCGGCCAGGATGCCGAGGGATTCGAGTTTGTGGAACTTGAGCAGTTCCTCTTCCATCTTGCGTCGGTCGCGGAGATCGCGGCCGATGGCAATGATGCAGGGCCGTTCGTGGCGCGGGTTCTTGACCAGGGCGGCGCTGTACTCGAAGGGGATGCGTTGCCGGTCCTTGGTGATCAGGGTCAGCTGCAGGGCGGCCGTCCCTGTGGTGCGCATCGCCGCTGTGGTGGCCGCCGCCCTGCGCAGATCCTCGTCGTCGTAGTAGCTCTCCGGCGCCTTCAAAAGGGCGATTTCGGCATCGCTGTAGCCGCTTGTCTCCCGAAAGGTGCTGTTCCAGCGCAGGGCCTTGCCGGTGTCGGGCTCGAAGACAAAGAGGGTGTCGTCAAGGGAGTTGATCAGGGTTTCGAGGAAGTCCTGCTCGGCCTGGAGGTGCTCTTCGGTGCGCTGCAACTGCCGGAAGAGCCGGGCGTTTTGGATCGCCGGACCCACGTGGGCGCCGATGGCGGCCACCAGCGGGGTTTCCTGTTCGGCAAGGATGTGCGGTTTGCGGCTCAGGATATCCATCACCCCGATGACCGCGTCGGCGGCAAAGAGCGGCACGCCGATGAAGGTGTGGAGTTCTTCGTCCTTGGCCGCGGAGGGGTTGACGCGGGGATCATGGGCGGCGTATTCGGGGATATAGATGGGTTCGCCACTCTGGGCAATCCAGCCGGTCAGCCCTTCGCCGGGGCGGATCGACTGGTTTCGGAAGACGCTGACGAAGGGATCGGAAAGACCGTCGGCCGCGGCCAGCCTGAGGTTCCCGGACTCCGGTTCGACGAGAAAGATCATGCCCGCCGCGGCCCCGGCCGCCTTGATGGTACCCGTCAGGATGCGCTGGAGGACCACCTCGAGATCCGGTGACGAGGTGGCCAGGGCGCCAACTTCCTTGACCGCCTGGAGACGTTTCTGGGAGAGGCGCAACTCTTCTTCGACCTGTTTGCGTTCGCTGGCGTCCTCGAAAATGCCGACGACCCCGGCGACGGCGCCGTCCACGGTGTACCAGGGGCTGAAGTTGGCGTTCATCTCCACCTCAACGTTACCGGTGACGGTGCGGTAACGGCCCTCGAAGCGGCTCTTCTGTCCGGCCAGGGCGGCGGCGATGGCCTCGCGCATGGTCTGGTCCCGGATCTGCCGGTAGGAAAAACCGATGAGCCGCTGGCGCGGGGCGCCGAAGATCGTGCAGGCCCTGTCGTTGCACATGGAGATGCTGCCGGTCTCGTCGGTGAACATGATGGCCAGGGGGGCATGCTCGAAGATGGCCCGGAAGTTCCCGCTGTTGGCGGCCTCGGACGCGGGACGGGAAGAGGGGGTGGCCCCCTGGTTGGCAGCGGCGGCCAGCGATCGTTGCAGCCGGACGTTTTCGTTTTCCAGCTCCCTCGCGAACTGTTGTAATGCCTCGAAGGTCATTCCGGCATGCATGCGGGCCTCCTCTCCTGCAAGGTTGCCATGGACGATACGCTGAACAATTGTATTCATTGAGCGGGGCGGAACGCAACCGTGCCGTGTCGGTTTCTGAAGACGAGGAGGCGGGTTCGGGGCACCCCCCCCCATCCGCCCGGCGGTGGTGCTGGCCGAAGCCGCCGCGGGGAGGGGACGTTTCCGGAAGGATTGGCTGAATTTTTTGACAGGAGCGGCCGGCAGCACGTAGGGGAAGGGCGGGCAGGCCAGAACGCCGGGTGGATTTTTGCCGGCCAACGGCAAGAAAAAAAACCGCGTCCCCGGTCTGGTCGAACGGCTGCGGAGCGACGCGGCAGCTGGACGGCATGGAGGTGGCCGTGACCGGCCGGTTTATGCCCTTGGCGTCCCGGGCGCCGTCTGCGGCCGTCTGCGGCCGTCTGCCCCGTTTTCCGAGCGTATCCTCGTGGGGTTGCTGGGAAAACAGTGTGCTTTGGTGTGGTTTTGCCAATCGCTCAACGACCGCGGCAACAAGGCGTTGCGGCGGGGATAACCGTTTCCGACGGGACGGGACAGGGCGTCAACCGACCCTTCAACGACCGGTGCGGTTTCGTCTCAGACGTTGAAGCGGAAGTGCATGCAGTCGCCGTCCTGGACCACGTACTCCTTGCCTTCGAGGCGGAGGAGCCCCTTCTCCTTGGCGCCGGCCTCGCCGCCGCAGGCGACGAAGTCGTCGTAGGCGATCACCTCGGCGCGGATGAAGCCTTTTTCGAAATCGGTGTGGATGGCCGCCGCCGCCCCCGGGGCCTTGGTGCCCTTGGTGATGGTCCAGGCCCGGGTTTCCTTCTCGCCCACCGTGAAGTAGTTGATCAGTCCCAGCAGCTGGTAGCCCGCCTTGATCAACCGGTGGAGTCCCGGCTCGCTAAGCCCCATGTCCTCCAGGAATTCCTGGCGTTCCTCGGGCGGCAGGTTGCTCAGTTCCTCCTCGATGGCCCCGGAGATCATCACCACCGTGGCATCTTCGCCGGCGGCCACCTCACGGAGCTGGTCCACCCACTGGTTGCCGGTGAGAATCTCCTCCTCGGCCACGTTGGCTACGTAGAGCACCGGTTTGGCGGTGAGCAGGCAGAGTTCCCGCATCAGCTTCTGGCCGGCGTCGTCGAGTTCCATGATTCGGGCCGGTTTGCCGTCGTTGAGGAGTTTTTCGAGTTCCTCGAGGATGGTGAGCTGCGTCTTGAAGAGCTTGTCGCCGGACTTGGCCTGGGAGGCGGTTTTTTTGAGCCGCTTCTCCACGGTATCGAGATCGGCCAGGATCAACTCGGTGTTGATCACCTCGCGGTCGCGCAGCGGGTCGATGCTCCCCTCGACATGGACGATGTTGTCGTCGGCAAAGCAGCGAATGACATGGGCGACGGCGTCCACCTGGCGGATATGGCCCAGAAACTGATTGCCCAGCCCCTCGCCCTTGCTCGCCCCGCTCACCAGCCCGGCGATGTCGACGAACTCCATCTGGGCGCAGATCTTCGACTTGGTCTTGGCCATCTCGGCAAGGGTGTCCAGCCGCGGGTCGGGTACCGGCACCATGCCCACGTTGGGCTCGATGGTGCAGAAGGGATAGTTGGCCGACTCGATGCCGGCGGCGGTCAGGGCGTTGAAGATGGTGGACTTGCCCACGTTGGGCAGTCCCACGATACCGCAGCGGAAACCCATGGTGATTTGCTCCTCAGGGTGGGGGTAAAAAATAAAGAAGACCGTCCCCCCGGGGCGCGGGCGGGCGGTCGAGGGTATTTTCATCCGGCCCCTCTATATACTGAGTTCTTTGCAAAGGGGCAAGGGTTGATTAAGATACGGCAGGATCGTACTTCTTGACGGCGGTGCCGAGGAACGGGGGGGAGGAAGGCAGGGGCATGGGAGACGCACAGGGCATGGAAGATGTCGGCAGCCTGCTCGCCGGCCTGTTCCGGCGACGGAACTGGCAGCGGCGGCTGGGGCTGCACGCCCTTTTTTCCTTCTGGGACGAGGTGGTGGGGGAGGAGCTTGCCCGCCGCGCCCAGCCCGACCTGATCCGCGGCACGGTACTCTGGGTGCGGGTGTCGGACTCGGTCTGGATGCAGCAGTTGAGCCTGACCCGCACGGTGCTGGTCGCCAAGCTCAATGAACGGTTGACCGGCGACCAGCTCACCGACATCCGTTTCCGTATCGATGCCGCCCTGGGCCGTCCGGCGCCCGAACCGCCGCCCCGGGAGCCCGCGCCCCTGGTGGACCAGGCCCGGCTCCGGCAGGCCGAAGCGCTCTTTGCCTCGCTTGCCGACGATCAGCTGCGCGCCACCCTGCGGCGGTTGTGGCTGAAAACGGAAACCCGGCGGCGCCGCTCGGGCACCACTGGTTCCTGAGTCCGCCGGCCGTACACGGCCCGTCCGGTTCTACTCCAGGAGTTTCCGCTCCTCCTTGCTCCTCTTTCCCCTGTCCTGTTGTTCCTGCCAGGTGGCCCCGCGTACCAGGAGGATGAGCGACGTCACGTCGCTGCTCAAGTGGTCGGACTGCGCCTCCATCTCCTCGGCGACATGGGCCGCCTGGTCGGCGTCGGCGGCGTTCTGCTGGGTGACCTTGTCCAGTTCGGTCACCGCTGCCGAAACCTGGGTGATGCCGATGGTCTGCTCCTTGGAGGCGGTGGCGATCTCATTGAGCAGACCGGCGGTCTTCTGCGCCTTTTCCGCCGCCAGCTCAAATGCCTCGTTGGTCACCTTGACCAGATCCACGCCGGCAGCCACCCGCTCGCTGGTGCCGGCCAAGAGCTGGGTGGTGTCCTGGGCCGCCTGGGCCGCCCGCTGGGCGAGGTTGCGGACCTCGTCGGCCACCACCGCGAATCCGGCCCCGGCCTCGCCGGCCCGGGCGGCCTCCACCGCCGCGTTCAGGGCCAGCAGGTTGGTCTGGAAAGCGATGTCCTCGATGTTCTTGATGATCTTGGTGGTTTCTTCGTTGGCCGCGTTGATCTCCTGCATGGCCTCGGTGAGGTTGTGCATTCGGTCCTTGGCGTCGGTCATCACCTGATTGCCGTCACGCATCAGGTCGTTGGCCGAGCCGGCGTTGTCGGCGTTGTTGGCGGTCATCGAGGCGATCTGTTCCAGCGAGGCGCTGGTCTGTTCCAGCGAGGCGGCCTGTTCCGTGGCGTTTTCGGCCAGCGACTGGCTGGCGCCGGCCGCCTTCTTGGCCACGGTGGCGATGAGCGACGAGCTGCCTCGGAGTTCCTCGATGATGCGGTCGATGGGCCTGCTCACCACCCGGTGCATGACGAGATGGATGATGATGCTCACCAGGATGAGGAGCACCAGCGAGCCGATCACCAGGAGGATCTGGAGGTTGGTAAGGATGGCGTGCAGTTTGGTGAGGTCGAAGGTGAGCGACAGGGTGCCGCCCAGCTCGCCCTCCTGCCAGCTGGGATGGCAGCGGATACAGTCGGTTTTGACCAGCTGTGGGGCAAGGACGCGCAGGGTGTTGTCGCCGGTGATTTGGATGGTTTGCTTTTCGGTGATCAGCCGCTGCTGGAGGTCCGGGGCCAGTTGCTTTTCCGCCTGGGCCGCTCCCGACGAGGAGAGGTTGATGCGGCCCGCCCGGTCGAACAGGGAGACGTCGATCACCCCGCTGATGGCCTTCTGGCGGATGAGCAGCTTTTCGAAGTTTTTCATCTGGCCCCGCTCGAGCGAATCCTCCACCCCGTTTTGGAGCGAATTGAACAGGGTTCCCACCGAATCGACGTAGATGCCGTTGAGCCTGCCCCTGACAAAGGTGGTGAGGAGGATGGTGGCGCAGAAAAGGGCGAGGAAGAGGGCGGCCAGCACCGCGAGCATCACCCGGTTGGTTACCGACAGGTTGCTGAAGGCTTTCGTGTCCATCCTCTTTCTCCCTTATCCGCGGACTTTCTGGTGTTCGGTGAGCCGATAGAACGGGAAGTTCTTTTTCCGGGCGAAGATCGGCGAGGCGCAGCCGATGCAGGGGGCGTTGGTGTCGATGCACCAGGTCTGGCCGCCGTTCCACCAGCGGCTGGGACAGTCGGCGGCGGTATCGGGGCCGAGACAGCCGAGCTTGAAGAGACAGCCGGGGTCGCCGAGTTTCTTGGCGAAGATTTCCTGCTGGAAGTCGTGGTAGCGGGGACAGCCGTCATGGATTTTGCGGCCGAAGAAGAGCTTGGGCGCACCGTCCACCAGTTCCGGCAGGCCGATCTTGACCAGATGGACCACGGTCTGCCAGACCCAGTCCGGATGCGGCGGGCAACCGGGGATGGCGATGAGGGGCTTGGCGAACCCCTTGTGGGTGTAGTAGTCGCGGGCGCTGATGGCGCCGGTGGGGTTCCCCTCGGCGGCCGGAATGCCGCCGTGGCTGGCACAGGTGCCCACCGTCACCACTCCGGCCGCGCTGGCACCGGCCTGGTCCAGGTACCAGCTGAAGGGGTGGTCGCCGATGACGCAGGCCTCGGGCATGGTGGCCGGCACCGCCCCCTCCACGGCAAAGAAGTAAGGGCCCGCCTCCCCGGAGAGGAATTTCTTGATGAGATCAAGGGCTTTTTTTCCGGAAATGGCGGAGAGATCGGCGTGGAAGGCGAGCTGCGAGTAGTCGGTGATCATGGTTGCGGCTGACGGCGATTTGGCCTGGAGAAGCGAAACCGAGCAGCCGGTACAGGAGAGCCCCTGGAGATAGACCAGTTTGGGCACCGAGGCGGGGTCGATTTTCTTGAGCGCCGCCGCCACCGGCTCGGGCAGGTTGGCCACGCCGAAGGCGGCACTCAAGGAAGCCGCCAGTTTCAGGAATTGCCGTCGGTCGATCATAGGCGGAACCTCACGATATAAAGGGGCCGGGGCAGCTTAGTGCACGGCGCAGGCCAGGCAGGGATCAAAGGAGTGGACGATGCGCACCGACTCCATCTGGTCCTCGGGGTTGGCGACCTTGGTGCCGATGAGGGCCGACTCCATGGCCCCGGGGGTGCCCTGATCGTCCCGGGGCGAGGCGTTCCAGGTGGTGGGCACCACGCACTCGTAGCGGGCGATCTTGTGGTTTTCGATACGGATGTAGTGGAGGAGGGCGCCGCGGGATGCCTCGGTGGCGCCAAAGCCCTCGCCGCTGGCCGGTATTTTCAGGTCGGCCATGGTGGGGCCGGCCGGGTCGAGCCGTTCCGCCTCTTCGAGCAGGAAATCGGCGATCACCGCCGCGCAGATGGCGCGACTCAGGTGCCGGCCCAGCACCGAGTTGAGCTGTCGGGGCTTGATCTTGGCCTTGGCGGCAAAGGTTTCCACCAAGCTCTTCACCTTGGGGTTGTGGCCCTGCAGGTAGTCGATCATCACCCGCGCCGCCGGTCCCACCTCCACCATCTTGCCGCCATAGCGCGGCGCCTTGATCCATGAGTAAGCGTCGGCCTTGTGCGGGGCCGGGGTGAGGGTGGCGTCACGGACCTTGAGGCCGGTGGGCGAGGAGTACCTGGCGTTGTTGATGTCTTGGGTGATGCGCTCGAAGTCCACCTTCTGCACGCTGCCGTCCAGCAGCACCCCCGGGGCGAAGAGCCGTTCGCCGCCTGGCTTCGGCGAGAGCGGCAGCAGCCCGTAGGAGAGGAAGCCGCCCTTGCTCGCCCCGATTTCCCAGTAGTTCGGGAAGCCGGCCGCCACCGCCGCCACGTCCGGGATATAGGTGTCGTGGATGAACTGCCGCACCTCCTGGATCAGTGAAACGTAAGTGGTGATCAGGTCGATGCGCGGTTTCTGGGTGCAGCCGGTGGGGAAGATGGCGGTGGCATGGGGGAACTTGCCGCCGAAGATGGCCGATGCCTGGTTGGCCTTGCGTTCGATCTCCAGGGCATCGAGATAGTGCTTGATGGCGCCGATGTTCAGCTCGGTGTTGGCGATGTAATTGCCGGAGAGCCGGGGCAGAAAGGGCGCGGCCGGGAAGGGTTTTCCCGAGGCGAGTTCCGCCTTCACCCAGTTTTTGACCTTGGTGAGTTCGGGATCCTTGCCCTGGTATTTGAGGATGGCGGTGATATCGACGAAGTCCAGCGCTGCCAGTTGATAGAAGTGGAGCAGGTAGTCGTAGAGGTGGTTGGCGCCCTGGATGAGGTTGTGAAGAATCCGCCCGTTGGGGGGAACCGCCTGCTGGTATGCCTGCTCCTGGGCATAGGAAGAGGCGATGGCGTGGGCATAGGGGCAGACGCCGCAGATTCGCTGGGTGATCTGCTGGGCGTCCAGGGGGTTGCGGCCCTGGAGGAAGATTTCAAAGCCGCGAAACATCTCGCCCATGCAGCGGGCGTCGGTGACCACCCCGCCTTCGACGGTGGTGTGGACGTTGAGGTGTCCTTCGATGCGGGTTATGGGGCCAAGATCAACTTTCATCAACACTCTCCGGGGGGGGATGGTGCCCTCACGGCGGCGGGTCGGGGAAGCGGCGGCCGTTCCCCGGGCGATCGTGCATGCGATTTTGTTGCACAGATATGTACGTACTAGTTTCGATGGGGTTGCAACGGTTGTCAAGGGATGAGAAATTTTTTTCCGTTTCTTCCGGAAGTTTAGCAGATGCGGGGCAGGGGCTGGCCGTGGAGCATGTCGAGGCGGCGGCGGCCACCGATGCGGGTGGCGAGCACCACCTGGCCGGGGTGATCGGCGACCAGCTCACCGATGATCGCCCCGTCGGCTCCCCGGGGGTGGTGGCGGACGGCGGCGAGTACCCGGTCGGCGGCCTCCGGGGCAACGAAGGCGAGGAGTTTGCCCTCGTTGGCCAGGTACAGGGGGTCGAGGCCGAGGAGGTCGCAGGCGCCCCGCACGTCGTCGCGGATGGGGAGTGCCGCCTCGTCGACGACCACCCCCTGGTTTGAGGCCAGGGCCAGTTCTTTCAGGGTGGTGGCCACCCCGCCCCGGGTGGGATCGCGCAGCACCCGCACCGCGCCCGGGGCGGCGGCGAGCATGGTGGCGACCAGGCCGTGGAGCGGCGCGGTGTCACTCGTGAATCCGCCGCTGATGGCGAGTCCCTGGCGCTGGCAGAGAATGGTCACCCCGTGGTCGGCCATGGTGCCGCTCAACAGGATCTTGTCACCCGGCCGGCCGTTGGCGGCGGCGATGTTCACCTCATCACCAATGGCGCCGATGCCGCTGGTGTTGATGAAGAGCCGGTCGGCCTTGCCGGCCGGTACCACCTTGGTGTCGCCGGCCACGATTCGCACCCCGGCCAGGTCCGCTGCCCGGCGCATGGTGGCGGCGATGGTGGTGAGGTCGGCGATGGCGAACCCCTCTTCGATGATCATCCCCACCGACAGGTACAGAGGGCTTGCCCCGCGCATGGCCAGATCGTTCACCGTGCCGTTGACGGCCAGATCCCCGATATTGCCGCCCGGGAAAAAGAGAGGATCCACCACGTAGGAGTCGGTGGTGAAGGCGAGACGCTCCATGCCGAGGCAGAGCAGGGCGCTGTCCTCCATGGCGGCCAGGGCGGGATTGTCAAAGGCGGAGAGGAAGACGGATTCGAGAAGATCGTGGGAGGCGCGGCCGCCGCTGCCATGGTCCAGGGTGATCCGGTCGGTCATGGTGGGGAGTCCTTGTCGTCGGGATTGAAGTCCGGTTTGGGGCTGGCGCAAGCGAGACGAGGGCCATTGGCTATTGGCTTCTGGCAAAACCGTCCCCAAACAAGTAGTTCGGCCAACCGCTAATCGTCAGCGGCCTCGCCGTGATTGCCGTAACGATGGACGGCCGCACAGGCGCCTTCGCTGGAAACCATACAGGGGCCAACGGGGCGGCCGGGATGGCAGGCGGTGCCGAACAGCCGGCAGTCGGGCGGGGCGATTCGTCCCCGCAGTACCTCGCCGCAGCGGCAGCCGGCCGGGGTCTTCTCCTCGCCGGTGGTGAGGCCGAAGCGGTGACGGGCATCAAAGGTGCGGTAGGGCTCTCTGATGACGAGGCCGCTTGCCGGGATCTCGCCCAGCCCCCGCCACACCGCCGGTGCGGCGGCGAAGACCTGATCCATCACCGCCCGGGCCCGGGCGTTGCCGGCCGGGTTTACCGCCCGCTGGTAAGCGACTTGCACCCGGGGGTGGCCGGCCTCCGCCTGTCGGGCCAGGAGCACCACTGCCTCCACGATGTCCAGCGGCTCGAAGCCGGCCACCACGCAGGGGAGGCGGAACTGCTCGACCAGCGGCTGGTAAGCGTCCGAGCCGATCACCACCGAGACATGGCCGGGGCAGATGAGGCCGTCGATTCTGAGTTCGGGGTCGGCGAGCAGGGCGTCAAGAGCCGGCGGCATCACCTTGTGGGAGGAAAGCACCGAGAAGTTTTCGAGCCCCTCGGCGGCCGCGGTGAGGACTGCCGCCGCCACCGTCGGAGTGGTGGTTTCGAAGCCGACGCCGAGAAAGATCACCTGGCGGTCCGGCCGTTCGCGGGCAATGGCGAGGGCGTCCAGCGGTGAGTAAACCACCCGCACGTCGGCGCCCTGGCCTCGCTCGGCGGCCAGCGATGAGTGGCTCCCCGGCACCCGGATTAGGTCGCCGAAGGTGGTGATGATGGTGTCGGGCAGGCGGCTTGCGGCGACAAAGGTGTCGATGTCGGCGGTGGCGGTGACGCAGACCGGGCAGCCCGGCCCCGAGGTGAGGGTGATCGCCTCGGGCATCAGGGAGCGGATACCGTGCTGGGCAATGGCCATGGTATGCGAACCGCATACCTCCATGAAGCGGAGCGGCGGCAGGTCGAGCCGACGGAGATAATCGGCCAGCCGGCCGATGAGGTCGCGCTCCTCGGGTGGGGCCTGCGGGTCAGCCATGGGCTTGTCCTCGGGGGGAGGCAGGGATTGTCGCCGTCCGGCGATAGAGGCTGCGGCCGACCACCGCCTGCCCCAGGGCCAGGCCGCCGTCGTTGGCCGGCACCTGATGGTGAGTATAGACGGTAAAACCGTCCGTCTCCAGCTGTTTTGTCAGCAGGCGGTTCAAGAGTTGGTTCTGAAACACCCCCCCGGAGCAGACCACCCGGTTCAACCCGGTTTTTTCGCGGCCCAGGCGGCAGGCGGCACCGAACAGGGCGGCAAGCGACCCGTGGAAGCGGCCGCTGATGGCGGCGGTGGTCACGCCGCGCGCCAGGTCGTCGAGCACGCCTCGGACGATGGCAAGCGAGTCGAGCAGCAGCGGGCCGGGGCCATGGCGGTCGATCACCACGGGGTAGGGTCGCAGGTCGTCGGCCGCGGCCACCGCCTCCAGGGCCATGGCCGCTTCGCCGTCGAAGCTGGCCCGGCTGCAGAGGCCAAGCAGCGCGGCAACGCCGTCGAAGAGGCGGCCGCAGCTGGAGGTGAGGGGGGCGTTGATCCCCTTGGCGATCATCTCGGCCAGAAGCGGCAGGGTGGCCGTTTCTTTTCTGATGGGGGGCGGCAGCACGTCGAGCGGCAGGGGGATGCCGTGGACGAGGGTGAGGAGGCTTGCCGCCATCCGGTACGGTTCGCGCACCGCCATGTCACCCCCCGGCATGGCGATCGGACGCAGGTGGCCGAGCCGCTCGAAGCCGTCGAGTCGGGCGAGCAGCAGTTCGCCGCCCCAGATGGAGCCATCGGGGCCGTAGCCGCTGCCGTCCAGGGTGAGGGCGAGCACCGGTTCGGTAAGGCCGTGTTCGGCCATGCAGCTTGCCGCATGGGCGTGGTGGTGCTGGACCGCGACGGTGGGGAGCCGTGACTGCTCGGCGGCATGGCGGCTTGAGGGGTAGTCGGGGTGGAGGTCGTGGACCAGGAGATCCGGGCTAACCCGGCAGAGGGTTTCGAGATGGCGGATAGTCTGTGAAAAGCGTTCCATGGTCGCCAGCTGGTCAAGGTCGCCGATGTGCTGGCTCAAAAGGGCCTCGTGTCCGCGGGTGAGGCAGACGGTGTTCTTGTCGCGGCCGCCCAGGGCCAGGGTGGCGCCGCAGTCCACGGCCAGGGGCAGGGGGCGCGGGGTGGTGCCGCGGCCCGTTCGCAGCAGCGTGGCCCTTCCTCCCTGGACGCGCTGTACCGCGTCGTCGCAACCAATGATGATCTCCCGGTCGTGGAGCAGGAAGGCGTCGGCAACGCCGGCGAGCCCGGTCATGGCCGCCTGGTTGCCGGTGAAGATTGGTTCGCCGGAGCGGTTGCCGCTGGTCATCACCAGGGCGGCAAAGGGGGGGGCCGCAAAGAGGAGGTGGTGGAGCGGCGTGTAGGGGAGCATCACCCCGATGCGGTGGTTCGCCGGGGCGATGTTTGCCGGCAGGGGAAAGGGCGTGCGCTTGGCGAGGAGCACGATGGGCTTGGCAGGGCATGTAAGCAGTGCCGCCTCGACGTCGGAGAGCCTGGCCAGGCGGCGGGCGGAGGCGAGGTCGCCGGCCATGAGGGCCAGGGGTTTGGCCGGCCGGCCCTTGCGGGCGCGGAGCCGCGCCACCGCCGCCTCGTTGGCCGCATCCACCGCCAGATGGAAGCCGCCCACCCCCTTGATGGCGACGATTTTCCCCTCTCGCAGCAGCCGGATGGCGGCGGTGAGTGGGGCGGAGCCACCGAGGTCGGCGCCGTAAGCATCATGGAGGAACAGGGCCGGGCCGCAGGCCGGGCAGCAGATGGCCTGGGCGTGGAAGCGGCGGTCGTTGGGATCGTCGTACTCGGCAGCGCAGGTCGGGCAGAGTGGAAAGGCGTCCATGGCGGTGCGTTCCCGGTCGATGGGCAGATCGCGGACCAGGGTGAAGCGGGGGCCGCAGGCGGTGCAGGTGATGAAGGGATAGCGGTGGCGGCGGTCGGCCGGGTCGAGGAGTTCGGCGTGACAGCGATCACAGAGGTCCAGGTCGGGCGGCGGCAGGGCCGCCTGGTCGCCGGCGTCGCTGCTGGGGGCGATGCGAAAGGAGGTCCAGGGCGGGTCGGTCGGGACCGGCGGCCGGTCGATTCGGTCGAGGCGGCTGATCCGGGCCGGGGCGGGGTGGTCGCGTTCAATGGCCGCGCAGAAGGCGGAGATGGCCGGCCCCGGCCCCGCCACCGAGATGGCCACCCCGTCCCTGACATTGGCCACCTGGCCGGTGAGGCCATGGGCCACGGCGAGGCGGTGGACGAAGGGCCGGAAACCCACCCCCTGCACCACCCCCTGCACCAGAATTTCGGCCCTCTGGACCGGTGCGGCCGCAACGGACACCGCTTCACTCCCCCTTTAGCGGTTGCCGGCTCCGTGGGCAGCGGTCTGCTCGGTGAGCCAGCCGTGCCATTGGTCGAGCCCCTCGCCGGTGTAGGAAGAGATCTCGAAGATGCGGATGTCGGGGTTGAGTGCCGTGGCCGCCCGCCGGATCGCCGCCACGTCGCAGCGGACATGGGGGAGCAGATCGATCTTGCTGATCAAGAGCACCCGCGACTCCCGGAACATCAGGGGATACTTGAGGGGTTTGTCGTCGCCCTCGGTGACCGACAGCAGCATCACCTTGGCGTGTTCGCCGGTGTTGAACTCGGCCGGGCAGACCAGATTGCCGACGTTCTCAACCACCAGCAGGTCGAGGGCCGCCAGGTCGAGGTTGGCCAGCGAGGAGCGGATCATGTTGGCGTCCAGGTGACAGGCGCCCTCGGTTTCAATCTGCACCGCGGCAAGTCCCGCCGCCGCCACCCGTTCGGCGTCGAGGCTCGACTGGATGTCGCCCTCGATGACCCCGATGTTGATCCGGCCGCCCAAGTCACGGCCCATGGCTTCGAGCAGGGTGGTCTTGCCAGCGCCCGGCGAACTCATCAGGTTGATGGTGAAGAGCTGGTGGCGATCGAACAGTTCCCGGTTCTCCGCGGCGATGCGGTCGTTGGCGTCAAGAATGTTTTTGACCACGCTTACTTTCACGATTAGTTCCCTTTGGTTTTGGCAGCATCCGCCGCCTCTTCGTTGGTACGCAGCTGGATGTAGTGATCGAGGCTCTCACGTACTTCGCCGACGGCCTTGAAGTGGATGCCGACTTCGAGCATCATGCCGTTGTCCAACTCGCGGATGCGGACCACCTGCGCGCTGGGAATGGTGAGGGCGTCGATGCACATGGAGGGAACCTGCATGTGAAGGGAGAAGGTCAGGGGGCCGATCTCCGTGCCCTGGCGGAAGAAGGGGGCGAGGGCGCCGTTGATGACGAGCCGTGCCCCTTCCATGCAGATGTCGGCAACCGAGACGGAGCGGCCCTCGACGCCGGCGGAGTTGAGGGTGACGCAAGAGGGGGACGGGGTGGTGATGCGGGGGTACTTGCGGCGCTGAATCAAAAAGATCTGCTCAGGCAGGGAAAGGGTCAGGGTCTGCCCGGATTCGGCCAGGGTAGGGCTGGTGAACTCGCAGAGCATGGGGCCGCCTGACCGGTGGTAGACCAAGCGGCAGAGGGCGCCGTCGGTAACAAAGGGGGTCGGCTTGGCAAGGACGAGTTGCCGGTCGCTGGTGGGGCCGGCGACTTCACACGCCCTGACGAGGCAGGGAGGCTTGTCTTGCAGGTGCAGGTTGAGGGGGAGCTGTTCGGCGACGGCGCGAAGCATCTCCTGCTCAATGATCTCCGGGGCATCGGTCCACAGTTGACGCATGGAGGCTGTCCTCCTTCTCTACTATTATGAAGAGCATCCTGGGGAGATGAGAGGCAGGAGAATGCCTGCCTTGGCTATGTTGATGGGAAACGGACCTAAAATCAAGAGAAATATGTCAGGCGTCATCCGGCCCTTTCCCCATGCGGGCCGGGGGGGTGTCGAGAATCAGGGTCACGGGGCCGTCGTTGACCAGGGCCACCTGCATCATGGCCTGGAAGCGGCCGGTGGCCACCGGGATCTCCTTCCGGCGTACCTGGGCGATGAACTCCCGGTAGAGCTGGTCCGCCAGGGTGGGCGGGGCGGCGGCGGAGTAGGAGGGGCGCCGACCTTTGCGGCAGTCGCCGTAAAGGGTGAACTGGGAAACCACCAGCATGCCGCCGCCGATATCGAGCAGCGAACGGTTCATCTTGCCGGCCTCATCCGGAAAGATCCGTAAGTTGGCGATTTTATCGGCAAGCAGGGCGGCGTCGTCCGCGGTGTCGTCCTGATGGACCCCGAGGAGGACCAGAAGCCCCCGGCCGATCCGGCCGGTGACCTCGTCGGCGACGGTGACCGATGCCTCGCTTACCAGTTGTACCACTGCCCGCATGGGGTCGTCCTCCTCGTCCCGGCCGCGCCCGTTAGGGCGCCGGGAGGTGGCGTGATGGTTCGCGAAAATGCTGAAGATGGAGCGTTTCCGCCTTCTTGCCTCATCCCTGTGCAAGGTTGCCTAACAGATATTGGAGAATTGCGCCACCGCTGATCACCGCGGTTTCGGCCCGCAGGATGCGCCGGCCCAGGGAAACCGGGGTGAATCCCGCCGCCACTGCCTCATCGATTTCGCCTCCGGCAAAGCCTCCCTCCGGGCCGAACAGGGCGATGAGCGAGGCGGGCGGCGGGGCTGCGGCGGGCAGCAGGTCGGCCAGGGTGTGGCGCTTTTCCTGTTCCCAGAAGACAATCCTGCGATCGGCACGGGCTGATGCGATGAGGGTGGCGAAGTCGGTCACTCCGGGGCAATGGGGGGGCACCGGCCGGTTGCACTGCTTGCACGCCTCAACCGCGATCCGTTGCCAGCGTTCCTCCTTGTTGGCGTTGCGCTCCTTTACCGAACAGTGGCGGCTCACGTAGGGGAGGATGGCGTCCACCCCCAGTTCGGTGGCCTTCTGGATCACCAGATCCATCTTTTTGCCGGTGAGGAGCGCCACTCCCAGGGTGAGGTGCGGGCGCGCGCCGGCCGGCGGGGTGACGGCGAGGACGTGCAGCTCCACCCGGCCCCGGCTGAGCCGTTCCACCCGGGCCCGGTAGATGGTGCCCTGGCCGTCGAAGAGTTCCACCTCGGTGCCGGGGGTGAGGCGTAGCACCTCGCTCAGGTGATGGGCTTCGCTGCCGGTGAGTGCGGCGGCATCCCCGGCGACAGCGGCTGGATCGACAAAGAAGCGGCGCATGTCCCGTTACCGGACAAAGCAGAGGGACGCCCACTCGTCCTGGTGGCGGGTGGCGATATGGGTAAGCCCCAGCCCCGTGTAGGTGGCGAGGATCCCCGCCTCCTGCTCGCCGCGAAGGATGCCGGCCAGGATCAGGCGGCCCGGGTCCGCCAGCCGGGCGACGAGCAGTTCGGCCAGGTCGGTGAGCACGTTGCTGGTGATGTTGGCGATCACCAAGTCGAACCGTCCGTCGACCGTGGCGAGATCCCGGCCGCTTGCCGTGATCCGCTGGTCGAGGCCGTTGCGGGCGACGTTTTCCCTGGCCGCCGCCACCGCGTCCGGGTCGTTGTCGACGGCCACCACCTCGCTGGCGCCGAAGAACGCGCAGGCCATGGCGAGCACCCCGGTGCCGGTGCCGACATCGAGCGCCCGCCGGGGGCCGGGCGAGGCATGGTACGCCTGGTCGATGAACTCCAGGGCGAGCCGGGTGCTGGCGTGGTGGCCGGTACCAAAGGCCATGCCCGGGTCCATCTCAATGACCACCTCGCCGCTTGTCGGCGTGTACTCTTCCCAGGAAGGCTTGATGGTGATGCGGGGGGTGATCCGGATGGGCTTGAAGTGTTCCTTCCAGTTTTTGCCCCAGTCCTCTTCCTCGATGCGACTGGTGGCGAGAATCGGAGCGGCCTCGTCCGGAAACTCTGCGGCCAGGCGGTTCAGAAAGGCGGCGAGTTCCTCCTCCCGATCGGCGCGAAAGGCGTCGTCGGCCAGATAGCCGGTCACTGTTTCGCGATCGGGTGTCTGGTGCTGGTCGGGGGCCGGCATGGAGATCTCCACCCCCCCCTCGGTGAGGGCGGCGACAAAGGCGGCAATCTGTTCGGTGAGAGCGGCCGGGGCGGTGATGGCGATCTTCAGCCAGGCGCGTGGCTGGCGGTGACTGATGGTGGTTGCCGGCATGGGGCCTCCTTGGAGGACGTAAAGAGGGGGGGCGGCGTTGGTCGCGCCCAGCGTCTTGCCCTCACATAGCACGTGCGGCCAGCGGCGGCAAGCTGAAAAGGAGCGGCGGTCAGGGAACCTGGGGGCGGAGGCGGAGTTTGCCGTCGGCAGCGTCGCGGGGTGGCAGGGCGGCGTCCTCAGGGCAGTTCGGGTCGCGGGCTGTGACGTTGGCGATGGTCCAGGGCGGACGGTCACCACAGGGCTGGCTGCGGACCGGGCAGGGGGCGAGGCGGCAGCAGCTGCAGCACGCCGGCTGGCAGGGGTCGAGGTGGATCATCACGTCGCCCTCTTCGCCCATGGCGTCGAGCAGGGCGCTGGCCACCTTTTTCTCGGTGCCGTGGGATTGCTCCATGGTCCAGTAATAGGGTACGGTGATGTGCAGGTCGATGTGGTGGTAGTTGCCGGAACGGATCACCCGCAGCCGGTGAGGGCAGTGCCAGGTGGAGGTGTCGATGCGGTTCAAGGCGTCGACGATGCGGCCGAGAAGCGTCGGGTCGGCCTCGTTCATCAGGTCACGGATGGCGTTGCGGGCCAGTCGGGCGCCCGGCAGCAGGATATTTATCGCCACCAGGCAGGCCATCAGCGGATCGAGCCAGTTCCAGCCGGTGAAGCGGACCGCGATTAGGCCGACGATAACGCCAGCGCTGGTGTAGAAGTCGGTGAGCAGGTGGTGGCCGTCGGCCGTCAGCGCCTCTGACTTGAGCCCTTTGCCCCGGCGGAGGAGGTGGAGGCCGAAGCCCAGGTTGATCACGCCGGCGCCGGCCAGCAGCAGGATGCCGGCGTCGAGCCGTTGCGGCGGGACGGGGATGAAAAATGCGGGCACCGCTTCGGTGAAGATGATGATGCCGGCGAGCAGGATGAGCCCCCCCTCAAGGCCCACGGAGAAGGATTCGACCTTGCCGTGGCCGTATGGGTGGCACTGGTCGGCGGGTTGGTTGCCGATGGTGACGCTAAAGAGGAGGAAGGCGGCGGTGACCACGTTGATGATCGACTCGATGGCGTCGGAGAGCACCGCCTTGGAACCGGTGAGATAGTAGGCGGCGAACTTGCCCACCAGCAGCAGGACGGCGACGGCGAGGGCGGCAGTGGCGGTGCGGCGGGCATGGTTGTTCGTATGCATGGAACCCAATATATGGTAGCCGGCGGCGGAATGCAAGAAGAGGTCCGAGGCGACTGGCGGCCCGCGGCTATTTGTGGCGTTTGCCGTCGCGGACAACGGGCCCGGGGTGGCGCGTTACCTATGGGGTGGCGCGTTACCTATATTGTTACCTTATTAGTGTTAATCCCTGACCGAATCTGTTAACACCCCGGGGAGATTTTCCACAGTGGACATACCACGAATATTCAACATCACTGAGAGTGCTCACCGCATCCACAACCCGATCACGCCCGAAAAGCTGGCCACTCTCGGCGCGGCGTTGCGCCTGGAATCGGGGGCCCGAGTGCTCGACCTCGGCAGCGGTTCGGGGGAGATGCTGTGCACTTGGGCACGCGATCACGGCGTCATCGGCACCGGCATAGACATGAGCCGGCTGTTCACCGAGCATGCGAAACTCCGCGCTGAAGAACTCGGGGTGGCCGGTCAGGTCAAGTTCATCCATGGCGATGCGGCGGGCTACGTCTCTGAGGAGAAGGTCGGTGTGGCAGCCTGTGTCGGTGCCACGTGGATCGCCGGGGGAGTCGCCGGCACTATCGAGCTTCTGGCGCGGAGTCTGCGCACCGGAGGGATCATCCTCATCGGCGAGCCCTACTGGCGGCAGTTCCCCCCGACAGAAGATGCTGCCAAAGGGTGTGGTGCCAACTCAATCTCCGACTTTCTCATGCTTCCAGAACTTCTTGCATCTTTCGGCCACCTTGGCTACGACGTCGTTGAAATGGTTCTGGCTGACCAAGACGGCTGGGATAGATATGAGGCGGCCAAGTGGCTCACCATGCGCCGATGGCTCGATGCCAATCCCGCCGACGAACTCGCGAAAGACGTTCGAGCCAAACTGACTTCGGAACCCGAGCGCTACGCCGCTTACACGCGTGAATACCTGGGTTGGGGCGTGTTCGCATTGATGGCGAGGTGATCAGGGATTACCGGGCTATTCGGGAAGTGGGAAAAATTCAATCATGCCCGGCGGAACAAATGTACTCGGACGGCAAAAAGCGGCGTCCGTTCCTCGCCGTGCTTTTTGCCGCCGGTGCTTTGCGGCGGTATGTTGCCGGCGGGGGAGGCTCAGGCTGCGGCCCGGCCGGTGGACTTCAAATGGAAACGGCGCAGGGGCGCGATGGTTATGGATGAAACAAGGCTGACCGAGCTGCTTGAAGAGGTGCGCCTCGGCCGCTGCGGGGTTGCCGAGGCGGTGGCGGCCCTCAAAAGGTGGCCGGCGGAGAACCTGGGCTTTGCCTGTCTTGATCACCACCGTGCCCTGCGCACCGGGCTGCCGGAGGTGATCTACGGCGAGGGCAAGAGCGACGAGCAGATCGTGGCGATCTTCGAGAAGATGCTCGCCCACGGCCGCATGGTCCTGGCCACCCGGGTAGATGCCGACAAGGCGGCGCGGGTCCGGGCCGTCCTTCCCCAGCTCCTCTACCACCGCGAGGCCCGGATGCTGACCAGCGCCGAGCCCGACTCGGTGCCGGAACGCGGCCGGGGGACGATCGGCGTGCTCTGCGCCGGCACCTCGGATATCCCGGTGGCCCAGGAGGCCCTGGTCACTGCCCGGTCACTGGGCAACCGGGTGGAGGCTGTCTTCGATGTCGGGGTCGCCGGCATCCACCGGCTGTTGGCCCACCGTGATCTGCTCGCGGAGGTGGGGGTGCTCATCGTGGTTGCCGGCATGGAGGGGGCACTGCCCAGTGTGGTGGGCGGCCTGGTGGACAAGCCGATCATCGCCGTGCCCACCAGCGTGGGCTATGGCACCGGTCTGGGAGGCATCGCGGCCCTGCTGGGAATGTTGAACAGCTGCGCCCCGGGGGTGGCGGTGGTCAACATCGATAACGGTTTTGGAGCCGCCTGCGCGGCCGACGCCATCAATCGGGGGTAGCCGATCGGAACCAGTGTGGCGTGGCACGCTTATCTTTTGGATAAGGCGTATGTTTTTGAAAAGTTGCCAGGAAGCCGAGAAAAGTTATTGACGGG
>DHYV01000051.1 GCA_002414225.1 Desulfobulbaceae bacterium UBA5121 | reverse complement strand
TGCTCTACCGACTGAGCTACCCGGGATCGGCTTGAAAAACGGCGTCACTATAGCAACTGAGGGTGGTGGCGTCAACTGTTTTACGCAGCCGCTTTTTGTTTTCCCGGTCACGGCGGCGGACCGCTTTTTCCTTGACGCCCCCTGCGCATGCTGCTATCTGTAGACCTCCATGCCGTGGCATGCGGTCGGGGCGTAGCGCAGCCTGGTTAGCGCGCCTGCCTTGGGAGCAGGAGGTCGGAGGTTCGAATCCTCTCGCCCCGACCATCCCGAATTTATGTAAAATCAAAGGGGTGTCGTCGTAAGACGACACCCCTTTTCCTTTTTGGATTCCTCAAAAGTGGCTCTGGCTAACGCTGTGGCTAGCATTTGCGGGGAGATTGTTGCTCCTCAAGCCCACCAACCCGGTTCCGGGTAAGATCGGTAAAGGTCTGCTGGATGTATGCATGGCTGATTCGGCGCTTGTGGTGCTTGGCGATGTACGTTGATATTTCCCGCCAGCTCAACCCCTCTCCCCGGAGTTTTTTGATCTCTTCGTAGAAGCGGATCTCGATGAGTTGTTTTACGGGACTCGCTTTCTTCTTTCTGTTCGACTTGACTCTTTCGACGCGCAGTTCCGTTATCTTTTTCGCATCTTCCGTGCTCAGTTCACGCTTTCCCGTCTGGCCGTTTTCGAGTCGTTCGATTTTTCTAATTGCCAACACAAAGCATGCGAAGACGAACTCGGTCTGCTTGTCTCTGGCAGATTGGTTCCGGTTTTGGCGCATGAGTTCGGTCTGCATCCGGTGGACCTCCATTTTCACCTGCTCCGGAAGTCGGGCGTAGTATGAGAGCAATTTGCGCCGGGCTTCCTCTCCTGCGCGGGTCAGTTTGCTAACAAAGTTTTGGTCATAACTGTTCATAGCTGTTCACTGTGTTGTATTTTATTTGCGTATATTTTACTGGAGCATACTTTTCTAAAAAATGCAAATAATCAATTGGTTGGGTCGGTTTTGTTTTTAACAACTAAAGTGGCTTTTTTGTCTAAAAACACTTTGACAAACGGTTCTCGACCCCTATAGGATGGTAGGTAATTAAGGTGTCTTGCAGAACCTCCAATCTGCAGGCGGACTGCCTGCCCCTGTTCGTGAATGCCTTTGCTTGAGGTAGGGGTAAACAGCCGTTACGCGTTTGGCGGCAGGTTTCCTTTGGGAGCCATACAAACGACCCAATAAGAGTGTCGGGCATTTTGGCCTGACATTCGCCGCTCTGCGCTAGCGGTTTCCAGTGAAGCGTTCACATAGCACGCCGTAATGGTTGGCCGAGAGTACTTTTCTCTCGTAAATCAAAAAAAATGGACCCAAGACGACTTGTCCCTCGGTGTCGGGGGTATACAAATGCGGCGCCCTTCTTCGAAATGCTCGGAAACATAAACTACCAGGTTCAGAGGCTCTTCAGGGAATCTGGGATCAACCAGATCGGCAACTCAAAGCACTCGGCCAAGGAAGCCGCCAGGCAGCGCCTTGCCGAAGCCGGAATTCAGGCGACCTGGCATTCGGTGGGCAAGGAGATCGGTATATTCTCCTATCGAACGGCTGATGCATACCGAGACATCTGGCGGCGGGCATTCGCCCATGCCAAGGATAACTTCGGCCTCCGAGATATTGAGGATATTACGGCGGAGCATGTCTGCTCATTTCTTAAAGAGAAGGTCGAAAGTGGCGTAAGTCGAGCGACCTTTGCACAATATGCGGCGGGCCTCGAGAAAATGGAAACGGCCCTCAACCTTTTTTCGAAACGGTATGGCCGAGGGAGAGAGTACGGTTTTTCCGTGGCGATAGAGAGAGTGCGGCCTTCAGCCACGGCACTCCGCAAGTTCTCTGGCAGCAGGGCATATCGCAATCCTGAGGCAATCATTCGCTGCTTGGTGCGCGATAATTTTCGGCTTGCGGCCCTGATGCAATGGGAGAGCGGAGCCAGGGTGCATGAGATTTCTCTTGTCCGCCCGAGTCAGCTGCAAGGCAGAGGGTGTGATCCGCTTACCGGGCGGGAAGTCGGTGTGGTGACTGTCGAGGGGAAGGGCGGCAAGATACGGGGGCTGCGAATGTCTCTGAAAGCGTACCTTCGGTTGGAGCGTTTCATCGAAAAAGAGGGCGAGTTCCGTGTCAATAAACGGCTTTATCTGCAGAGTGTTCAACGGGCCGCGATTCAAGCGGGTGAAGCGCCCAATGGTAGCCATGGTTTCCGTTGGTCGTGGGCGC
Organism: Desulfobulbaceae bacterium UBA5121; assembly: GCA_002414225.1. GTDB lineage: Bacteria > Desulfobacterota > Desulfobulbia > Desulfobulbales > UBA5123 > UBA5123. Next base: position 33,233 of record DHYV01000051.1, on the reverse strand, counting down.
AGGCGAGATTTGTTGCGGTTCAGCAGGCGGGACTGTCCTATGAACAGGCGTTATCCATGGTCAGCGATGAGATGGGTCACGTTCGTGGGGATATAACGGAGCATTACCTCTGTTGATCCGGAAATAAAAACATGGAGGAAGTGTCATGAATGCAGGAGAGGCACGTAAATTTTTTGTGAAAAATGCCAAGGTTGAGGCGGAACTCGGTAAAATTTATGCGAAAATCGCAGATGCATGCATGAAGGGCTATCATTACATTCGGGAAGACTTCATGGATTTGCTAAAGCCAAGTCATGACGACTTTCAGGCAAAACGTACAGCGATTCTGGAGACGTTGCGTGATTTGGGTTACAAGGTCGTGAGGGTGACATGCGATGATGCGATTAGGTCAAACTATTCTTTCACTCCGTATTACGAAATAAGATGGTTTAAGGAGGTAAGCGAGATACAGAGGCCACCTGCCTGCTAGATTGAATGTGATACAGTCTGAGTCTGAGACTCCCCCAACAAAAAAGCCCAAGTTCCCCCTTACGGGAGCCTGGGCTTTTTTTGTTTTACTGGCAGCGAGTTATTCGGGGTAATAGCTACCCCCGATGCGATAACCAAAACCGTAAGGTCCGTTGTGAGTAGAATTTTTGGAATCAAAGAGATCCACGGTATCATCCTCCTGGGCGGCAACATCTTTCAGGGTGGAGAGCACGCTCCCGCCCGCGGCAGACCGAACATTGCGGAACCACAACCCCGCAGCCGCAACCAGCAGACCGATACAGCTCAGAAATACGATGAATCCGATATCCGTGTACATGGTGGTCTCCTCCGCGTATTTGCTAGACAATGATACCACTGTTCGTCCTTGTGGGGGGATGAACTCCTAGTCCGCCCAGAAAGATCGATTCCTGCCGGCTTTCTCGTCCCTTCCTCAGGTCGCCCCGCCTCTCTTCCGAATCCCTTCAGTCAGGTCAGCGCCTTCCGTCTTCGAGCAGGTGTGTGCGGCTTCCGGTCTGATCATGTCCCGGTCTCAATCCCTTCGGGTCAGGTCAGTGCCTTCCATTCTGTAAGGCTTATTTTTTCAAATCCCGCAGATATTCAACCAAGTGATGCATCTGGGTAGATGGATTATCAGTGTTGGATGTTTCCCCATGTTCTTCAAGACGCTTGGCGTTGGCAATGGCGTCCGGTAGTCTTTCCTGGAGAGAGGAGAAAAGGCCGGTCGTTCCTTTTGCATAGCCGGGGATGCGTGTTCGGTGTTTCAACATCTTGATGACTGAAGCACAAATAGAACCAGACTTGCCAGTGGAGCCAAACGACCGCGTCGTATAGTCAAAGTGCAAGAGGGGCCAGACTTCGAAACAAGGCACCGAAGTGATTGCCTGGATGGAATCGCCTTTTTGCAGCCTGACATCACGGATTCGCGCCAACGCCTCGTTATAGGTAGTGTGGCGGTCCTTATCGAAGACGCAGAAAATCCGATTGTATCTTCTCTCTTTCCGATACTCGGCCAGAGCGTACTCCACAACGTTACGCGGAGAAGAACCGCATTGATCGCCGACGATTTTGATATTGGCGGTACTCAGGCGGAAGGCATCGCGCAGTTCCTGAAGATAATTCGGCTCCGTTTTCCCTCCTTCGCAGACAATCAGCACCATATCATAGGGTTCACGCTTCTGTGCCGCACGACGCAGGGCGACGGCTTTTTTAACCGTTCTCCTATGAAAAAGGTTATCCGATCCCATCAGGGCGTCGCCTCCCGAATATAGGGCAATGCTCCATAGCGACCGTTAAGATACCCTTTCTGCAGAGCTTCTCCGGCCCTGGGATTGAAATCAGAGAGGGGATAGAGGTGGGAGGCGTTGATCTGGTCTTTTTCAACAAACCAGACCTGATCCCTCCGCATCAGATTCTGATCCATCAAGGTTGTATCATGGGTCGTAAAAATTAACTGAGCGTTAGCCTTATTGGTTTTGCCGTTATGAAACAGGGAGAGAAGGTAACGCATGATCTTTGGATGAAGGCTGGTGTCCAGTTCATCGGCAAATAAGATCCGGCCACTGTTCAGGATGTCAAGCCAAGGACCTGCATAGGCAAAAAGCTTGCGCGTCCCATCCGATTCTTCCTCCAGCGGCAACGTAACCTGAGAATCTCCTCCCTCTATCGGATGGAGAAAACCTACCTGCGTCATCTTCTTGCCATCCAGGCTTTGCCGAATCTTTTCTCGAACCTCCTGGGGCATATCGGATGGTAAATCCTCCACGGCGAACTCCTTCGTTTCCATCCGGATGTCGGAGATACTGATATCTGCTTCGTTCATAAAGGCGAGAATGCGCCTCTTCTTTTCTTCGTCTTCGCATTCACTGATGCTGAAACCCGGGTCAAGCAAGGTGCCGTGACCGATCACCGCCAGTTTTTGAAACCAGGAAAATACCGGTTTGAGCTGTTCACTGTTCCACTGAACCGCCGTGGACAGAAATAAAGCGTTTTTCCTGGTCATATCTTGCCATTGTTTTTTGCGACCGGTGAATCGACTGCCGAAATACCAGTCGTATTCGTTTTTCTCCTGACTGAAGCTCCTTTCAAACCAACGCTGCCCACGCCCTTCCGGATAAGCAATCAGCCACTCGTTGGTCACTTGTTCCGTAGTGGCCGCAAAACCGTACTGATAGCGAACTTCGTCCTGCACGAAGTGAATCTCAAACTCACTCGGCTTGGCAGGGCCAAGGCTGTTGAACAGGAAGGGCGTGACCGCGATGCCTTCTCCTTCTTGGTGTTCTTTGGCGGAGGAGACAACAAAATGTTTCACAAATCCCATCGCCCGGATGAAGTTGCTTTTGCCGCCGGCATTCGGGCCATAGACAACCGCGGAGCGGAGCAGCCTGGGCAGGGAAGACACGGGGCTTTCAAAGGTATTGTTTTCAGCCAGATCCTTTTGGGAGGTGGCCGCCATGGAAAGCCGTTGAGGCTCCCAAAAAGATCGGAAGTTGGCGACACTGAATTCGATAAGCATGGCGTTGCTCTTGAGGAAGGTAATTGGGGAAGCTTTGCTGAAAGAGAATTATGTCGTTATTACCTTCTAACTCGGCATGAAAACAACTTTCAAGGCAAAAAATACAAAAAATATGAAAAAAACCCCATAAAACAAGTTTTGATATCAGTCTGACAGTTTGCCAAAACCAGGGAGCGAAGGGTAGTAACAGCCCCCTCCAGGTTTGCCCGCCCCTAATACCTGCACCCTGTATCCCTTCGAGTCTGGTCACTGCCTTCCGGCGAGGGCAAGTCCAAGTGGAACCTCAACGCCTACGCCCAGTCTCAACCCCTTCAGTCAGGTCATTCCTCCGGACGCAAGAACACCATCGGAACTTTCACCTATGCCCCGATCAAGTCACTCTCCCTTCGGTTCAGGTCAGTGCCTTCAGGCAACGACAAGTGCGCCTACTACATCGAGCGCGATTACAGGTCTCAATCCCTTCGGGTCAGGTCACTGCCTTCCGGCCACGGAACAATGGCTCTTGATTGGGCTGTAGGTGGTCCAAGTCTCAATCCCTTCGGGTCAGGTCACTGCCTTCCGGCCGAAACGGCGGTGATCGACGGTCGCTCCTTCAAGGGGCGTCTCAATCCCTTCGGGTCAGGTCACTGCCTTCCGGCCCACAACATCCGGACTTGCTGGCATGGCTCGGCAAGAAATGTCTCAATCCCTTCGGGTCAGGTCACTGCCTTCCGGCCTCCGGGATCAGTTTCTAAACCCTCAACCTTAATAGAGTCTCAATCCCTTCGGGTCAGGTCACTGCCTTCCGGCTTCTCATGGGGGTTTGCCCCGAACGCGTGGCTAAATCGTCTCAATCCCTTCGGGTCAGGTCACTGCCTTCCGGCGGCATCCGCATCAAAATATCCGGAGGCTGACCGTGTATGTCTCAATCCCTTCGGGTCAGGTCACTGCCTTCCGGCAGTATGCTTTTTTTCTGGAACAAGAACAGGTGGTTGCAAGGTGGTTTCCTGTAACCTCCATTTTTGTGAGTCATTATCGTGGTCTCACCTCCTTTCCTTCTCTGGGTTTTGATTGTTTTTCCTATTCAAACTAGGTGGTTGCGAAAATCCTGTAACCACCCCTGTTTTTGGTGCCATTTTTGAAATCCGGATTTATGACGGCAATTCAACCATATGGTAGCATGTTTTGTGGTGCTGAAGCGCTCAGGCAAGAATTTCGTCTTCCCGGCTCCATGCCTCCTTTTCAAAGAATATATACGTCCTCCTCCTGGCTCACCTCTCCCTGGCCGATGACAGTGACCCCTTTCTCGCAATCGGCGCAAAGGGTGTAGATCCTGACGCTGTCCTCTTCCTCGGCGATCACCTTCTTGATTCGGGCGGTCATCCTGTCCAGCAGTTCTTTGTCCAGAATACACTCAAAAACGCTGTACTGCACGCGGTCGCCGAAGTCCTTGAGGACCTTTGCCAGTTTCGTCCGCCGCCGGTCGTCGGGGATGTCGTAGGAGACGAGATGGAACATGGCTGCTACACCACGGGACTGAAGGGAAGGTAGGGGTTGTCGTCGCGGATTACCGTGGCCATCTTTTCGGCCTGCAGGCGAAAGCATTTCCGTAGCGTGGCGGTCCCGGTTTCCGGATGCATGAACTCCTGGTTGAGCATCTTTTCGTACTCTGCAAAGTAGCGCTTCAGGCCATCGCGCTTGAAGTAGACCCCTGGTTGCCGGGATTGGTGGTGAAATCCTCCGGCGTGAAGACCCGATTGTTGAGCAGCTTCAGGGTGAGGCGGTCTGCCACCGGAGCGCGGAACTCTTCCATGAGGTCGGCGGCCAGGGAGGCACGGCCATAGGTGACGCTGTGAAAGTAGCCCAGGTAAGGGTCAAAGCCCAGGCCGTCCAGGAGCGAAGAGATCTCGTTGAAGACCATGGTGTAGCTCAGGGAGAGAACCGCGTTCACCGGGTCGGTGGGCGGCCGCTTCCTGCGGCCTGGGAAGGTGAAGTCGCCCAGCACCATCTTGGCAAAGCCCTGGAAGTATATCTTGGCGGCATCGCCTTCCATGCCCAGCAGTTGGTCGAGCCCCGTGGCCTCGGCTATTGCCGCGCGCTTTGCTTTCAGAGTCGCCGTTTCCGCGGCCAGGTCGATCTCCGGATGGTTGTAAGAAAAGTCCCGCATGAGTTGCAGGCAGTTGTTGATCTTGCCGGTGACGATTTCCCGGGCCAGTCTGGTGCGAAAGGCGGTGTCGTCGTATTTGGCGAACTGCTTGATCCGCAGGGCGATGTTCTTGGTGGTGGGCGAGGTGAGTTGGCCAATGAGCCGGCCGCTTCGGGTATGGATGGCCATCTCGATGCCGTGCTCGAACAGCTCGTGCACCGCCTGGGTGGTGAACTGGACGTTGCCGAAGATGAGCACCGCATCTATCTTGTGACACTGCACGTCGAGCAGTACCTGATCATCCTTTTCCACGATGAGCCGGTCGCCGGTCTTGCGCAGGATCGAGTTCTGTTCGGTTAGGTAGAGATTGGCCATGTTGTTTTATGGGCAGGGTGCAAAGGGGGGGCCGGAACAGCAAACACCCCAGGTTTTCCTTCCCTTCTGCACCCTTTGTTTGTCCCCTCGTAGTCAGGTTCGTCGTTCCGGGCGGCTCTACTGGAAACCATCAACCTCCTGCTCTCCCTGTTTGCGTCTCAATCCCTTCGGTGTCAGGTCATTCCTTCGGACCTTGTCTTTGCGGGAGAGATCTTCGTTCAGGATTTATCGGGTCTCAATCCCTTCGGTGTCAGGTCATTCCTTCGGACTATATAGCTACCGTTAAGCTCAAGAAGTTGCCCCCTGGCGTCTCAATCCCTTCGGTGTCAGGTCATTCCTTCGGACTCGACAAGGAAGTGCTCTTCATTTACGACCCGGATGACAGTCTCAATCCCTTCGGTGTCAGGTCATTCCTTCGGACACGACGAATACCACCAATGTAAACGTGCGAATCAGATGTCTCAATCCCTTCGGTGTCAGGTCATTCCTTCGGACTGGATCGGCTCAACGGGTTCATCGCCAGAAACCCCAACAAAACGCTGGTGTCTCAATCCCTTCGGTGTCAGGTCATTCCTTCGGACGATTTTTTCCGAGGCACCTGGTGTTCTTGGAATCGAGGGTCTCAATCCCTTCGGTGTCAGGTCATTCCTTCGGACATTTAAAAGGTTCTTTGACACAAACATCAACGTTGGAGGGTCTCAATCCCTTCGGTGTCAGGTCATTCCTTCGGACCTCGCGTGAGATCCCGATCGTCACCAACCCGGTTGGGGCGCTGTCTCAATCCCTTCGGTGTCAGGTCATTCCTTCGGACAGCAAAAGCATTGCCTTAAATGCCACAATCCAATTCGCGTCTCAATCCCTTCGGTGTCAGGTCATTCCTTCGGACTGCTGATATCGACGAGGCCATCACCATTGATGGCGCCAAGTCTCAATCCCTTCGGTGTCAGGTCATTCCTTCGGACTTTTTTGTATATTGGTTCCGCCGTTATATCCAGAGGCACTGCCGTCTCAATCCCTTCGGTGTCAGGTCATTCCTTCGGACGGCAATCCAGCGTGCGCCGGAGTGCCATCTCGTCAGGTCTCAATCCCTTCGGTGTCAGGTCATTCCTTCGGACAGTACCCATTTTTTCGTCAACCAGGACGAGTAGTTGAAAGGCAGTTTCCTGTAACCTCCCTTTTTGCGAGTCATTATCGTGGTCTCACCTCCTTTTCTATCACCGTGCCGTTCATTTTTTTCCTGTGAATCAAACTTGTTACAAAAAAACTGTAACCAGCCCTGTTTTTGCCATCTTTTTGAAGTTCGGATTTGGTACGGAAAATCAATCATATGCCTATTGTCCGCCCTCTGCCCTCAGTCTTCCGTCCTCTGTCTTCAGTCAACACAGTTACCAGGGGGCAGGACTGCAGGCTTTCAAAGTCAAAACCCAGAGTTTCCTGCCCCTGCCCCCTTGATTCACCCTTTAACGGTTCGCCGGTTGATTGGCTGGATCGTCGTACCACTTGAAATAGGTCTGGACCCCGGTTATCCCGGATTTGACGAGGTCCTCCTTGGCCTGATTGTTGAGGTCGAAATCCGTTGTCTTCGTCCCTAGCGAATTGATGTAGATCGTCCGTTGCCAATCATCGCTGTGCAGGTGGAGACTGTCCTGACTGTCCATGAAGGTACCTATGAGAGCCTTGGCGTAGTCGAAAAAACCGTCGATTGGCGCGTGGGTAGGTTCGGCATTGTCGCGGAACACTGCAATCTCTTTGGCAGAGTCTAGGCGAAAACCAAGCGTTTCTTTGTTGTAAACATAGGGACTTAGCTGTTTGCCGCTGGCCGTCAGACGATCATTATGCTGCTGATAGTAACGGGGCTGGGAGGAGTGCTGTTCGATATATTTTTCGCGGTCAAAGAGTTTGACCGGATAATTATCCAAAACTCCACCGTCTACATAGAGATCGTTGCGGAAGTTTCTTTTGGCGGCGAAAAAGAGGGGGATTGACATCGAAATCCGAACGGCATCGGCCACGCACATGCGGGGCGTGTGTTCTACAGAGAAGACCTCGCTGAACCTGGTGGAAAGATTGGTGCCGACGAAAAAGAGATCCCGGAATCCTTTTTGCGATTTCATGGCGGCTATATCATTGAAGGTGGCCTCGCTGTTTCCGGTCTTGTCCTTGATCACACCGCCGATCCAGTCCCGGAAATAGTCTCCTTTGTAAAGGCCGAATTCATTCAGCAAACGGTTCGTGTCTCGGAACACCCCCCATGAGTCGTCCATGAACTTCTTGAAATCCAGATTGCGCAGAATCGAATCGATCTCGGAAAGAGAGTAGTTGAGTCCGACTAGTATGGCGGTGATTGCTCCTGCCGATGTTCCGCCTACCCTGACAATTTCTTTTAAAATGTTGCGACTCTGCAGCTCCTGCAGTGCGCCGACATAGGCAATTCCCTTTACTCCGCCGCCTTCGAATACCAAATTCCTGAAATGATAACCCATGACGATTTCCTCCATTATTGTGTTTTCGAAGCTGCCCCATATTCGTCCGCGGATGGGCTCGGGTCTCCACGGCTAAGCCTAACTTGTAGTTGATGATGCCTTCTTCTCGTCCGGTGATTTACCTACGGCGCGAATATTGACCAGCCGGTTCAGAAAATCGAACCAAAACGGCGCTCCCAAGGAGACCGCGAGAGAGGTAATAAGGATACCGAACAGCCGAAATGGCCACTCTTTCGGCCATTTCTCCTGGCTTTCCCAGTCCTTCACCAAGGCTTGCCACTCCTCTTGGTCCCAACCAATCTTGAGGCCGAGTCTTTTGATTTCGGAGACAGACCCGTCAAGCTTGGGCACGGCCTCTTGCGCGCCACCAGCTCTTGCCAACGGCCATTGTTTGGCATCCTCTTGGGCCTGAGCCACAAGAGCGGCGCGCAATGCACCGTCGTTATAGAGCGATTTGGCGAGACGGAGGGTGTCGGCATTTGTGAGCGTACAGAGCAGTAGGGCAAAAATGAGAAGCGGCACTTGCGTCTTATTCTTGTACCAACCAGCCACACGCTCCATGGAGTTGTTGAACATTTCCTCCAGATTGGCCTTCAGCTTTGCCATGTCTTGGCCCGACTCATCGACTAGGATCAGCAGGTTTCTCCTGAGATCCGATGGCTCTTGAAGACGAGTCTTCACTCCAGTGGTGAAATTTTCGACAGTCCGGCCCATGCCTTGCGACGGCGCGAAAATGTCTACTATCGTCAAGGCGAAGGCCGCGGGCGGGATATATGAAGGGGGGGTGCCATCCTCCTGCAAGGTCTTGATCAAAGGGTGACTATAGAACTCATTTATCAGACCGGAATCAGCCTTATCCTGACTCCCTAGTTTCGGCACGACCCTTTTTACGGCATGGCTTACTCGTCTTCCTATCCCTGGCTGGGGCTCGCCCAATAGGTTCATGATGCCGAGGCGGAGGTTGCGGGTACGACGATCAAAAATACCTGCCATTACCTCCATCGTAACTGTGCACACCGAGGCCAGGAGGAGATAGATAAAAATCAGGCCGATAACGACATCCAACGTTTGCAGCCCTAACATGGCGTTTGCTCCTCAAAATATACGATTGTCACTTCCCGTTTAGGCTGCCGTTTGCACATAGCGGCTGCTCACCCACTGCTGTTCGCTGGGGTGGATGCGGCACCACCCGCCAGCCTCCTCGTAGACCTGCGCCAACACCCCCTGGTGGAGCTGTTTCAGTACAGGAAACGAGGTGCCGGCTCCGGCGCGAACATTGAGCCTTCCAGTGGCTGTTACTTCGATCTGACGGATGACCGGCGCCGGGAAAACAGGGGCCAAGGACTTCCAGGCCTCGGTGATCTGCGGTATGAAACCAGCGATAGCGGCCTCCACACTGTTGCCGCCGAAGAAGACGGTTCCCGGACAACTCTTGGTGTTGCCTGTTCCATTGGTGCGGGTGCCGGTATTGAGGTCGTACCAGTGGTGGTAGACGATAGAGTCGGTGGAGGGAGTAAGAAGAAACTCCCGGCAAAGAAGAGCATTGACTCGGACGATGACCTGGCGGTGCTCGTCGGTCATGGTGTCGCCCCCTTCATCGAAATTCCCCAGGTGTTCGATGCAGACCCCGGACTGGTTGGCCCCCTTGATGCCGGCCGGGATCTTCTCTAGGGAACGGCATACTGCCACCGTGCCATCCGGGAATGTCGTGAGATTCTGGGCAATTTCTGCGAACCCCCGCTCTACCACGTGGTAGCGCTCCATCCCTTCGAGAAGTGGGAAATGGTTCGTTCCCTTGAATTGGGCATAGGCCGGCAGCATGGTATGGTGGTTCTGGATAAGGGTGACTTTACGGCTGAATTTTGTTTCCTCCAGCCAAGTATCAAATTCGTCCACCGTAAAAAGAATGAATTTACCTTTTTTCTGCATATGGACCATTCCTCGGATTATAGGTTAACGGAAGACCGTCCCCTGTGGAGGGTTTGGCAGACTTGCCCATCACTCCGACCCGCCTTTTTTTCACCAAGTCACAAGTAATCGAACGTTATTCCCATCCATAAATCTGCTTCACCTGTTTGAGTGACTTGCCGCTCGCCTCGAAAAGTCCCGCCTCCCGCCAACGTCGTTCGATGGCACTGCGTACCTCCTGTTTCAGGGCATCGTCGGGAAGCGTCTGCCAGCGCCCGGCCAGGGGCTTACCGCGCAGGATTTTTTTCTCGTCAGGCTCGTTATGGTCGGCTTTCAATTCCTTCACGACTCTCTCCAACCAACGTTCGCCCTCGGCAACCGGTGGCACGAATCGGCCGTATCCCACGGCAGTCTTGGCCCCTACACCCAGGAGAGTCAGGCCCTCAACGAGCGCCTCCTTTATTCGCCGAGCCTTGGACTCGCTGCCCGTACGGCTGAAGAAGCGGAAAGCGAACTCGGCCCCCGCCCCCACGGTGAGGAAGAAAACCGGTACCGGGTCTTCGGTTTCGCGCAGGACGTCATTCTTACTGTAGTATCGCTGGTGGTGGCAGTTCATGACCTCCACCTCCAGCTTGGGCCAGCAAGTCGGATAGGCGTCAAGGAAGACGATATCCCCGCGTGCTTTGTTGTCCATGACCTCGTCGGCCACGGGATCTCTGGAGCCGAAGAGGTCGAATAGGGTCTCCCCGTCCCACCCTTCAACTTCGCCGGCCATAGCGGCAGCCCGCCGGCAGAGGCCTTTGAGGCCCGAGGCGCGGAGGTAGGGGGCGCCGGTCAAGTAGTCCAGGGTGAAGCCGTTCTCCAGGGGGTGGTCGTTGCCCAGTCCGCTCGTCAGACGCCAGGCCACTGTACAGTTGAGGGTCACCCCGGCCTGGCCCGCACGGTTGGCTCGCTCGATGGTACGGATTTGCCGGGCATGGTAGGTAGCGAGTAAGTTCTGATGTTCGGAGCCCGCCTCATTGCAACGGAGGGCGAAACGAGCCAAAGGTTCATGGAGTTCTTTGGCCCGTTTGCCCCCGCTCCAGATGGCCAAAAAACGGTCGAATACCAACCCGGGGTTGGCACCCGGCGGGACGGGCTTCTCGAAAAAGGCCGGGGCCAACAGGCCACGACTGGGGGCAATAATCTCATAATCCATGGTTCTTCTCCTGGCCGGCGAGGAAGGCCTTACTGAGCAGCTTGATCCGTTCGGACAAGGCCATGGCTTCCCGCTGGGCCGCGAGGTAGCTCGCCCGTTCCGCCCCCATCAGGGTTTCCAATAACTCGCGAGGGGTGGCGGAGTCGGCCCCAACCCCGAGCCAAGGACAGTGCTTGCTCAGCCACTGGAAGATCATATCGTTCAGAGTTGCGCTGGCGTTGTTGTCCTTGGCTGCCAGCCGGGCCATGGTAACCACAAGCCCCTGGCTCCGTAATGTCACCGGCAGCCCCTGGGCCAGGGAGGTGATCTCCTCTGCCTCCCTGCCCCGCCATTTTCTGGCTTGGTCGAAGACGAACCGGCTCCGTTCACGTCCGAGATCATTTCCCCGTGTGCTCATGAGAGCCTCCTTTGGCCGCCGGTGACCCGCCAAAGGCAGAGCCCCTGTCCCACGGTTTCGTTGCCGCCGATCTGGATGAAGGGGACCTGATCCCAGATGGCGGTGAAATCACCGATGGGATCGGTAAGTGGAACAGGCGACCTGGAGTCGTTATCGTTTTGCAGATAGACCTGACGGCGCTGGCCGACAAAAGCGACAAACAGGCAGTCCGAGGGCAGGTACTCCTCGTACCAGAGGCTGCCGGACTGGGTATCTCCTGTTTCCGGATCGGTCCACTTATCGGTGGTCTTGCCGCCGGTGAGTTTGGTCCGGGCTGCCACCGGAATGGTGCGTTGGATAAGATCGCTGAACTCGACATCCGGTAGCACTACCAGGCCTTTGGCAAGCCGGGCCGCGGTCTCGGTTTCGGGCGGCGGCAGGAGCGCGGCCAGGGCCTGGGCGTATTCGGCGACCCCCTGGTTGAAGACCACCTCCTCGCCGGCATAGCAGAGATCTTCTATCACCAGAGCCTTGCCGGCCAGTTCCTTATCCCCCACGTAGACCCGGTCGGGCAGCCATTCGACAGCGGGCTTTGCCAACTCCTCGCGGCCCAGGAGGCGGGCGTCCTGGACCAGCTTGTCGACAAGCAGGGGGCAGGTGACATGGAGAAAGGGCCGGTTCAGGGAACGAGCCGGCCAAGCGGCCAGACGGCCTTCTGTGAATGTGAGGCCGCCAGCCTGCAAGGGCTGGGCGTTTCTGGCCTGATTCTCCTGTTCTTGGAGGGCGGGTCCGAAGAGGGCCGTGGTGAGTTCGCTGTCCACACCCGTATCTTTATCCTCGAAGTACTCCCGGGCCACCCCCTTCAAGGAGGTGGCGGGGAGGATGGGGAAACCGGTGGCCATGTCGCGGGCAATGGGGAGGTCGACGCTGGCCGCCGCCTGGCCAATGCCGCAGTGGGTGGGCGTCAGGGTGTAGATGGCGCTCATGGCGCTGTCCTTCCAGACCCGGGGAATGGTGGGTGGGCTGTATTTCCTCATAAATATTTCTCTCCTTGTGCGTTGGGTCCGATACCAACCAGGGTGTGGCCGAAGCCGAAACGGGCCTCTTCCGGGTCACCCAGGGGGTGGGTGTTGTTGAGGTTCTCCAGGGTTTCGCGGACTAAGGCCGCGTCGTTGGCAATGATCTCCAAAAGCCAGGCGCTGCCAGGCGGGAGATAGGTGTAATTGGGCCGCGAGCGGCCTCGGGCCGTATCCATGCCCCCCAAGGTGATGGGCGGCCCAGTGAGGGCGGCCCGGCAACGGACGGTCACTCCCGTGGGAATGATCTCCCAACGGAGGCGCACCCGGCCGAAGGGCGGCAGGCCGCCGCTTCCCGTCTCCCCGTCCAGGCGTGCCGGGGTCAGCAGATAGAGCCAGAAGAGGGAACCACCGGCGTCCCCACCCAGATGGCGACCGCTGAGGAGATCCCGCCATGCCGTGGCGAGGGGCGGCGGCTCTTCCATGGCGACCAGCCTGCCCTTGCGGCCGGCTGCGCCAATTCCCCGCTGTAATGCATCCTGTCCGATCCGCTCGGCCAGACTTCCGGAGAAATTTGCCCACAGGCCGCTTTCGGGACGAAAGCGCAGGTGTTCCAGGAGATAGAGCATGCCGTCCTGGCCGGTGTTGCTCTTGCGATCGAGGGCGATGCCGGGTTGGCGCTGGTCGTTCCGCACAAAGTGAGGAAGGGCAAGGGCCGCCTCGGCCGGCAGGGGAGTACGATTGCCGGAGAGCACCTGGAGCAGGGTCTGACTATCCACCCAGCCGGTGAGGGGCCTGGCTCCTTGCCACTCCGGAGACGGACCGAAGAGCAGTGCCCCGGTCGCCGCCCCGCTCGGATCGGAGGTCAGGTCGTTGCAGGCAGGGTGGTCCGTGGGGAAGATTTCGCCATGGACGATTCGTTGCTGCCGGTCGCTTACTCGGTAGAGGAAACGGGGGGCAGGCGCCCAAGGGTAGAGGGAGGTCTCTCCTTGCGCGTTCTTTTGGATGGTGGCGGGGAGCGGCCCCTTAAGTTGCCAGCCTTGTGGGAGTCGGTCCGAATCACCCACCAGGTCTGCCCGCTCCTTGCGGGCTGCGGGCGACCAGTCATCCAGGTCAAGGGGGGGCGTGGCCGCCCGCAGCAACTGGCTGCGTATGATTCCCTGCATGGTCATGGGCGAGGGGGGGAACTCGGAACGCGCGTGGTGAGACTCGCCGGCATTGAACGGCTTCGGCGCCCCGAAGAACAGAGACTCCAGCGGGCGGATAAAGAGATCGGTGTTGAGGGTGTTCATGCCTCGTCCTCCTCTGCCGACAGCATCCGGGCGATCCCCAGACCATCGGCGGCCTGGTCCGGGATATCGGCGGTCATGGCACCGTTGAGATGTAACCCCTGCCACCACAGGTCGAAGGCGGCCTGTATTTCGGGTGTCCACCTGTCGCGGACGCCCACTGCCTCGGTGAATAAGCCCTTGATGAGGAGGCGTGCCGCCTCGTCATCAGTCGCCGGCCCGAGTTCGCCGAGGAGCCGGTGGTAGTCACGCAGCTTGTAGGGCAGACGCTTGGGCAGGGTACCGTCGCGGAATCCCTTTACCACCAGTTGGAAGCGTCGGACGTTGGCGCTCTCTCCTTCGCTTCCCCAGGACATGGCAAACCTGGTCTTGACGCCGTTGCGGGAAGAGTGGCTGAGCCCCACCGCCGCCCGGCCAGACCTGCCCTTGGCCCACTCGGCGAGCATCTCCTTCGACTGGCGCAGTAGGTCTGAGAGTGGGGTCTTGAAGTGGCCGTATGCAATGCCGGCGGAAAGGGAGTAGCCCTTGCCAAGCATGGTGAGGATCTCGCCGTCCTGCTCGCCTGAGACGTTGGCACCATCCCCGGCGGCATGTGCTTCCATCTCCTCGGCGTTGAAGGGCAGGAGGATGCCCTGGCCTGGGGCGTCTGGCCGTTTGGGAATCAAGAAACGGTGGCGGGCAGCGGTATCGTCGTGTTCGCCACCACTCCCGGGTTGGCGCCAGCCCCAGGCGGTCTCTTCCGGGGTGGTGTCCAGGATGAAAGGGGCGGAGAAGAGTTGCTGGAGGCGGGCCACCAGACCGAGGGCCTCGTCGGCCGGAGCCATGGCCAGGATGTCGTCGCCGCCGCAGTAGATCAGCCGGCCGGAGAACTCCCGTTCCACCACCCACGGCACGATGCGGTGGCTGAAGAGGGCAAGCGACCGGCTGATGAAGGCATGCAGCGACGGCCCCATGAGTCGTTTGCAGTCCAGCAGATCGGGCCAGGCCGCGTCGCGGGTGACCTGGGCGGTGAGGAGGGAGCTCTTGGTGGGCGAGTGGACCGCCTCGGGGTGGATTACGTCCCGCCAGGTGGTTTGGATGATATCGGGGTCACCGAGGAGCAAGCGTCCCATGCGGTCCCCGTCCAGACGGATGACGGCGATGCGGGTGCCGGGGTTGCCGAGCCCGGCCCGGCGGGCCGCGCTACGAAGAGCGGCGACGCTCTTTTTCATCTGCTCCAGGGCATCTGGCTTGTTGCCATCCCGTTTGCCAGTGGCATCGCGGATCAGGATGTCCAGAGTCTCGGGGAAGAGCGCGCCCTGAGTATCGAGCATGAGGAATGGGGCGGCGACAGAGTCCGTCTCCAGCGCCGCCAGGCGATGAAGGGCGCGGGCAAAACCGGTGCGAGGCAGACCAGCCCTGGCACTGTCTCGCACCACGGCCGCGAGGAATGGCGCAAGGGAAGGCTCTCGACAGACCGCCTCGATGAATTTCTGGGCCGCCACCGTGGCGGTGGAGGGAAAGGGGACCCGGGCCTTGTCGTCGCTGAACTTGAGTTTGGCGACGGACTGGCCGTGTCCGGCCCAGACCGGGTTGATGCCGGTGAGCAGTCCGCTCTCCCGGTCCACCCCAGCCTCCACCAGGTAGCGCTTCATAGCGCAGACCCCGCACAGCCGGTCCTGCTGGCGGGGGTCGGGGTTGAGTCGCGCCTTGCTCCAGAACTCGCGGGCCGCCTCGCGGTGGCTGTGGAGTTTGTCTGCCCGTTTGCCGCGGTTATAGAGGGCCTGACGCCGGCCGCACACCGTGCACTTCTCGCCCGGCTCCTCGGCTATCCCCGCCTCGGCTGCTTCCTGCTTGCGCAGGGCGTGC
The DNA here is from genome assembly GCA_002414225.1 of Desulfobulbaceae bacterium UBA5121. Classification (GTDB taxonomy): domain Bacteria; phylum Desulfobacterota; class Desulfobulbia; order Desulfobulbales; family UBA5123; genus UBA5123. Next base: position 17,614 of record DHYV01000051.1, on the reverse strand, counting down.
CGCACCAGAAGCTGGTGATGGGTTAGGGCGTAATCGAAACCCCGTTCCAGTTGGTGGACCGGGAGGTTGGTTCTGGCGAAGACCGCCCGAGTCTGATTGTAGTGAGCCCAGACCTCCTTGGAAACGAAGGGCCGAAGGCGGCGTTCACGTGAGTCGATGGCAGCGCGATCCCTCTTGAGTGCCTCCTCCCCGATTTTGGTCTCCCGGTCGTGCTGGCAGGGCAATGGATCGGTGAAGGTGAGGCTTTCCGGATGGACGATCGTCTCCATCTTGGACCAGCGGACCGCGCTCCAGGTGGAATGGATCACCTGTTGGTGCTGGCGTCGCCAAGTCTGGCGCCACTCGTCGGAGGAGCCACTGTTTTGGGCATCAGCCAGCCACTGCTCGACGATTGAGGCAAGCTTCTTCCAGCGTTCCTGCACGGATTGCTTTGCCTGGGCGGCGAGATCCTCCAAGGGGGGCAGGTAGGTGGAGCCGTCCCGGTGGCCGAGGGGAAGCACGGCGGTAAAAACGTTGGGCAGGACTGCCGCATAGGTAGCAGGGTCCTCCCCTTCGGGCAGGGCCTCGGGGTGCGTCTCCTGCAGCCAGAGGTCGGCCAGGGGGTTGCCACGGAGGTCGGGGTAGATGATGCAGTCCGGGCCATAGAGCTCGATGATGGGAAGCATCCCATGCCAGATGAGGTCGGCGAGGAGGAAGGAGCCCATCCACAGATCCCGGGAGGTGCGGGCCTCCCCGATGAAGCTGCCCACCGGCCCGATCTCGAACCGGAAGAGCCAGGGTGCGCGCGGGGCATCGTCCCCTTTAGCCTCGGTCATGAAGGCCAGGGCGCTGGTCAGCCGATTGTGCTCCCAGATGGAGTGGTCCGGACAGCGGCCGTCCGCCGGCATGGTCTGCCAGAGGTGGCGGAAGCGAGGATCTTTGTCTCCATCTGAACCGTATTGGGTCATTAAGTGCCGAAGCTTACGCCAGACGGTCAGAAACCGGTTATGCAAAGTCGAAGCGTTAGTCCAAACATCCGGAGCAGCTTTATTTATGTTGGTGCTTTGCGTCAGCTCATTGATCGTACCATCTTCGATTTCTAAAACTTCATCTCGAATCGCAGTCCCGGCAGTGGCACCATCAATGCCTCCGTAACTCAAAAGTAATCTGTAACCCGGACTCAACGGATGGGTGATCCAAGGGGTATCAGGCCATCGTACCTGGACCCGCTCCACCTTCCCTTTCCCACCAGGGAATATTGGCCTATCAGCCCCGGCCATTACGTAATCAGGGTAGCCTTTGAAATACTTAATAGACGTACCGGCAAGCAGAGAGGTTATCCTCTCGGCCACCTTTTTATGTCCACCCAGGGCAGCTCCTTTTGCCCCCGGTATCATAGCAAAGGGCTTGGCTGGAGGGTCGTGGAGGATCTGCAAAAGTTTTTGTCGCCAGAACTCCAGTTCATCCATGGCGGGTGACTCCTTTCAATTGTTCGAGGAAGCGGTCCATTGCATTCACGGTGAGCGGGGGGAGTGGGTCCGGCCAGCCCCGGACCCTGCCTGGGGTATCCAAACCTGGTACGGCCCCTGCCAGCCGCAGGTACAGGGGATAGAGCCGACCGTTGATCAGGGTCGGCCGCAGGTGGAGGAGGCTGCCGTGTCGGTCTCCTTCCTTGGAAACCAGGGTTCCGGATTTTCCGCCCAGGCTGCGGTAGCGGAAGGTAAGCGGTAGGCCGAAACTTGCCCGCTCCGGAGTCCGCTCCAGCAGGCCGCGGCCCTGCAGGTGATTCTTTACCGCGCCGTAGTCAGGTTGGCTGAGTTGACGGAAGCGTTGCATGGCAAGGCCCATTTCGTTCAGGCAGGCGGCCCAGTCGCTCTTGGCGTGGCCGGTTTCGCCCAGGATGAGCTTGGTTTCCGGGCCGAAATGCGGGTGGCCGACTTCCTCTTTTGCTTCATCGATGAACCAGTCGGCCAGCACCCTGCGGACCTGATCGTATTTGTCCAACCACCTCTCCGGGGTGGCCATGGGATGAAGCAGGGGAAGCTGCTTCATCTCCTCCCATGGTCCGGTCCAGTCGATCAGGGCCAGGCTACCGAATCCTCTCCGGGCACGGCTGCCGGCCCCGCCCAGATGGCCGAGGAGCCAGATGGCGGCGGCCAGGCCACGCCGGACCGGCAGACTCGGCTCACGAGGGAAGAGGAGGACGAGTTCAAACTGCTGGCTTGCGGCAATGCAGGTACGACGAGATTTGTTTTGCTTTTCTCGTTCCTTGTCCTGCATGGGAAAAGGGTACCCCAGGTATCGCAGACCGTTCTGGGGTAAGCCGTTGTTCCCCCTGACATCAAAACGCCGAACCAAGGAGTCGTCCCACACCCCTTTGCCCGCCAGCGGTTTCGCAACGGTTAAGAGAAAGGGAGCCTGGCCCTGGCCGGCCCCTGCCCCGCCGAAAATCCTGGCCTCCTTCTTTGCCAGCCCATCTCGGGGATCGTTTTTCTCTCTCTTGGCTGGGATAGGGTTGAGTGTCCGCCACCAGAAACGCAGCCCCCCCTTTAGGGAGGGAGCGCGAAGTTCGGCGGACTGGTCGGCGCCGCCAAGATAGAGGGGGGTGAGCACTTCAAAGGTCAGGCGTAGTTGAGTAACCATGATGCAATCTCTTAATTGGTTGACGATGAGAGACCTTGCAGTTCCTTGGCCAAAGCTTGGCAGGACTTGCTGGACGCTGTCGGTTCGACCTTGAAAAGTTCGAATTTTGGCCCCTTCTCTTTGCTGTAATCGCAAAACTTGACGACGCGGAGGGTACGGCCGGCCGGCGGCACCAGGAGTTCCAGAAGCTTGTTGGTGAGTTCCTCGTGGTGGGTGGAGATGAAGACTTGGCGCGCCAAGGGGTCGCCCGGTTCCTGGCCGTAGGCCAGTTGCCGCCAGAGGATCGCCTCGCGACTGAGGTTGGCGAGGTCGTAGGCGGTGGTGAGATCATCCAAGAGGATGATGCGATGGGGCAGAAAGTTGCTGAGGTAGAGATTCTGAGCCACCAGCAGGCTGATGCCAAGCTGGGCCTTCTGACCGGTGGAGAAATGGACCATCTCCCGGCCATCGTCGGTCTTGAGCCTCTGGATGATCCTCTCCTCCTGCTTGTTCCCGCCGGATGCCCCCGATCCCTTCGGGAGCTTTATGACCTCCATTTTCTCCCTGGGCAACATGCCCTCCACCAGGCTGAAGCGTTTGGCCACCCCACGAACAATGGTGGCCAACTTGTCTAAATTTTCATCAGAGAGATTCACCACCTTCGCCAGGGCTTCCAGCAGAGCATGCGCCGCCTGGTTATGCCGTTTCAGGGCTGCGGCCCTTTCCATCCGTTGGTTGAGGCTGGCGATTTCTCGCTCCAGTTGGCAAGCCGCTTTCCAGCCATTGCTGAATTCGTCGTTTATTTCATTCAGCCCCCGTCTGATCCGTTTGGCCTCCTCGACTTCCTCGGAAATGCTGAACAGAGCGATCTCCTCATCCAGTTTTATCTTTTCTTCCCGCAAGGAGCAGAGTTCACGCCAGAACTTCTTTTTTCGCCCATACCAGTTGTCGAGGATGGTGCGGCACGCGGCGGCCCTGCTTTCGTCCACTCGGGCAAATTCCGCCAGCACCTCCTGGAGTTTTCCCTGCTCCTGTTCGTCGCTGTCCTTTAATTTCACCGCAGCCCACCGTCCGGCGTTTTCTACCAGCGTGCGCAGCAGGGTCAGGGCGTCACACTCCTGACGAGGGTTATTGGGTTCAAAGAGGGCCACCTCCTCGGCTAATTCCGGATGGGTGGTTTCGATTTCCCGGATGCGTGCCATGCAGACATCGAGGCGTCTTTGCAGGGTTCGCCCCTCCTCCGTCTCTTCGGCAGCACGCTTTCCCGCATCCGCGACCCAATCATTCAACGAGCGTTTCAAAGATGTTTCGAACATTGCCGCCAGTTCCGAATCGGCCGTTGCCTTGGAAGAATACGAAACCCCAATGCCACGTCTTTCCAAGAGGTCACGGACAAACCCGCTCAGCAGGTCGCCACGGTCAAAGGAAGGAGGTCCGGGCGGCCACTCATCCCCCCGCCATTTGGCCATCGCATTATAGAGGACCATGAACTCACTGGAGCTCTTGGCGAGTTCATGGCGGATCTCCTCTTCGCTTTTCGGGGACGAGTATCTTTTTTGGAGCCTGTCTATTTGGCTCGGGATGCCGTCCGCGGAGGTGAATTTGGTTAGCTTGTCGATAATCCGCGAGATTTCCGTCGGGACCGGCTTGATGACATCGCGAACCGTGTCGCCCTTCACTCCCTGGTCGTATTGGAATGTGACCCGCTCCTGAAAAAAGGCGCATAACCGAGCATGCAGTTCATACTGTTGGGGTTTGCCGGTAAGAAATAGCGGCATCGCTTGCGGTCGAGGGAAAAGCTGTTGAATGGTCACCGGTTCTGCGTCTTCCGGGCCTCGTGGTTCGGTGATGACTCCCTTGCAGTCCCAGCTGATGGCAAAGGTTTCTGAAGGGCCTCCCTCTTCGGGGCGGGGATGGATTTGGGTCCGGATACGGATCGTGCATCGATTCGAGGTGTCGGTTATGCCGACAGGGACGAGGGCGCCGATCGGATCATCATAGGGGTGATATCCTGTCAGGATGGCGGTGAGGGCCTCAAGAAAAGTGGTCTTGCCGTACCCGTTGGCACCGGTGATCAAGACGATGTCGGCGTCGGTGTCGATGGCTGTCTGGCAGCCGAACCCCTTGAAGTTTTCCAGCTCAAGCGATCGGATTCTCTGAATGGTTGTCATGACTACCCTCTTGTCCGGATTTCGGGATCGATCTCTTCTCGCCACCGGTCCAATCCGGCCTCAAGGGCTTGCACGCGCTTCTCCTCGCAGTTTTCTCCGGATGTCGATTGCAGCAACCCCAACGTTGTTTCGTGTAAGGCCCTGAGCTCCGGCGAAGGGTCCGGAAGTTGGACCAGGGGGGGAAACACCTCAATGGCCGGCCGGGGATCGAATTTGGTGCTGGTCAAGACCTTTAATTTGGTGTCGAGCAGCTCCTCGGCGGTCGGAACGACTCCGCGGCCGTCTTCCACATAGAGGGTGAATTCTCCCCGGTGCCACTCCTGATCCGCCCCCCAGTTGGCGATCCCCTCGGGGAGTTTGGAGTCATCCGATTTTTGGACGATGGCGGCCAGTGGCCGCATGAGGTTGTGGTGCAGCGCCCGGCTGGATATCCTGCGCAGCAGGCCGTACAGCTCCTCTTTGGCCGAATTGTCCGTCTCGGTGCTGGCCACTGGATTCACGATCACCACCAGGCAGACGTCGTTGAGGTAGATACGGTCCGTCTGCCAATGGCGGCCTCGTATCGCAACCGGCTTGTCGCCAACCTTGAGACGGAACGTTTCAATTTGCTGTGTGTCTTGAGGCATCGTTATCCTCCTTTGCATCGCTTCCTATCAACCTGGTCATCCGAACCCGGGGTGGTTGTTTGTCGGCAACGGCCTGATCGAAGACCTGCTGCAGGCTATTGACCAGACGGTCCGGGCTCCATGCGGCATGAATCCATGCCGTGACCGGAACCCGGACATAGTTGCCGATCCAGAGGGAATGCATTTCGCCCGTTTTACGGGATCGCTTCACATGGATGCGCCCCTTTTGTTCCAGGTGGGTCGCCGAGGGGAGGTCCAGGACGAACAGCAAGCGGGGGAATGTATCGGTTTTCGCGACAGGTATCGCCTCTTCGCATAATCTCCGGTGGCAAAGCGCCCATCGTTTCTCCCCGGTCCCTGGTTTTCCCGAACGGATCTGGCGTTGTTCATGGGCGAGGAAGACTGGACGTGGCATGGCATCACTGCTGATCTCCAGGCCGATACCCGGAGCCTTCCTCAGTCGCAGACAATTCTCTTTGGCCAGGGAGGTAACCAGAGTCAGGAAGGTGAGGATGAGCAGGCTGTCGTCGCGAAGGGCCAGGTAGTAGTCGCCCTGCTTACTACCAGAACCCTGCGGAGAGGTATCACGGTGCAGGGCGAGCAGCCACTCCCATAACAGACAAGGACCGCAGCTGTCTCCGACTGGGGACGATTCAAGGAGTTCAGGCCAACGACCGAAGAGGCCGCTTTTTGGTTTTTGTGAATCCGGATAGCAGCCCTGGATCAGGGCATGACGCCAGGCTCCTGAGTGGACGGAATGTCTGGCAAGCCATTGAGAGAAAATGGTGCCGGGGGCCGAGTAGCGCTCCAGCAACCGTTTGAATGCGGCCTGAAAGAGCCGGCGCATGAAATCGTCCGCTTCGAGTTTGTCGTGTTTGTCGACCAAAGCGAAGTTCTCGGAGTCGCCACCGGAAAGGACGTTGCCGAAGCAGGCATTAAGAAAGGAGCTGGGAGATGTCCTCTCCCCTTGATGAGCGCGGACGAAGCCTGACATTATCTGCATCTGTGGGAAGCTCAGGGTGGGATCGTAGGCAACCAGAAAGGGGGCGTTCGGCAGGGAGAGGAGTTCTTTATTTGAACCCACCCCGGTCTCGGCACCACCACCGGAATGGAACTCCTCCATCAGTGCCAGCACGGTGTGACGGATTTGCGGCTCCTCGCTGCCGAAACCGACGAAGATGAGCGACCGGCTTCGGATACGGTCCCGCAGGAGATCCCGCGCCCACACCTCTTTGCCGAAGTCCTGCAACTCCCGTTCGGTCAAGAGGATGCGGGGTTGGTTTTTTTTGCCTCCTCGACAAATGCCATGGGCATAGTGGTGGGCGCAGCCGTTGGTCTTGTAAATCCTGAGATAGGGATGAAGGCCCTCGGTCCGGCTCAATACCAGAGCACCGTGCTTCCGGTACGTATCCAGGTTATGCACCACACCGAACTTTTTGCAGTTCTTGTCACGGTTGTAGGCGCACTCATTTTTAGGATCATTTTTGCACGGCTGTCCTGCGGTTGCGTGCTTGCACCGCTGGTCACAGGCGTGGCCGAACGAACGGCGATAGGCGTTTTCCAGACAGGTATCGTAGTTGGTTGTGATGACCTCGCTGATCAGTCCTTCCCGGATCAGGTAAGCCAGATAGCGATGGGCGTCGCTGGGTTGCAAGGTGCAGAAGAGGCCGGTTTCGAGTGCATGAAGGACTGTTTTTGTCTTTTCTTTTCCGGATAGCCACTGGGCGATTTCAGCAAGCTGGCCAAGTGATTTTTTCTTTAAGGCATCGTCGAACAGTGCCTGGATACTTTCTCGGGCCGTGCCTTCAACTGAGTGGTCATTCTCCAGTTTATCCCTGATGTAGCATTTCAACCGTTCGTTTAGGTACCATACAGTCGGCTCAAACAGCGGGTTGGTCTCGGACCGGGCAGTCGCGCTGAAGCCTGCACCGATGAATGGGACCCCCCGGCCCTCCATGATGATTTGCAGTAGCCGCTCGAACCGGGCTTGGAAGGATCGGTTGTTAGTCGTCTCTGCCATTTGCTGCGGCTCCTGTTAATAGGACCGACGTGTTGTCTTGGATTGCCCACTGTTGCAATACATGACCACCTTTTTCACTTCGAGTGTTCAGCGGTTGCCTCCACCCCAATCCGCCCCAAACCGAAAGCGGTCTGCTTACCGAGATTGGTGACTTCGCAGAACCTGAGCAGGGGCAGAAATTCTCCCACCTTCCCGGCGTAGGTCGCATGCCCCTCTAGCCCGCCTAAAAGCATGGCGCTCTTCTGGCGGTTACTGAACCGTTTGAGATCCACCCAGCGAAAGGCGCTTTGTGCCGTCTCCACCTTTTCCGCCCGCCGGATCAGGCCGGAGTAGTCCAGATCCGGTTCGCCGCCACCGTAGGCCTCGCTGAGCGTCGAGATCCGGCGCAGGGCCGTTCTGATCAGGAGATGAAAGGGAAGGTCGTCCTGTAACTGGTTCTGGTGCTTCAAGCGGAGGGGAGTGAGTAGTTTGATTCCGACGCTATCTTCGGAAATCGGTGATGGTGGTTCAAGCCCCAGACGGGGCAAGTTGGACGGCTGGTGCAGTATCTTGGTGGCATGGTCGTAGATCACTGCCCCCTGACTCTCAATCGCCTCCAGTCGGAACCGTCCCTGGCCGTTCTTTGCACCCCGCCCCAGGCCACTCACCCCCATTTGCTCCACGGCATAGACGACATGGGGGAGGTAATTGTTGGCCCGGCCAAAGAGGGTAAGGCCGAAATTGAAACCATCACCGGCTTCAAAAAATCGTTGGGGGAGATCCGGGGGAACGAGAACAAAGGGATGGGGCCGGGCCGCGATTCGTGGCCGGTCTAGGCTGTTGCCCGGATCACTTTTGGCCACTTCGAAGATGAACGAATAGCCGCAGGAAGCGGCAAGCAGGCAGTCCGTACACTGCGCCCGGTGCAAGGCACAGACCGTTTTTTTGAGGGCATGGCCGAAGGCGCCGCGCAACATCGAGCCCTTGAACTCGGGCAGCACCGCTTCGGTGGTGAACTGACAAAGGAACCGGTACATGCCGGTCTGCATAATGGCCTCTCCGTCAGTGTGTGATATGGAATGAAGGGGCGTTTGGCGATGAGGTAGCTGAAAGGTAGTCGCGGAGCCCTGTTCCGTTGATGGGGTCAACTAGTTGCTCAACCTAGCAGTCATGAGCCGCTATTGCAACGGGAATGTTTCTTAGTAGGGCAAGTGCGGTGGGAGAGGGCAGGCTGGGCGAGAAAATGGCACTGTCCGTTGGAGAGGTGTTGGAGAGGTTTGTGTAAGTCAGCGCCGCGCTCAACCATGAGTGTGGCGCTGACTTACAGACAAGATCACGGTTTTGATTTGTTACTTTTCCTGCAGAGTGACTGATGAGGCCCGCCGGTTCAGGTGAGGCGTTTCTCCCGCCCGGCCACGCCGAGCAGGGCGCCAAAGTTGCGCGCCGCCTCCCTGCCGCGCGCCAGCAGCCCGGCAACCGGCCGGAGGCGTTGGTCGGGCGGGCGGGCCGTTCCCACCAGGGCTACCAGTTCGGCCACAAACCCCTCCATTTCTTCGGCTTGGGCTTGGAGCTGGCCAGAGGCGGCCGCCGATTCCGCCGCGCTTCCTGCCGCCTGCTGGACGATTTGGTCAATGGCCGCCACCGCGGTGTTCACCTGGGCCACTCCCCGGGCCTGTTCCTGGGAGGCGGCCGTTATCTCGCCGATGAGTTCCGCGCAGCTGCTCAGCGAGCAGGCCACTTTGGTGAACTCGCCGTTGGTTTTGACCACCATCGCATACCCCTCCTGCACCTGCCGGGTGGTGTGTGCGATGAGGCCGGCGGTGTTCCTTGCCGCTTCTCCGGTGCGTTGGGCCAGGGTGCGCACCTCCTCGGCCACCACCGCGAATCCCGCACCCGCCTCCCCGGCCCTGGCCGCCTCCACCGCGGCGTTCAAGGCGAGAAGATTGGTCTGGAAGGCGACCGCGTCGATGCTCTTGACGATTTTCTGGGTGTCCGCGTTGGCCTCGGTGATTGCGGTGATGGAGGTGGTCAACTGTTCCATGGAGTGGGAGGCGGCGGCGATGAGGCCGGCGGTATCCTGCATCAGCTGGTGGGCCTGGGTGGCGTGGTCGGCGTTCTGTCGGGTCATGGCGCCGATCTCTTCAAGGCTTGCCGAACTCTCCTCAAGGGCCGCTGCCTGGCCGGCGGCGCCGGTCGCCACCGACTGGCTGGAGGCGGTCACCTGGGTGGCGGCCGAGGCGACCCGGGCCGCACCCTCGGTGAGACCGTGCGCCACCCCGCGGATGGGGCGGGTGGTGGCGCGGGTGATGACCACGGCGATAACGACGCCCAGGATACTGGTAACCAGCAGCCCGGCGAGCGTGAGCAGCGTAGAGACGGAAACCGAACGGACCGTCTGCGCGGATGCCCTGCCCGTCTCGTCGAGGCCGGCATCGTGGGCGTTCTGGCTAAACCGCGTCAGTGTATTTCCCGTGGCTTCGTTCTGCTCGTGAAGTTTCTGGACCGCCGACCAGATGCTGGCCAGCTCGGCCAGGGAGTTTCGGTAGAGGTCTGAGGCGGCGCGGAGGTTTTTCAGCGCGCTGCGGTTGGCGCCGGACACGGTGATGGCTTCCAGGGCGTCGAGCCGTTGGCCGATGTCGGCGAAGGTCTGGTCGAGCCCCTGGATGGCCGTGAGGTCATGTTCGGCCCGGGCGGTGACGGCGGCGAGCATGATCCGTTCGCCCAGGCCCATCACCTCGTTCACCAGGGTGATCTTGGTCAGCCGTTGCCGGAGGGCGGCGGGCGTTTGGCCACCGCCGAGTCCGGCCTGCAGGGAGGCGAGCTGGGCGGCGAGGAACCGGCGACCGTTTTCCTCGAAAAAACCGTGGGTAACCTTGAGTTCGTCAAAGGTGCTGGCCAGCTCGTATCCCTTTACCGACGCGGCGTTGAGCTGCCCCTCGAACTGGTCCAGCATGGCGTGGCTCTTCTGTTGCTCGTCGCGGAATCTGGCCAGATGCGGCGCGGAGGCCGCAAGTTTTTCACTGGCCTCCAGGGTTGCCCGCGCCGTGACCAGGGCGTCCTGACCCATGGACAGGTAACGGCCGTCCTGGGTAAAGGTGAAGACCGTTCCCCCCAGGGCCGCCTGGCGAAAATTCCGCTCCAGTTCACTGGCCAGCCTGACCTGGGGCAGATACTCGCCGGCGAGCCTTTCGGCGGTCGTCTTGATGGCGGCGATATTCCACACCGCCACGCTCCCCAGGGCCAGGGCCAGGAGAATGAGGACTCCGAAGCCCAGGCCGATCCTGGCGCCGAGTTTCATGGCTTTCATTGCTGTCTCCCGTGGGTGGTTGATTGGCTGCGGTTATGATCCCGGAGGATGGCAGTTCGTCGTGGCGCGCTTTTTTCTTTTGTATCAACGCGTTGTTCGGTTGCCGTTAATATCGGGTTGGTTTTCGGTTAATGGCGAATCGGGATCCCGTTGGCAGGTGGGGCAACGGTGGCCACGAAAGAAGGAGGGGAGAGGCGGTGGGGCCGCCGGCGGTGGCAGTTCGCGGCGTCGAGAGGGACAGGCGGGGAAGGGGGGGGGACCCGGCGGCTGCCCTCCCCAAGGGGGCGGGGAGGGGCGCGGTGCCGGCGGCGTGGGCGAGGAGAGGGCGTGGCGCTGGGGGAATCAGCCGAAGCGGCCGGTGATGTAGTCTTCGGTTTCCTGGCAGGAAGGGTCGGTGAAGATCATGGTGGTGGGGCCGAACTCCACCAGTTTGCCCATGTACATGAAGGCGGTGTAGTCCGAAACCCGGGCGGCCTGCTGCATGTTGTGGGTNNGCGATGCAGAGCCGCTGCTGCTGACCGCCGGAAAGCGCGGTGCCCGGCTGGTGGAGCTTGCTCTCCACCTCGGTCCAGAGGGCGGCGTCGCGCAGGGCCTTTTCCACCCGGTCGGCGATTTCGCTGGCGCTGTAGTCGTGGTGCATGCGCATGCCATAGGCGATGTTGTCGAACAGGCTCATGGGGAAGGGGGTCGGCTTTTGGAAGATCATCCCCACCTTGTGGCGCAGCGCCAGGGCCGGCACCTTGGGGTCGAGGATGTTGACCCCGTCCATGAGGATTTCGCCATCGGCCCGGAATCCCTTGTAGAGTTCGTACATCCGGTTGTAGACCCGCAGGTGGGTCGATTTGCCGCAACCCGACGGGCCGATGAAGGCGGTGACCTTGTTCTTGGCGATGTCCAGGGTGTTGTCGAAGAGAACCTGCTTGTCGCCGTAATGGAAGTTGAGATGCCGGACAGAGAGCTTGACCTCTCCCATGCTGGTGCGGCTATGGCCGGCGGAAGAGCCGGATGGCCTCTCTCCCTGGCCGCTGGTTGCGCGAGTCAAGACTTCTACCTCCTTTTCGAAGCGAGCATCAGGCGGGTGAGGATGTTCACCGCCAGGACCGCCATGGTGATGAGAAAGGCCGCGCCCCAGGCCAGAGTGTGCCAGTCGTCGTAGGGGCTCATGGCGTAGTTGAAGAGAACCACGGTGAGGTTGGCCATGGGTTCGTTCATGCCCTGCATCCAGTAGGGGCTGTTCAGGGCGGTGAACAGGAGTGGGGCGGTTTCGCCGGCCACCCGCGCCACCGCTAGCATGATGCCGGTGAAGATGCCGGCGCCGGCGGCCCGGTAGATAACCCCGGCCATCATCCGCCAGTAGGGGGCGCCCAGGGCAAGGGCCGCCTCCCGCATTTCCGGCGGCACCAGCTTGAGCATCTCCTCGGTGGTGCGGCTTACCACCGGCAGCATGATGATGGCGAGCGAGCAGGCCCCGGCCCAGCCCGAGAAGTGCTGGAGCGGTTTGACCAGCACCAGATAGACAAAGACGCCCACCACGATGGAGGGTGCGGAAACCAGGATGTCCGACAGGAACCGTACCGTCCTGCCCAGGGGGTTCCTGCCGAATTCGGCCAGATAGGTGCCGGCGAGCATGCCGAAGGGCACGGCGATGAGGGCGGCGACCAAGGTCATCAGCAGGGTGCCGACAATGGCGTTGGCCAGTCCCCCGCCCTCCATGCCCGGAGGGGCCGGCAGCTCGGTGAAGAACTGCCAGTTGATGGCCATTATCCCCTTGCGGGCCACGTCGCCCAGGATCCAGGTCAACATGAAGAGGCCCACCCCCGCCGCCAGGGTGGAAAGGGTGAGGGCAACGGAATTGGCCAGCCGGCGGCGAACCGATTTGCTCATCATTTCTTCACCCCCTGGCTGCGTCGCAGCCACAGCTGGGCCAGACCGAGGACGGTGAAGGTGATCAGGAAGAGCACCAGGCCCAGCTCGATGAGCGAGGAGAGGTAGACCACCCCGTCCGCCTCGGTGAATTCGTTGGCCAGCGTCGAGGCAATGGAGTTGCCGGGGGCGAAAATCGACCAGGAGAGATGGTAGGCGTTGCCGATGACAAAGGTGACGGCCATGGTCTCGCCAAGTGCCCGGCCCATGCCGAGGAAGACCGCGCCGGCGATCCCCTTCTTGCCGTAGGGAATCATGATGTCGCGGACCACCTCCCAGGTGGTGCCCCCCATGCCGTAGGCCGCCTCCTTGAGCGATTGGGGCACCATGAGGAAGATGTCCCGGGTGACCGAGGCGATGAAAGGAATGATCATCAGGGTGAGGACCAGGCCGGCGGTGAGCATGCCGATCCCCATGCAGGGGCCGTCAAAGAACGGCAGGAAACCGAAGTGGGCCTTGAGCCAGGGCTGGACGTGGTCCGCCATCAGCGGCGAGAGCACGAACAGTCCCCACATGCCGTAGACAATACTCGGGATGGCGGCGAGCAACTCGATGGCGGTGCCAAAGGGGGCGCGGAGCCAGGCCGGTGCCAGCTCGGCGAGAAAGAGGGCGATTCCGAGGCTCAACGGGATGGCGAACAGCAGGGCGAGTGCCGTGGAGGTGAGGGTGCCGACGATGGGGATCAGGGCGCCGAACTTCTCCAGGACCGGATTCCAGTCGGCGTTCGTGAGGAAGGAGAAGCCGAACTTGTGGATGGAGGGCTGTGATTGCTGCCAGAGCACCACGATCATCGCGAAGAAGATGACGGCGATGCCGGCGGCGAACAGCGCGGTCAGGCCGCGGAACAGGAGGTCGCCCCAGACCTTGCGATTCGTTTGGTTCATCTTCTCCGGTGAAATCTTGAGCTTTCGGCTTTGATAAAGAACGGGCCGGGGATGACCCCGGCCCGAGACGGCATCAGTTTTTTGGTGTGCAGAGCCGCGTGCCACGCTTCCGGACATGCTCCTGTTTGCCAGATTTCGGCAGGCTCTTCAAGCACTTTTTCGGCGGCCCGGCCGCCGACCCTATTCTTACCAGATGGCCTTGCCTGCGCTGTCCTTGATTTCATGGCGCCAGGTCGCTTCCACCATTTTGACCACGGCGTCGGGCATGGGCACGTAGTCGAGTTCCATGGCCGCCTTGCCGCCGTTGCGGTAGCTCCAGTCGAAGAACTTCAACACCTCCTTGGCCTGGACGGCCCGGGCCTGCTGCTTGTACATCAGGATGAAGGAGGCGCCGGTGATGGGCCAGGAGTTTGCGCCGGGTTGATCGGTGAGCACCATGTAATAGCCCTCGGCGTGGGACCAGTCGGCGCCGGCGGCCGCGGCCTGGAAGTTCCCGGCGGTGGGGGCCACGAAGTTGCCGTTACGGTTCTTGAGGAGCACCGATGCCATCTTGTTCTGGAGCGCATAGGCGTATTCCACGTAGCCGATGGCGCCGTCCACCTTGCCGACAAAGGCCGCCACCCCCTCGTTGCCCTTGCCGCCCAGGCCAACCGGCCACTGGACAGCCTTGTCGTTGCCCACCTTCTCCTTCCACTCGCTGCTCACCTTGGTGAGGTAGTTGGTGAAGATCCAGGTGGTGCCGGAGCCGTCGGCCCGGTGGACCACGGTGATGTCCTCGGCGGGCAGCTTGAGGCCGGCGTTGTCGGCGGCGATGCGCGGGTCGTTCCACTTGGTGATCTTGCCGAGATAGATGTCGGCCAGGTTGGCGGCGGAGAGCTTCAACTGGCCGGCGGCGATGCCGTGGATGTTGACCACCGGCACCACGCCGCCCATGATCATCGGGAACTGCATGAGACCGGCTTTGTTCATCTCCTCTGGCTTCATGGGCGCGTCCGAGGCGCCGAAGTCAACGGTCCGCGCCTTGATCTGCTTGATGCCGCCGCCCGAGCCAATGGACTGGTAGTTGAGCCGCACGCCGGTGTCCTTGTTGTAGCTGTATGCCCACTTGGAGTAGACAGGGTAGGGGAAGGTGGCACCGGCGCCGGTGATGGTCGTGCCGGCCTGGGCCTGCGGCACGCCGAAACAACAGGCCACGCCAGCCGCCGCAATCAGAAGTGCCTTGATGGTGCGCTTTGCTCTCTTCATGTCGTTACTCTCCATGATTGGTTAGAATTCGCGAGAAGCGGTGAACCACTCGATAATGATCACGACTTTAGCTGGTGAGTGTTAGCGTTCAGTTAGAGATCCATAAATTGTTGATTAGTTACGGTACGGCGAGGAGATACCGTCGCCTGGAAGGCTGGTGGCGAGGGAGAAGGGGGCGCGATGTATTACGTTTTGTCCTCCTGCTCCGGGTTGTTCGGTGCCGTCGGGGCATTGTCGCGGCCTTCCTGCGGGCGGCTCGCGTTTGCAGGGGTATCGGTGCGTTCCTCGACATATTCGGGATAGTACTTCTTGATGCAGGTGGGGCAGATGCTGTGGGAAAAAAAGGCATCGGAACGGGAACTCACATAGGCTTCCACCTTGTGCCAGTAGCCCTGGTCATCCCTGATGTTCTTGCAGTTGGCGCAGATGGGAATGATGCCCTGCAGGGTCTTCACCTCGGCCAGGGCGCGGCGCAGTTGGACAATGAGTTGGTCCTTGTCCTCTTCGGCGCGTTGGCGTTGGGCGATGTGGAGCCGCAGGGGCCTGAAGGCGAAGAAGTAGAGGGTAGGAAAGACGATGACGAGCTGCGAGGTGGCGTCCAGCAAGGCCAGCAGCGGTTCCGGCAGGTGCGGCAGATATTTCAGCAGGGACATGATCGACAGTTCCGCGATAAAGACCATCGTCGCCGTGCCCAGGAGCAGGTAGAGCGGGTTGTTCAGGAAGTTGATGGCCTCGGGGCTGTCGGGAGGTCTTTCGACATGGGGCAGGGGGGGGATGGTATTCAATGATTGCCTCCCGATGTTTTCGGTGGTGGTTGAGCTGAATGTAACCCCATTACGGCGTGAGGGGGGGGGATGCGTTCACCCGGGGGATAGCCGTGTCGAAAACGTCAGTGGCCCGACACGGCAGTAAACCCTGCGAGGGCGGGACCCGTTGCAATGGGCCACCGGCTCATCGGACCGCTCGCGGCGGTCTGCGCCGAATTGTGCCACCGCTTGGGCATCAAGAATCTGGTTCAACACCGACTCAGGCAAACTCCTCGGACCACTCTGTGCTGTCATTATCCGCGATAATTAGGTTTCCGGGGACGTTGATCTCCTAGTCGGCCATCGTGGGTTTCCTCTCGTTGCGGCTGATGTCCCGCAACGCCAAAATCCTAGGGAGCTTGAGCCCAGATGGCCTCTCAAGTATAGCACCATATATACTCTATCTGGCGGCAAAATGCTGCTTGGTTGGCGCTGGCATAGCGCCGCGCAGATCGCCGCAGGGAGCGCGCTCCGCCCGGTGGCCAACGCGAACACTTGGCCGCAGGTCTACAATGCCTGGGAGCCGTCTCAAGCTTTTCTCCGGACTCGGTACGCTGGAGCATGGTCAACAGCTCCGGCGCGGTAATCATCCCCACCGGTCGCGCCCCTGTCCACGGAAAGACATGCAGCTCGAAACGGCCGATGATTTTTTTTTTGAATGACTCTCGGCCCACCCCGGCGAAAACTTGCCATGCCACTCCCTGGCCACTGCCTCGAAACTTTCAGAACCGGACACCCCCGCCTTTGTCATTCTGCGTTGGAAGTTCGGGTCAATGCCCTCGGCAAGCTGCCCCTTGGCTTCCTCGCGTTTCGTTCGCGCCGCAGCCAGCGACACCCGCGGATACATCCCTATGGACAACATCTTCTGCTTGCCGTCAAATCGGCAGGCCAACCGTCAATGCTTTGAACTGTTAGGATTGATTTGCAAAAAAAGGCCGCGCCCATCGGACAGCCGCCGCGCCTTCTCGGCCGGGCTTCGCGTTTCGTATTGCCACGTCCGGCAACGCCATCCGTTGGTGCAGGCATTTCTCCAAACCCCTTGCGGCATGCCGAATAAGAGCAATTTTGTTGGGACAAAAATCGGCCACCACCCATGTGCCAACTGCTTAGGTTGGCTTTCAACGGATTTTATCAGCCCCCCTGACCAAAAAAACAAAGAAAAACCCGCAATCCCTTACGGGACGCGGGTTTTATATAATTAACCGGACGAATCCGGATTATGACCTGGTGGCGATGCAGGGACTTGAACCCCGGACACTACGGATATGAGCCGTATGCTCTAACCAGCTGAGCTACATCGCCGCACGAAAAGAGAGTCCTATATGTTAAATTTTGGGCCGATTGTCAACAGAAAATTGGCCGCAGCGCGGCCTCGCCGCCAAAGCAGAAAGGCCGGGCGGAGTCCGCCCGGCCTTTTCGGCAAACAACTTGGGGGGGGCAGGCCGGGGCGCACAACGAGGAGCCCCGACGCCACGCCCAGTGGGCTTACATCATGCCGCCCATGCCGCCCATGCCGCCCATGCCGCCCGGCGGCATGCCCATGCCGGCGCCGCCCTTGTCCTCTTCGGGATGCTCGGCGATCATGCATTGGGTGGTGAGCAGGAGGCCGGCCACGGAGGCGGCGTTCTGCAGCGCGAAGCGGGTCACCTTGGCCGGGTCAATGACACCTGCCTCGATGAGATCCTCGAACTTCTCGGTGTCGGCGTTGAAGCCCTTGGAGCCCTTCATGTTCTTGACGTGCTCGACGATCACCGAACCCTCGAGACCGGCGTTGTTGGCGATCTGGCGCACCGGCTCCTCAAGGGCGCGCATGATGATGCTCTTGCCCAGGGACTGCTCGTTGTCGAGCTTGAGGTTCTTGAGGGCATTGATGCAGCGCAGGTAGGCAACACCGCCGCCGGGGACGATGCCCTCTTCCACGGCAGCGCGGGTGGCGTTGAGCGCGTCCTCGACCCGGGCCTTCTTCTCCTTCATCTCGGTTTCGGTGGCGGCACCGACGTTGATTACCGCCACGCCGCCGATCAACTTCGCCAGCCGCTCCTGGAGCTTCTC
>DHYV01000022.1:755-10227 GCA_002414225.1 Desulfobulbaceae bacterium UBA5121 | reverse complement strand
GCCCAGGAAGGCGACGGCGATGATGTACTCCACCCCCTTGATGTGGGTGTAAAAGTCCACCAGGGTTTCGAATTCGCCGATGGCACCGACGGCCACCAAGTAGTGGCGGAGCAGCTCACCCGGCTGCCAGCCGACCTGTCCGAGGCTGAAGGCCACGGCCATCATGGCCCATGCGCCTACTGCGGCTGCCACGCCAGTCATTGCTGCGAAGAAAAGCTTCCCACTCTTAGTTGCCGTTGCTGAACGTTCCATGGTGCTACCCTCCTAGATGGTGATAAGTATCCTGACTCGTCAGAGTTTGGTTACATGCCGATGGCGGTCATGAAGCCACGCATAAGATCCATGATGCCGCTGTTTGAGATGCCGCCGATAAGACAGGCCACGCCCCAGATGCCGACCAGGGCTGCCAAGGCAACGAGGATGTTCATCCCGGCCTGCAAAGAGCCCTCAGCCATTGCGTCGCGATTCAGCTCGGTAGCTTCCAATCTCTTCTTCTCGATACCGGTGGTCTTCATGGCGAGACTCCTATGTGTTTGTTTAACCGTTGTAATCAGTGTGTGCTGATCGTTTGACCAGTCACCATTGCAGGGGGCGTGCCACGGGAGAGGGGCCTTGGGGCCTGATTTGAAGANNCGCAGGTCGCGGCGGGGCGGGAGGTGGGGTGTGGTGGCAGTGTGGCGTGCGACACCACTGTGCCACACTTTTCGCGGCAGGAGTGTGGCAAGGGATGGGTGGCGGGGCAGCAGGGGGGGGGCGGCGCGGGCGCGGTCGCGCCTGCCGGGAGGGGAAGGATTCAGGCCGGGCCCGGTGCCGCGCAGGAGGGTTGTGGCCGGCGGACATAAGGATGGCGGCTGGCCGGAAAGCGGCTGCGCTGGCCTCCCTGGCGGTGGTGGCGTGATTGGCAAAATCGTACCGAGGCCGCACTGCCGCCAATCGTCCACGCCAAACCGCCGCCGCTGCCAACCGGCGGTAACTTAGACGGTTTCGGGTGGTTCCATGTTGTACTGCCGCATCTTTCGGTAGAGGGTGCTGCGGTCGATACCGAGCAGCCGGGCGGCCTTGGCCTTGTTGCCATCGGTCTGGCGGAGGATGCGGAGGATGCGTTCCGCTTCCTCCTCGGAAGATTCCGCCGGTGCCACGGCCGCGGAAAGTGCGGCCGTGGCGGTGACGCCGATCGCGGCACCCTCTCCCTCCTGGACCGCGGCACACAGCTCGGGTGGCAGGTCGGCGCTGGTGATGGTGGTGTCCTTGCAGAGCACACAGGCCCGCTCCATGACATGCTTCAGCTCTCGCACGTTGCCGGGCCAGCCATATCGTTCGAGTACCTGCAATGCCTGGTCGGAAATTCCGCTCACGGGCTTGCCCATCCGTTTGCTGAAACGCTCCATGAACAGCTGGACCAAAGCGGCCAGGTCGCCTTCGCGTTTGCGCAGGGGCGGCAGTTGGATGTCCACCACCCGCAACCGGTAGTAGAGGTCTTCACGGAATTCGCCCTTCTGCACCTTGGCACGGAGGTCGGCATTGGTGGCGGCGATCACCCGGACGTCCACCGAAATCGGCTGATCGCTGCCTACCGGGTAAAAGGTCCGCTCCTGCAGGAAGCGCAGGAGGCGCAATTGCATGAGGGATGAAACATCGCCGATTTCGTCGAGGAACAGGGTGCCGCCATCGGCTTGCAGGATAAGGCCTTCGCGGTTGCGGTCCGCGCCGGTGAACGAGCCCTTCTTGTGGCCGAAGAGTTCGCTTTCCAGCAGGCTTTCCGGAATCGCCGTGCAGTCCACTTTGACCAGGGACATGTTGCGCCGGTGGCTTTCACCGTGCAGGGCGTCGGCCACCAGTTCCTTGCCGGTCCCGGACTCACCGGTGATGAGCACGGTGGCATCCACCGGGCCCACATTTTCGATCATGGTGTACACCGCCTGCATGACCTTGGAGCTGCCGGCCAGTCGGTGGAACTGGGTCCGCTGGCCCCGCTGCTCAAGGAATTCGAGGCGGCTGACGTCCCGGAAGATGAGGGCCGCGCCGAGAAACCTTCCCTGCTGCGCTTCCAAAGGCGAGGCGCTGATCCGCAGCACGACCTGATTGTCCTCCTCGTCCGAAGTGATCTCCACCCGGTGCTCCTGCACCTCGGTGTGGTCGGCGAGCACCCGTTCCACATCGGCGGCCAGGGCTCCATAGGCCGGGGGAAGAGCGGTCAGTGATGCTCCTTCCTTCAGGTCCGGGGCCGCCTCCGCAGCCCACCTGTTGGCCTGCTCATTCATCTGCACCACCAACATGTCCGGGTCAACGGTGATGATGATGTCACGTACACTGCGGAACACGGTTTCCAGATAGCGCTGGTAGCGGTCCTTGTCCTCCTTGAGGCGGTTACGTTCCTTCCATAGGGCATACTGTTGCAACGCCATGCGGGCGGTACGGAGCAGATCTTCCTTTTTGACCGGCTTGGCCAGATAGTCAAAGGCGCCCAGCCGTACCGCCTCGGCCGCGGTGCTGACGTTGGGGTAACCGGTTACCATCACCATGGGGCACTGCCGGCCCAGCTCTTTGACCCGCCGCAGCAAGTCGATGCCAGAGGCCCCCTCCATGACGATATCGCTGATGATCAGGTCAAATTCCTGATTTTCAACCAGCTCGGTGGCCTCTTCGAAGGTGGAGGCGGTGGTGATGGGGCCGTAGCCTTCCCGGCTCAGGAACATCTTGAAGGTCAGCCGCAGGCTCTCTTCGTCGTCCACAACCAGGATGGCGGTTTCGGTCAGGTTCAGATCCATATTCTCATACCTCGTCGTGCGGGTTGGTGTCGTCGTTGCTCGGCGTATAGACCGGCAGGTCGACGGTCATGGTAGTGTACTCGCCTTCCCTGCTGTCTACACCGAGAAAACCGTTGAAATCCTTGATGATGCCGTGGGAAATGCTTAAGCCCAGGCCCGTGCCTTCGCCCGGCCCCTTGGAGGAGAAGAAGGGATCGAAGATGTAGCCGATGATCTCTTCTGGTATGCCGGTGCCGAAATCCGTTACCTCGATGCGGATGAATGGCTTGCCGCGCAGGTCCACGACGTGGCAGGACACCCGAAGGATTTTGGCGGCATCGCGGCCAGAATAGCGGCGGTTCAAGGCATAGCGGGCATTGCTCAACAGGTTGAGCAGCACCTGTTGCAGCTGCTGCGGGTTGACTTGGATGGGCGGCAGATCGTCCGGCATATCCTGTTCGATGATGATGCAGTCCTTGTGCAGCTGATGTTTGATGAGCGCAAAGGAGTTGTCAATGACCTCGACAACTTGCACCTCGCTGGTGGCGTCGCCGTCCTTCTGGCGCGAGAAGGCGAGCAGGTTGCTGACGATGTCGGCGATGCGTTCTCCCTCCTTGATGATCCG
The DNA here is from genome assembly GCA_002414225.1 of Desulfobulbaceae bacterium UBA5121. Lineage (GTDB taxonomy): Bacteria > Desulfobacterota > Desulfobulbia > Desulfobulbales > UBA5123 > UBA5123. The sequence continues at coordinate 6,855 of DHYV01000022.1, read as the reverse complement.
GCTCAGCACGTCGCGGCCAAGCTCATCCTTGTTTTCGTCCAACAGAATCTGAGCGTAATTGATGATGCCGTTGATGGGATTGTTGATCTCGTGGGCGACCCCGGCGGCGAGTTCGCCGATGGAGGCGAGCTGGCCGGCCCGCAGGGTTTCCGCCTGGTGCGCCTTCTCCTCGGTGATGTCGCGGAGCAGGATCAACGCCTTGATTTCGTTGTCGACGTCCTTGAACGGGACATAACTCTGCTGGTACCAGCGGCCGTCGTCCATGATCAGTTCGCCGCGGCGGATCTCCAGGGTGTCCAGCGCCTCCAGCATCTTGCAGTTCTCGCAGGGTTCGTCGCGGTGCTTGTAGACCCGGTGGCATTTTTCGCCGATCTTGTCGCCGAAGATTTTGCGCAGATTTTCGTTCTGGAAGACGATCTCGAAGTCGCGGGTGAGGATGTGCAGTCCCTGGTCCAGGGCGGAGAGCATGGCGTGGAACTTGTCGCGCTCGGTGCGGAGCTGGTTCTCGAATCCTTTCTTGTCGGTGATGTCTTCGAAGCATTCCACGGCACCGATGACGTTGCCCTCGGTGTCGTGGAGGAGATCAGCGTTCTTGGAAATAATCCGGTAACGGTTGTCCTTGGTCTTGATGATGCACTCTTTGTTCAGGATGGGCGGGCGGGCCATGGGGGAGAAGATGCCGCACTGGTCGAGGCAGGGGTGCATGGAGAAGATACTGCACGGTTTGCCCATCATCTCTTCGGCCGAATAACCGGTGAGGCTTTCCGCCTTGTTGTTCCAGCTGGTGACCCGTCGTTCGGTGTCCACGGTAAAGATGGCACTGGGAATGACCCGGTAGATGAGGTTCGCCCGTTCGATGGCCTGCACCAGGCTGTCCTCGGCCCAGCGGCGTTCGAGGATTTCTTCCTGAAGCGCCTCGTTCATGGCCAGGATATCGGCGGTCCGCTCGCGGATGCGGAGTTCCAGTTCTTCGTGGCTCTTCTGGAGTGCCGCGGTGGCGCGGTTACGTTCGGTGACGTCGCGCAGCACCTCGATGATGCCGAGCAGGGCGCCTTCGTCGCTGCGGAGCGGGGAGGCGAGAATTTCGTAAATCCTGGACTCGCCGGTGTTGAGGAGGATTTCGTGTTCGGCGGTCACCGGCCGGCCCGTCTCCAGGACATCGATCAGCGGGCAGTGCTTGCCCACCTGATCGCAGGGCTTTTCGAGTCCGAAGAGCAGGCGGTAACAGTGATCATCGTCGGTAAACTCTTCCACCGGCCGTTTGAGGGCCGGAAAATGCTGGGCGACCTTGTTGGTCAGCTTGACCCGCATGTCCGATCCGATGACCAGGATGGGATCGGAGACGCCGTTGACCACTGACTCAAGAAATTTGAAGTTTCGCCGGATCTGGCAGTTGTCCTTCCGCCTGTCGTAGGGGCCGATCCGTCGTTCATCCCGCATGTGTTGCCTCTCAAGAGCAAAGTATGGAATCCGTCTTTCCGCCTCGGGGACCTCCAGACGTCCGGGGGGCGGAGGCGTCCGGGAAACGGTGGCGGCGCGCATCCGCAGCCGCGATATCCATCAGTATATTACCTGACATTAACGCGACGAGCCACAGTGCAGCAATAATTCTTAAAAAGAAAGCAGGATTCGTGCCAGATAAGGCGGGTCAGCCGGCGGAAGAGAAATTCGGGTCGGCCGGCTGATGGTGCAGCCAAGTGTCAATGGCAGTCAGGAGGGCGTCGGGGGGAATCGGTTTGGCGAGGTGGTCGTCCATGCCGGCGGCGAGGCAGCGGCGGCGTTCCTCTTCAAGGGCATGGGCGGTGAGGGCGACAATGGGGGTGTGGGTGCCGGTGGCGTTTTCCAGCCGGCGCATCTCCGCCGTGGCGGCGAGCCCGTCCATTACCGGCATCTGGATATCCATGAGCACCAGATCGAAGCGAAGAGCCCGAAAGGCGTCGAGAGCCTCCTGGCCGTTGGCGGCCATTGTCAGGTGCCAGCCGCGCTGGTTGATGATTTCCTGGATGACGAATCGATTGGCCGGGTCGTCTTCGACAAGCAGAATCCGTACCTCGCCGTCGACCGGCCGGGGCACCGCCTTGGCCGCCGTCACGATTTGCGGCGTGCCGAAAACGGCGGTGAAGTGGAATGTGGCACCGCGGCCCGGCGTGTCCGTCAGCCAGATTTCGCCGCCCAGCAGTTCCACCATCTTGGCGCAGATCGCCAGACCCAGTCCCGTTCCTTCCTGGGGACGGGTCAGTGAGCCGTCGACCTGGACAAAGGGGGCAAAGATCTCCTGCCGTTTCCCGGGGGGAATTCCCGGGCCGTTGTCGGCCACGGTGGCGTGGAGGGTAATCCGGCCGGCGGCAGGGGGGGCCGCTTGGCAAATGGTAACGGTGACGGCGCCCCGGTCGCTGAACTTGATGGCGTTGTGCACCAGATGGACGATGATCTGCTGAAAGAATTTTTTGTCGCCGAGCAGGGTGTCCGGAACGCCGGGGTCAATCTGCCATCGCAGGGCCAGGCCTTTGAGGAAGGCGGTTTTCGAAAGAGGGGCCAGCCGGTCGCCCAAGGCGGCGCGGAGGGAGAAGGAGGCCGACGTCGGCCGGAGCGAGCCGTCCTTGAGGTTCGAGAAGTCCAGGATGCTGTTGACCGTCTCCATGAGCCGGCGGACGGAATCGGCGATGATGTCGAGGTAGCGGCGCTGTTGCTGGGTAGGGGTGGTGGTGTTGATGAGCAGTTGCGTCATCCCCATGATGCCGTTGATGGGGGTGCGGATCTCATGGCTCATGTTGGCCATGAACTCACTTTTTATCCGGCTGGCCTCCTCGGCCCTCCTGGTCGCCTCGCGCAGGGCCTCTTCACTCTTCCTTCGGAGGGTGATTTCCTCTTCCAACTCCGCCTGCTTGCGGGTGAGGTCGGCGGTCCTTTCCTCGACCCGGAGGGAGAGTTCGTCCTGGAAGAGTTCCAGTTCCCGCAGCAGTTTTTCCCGGCCGTCGGCGTGGACCAGTACCAGTCCGTAAAGGAAGGCGGTGAGGGTGGCGGAGATGCCGCCCACCAGGAGGTGTTCCGGATCAAAAAAGGGGATCGCCGGGTGGAGGACGGTATCGACCAGGGCGTTGAGGCTGCCCATCAGCAGCACGGCCAGGGTAAAAAAGGATATCTTGAAATAGCGATTTGAAAGGTTCATGCCGCTGCATATTGTAGAAACTTATCTGTGTCAAGGGTAATTTAATGCTTATCTCGCTGAAGTCACGCTTTTTAAGGTGACAATGCGAAAAAGGCCGAGTGGCGGACAATCGCTGCCACGACGGGCGGCGTTGCCGAAGACGGGCGGTTCGGATCAGACCGAGGGGGGGAGCCGTTTGCGGAACAGACCGTTTTCGGAGCAGGTGAAAGTGGCGTCGAGGACCAGTCGTACCCGTTGGTTGGGGTTGGCCTGGATGAGTTCCATCCCCTCTTGGTCGTGGAGGGCGACGATGCGGCAGGGACGGTTGGTTACGCCTTGGGCCAGATATTCGATGGCATCGCCCGGTCGAAGGGGTGCCCTGGCCTCGATGAGGGGAGATGCCCCCGTTTCGCGGACGATTCCCACCGGCGCGAACTCCTGGCGGACATTGGCCCCTTGGTAGAGCATCTCGCGTGGCCCAGGCGACCCGTCGAGGAAGTTTTCCGTCTGGCCCCGGGATCCGATTTTGTTCAACTCCGCCGCGAATTCCGGCGGCAGCGGGCCGCGGCAGGCGTTGGCGGCCAGAAAGTCGAGTGCGGCCCGATAGAGCCGGGTGATGGCGCCCACGTAGTAGACACTCTTCATCCGGCCCTCGATCTTGATGCTGTCGGCACCGGCAGCGATCAGGTCCGGCAGCCGGTGCAGCAGACAGAGATCCTTGGCGTTGAAGACATAGGTGCCGTGGTCGTCTTCCTCCACCGGGAAGTACTGGCCGGGCCGTTTTTCCTCCGTCACCGCGTAACGGTACCGGCAGGGATGGGCGCAGTCGCCCTGGTTGGCATCGCGGCCGGTGAGGTAGAGGCTCAACAGGCAGCGGCCCGAGTAGGAGATGCACAGCGCTCCATGGACAAAGAGTTCGATTTCGGCGGCCACCGTCTTGCGGATCGCCCGGATTTCTGTTAGCGACAGTTCGCGGGCCAGGTTGAGCCGCCGCACCCCCTGGGCCTCCCAGAATCGTGCCGAGGCATGGTTGGTGACGTTGGCCTGGGTGGAGAGGTGGATCGGCAGGTCCGGCACCACCCGGCGGGCGGTGGCGAGGACGCCGGGATCGGCGACGATGATTCCGTCGGCGCCGCAGCTGCGCAAGAGGCGCAGGTACTCGCCGAGGCCGGCCAGGTCGCGGTCATGGGCGAAGATGTTCACCGTCACGTAGACCTTGACCCCCCGGCCGTGCGCATAGGCGATGGCCTCGCCCAGTTCCGCGTCGGAAAAATTGCCGGCCCGGGCTCTGAGCCCGTATCGGCTGCCACCGAGGTAGACGGCGTCGGCGCCGTAGTGAACCGCTGTTTTCAGCTTTTCGAGATTTCCGGCCGGGGCCAGTAGTTCCGGGATGTTTAGGGGATGGTTTTCCATGGCGCTCGTGGTATATCATGAACCGTTTATACTTGCGGGAAGCGTCGTAAGGTATTGGTTTTCGCGTTGCTTTGCAAGCCTTGTCGGCGGAGCGAAACCTTTCTTCTGCGGAGCAGGGGCGGTTGATGAGCACAGGACGGACGGTGGCGGTGGCCATGAGCGGCGGGGTGGACAGCTCGGTGACCGCCGCCCTTCTCAAACAGCAGGGGCATATGGTGCGCGGCGTCTTCATGGCCTTTGGCCAGCCCGGGCTCGACGCCCAGATCGAGCGGGTCGGCAAGGTTGCCGATGCATTGGCCGTCGAGTTGACCGTGGTCGACGTGGCCGAGGTCTTCAGGTCCACGGTGCTCGATTATTTCCGGGCCTCCTACCTTGCCGGCCGTACCCCCAACCCCTGTATCGTCTGTAACCCCAATGTCAAGTTCGGCAGGTTGCTGGCGGCGGCGCGGGAGATGGGCTGCGCGGCCATGGCCACCGGCCATTACGCCCGGCTTGATCGCCTCGGCGACCGGGTGCGGCTCCTGAAGGGACTCGACCCCAACAAGGACCAGTCCTATTTTCTGCACCGACTCGGGCAGGATCAGCTTGCGGCTCTCCTCTTTCCCCTGGGCGGCTTCACCAAGACGCAGGTGCGGGAGCTGGCCGCGGGCTTCGGCATTGCCGGGGTGCACGGCAGCGAGAGCCAGGATGTCTGTTTCCTGCAGGGCACCACGGTGGCGGCCTTCCTGGAGGCTGCCGGCACCATGCCGGGAGGCGGCGAGATCGTCGATGGCGGCGGCCGGGTGCTCGGCCGCCATCAGGGCATTCACCGCTACACCATCGGTCAGCGCCGCGGCCTGGGTCTGCCCGACGCCACCCCTTACTACGTGGTGGCCATCGATGGTGACCGCAACCGGCTGGTGGTGGGCAAGAACGAGGAGCTGTGGCGGGAGATGTTGTCTCTGCGCAGCGTCAAATGGGTGGCCGGCGGCCCGCCCTCGTTGCCGGCCCGATTGATCGTGAAGATCCGTTACCGTCACGAAGGCGCCCCTGCCCTGGTCGCGCCGGGGCAGGGGGAGCGGGTCGCGGTCCGTTTCGACGCCCCCCAGCGGGCGGTGACCCCGGGCCAGTTCGCGGTCTTCTACGACGGCGACGAGGTGGTGGGCGGCGGCGAGATTATCTGAGCCGGAGGGGCAAGAAGCTATTGGCGACGGGCACTGTTCCGGCGGCGACCCGCCGCTGGAACAGTGCCCGTTGTTCGTTTTCACCGTCCTGCCGGAAACCCGAAGGACGGTTATGGCCGGTCAGGCGAGGTCGAAACGGTCGAGGTTCATGACCTTGTGCCATGCGGCGACAAAGTCGCGCAGGAATTTCTCCTGGGAGTCCGCACAACCGTAGACTTCCGCGATGGCTCGAAGCTGGGAGTTGGAGCCGAAGATCAGGTCGACGCGGGTGCCGGTCCACTTGCGTTCGCCGCTGGCGCGGTCGCACCCCTCGAATACGTCCGCATCCTCCGAGGTCGGCTTCCAGGTGGTACCCATGTCGAGCAGGTTCACGAAG
>DHYV01000022.1:0-658 GCA_002414225.1 Desulfobulbaceae bacterium UBA5121 | reverse complement strand
GGTAGTTGCGGAACCCGTCTGCCTTGGGTTCGAGGACCGCGAAGGATTTCACGTCGGTCTGCTCCAGCGACGCGTCGGCGCGTCCCGGCGAAAAGGGCACGGTCACCTGGTGGCCACCGTTCCTCGCCGCCTGCTCGACGCCCGCGCAGCCGGCGAGGACGATCAGGTCGGCAAGCGAAACCCTCTTGCCGCCCGACTGCGCGGCGTTGAACCCCTTCTGGATAGATTCGAGGGCCCGCAGCACCCTGGCAAGCTGCTGCGGCTGGTTGACCTCCCAATCCTGCTGCGGAGCGAGACGGAGGCGCGCTCCGTTCGCCCCGCCCCGCTTGTCGGAACCGCGGAAGGTGGCGGCCGACGCCCAGGCGGTGGAGACCAGCTGAGAAACCGAGAGGCCCGAGGCGAGGATCTCGCCCTTGAGGGCGGCGATGTCCTTCGCGTCGATCAGCGCATGGTCCACGACGGGCACCGGATCCTGCCAGATCAGTTCCTCCGTGGGCACCTCCGGACCGAGATAACGCGAACGCGGGCCCATGTCGCGATGGGTCAGCTTGAACCACGCCCGAGCAAAGGCGTCCTTGAATTCCTCGGGGTTCTTCAGGTAGCGCTGAGCGATCGACTCGTAGATCGGGTCGAAGCGCAGCGAGAGGTCCGCCGTGGT
>DHYV01000054.1 GCA_002414225.1 Desulfobulbaceae bacterium UBA5121 | reverse complement strand
CCCCCCGCCACTACCAGTACCAGCACCGACCGCAGAAGGTTTCGTCTATCGAGGGGAGGGACGGCCGGACCCCTTCATGCCCTTTGTTTCCGAGGAGATGGTGCGTGCTCAGGCTGCCAAGGAGCACGATCAACTCACCGGCCTGCAGCGTTTTGAACCCAACCAACTCACCCTGGTGGCCATTGTCTTTTCCGGGCGCACCGGCGTAGCCATGGTGCAGGATCCAACCAGCAGGGGGTACGTTCTTCGCAAGGGAATGAAAATCGGCATCACCGGCGTGGTCGACGCCATCGCCCCCAACGCCGTCATCGTCAAGCAAGCGTATCAGACCATTTCCGGTGAGACACGCTACAAAACCACGGAAATGATCCTCAAGAAAGAGGGAGAGAAATCAAAATGACCCTGCCACATCGCGCACGATTGCCGCTGGTGCTCTCCATTGTCGCCATGCTATTTCTCGGAGCCGGCATGACCCACGCCTCCCCTGCGCCGGCCGGGAACGCCGCCTGCAGGATCACCGACATCCACCCAGAGCAAACGGGCAACGCTTTTCTCCTCCGCATCAAGAGCGACATCGCGCCCACCTACACCACTTACGAAATGTTCAATCCGCTGCGCGTCGTAATCGACATCGCCGATGCCGACCTGGCTGACTCGCTGCACCTTCCCCTGAAAGTAGATCAGAGCCCGGTTGCTGCCGTCAGGGGCCGTCTCCTGAACACCGAGAAGCCTTCGGTCACCCGCATTGAACTCCTCTTGTCCCAAGACCATGACTACACGGTGGACCGAGCTGGAAACGACATCGTGGTCACCTTTGCTAAAAAGGAAACCGCTGCACCCAAAACGGCAGCTTCGCCTGCCACCAAACCGGCTGCGCCCGCCGCCACCAAACCGGCTCCCGCCACTCAGCCGACACCGCAGGGAAAGCCTGGGGCCAAAGCGCCAAACCTTGCCGAGGCCACCGTCCTCCAAGGGATCAAAGTGGATAAGGGCGCCACGGGCCAGACCACGGTCCAGCTTGTGGCCAACGGTCCCATCCGCCGTTACCAGGAAGCCAAACTGCCGGCTGATGCCGATCAGGCCGACCGCCTCTACATCGACATTCCCGAAATCGGCCTGGGAGACGTGCCGCAACAGATCAAGGTCGACACCGACCTGGCGCAAATCCGCACCGCCCGCCGAGGAAACGGCATTCGCATTGTTTTCGACGCTACCTCGGCCGGCATGTTCGACTACGAATTCATCCCGAGCCAGGACGGCCTCAAACTGACGATCACGCCCCCGGCAGACGCTGAGGCGGGTTCAGAGAGCCAGGAGCCGGCCAACGCGACCGCGGACGTGCCCCCGCGGCCGGCAAGGGACGGCGCCACTCCCATTGCGGAGAGCGGCGCAGATACCGCAACGCCCTCCGCCGCCCCCGCGACAGAGGACCAGCCGGTAAACCCGTTGCCGGCTCGGGTTGCCGCTGCCCAAAGCCAATTCGGCCTCTCCGGGTACACCCAGAAGCGGATCTCCGTAGACTTCTACAAGATCAACCTCCACAACGTCTTCCGACTGCTGGGCGAAATCAGCGGCCGCAACATCGTGGTTGACGAAGGGGTGAACGGCACCCTCACCCTGGCTCTCAACGACGTACCCTGGGATTTTGTCCTCGATATCATCCTGAACTTGCAAGACCTGCAGAAGGTGGAACGCTACAACACCATCGTCATCTCGCCGAAGAGCAAACATTTCGCCTGGCCCGAGCAGGTGGCCGACAAGCTGACCATTCGGGGCGAAAGCGGAATGGCGACCAGGGAGACGCTGTCCATCAAGCAACGGATCAAAACGCCTAAAGAGGTCATGGAGGCAAAAACACTCATCCATGAGGGCCATGCCAAATATCAGGCGGGCGACTACCCGGGCGCCCTTGCCCTCTATGAGAAGGCAAGCGACAAGTGGCCCGACAACGGCGACCTCGCCAAGCGCATTGCCACCCTCTGCCTGGTACAGTTGGGCCAGAACGCCAAGGCGGTGCACTATGCCAAGGTTGCCCTGAAAGCCAAACCCGATGACTACGATGCGGCCACGGAGGCCGCCATCGGCTTGGCCAACATGAAAAAAGACGCTGCCGCCAAGGAGTACTTCGACCTGGCGGTGAGTGGCCCCCGCCCCAGCAGCGAGGCTCTCACCAGTTACGCCGCCTTCTGCGAACAGAACGAAAACTACGTGACCACCCTGCTGTTGCTCAGCAAACATGCCGACCTCTATGGGGATACCATGGAAACCATGCTTGCCAAGGCGCGAATCCACGACAAGCAGGGCGACGCGGCCAAGGCGGTCAAGGAGTACCGGGCGCTGCTCCTCTCCGGCTATAATCTCCCACCCGACCTGCTGCGATACATCAAGGGCAGGCTGGCTGTGGCTGACCGGTAATACCGCCGCCCATCGTCAACCGGCGGTGGGCCCCCCTTCGCGAGGGTGTTCGTCATGAGGAGGGAGAAGACCTTGAAAAACGAAACGACATCCACCAGACCCCCAAAAGGGAAGCACATCATGAAAAGCATTAGACCTATCCTGCACGGCGGTATTTGCCTCCTCCTGACCACCCTTATCGCCTGTGCCCCGATCAAGCAACCGCCACCGGGGGCGGCGGCCCAACCCGGATCCAAGGCCGCGCAGGCAACCCCGCCGAACGCTGCTGAAAAACCGGGACAGCTGCCGGTCCGCTTCCAGGAACCTTCCTATGTGGTCAAGGATCTCACCAGCAATCAGTCCATGGCCAAGGATGATGACATCGTCATCCCCGTGGGGGCGGACATCTCCTCCACCTCTGGTCCGGTGCCGCTGCGCGATATCCTCAAGCAGCTGGCGGCCCTCAAAAACATGAATGTCTCCTGGTCAAGTGACGTCAATCCTTCCGATCTGGTGGATGTGGACATCCGCGCCGAGGACGACTTCTTCAAGGCCATCGACAACCTGCTGCGGCAAAAGGATTATTTCCAGGAGGTGCATGGCAACACCATTGTCGTGAAGTACAAGGAAACCCGCAAGTTCCACATCGCCATGCCGTTCCTCACCTCGAAGTACGCCACCCGCGTCGGCGGCGATGTTCTGGGAAGTTCGGGAAGCAGCGGCAACGTCGCCGGGAATATCCAGCTTGACAGCGACGGCAACACCTTTGACATCTGGGACAATATCCGCCACAACCTGGATCAGGTGTTGGAGATATGGGAAGAACCCGCGAAAACCGCCGCCGCTGCCCCTGCCCCTGCGCCCGCCCCCACGACAGGGGGACACCAGGCCACGACGACGGCTACCCCGGCGGCGACAACCACCACCGCCGCCACCACCCGCGACGTCAAGAATGGCAAGGGTTACTACAGCATCGACAAGCCCATCGGCCTGATCACCGTTACCGCCCCCCGGCCTCTGCTGGAAAAAATCGCCAGCTACCTGGACAATCTCAAGAAGGAACTCTACCGGCAGGTTTCCATCGAGGCCAAGATCGTCGAAGTCAGCCTGGATGACACCGCCACCCGGGGCATCGACTGGAGCAACATGTTGAGCGGCAAGGGAGTCTCCTTCCAGCTGTTCGGTCCCAGCGGCATCATTTACGACACGGACGGCGCAGACTACAGCCGGGTGGTCACCCAGGCCTCCGTATCCGGCAACCCCTTCTCGCTGGCCATGGACTTTCTCGACACCCAGGGCCACACCAAGGTGCTGGCCAATCCCAAGCTCAGCGTCCTGAACGGCCAGCCGGCACTGATCAGCGTTGGCGACAGTGTCCGTTACATCGACAGCGTCACCACCACGGTGAGCGACAGCGGTGTCCCCTCTTATTCGGTTTCCACCGGCACGGTGATGTCCGGCCTCGGCATGTCGGTGGTGGCCACGGTGATGGACAACGATGAAATCGTCTTGAGCCTGACCCCGGTTACCTCCAAACTCAACGAACCGATTACCTACCTGACTTTCGGCGGCACCAATCAGGTGGGCCTGCCCAAGGTCAGGCTCAGGGAGATGAGCACCACGGTGCGAGTCAAGGACGGCCAAATCCTGGTCATCGGCGGCCTCATCGACACCACCGATGACAACACCGGCAACAGCGTGCCGGTGCTGGGGAAGATCCCGGGACTTGGGAAACTCTTCTCCCACAATACCGAGACGACCCAGAGGAAGGAACTGGTCATCCTGCTCCAGCCCAAAATCCTTTAATCAGGAACGCGAAGCGGGGCCAAGGGCTCCCCTTTGCCAGACGTCGCCCCAAGGAGAACGAGATATGTCAGCCATGAGAGTCGCCATTTACGGCATGCTGGCCCTGCTGCTGGCTCTTGCCCCCGAGACCTCGCTGGCCGCGAAGACCGTGGCGCTGCTGCCAGTTGCCGACTACTCGGCGGCCGATTCCCTCGCCGCGGCCCGTCAGCAGAGCGTTTCCGTCGCCACCGCCCTCCGCGGGCGGTTAGTCGGCAAGGGACTCCGGGTCGTAGACGGCGAGGCGGTGTTCAACACCCTCAAAGGCAACAAGTGTATCCAGCAGCTGACCTACGGCCAGGACTTCCGCCCCGACGCCACCACCACCACGCTTGCCAGGGAACTCAACGGCGACTGGAGCGACTGGATGAAGGAAGAACTCCGCGCCATGATTAAACTAGAGCAGAAAAGGCTCACTCCGGGTCTTGCCGCCCAGGACGACAACATCGTGCAGCCTGACACCACTCCCCTGACCGCAGGCCAGGTGATTGCAATGGGCCGGCAATTCCAGGCCGACTACATCCTGCGCGGCAGGCTGCTTGCCTATGAACTGGAGGGGGAACACGCCCAGCCTCCGCCACGGCGGGGTATCCTGCCGATCTTTGCCACGGTTGGCGGCAACGAAGCGTATGCCGTTGCCGCCGCCAAGGACTACGACACCCTCGACCCCCTGATGCTGGCCGGCTTCTTCATGACCAATGACCAAGACCGGAACGTGGTTCGGCTGCAACTTTGGGCCCAGGACGGCGAAACCGGCGCCATAGTCTGGAGCAATATCCAGAACGTCGACTGGGGTGGCTTTGGCTTTGGCCGCGCTGGCAGCAGAAACGCAGCCATCACCCAGGCAGCGGCAAGCCTCATCGATGACTTCTGGACCACCGTGGCCGTGGACAGTGATCACGATTCGGTCTTTGACCACCGCGACCGTTGCCCCGGCACTGCGGCCGGCATTGCTGTAGACAGCTTCGGCTGCCCCAAGGACAGCGACGGGGACGGCGTGCCGGACTATCTCGACACCTGCCCCGACACCAAGGCCGGGGTAAAAGTTGACCAAAACGGCTGTCCAAAGGATACCGACAAGGACGGTGTGACCGACAATCTCGACGCCTGCCCGGACACTCCGCCCGGCGTGGCGGTAACCGCAAATGGCTGTCCCCAAGACCAGGATCAGGACGGTGTTCCCGACTATCTGGACAAATGCGCCAACACCCCGGCCGGACGCGCCGTTGACAAGAACGGCTGCCCTCTGCCGCTCCAGGAAAAGGTGTCCATGGAGCTGCAAGTCCTGTTCGACAGCAACAGGGCGGCGATCAAACCCGCCTACCAGGCGCACCTGCAAAAGGTATCCGACTTCTTGAAGGCCTACCCAAAGGCTACGGCGGAAATCGAGGGCCATACCGACCACGAGGGGACTCCCGCCTACAATCTGAAACTTTCTCAACAACGAGCCGAAGCGGTGCGGCAGTACCTCATCGATCACTTCGCCATTGCGCCGGAACGCCTCACGGCCAAGGGGTACGGCGAAAGCCGACCCGTCGCTGACAACCGCAGCGCCGCCGGCAGGGCTGAAAACCGCCGTGCGGTAGCGATCTTTAGCGCCACCGCAGTGAAAGAATAGGTTCGCCTCCCACCCGACTGCCCCTCACTGCCCGCTCTGGCTCCCCCTTCCCCATAAACCTGGGGGGAAGGGCCGCCATCCCACCGTTCTCAGCACATGGCAACGGCCACGGCAAAACCACCCGTCACGAAGACCCCGACCCGCATCAGCATCCCCTGCCCCCCCCGCCGCCACCTCAGATCGAGCCAGCCTGGCAGCGTCGGGGCGCCGCCCACCGCCACCAACTCAACCTCCGAGAACGCGACCAGGGGCGAAAGCGGCAGCGCCTTGCGCACCGCCTCCTTGGCGGCCCAGAGAAGGGTCAGGCCGATCTCGTCGCCAAACCCGGCGCGAAGTGACGCCAGAAGCGTCTCCTCCTCCGGAGAGCAGAATCGCGCCTGAACCTTGACTACCGTAGGGGAGGGCCTCTGAATATCGATCCCGCACCCTGCATCGGCGGCCAGAGCCACCGCCTGGCCATGGCTGTGAGATATGGAAACCGCCGGCAGCGGCTCGACCCCGGCCGCCAACACCGGCCGACCAGAGGCGAGCGAGTCAAGCCGCCAACGCCGCCATTCGGGGATGGCTTGGGCTGCACCGGCATATGCCATGGCGGCGTGCTTGGCGGCGAGCCGGCCGCCAAGCCACTCGAGTCGCCGCTTCGCCAAGGTAAAGCTGCGCCATACAGCTAACTCCTCGTCGGCCAGATAACGGCTCGCAACCCCTGCCTCACCACAGCGCGCCATCTCGCCGGCCAGTGGCGCCAGCGCCACTCGGGAAGCGAAAAAACGACCCCGCCCCACCGACTGCTGCCGCAGCCACTCCCGTTCCGCTGCCGCCAGGAGATCGCCCGCCATCACGGCCGCCGTACCCGCACTTGTCACCTGACCCTCCATTCCCACGGTAATGCCTATAAAAAACTTGCTCTTTCAACGAAAACAGGTTTTACAAATCAATACGTCGCATCAACCGTAACAGTGCTGTATTTTCAATACGTTCAGAAATAATGACTCCGTTTGACATCATCATTCTCGCCCTTATCCTGCTCTTCATCGCCCGGGGGGTATGGGTAGGGCTCATCGGCCAACTGGCCTTCCTGGCCGCCCTGATCCTGGGGTATGCCGCGGCCGGTGCCTATTACTCTCGCCTCGGCCATCTGCTGTTACCCCTGATCCCCAACCCCCAGGCAAACTTTCTCATCACCTACATCATCCTCTTTGTCGTCACCTACCTGTTGACCATCCTGGTGGGCATGGGGCTGAAGAAGGTGATGAGCATCACCCTGCTTGGCTGGTTCGACCGACTGATGGGCGGTCTGTTCGGCCTCGCCAAGGCCGCCTTCCTGAGCACCCTCCTCTTCATGGCCCTCTCCGGCTTTATCAGCGGGCAGCGCCCCTTTTACAGCCATTCGCTGAGCACGCCCTACCTTACGGCCAGTTCCAACTACTTACTCACCTGGATCCGGGACAACGACCTCCGGCATCGACTTGTGCCCAAGCAACCGGCGATCTCAGTCCTTCTCGCCCCGCCGGCGGTACCAGCCGGCAAGACGGGCGGGGGAAACCCCGAGAAAAAAACAAAATAAAATCAGCTGATTCAACAGGGTATTGGCCACTACCCCACGCCGCTGCCAGCGCCGGGCCGAGGTGACCACCGCCTGGGGAAGAATGGCGATCCGGCCCCGGCGACGCAGCGCCCTGACCAGGGCGACATCCTCCAAGAGGGGTATCTCCGGAAAACCGCCCACGTCGAGAAAGAGTTCCCGGCGGAGAAACAGGGCCTGATCGCCAAAGGGAAGCTGTAGCCTGCGGCTGCGGAAATTGGCCCCCCAGGCCACCGCCGGCAGCGGTGGAGCAAAGGCGAGCCTGAAGGCGCCGGCCACAACCTCTGGTTCGGCCAGGGCCTGCCGCACTGCCGCGGCGAAGCCGGGCGGCAGAAGGGTATCGCCGTGCAGGAAGAGCAGAATCTCGCCCCGGGCTGCGGCGGCCCCGCGGTTCATCTGCCCGCCCCGGCCGGGCGGGCTCGCCAGCACCGGCACGCCGTGCGCCTCGGCGACCGCCACCGTATCGTCGCGGCTGCCGCCGTCCACCACCAGCACCTCCACCCCCGGCTGAACGGCGGCAACGATGGCGCCCAGGGTGGTCGCGAGGCGGGCCGACTCGTCAAGAGTTGGAATAATGACGGAAATGCGCGAGGTCTTCGGGTCGATCAACATCGCTAAGGGTTTCCAGCAGGGCGACGCGCAGACCGACAGCCGCGGCCCGGTTGAGGGTACGGAGCAGAACCGAACTCTCGCCCCACGCCATCTCGGAAAAGAGGAAAGGCGCGGTGCCGCAGAGTCCGACAAGGTAGTAGCCGCCGTCTGTTGCCGGGCCAAGTACCAGATCGTGGTCGCGCAGAGCGTCAAAGGCCCGCTCCAGGACCGGCGCAGAGAGCGCGGGGCAGTCGCTGCCCACCAACACCACCCGCCGGAAACCGGCTGCAAAGGCACTGGCAAAGGCGCACTGAAGCCGGTGGCCCAGGTCGCCCAACGGCTGGGGCCGACAACGGTCGCCGCTGGCCAGCCACCCCTCGACCAGGGAAAGGGAACCGCCAGCGAAATGAATCTCGAAGCTGACCGACCGCCGTTGCCGCAACCGCTCGACCTCCTCGACAACCCCCTCGGTCAGCCGCCGCTGGAGCGCTGCGGCCCCCTCTGGCCCCAGGGCCGGGATCAGACGGGTCTTGGCTGACCCGGCTTGCGGGTAGCGGGTAAAGAGGATCAGCTGCTCTTGGCTTGCGTTGGTCGACATGAAACACTTCACCCACTTCCAAAAATAAATTGCCGGCGCTGAAAAGGAAAGACTATGCTAAGCCGCAATCGCTCCGCTCGCCAACACCTTTGCATCCCCCCCGGCCGGGCACCAGCCCACTTGAAACTCGATGACAACAAGAAAACAAAAACGAAGGCCGCCCCCGCCCACCTCGTACCGTGAACGCACCTACCGGCGCGCCGTCAGCGCCGGCGCCCTGACCGCCTTCGAAGTGCGGGTACGGGAAACCGATCTCCAGATCCTCGCCTCCGCCGATCTCAGCGAGGCCGCCACCAATCTGGTCTTTCAGTACCGTGGGCAGTTGGAGAACTATATCGCCACCCACCCCGCCTTTCTCTCCTCCCTCGCCCCGCTGCCGGTGGACCCACTGGCCCCGCCCATCGTCAAGGCCATGCAACGGGCGGCGGAACCCGCCGGGGTTGGCCCCATGGCTGCGGTGGCCGGGGCGGTGGCCGAGTTCGTCGGCCGAGACCTCATTGCCCACCACGGCGGCGAGGTGGTGGTGGAAAACGGCGGCGACATTTACCTCCATCGGGCCGAAGATTGCGTGGTCGGCATCTTCGCCGGCACCTCGCCGCTCAGCAATCGGGTAGGCATCCGCCTCGCCGCCGAACGGATGCCCATCGGCGTCTGTACCTCCTCGGGCCGCATCGGCCACTCATTGAGCCTGGGCAAGGCCGACGCGGTAACCGCGGTGGCCGCATCCACCCTGCTTGCCGACGCAGCCGCCACACGGCTCGGCAACGAGGTCAAGCAGGGGAGCGACATCGAACGCGCCTTGGCGATAGCCCGGACCATCCCCGGCCTTGCCGGGGCGGTGATCATCCACCAAGACCGGCTCGGCGCCTGGGGCGAGGTGGAACTCGTCCGCCTCACCTGAACGCGGCGCCAAATAGTTTCACCCTGCCCCGCCAGGTGCCGATAAGGCAATAAAGCCTTTTCACCCCACCTGCGGAGCCCCCTGCCATGGAAATCGCCGCCGCCACCGTTGACCTCACCGCAAGCCACTCTCTCACCAGCGAACGCGAAACCAGCGAATCCCTCCGGGTCTGGGAGGGCACCCGACAGCCACGGACCGATGCCCAGCCGGCCGAAAACCGGAACACGCCACCGGTGGCCGACTCGACATCGTTTTCCGCCCAGGCCCTCGCCGCGAGCCGGACCAGGGAAAGCGCCACAGCCCCGCCCGAAGAAACGCCTTCACTCGACCCGCGGCTTGAGGCGATCCGCCGCACCCTGGAAATCCTCACCGGCCGGAAGATCCGGGTTACCAGTTTCTCGCCGCAGGACAGCGGCGCCGCCCCACCCTCCCCGCCCACGGGAGAGACACCGCAACAGGGCGCGGGCTGGGGCCTCGCCTACGATGCCCATACCAGCTTCCGCGAAGAGGAAACCACCACGGTTTCGGCCGCCGGCCGGATCCAGACCGGCGACGGCAGGACCATCGACTTCACCCTTGATCTCGCCATGGCCCGGGCTTACGTCGAAAGCACCGATATCTCCATCCGAGCCGGCGATGCCCTGCTCACCGATCCGCTGGTGGTGAACTTCGACGGCACCGCCGCCCAACTCACCGACGCCGCCTTCGCCTTTGATCTGGACAACGACGGCACCGCCGAAGAGGTTGCCCAACTTGCCGCCGGCAGCGGTTTCCTCGCCCTGGACCGCAACCAGGACGGGGTGATCAACAACGGCTCCGAACTGTTCGGCCCGGCAAGCGGCCACGGCTTCGCCGAACTCGCGGACTACGACAGCGACCAGAACGGCTGGCTCGACGCCAACGACCCCATCTTCTCCTCGCTCCGCCTGTGGAGCAAGGACGCCGAGGGGAACGACACCCTGGCAAGCCTTGCCGACCGCAACATCGGCGCCCTCTACCTCAAGCCGGTGGAGAGCGAATTCCGCCTCACCGACGCCGCCAACGTTACCCTGGGCCGGATCCGCCAGAGTTCGCTCTTTGTACGCGAGGACGGCACCGCCGGCACGGTCCAGGAAGTGGACCTGGCGGTGTGAGACGGAGCGCGAGTGGCTGCTCGCCGGTGGCCTTTAAAATCAAGCGAATCGCTGAACAGCTAATCGCCATGGCTAACGGTCCCCATCACACGGGGCAGACCATCTCTCCCAACTCCGCGGTGAGCCGCAGATTCTCGCGATAGTCCACCGGGCAGTCGATGACCACCACCGTGTCGTCGGCCAGGGCCTGCCGGAGAATGGGCAGGAGTTCGGCCGCCGTTTCCACCCGATAGCCCTTGGCCCCGAAGGATTCGGCATAGCGGACCAGATCCGGGTTGTTGAAATGGACATGGCTCGGCCGCTTGAAGCCGTTGAGCTGCTTCCACTCGATGAGACCGTAACTCGCGTCGGTCCAGACCAGGATAACCAGGGCCAGTTCCAACCGCAACGCGGTTTCGATCTCCTGGGAGTTCATCAGAAAACCGCCATCACCGCTCACCGCCACCACCCGCCGGTCCGGGCAGGCCAACTTGGCGGCCACCGCGCCGGGCACGGCAATGCCCATGGAGGCGAAGCCGTTGGAAATGATGCAGGTGTTGGGCCGTTCGCAGGGGAACATACGGGCCATCCACATCTTGTGGGCTCCCACGTCGCAGATGACGATATCCTCGGCGGCCAGCGCCAGGCGCAGGTCGTGGATCAGCTTCTGCGGCTTGACCGGGAAACCCAGGTCGTCGGCATGGCGGGCCATGTCGCGGGTGAGGGCATCGCGCAGCGGCCGCAGATGGTTGCCCGGCCGGGGCGCGACCAGCGCGGCAAGCCGGGCCAGGCTGCTCCCGATCTCGCCCACCACGCAGACCGACACCCCGTAATGGCGGTCCACCTCGGCCGGGCTCTGATCGATATGGATGATGGTCCGGTCTCCATCGGGATGCCAGAGATGGGGATGGTACTCCACGAGATCGTAGCCGATGCAGATGATGCAGTCGGCCCGGCCAAAGCCGCAGCTCACGTGGTCCCTGGCTTGCAGCCCGACACTGCCCAGGCAGAGCGGGTGGCTGAAGGGAATCACCCCCTTGGCCATGAAAGTATGGGCCACGGGGATGTTGAGGGCCTCGGCAAAGGCGGTGAGTGCCGCGGCGGCGCCGCCGCGAACCGCACCGTTGCCGGCCAGAATGATGGGCGAGCGGGCGGCAGCGATGAGGCGGGCGGCCTTTTCGATACGGCTTGCCGGCGGCTCGGCCGACGCCGGCGACCGCACCGCAAGCGGCGCGTCCTCCACCTCCAGGCGGGCGATGTTCTCCGGGAACTCTATAAAACAGGCGCCAGGCTTTTCGGTCTGGGCAAGCTTGAATGCCTTGCGTACCGACTCGGTGATGGTGGCCGGGGAGAGGATCCGGCAGCTGTACTTGGTGATCGACTGAAAGAGCTGCTCCAGATCGAGCACCTGATGCGACTCCTTGTGGAGACGGGTGGTGGCGGCCTGGCCGGCGATGGCCACCAGGGGGGCGTTGTCCATGTCGGCGTCGGCGACCCCGGTGACCAGATTGGTGGCCCCCGGCCCCAGGGTGGCGAGACACACCCCGGCCCGGCCGGTGAGCCGCCCGTAGACATCGGCCATGAAGGCCGCCCCCTGCTCGTGACGGCAGGTGACGAACCGGATGGGTGAATCGAGGAGCGCGTCCATGAGGTGGAGATTTTCCTCGCCGGGGATGCCGAAGATGTACTCCACCCCCTCCGCAACAAGACATTCGAGCAACAACTCCGCACCGTTCATCGCCTTCCTCCTCATCAGGATCTTGCCCGGCCCAGCCCTTTACAAGCCGGCCACTTTGCTTTAGCCTGAACGTCGGCTATTCCGCTGACCTCAAACCCTCACAAGAGCCGCGTCATGTCTTACGACATCCTCATCACCGACACCACCCTCCTGCCCCTTGCCGCCCACGGCACCGCCACCATCGACCGCGGCTTTCTCGCCATCCGCGACGGCCGCATCGCCGCCCTGGGGCCAATGGCAGAGCTTTCCGTCCTGCCTCAGGCCGGCACCACCATCGACGGCCGCAACACCCTCACCATGCCCGGCCTGGTGAACACCCACTGCCACGCCGCCATGACCCTCTTCCGCGGCCTGGCCGACGACCTCGACCTCATGACATGGCTCACCCAACACATCTTCCCGGCCGAGGCCCGCTTTGTCAACCCGGAGATGGTCTACTGGTGCAGCAAGCTGGCCGCAGCGGAGATGATCCGAGCCGGCATCACCTGCGTGGGCGACAGCTACTTCCACGAAAACGCGGCGGCCGAGGCCTTCCGCGACGCCGGGCTCCGCGCCGTGGCGGCCCAGGGGCTCATCGATTTCCCGGCCCCCGGCGTGCCTGACCCGGCCGACAACATCGCCGCCGTGGCCCGCTTCCTCGACCGCTGGCAGGGCCGGGAGCCGCGCATCACCCCGGCGGTCTTCTGCCACTCGCCCTACACCTGCGGCCCGGCCACCATCAAAGCCGGCAAGGCCCTGGCCAGGGAACGGGGGGTGCCCTTCTTCATCCATCTCGCCGAGAGCATCGACGAGGCAAACCGGCTCATCGCCCCCCAGGCCGAAACCCCCACCCGCCACCTCCAGGCGTTAGGCATCCTCGACGCCGACACGATCTGCGTCCACTGCATCTGGCTCGACGAGGAGGACCGGGAAATCCTCGCCGCCAGCGGCAGCCGGGTGGCGGCCTGCCCCGGCAGCAACATGAAACTCGCCTCGGGCGTCACCCCGCTGGCCGACCTCGACCGCCGGGGAGTGACGGTGGGGCTCGGCACCGATGGCTGCGCCAGCAACAACACCCTCGACCTCTTTGCCGAGATGGACCTGGCCGCCAAGCTCCAAAAGGTGCATGCCGCCGACCCCACCTCCCTGCCGGCCCCGAGACTCCTTGACATGGCCACCACCAGCGGCGCCCGGGTTCTGGGGCTTGCTGACGAGATCGGCCGCCTCGCCCCGGGCGCCAGGGCGGACTGCATCCTCATCGACCTCGCCCAGCCCGGCCTCACCCCCTTCTACTCGCCGGACCTTCTGGTCTACGCGGCAAGTGGCCGGGACGTGCGCTCGGTGATCATCGACGGCCGCCTGGTGCTCCGCGACCGCGCCCTGCTCGCCTTTGACGAGGCCGAGGCCATGGCCCGGGTCAACCGACTGGCCACGGCGGTTGGCAGCGGCGGCCGTTGAGCGGGCCGCAACAGGCGCCGCCGGCTCAGAACGCCCACTTGATCAACAGGTAACCCAGGATCAACAGGCCGAGGAAAGCAAAGGTGAGGAGGTTGAAGTAACGCTCGATGAAGTAGCGCACCGACGCGCCGAAACGATAGATGAAGCCGGCCACCAGGAAGAAGCGCGCCGACCGCGACGCCAGCGAGGCGAGCACGAAGGTGAAAAAATCGATGCGGAAGGCGCCGGCGGTGATGGTGAAGAGCTTGTAGGGGATGGGGGTAAAGCCCGCCGCGCCCACCGCCCAGGCATCGTACCGACGGTAAAGGTCGCCGGCCACGGCAAACTTGTCGGTGAGCCCATAGAAATCGATGATCCGATGGCCCACCGAGTTCATGAACAGCAGCCCCAGGCCGTAGCCCAGCATGCCGCCCAGCACCGACCCGACACTGCAGATGGCCGCGTAGCGGAAGGCCCGCTTGGGTGTCGCGATAGCGAGCACGATGAGAAAGACGTCGGGTGGGATGGGAAAAAAAGAGGATTCAGCCACGGCGAGCAGGAAGAGCACCCACTCGCCGTGGGGCCGCTGCACCCACTCAAGCCCCCAGTCATAGGCGCGACGGAGCAAGCTGCGGCGCGGCCCCCCCGACATCACCGACTCAGCCATGCTGTTCGCGCCAGCCGTGGTCACCGATGAGGCTTACGAAACGAACATCCTCCACGGTGCGGCTCGTCACCTCGCCCGCCTCCTTGCGGACCACCACCAGTTGCTGGCTGCCCCGTTCGCCCACCGGAATCACCAGCACTCCGGGGTCGGCCAGCTGCTCGACCAGGGGATCCGGCACGGTGGGACCGGCCGCGGTGACGATGATGGCATCATAGGGGGCGTGCTCAGGCCAGCCGAGGGTGCCGTCGTCGATCTTGCCGAGCAGGTTAAAGATATGGAGCCGGTCAAAGACCCGCCGCGCCCTTACGTGCAGGGCCTTGATCCGCTCGACGGTATAGACCTGCTCGCAGAGTGCGGCCAGCACGGCGGTCTGGTAGCCGCAGCCGGTGCCCACCTCAAGCACCCGCTCCTTGCCGGTGAGCCCCAGTAGCTGGGTCATCAGGGCCACCATATATGGCTGGGAGATGGTTTGCCCCTCGCCGATGGGCAGGGGAAAATCGCCATAGGCCTGGGCATGAAGGGCGTCGTCGACAAAGAGATGGCGCGGCACCCTGTCCATGGCCGCCAGCACCCGGGGATCGTTGATGCCGCGCGGTTCAAGCTGCTCGCGCACCATCCGGGACCGCGCCTTTTCATAGGCATGGGTGGACGCGGCGGAGAATAAAACGGTCAAACATTCACCTCTCTGCTGCTTCGTCTACACATCTCGATGGGGTGCTGGGGGGGGCGCCCCCGACGGGGGAGAAAAAGACTAGCGATCACCCTGATCGCCTCGGCCGGCGTCGGCGTCCACGTTCAGACCCGCCTTGGCGAACTCCTCCTCGGTCAACGAGCGGTAGACGCAGGCCCGCATCAAGTCGCCGGCAAAGGTAATGGTGACCACGTCAAAATTCGCGTAGCCGAGCCGGTCGCCAATCCAGGGGGTCTTGCGGAGGGTGCTCTTCTTGACGTCGTAGTAGACCCAGACTTCCTGACCGCCAGACCCGATCCGCCGCTGGCTGGGGTCGCCGAGATAGCCGAGCACGTCCTTCTTGGTCATCTGGCCGGGCAGCAGCAGGCAAACGTCGGATGAAAGGTGGCGGACCGGCTGCCCATGACAGCCGGCGAGCAGCAAGAAGCCGACAAGGGGGTACCACAACGGCAAACGGCAGAAACGACGCATAGTCTGCAATCTCCTCATGCGATTTCCCCTCAACAGCAAAGAAGGGACACGTCCTATAATGTACAATAATGTCGGCAGAGTATCCTGAAGTCTGTTTTTTTGCAAGGCATTGCTACCCCTTTCCGGCCGCTTGGGGCCATACCGCTGAAATCACTCCTTATCCATTGCCGGACCGGGAATGAATTTCTTGACCGTCGGATAAGAGGTATACTACATTCAAAAAAGGCCCCTGCCACAAATAATAGCAAGGAAATTGCCGATGCGATGCCCCAAATGCAGCTTCATTTCATTTGACCAGCAACAGTCCTGCCCAAAATGCGGCGCCGACTGGACAGGGATTGTAATGGCTTATCAGGGGACGGGACAGAAAACCATCCCGCCTTTCTTCCTGGGAGCGGCATTGAGCACCCCTGCCGAGACGGAGGCATCTGGCGGTGACGTCGCCACCGTGGCGGAAGAGCCGCGGGAAGGCACGGCAGCCCTCTTCGAAGCCCTGGAGACGGAGAGCCAGCAGATTGGCCTGGCCAGCGAGGAAACAGCAGCGGAGATGCCTGAGTTTGATCTTTCCCTGGCCGAAGAGACAGGCGGCGAACCGCCGGGAGAAGAGTTTGCCGTCGATCTCGCCGGCCTCGGGGGAGAGGGCCAGCAGGAGATTGAACTCAACATCGGCGAGGAGGACACCACGCCGGCCGAGGCCGTGGACACCATCGACCTCGCCGAGCCCCAGGAAGAGGAAACCTTGGGAATCGAACTCAATCTCGACGATCTCACCCCGCCCGCCCCCCAGGTCGAAGAAACCGCGGGGACCATCGACCTCGCCGAGGCCCGCCAGGAACCCGCGGGTGAAATCGAACTCAGCATCGAAGAGCCCGCCACGCCGGCCGCGGCCATGGAAGCCATCGACCTCGCCGAGCCCCAGGAAGAGGAAGCCGCGGGGGCCATCGATCTCGCCGAGGCCCGCCCAGAACCCGCGGGCGAAATCGAACTCAGCATCGAAGAATCCGCCCCGCCGGCCGCGGCCGTGGAAGCCATCCCTCCCGCCGAATCCCAGGAGGGGGAAGAGGCGCGGGAACTCGAACTCAATCTCGAGGATCTCACCCCGCCCGCCCCCCGGGCCGAAGAAACCGTGGCTCTCGCCGGGCCGGACAAACAGGAGCGCCCGGCTCCCGCCCTTGACCTTGAAGAAATCGACCTCTCCGACCTCATCGACAAGAAAAGCGCCGCCGGCAAATCCTCTGCGCCCCATTCCGGCGCCGACGACGAGATCTTCGACCTCTCGCTCCTGATGGACGACGAGCCCGGCAGCAGCGCCACCGCCGCTTCCCCCAAAAAGCAAACGCCCCTCGAGTCGTCCGGCTTGAAACTGGAAAGTGATGAAGGATGACGTCCGCCAGGCCGGCTTCGTGAGCCGGGCCATGGCTCTTGCCATCGACAGCGCCCTGCTGGGCGCCCTCCACTGCGGCTTCTTTCTGGGACTCGGCGTCGTCCTTGGACAAGCGCCCGCCGCACATCCCTCGGATCTGCTGGCCACGGCCATCGCCTACATCTCGATCTTTCTGCTGACCCCGCTGGTCACCATGCCGGTGTACAGCACGGTGCTCCACGCCTGCGGCGGCCAGACCATCGGCAAGCTGCTCATGGGCATCCGGGTGGTCACCGTGAACTGTGAACCACTCCCTGCCGGCGGCGCCTTCCTGCGTTGGGTCGGCACCCTTGTTTCCGCTCTGCCCCTGGGGGCGGGTTTCCTCTGGATGCTGGTCGACCGGGAGCAGGCGACCTGGCATGACAGGCTGGCCGGCACCATGGTCGTGGCCGACGAACAAACATCTTGACAAGAGATGCGTCGCCCAATATAGTAGCCCCGATTTTGCCGAGATAGCTCAGCTGGTAGAGCAACGGACTGAAAATCCGTGTGTCCCTGGTTCAAATCCTGGTCTCGGCACCACATTACTAGCAAAAGGGGTTACGTGGGCTTCGTACGTAACCCCTTTTTTTTCTCTCCAGCACCCGGCTTGCCGGACTGGTACC
Source organism: Desulfobulbaceae bacterium UBA5121 (assembly GCA_002414225.1). Classification (GTDB taxonomy): domain Bacteria; phylum Desulfobacterota; class Desulfobulbia; order Desulfobulbales; family UBA5123; genus UBA5123. The sequence continues at coordinate 10,615 of DHYV01000054.1, read as the reverse complement.
CGAGGAAGCTGGCGACCGGCGCGGCATCCGGCTCGCAAACCATTTGGGTATCTTGGGGAAGAGGACCATTCTTCAAGATTCCCATCTTCTTGACGGACATGGGAGGGCTCGACACATGGTACAGAAGGAGACATGCACACTGTACAGCGGCGGTCTCAAGGGCGCGGAATGCGCCTTTGGTGAAGCAGCCGAAAAATGGGGAATCAAGGAGGTCAACTTCACCTTTGCCGGTCGTACCCCGGATCGCCGCAAGCACCTCGTGGTACTCGCCGAGGATGAGCTGAAGCGGGGCGACATCAGCATGGAACTCGCCTCCAAGATGATGAACCGCGACTACTACGAGGCGGATAAGATCCGTAAGGTGCTGCAGACCATTTTCCACATGGTCAACAAGGGCCATCAGGTGTTCGCCATCGGCGCCATCCAGCCCGACAACACCGTCAAGGGCGGCACCGGCTGGGCGGTGGAACTGGCCAAGCTGTTCAACCGGCCGTTGAGCGTTTTCGATCAGGAACGCGGCCAATGGTACACCTGGCAGCACGGCGGCTGGCAGGAGGACACCCCGAAGATCAGCCACCCCACCCTGGTGGGTTCCGGCACCCGCGACCTCACCGACGCCGGCCGGGCCGCCATCGACAAGCTCTTCGCCGACGCTTTCGGACCGGCCTAAACCGGGCAAAAGGGGAAGCGCCGACCACTGCCGGCCGCTTCCCCTTTTCTCTTGACAGGGTTTTTCGTTACGGTTAAATAAAGCGTTTTTATACTCCGCCCACGGACGGCCTCCTGCACCATGAGGCCGTTTTTTTAATACTTTTTGAGCCCGTCATCCGTAAGAAATTGGCGCCGACCCGGCAGTGGCTGGCCCACATGCCAGAATTTTAGGACTGGTTGAAGGAAACTGCGATGAAAAAAGACCTGAACAGAGTACGCAACATCGGCATCAGTGCCCATATCGACTCCGGCAAAACCACGCTGACCGAACGCATTCTTTTCTACACCCAGCGGATCCACGCCATCCATGAGGTTCGCGGCAAGGACGGCGTCGGCGCCAAAATGGACTCCATGGAACTTGAAAAGGAGCGCGGCATCACCATCCAGTCCGCCGCCACCTACTGCACCTGGAAGGACCACAACATCAACATCATCGACACCCCGGGGCACGTTGACTTCACCATCGAGGTAGAGCGGGCGCTGCGCGTGCTTGACGGCGCGGTACTCATCCTCTGCTCGGTGGGCGGCGTTCAGTCCCAGTCGATCACCGTCAACCGCCAGATGGACCGCTACAAGGTTCCCCGCATCGCCTTCATCAACAAGTGCGACCGCACCGGCGCCAACCCCGAGCGGGTCACCGGCCAGCTGCGCGAAAAGCTGAAGCTGAACGCGGTGATGCTGCAGGTACCCATCGGTCTTGAAGGCGACATGAAGGGTGTGGTCGATCTGGTGACCATGAAGGCGCTCTACTTCGAAGGCGACAACGGTGAAACCATCCGCGAGGCCGAGATCCCCGCCGCGATCGCCGCCGAATGCGAGACCAGGCGCGAGGAACTCCTCGACGCCGCCTCCATGTTCTCCGACGAACTGATGGAAGCAGTACTCGAGGGCACCCCCACCCCGGAGATGATCCGCGAGGCGGTGCGCAAGGGCACCATCTCCCTTGAGCTGACCCCGGTCTTCATCGGCTCTGCTTACAAGAACAAGGGCGTACAGCCCATGCTCGACGCGGTCAACTACTACCTGCCCACCCCTACCGAGGTAGAGAACACCGCCCTTGACCTTTCCAAGGACGAGGAACAGTTCGCCGTTTCCAACAACCCCGATGATCCGCTTATCGCGCTTGCCTTCAAGCTTGAGGAAGGCCGCTACGGCCAGCTCACCTATATCCGCGTCTACCAGGGCACCATGCGCAAGGGCGACACCATCGTCAACAGCCGTGACGGCCGCAAGGTCAAGATCGGCCGCCTGGTTCGGATGCACTCCGACGAAATGGAAGACATCGATGAGGCACCGGCCGGCGACATCGTCGCCCTGTTCGGCATCGACTGCGCCTCGGGCGACACCTTCACCTCGCCGGACATCTCGGTGTCCATGAGTTCCATGCACGTCCCGGCGCCGGTTATCTCGCTGTCCATCAAGCCGGTGGACAACAAGGCCCAGGTCAACATGTCCAAGGCCCTCAACCGCTTCACCAAGGAAGACCCCACCTTCCGTACCTATGTCGACGCCGAGACCAACGAAACCATCGTCTGCGGCATGGGCGAGTTGCACCTTGAGGTCTACATCGAGCGGATGAAACGCGAGTACAAGGCCGAGATGGAGGTGGGCGCTCCCCAGGTTTCCTACCGTGAAACCATCACCCAGCGGGCCGACTTCAACTACACCCACAAGAAACAGACCGGTGGCTCGGGCCAATTCGGCCGCGTGGCTGGCTACATGGAACCGCTCGAGGAGGGCAACTACGAGTTTGTCGACAATATCGTCGGCGGCACCATCCCCCGCGAGTACATCCCCTCCTGCGACAAGGGCTTTCAGAAGGCATTGGAAAAAGGCGCCCTGGCCGGGGCACAGATCAACGGGGTGCGCTGCGTCATCAACGACGGCGCCTCCCATGCCGTGGACTCCTCGGACATCGCCTTCCAGCTCGCCGCCATCGGCGGCTTTAAGGAAGGCTACATGAAGGCCAAGCCGGTGATCATGGAACCGATCATGAAGGTGGCGGTGGAAGGCCCCACCGAGTTCCAGGGCGGCATCATGGGCAGCATCAACCAGCGCCGTGGCATGATCATCGGTACCAGCGAAGAGGGGACCTACACCGTAGTCGAGGCCGAGGTGCCGCTCTCCGAGATGTTCGGCTACTCCACGGTGCTCCGTTCCCTCACCCAGGGCAAGGCCGAGTTCACCATGGAATTCGCCACCTATCGCCCGGTGCCCAAGGGGGTTGCCGAGGAGATCATCAAAAAGGCCAAGGCAGAGAAGGACAAGAAATAATTTTTCTGCCGGTCGGCACACAAATCTGAAAACCGACTGGATTGCCGCTTTCGCGGCGCCGCCGAAAAAAGGTATAGTACGGTCGAGAGAGCAAACTCGGCCATTTTATAGCAGACACGAGGAGAGTACCTATGTTGAAAAAGGATTTGATCGCCAAAAATCCTCTCCGGATCCTCACCCAGGATGCCAAAGGAAATCCGATCGCCCAGCGGATGGGACTGGTCATTGCTCGCGCCGGCCTGGGCAAGACCGCCATTCTCGTCCAGATCGCCCTTGACAGCATCCTGCGGGACAACAAAATCATCCATGTCAGCATCGGCCAGTCCTTGGACAAGACCCGGGTCTGGTACGACGACATCTTCAAGGATATCGCCACCGCCTCCCAGCTCGAAAACGCCGCTGCGGTGGAAGAGGAGATCATGCGCCACCGCATGATCATGACCTTCAACGTCTCCTCCTTCAACCGCCCCAAGCTCGAAGAACGGCTCAACGATCTGGTGCAGCAGGACGTCTACCGCCCCGACTGCCTGATCATCGACGGATTCGACTTCGCCACCGCCACCCGCGAAGGGCTTGCCGACCTGCGGGAACTCATGGAAGTGATGGGAATGAACATCTGGTTCTCGGCGGTCAGCCACCGCGAGGACGATCGGGTGAGCGCCATTGGCGTGCCCGCCCCCTGTCACGATGTGGACGACCTCTTCGACACCATCATGCAGATCCAGCCGGACACCGAGCACGGTCACAACAAGCTCAACATCCTCAAGGACAGCACCGGCTGTGTTGCCCCCGGCACCACCCTGAACCTCGATCCGGTTTCACTGATCATCCAGGGATAAGGGCTTTTCGAGCCTGATCCGGCTCTCCGACGATCCATGGTATTCCCCGAAGCGGAGGCAACCCCTCCGCTTTTTTTATATCATTACTACTAATGAATGTTACCCTCGCCGGGGCACCCCGCCTGCCGACTGCCTTGGCCAATGCCCCGCCACAGGGCGGCGGCAACCTGTGCCTGCCATGAAATTCAGACCCTGCATCGATCTCCACCAGGGCGCGGTGAAACAGATCGTCGGCTCAACCCTTTCGGACGCCGGTGACCATGCTCTGCGAACCAACTTCACCGCCGACCAGCCGCCCTCCCACTTCGCCGCCATGTACCGCCGTGACGGCCTCATCGGTGGCCACGTGATCATGCTCGGGCCGGGCAACGATGAGGCAGCCCTGGACGCCCTGCGCGCCTATCCCGACGGCCTTCAAATAGGCGGCGGCATCACCGCCGCCAACGCCCGCCGCTGGCTCGACGCCGGGGCGGCCGGCGTTATCGTCACCTCCTACGTCTTCAAGGACGGCATGGTCCTTGAAGACCGGCTGCGGGAAATGGTTGCGGCGGTGGGACGGGAACGGTTGATCATCGACTTAAGCTGCCGGCTGCGCGACGGCGAATACTTCGTGGTCACCGACCGTTGGCAGAAGTTCACCAGCCTCACGGTCAACGAGGCGAGCCTCGCCTATTTCGCCCGCTTCTGCGATGAATTTCTCATCCATGCCGTGGACGTGGAGGGCAAGTGCGGCGGCATTGACGCCACCCTGGCCGCTACCCTGGGGGCAGGCTCCCCCGTCGCCACCACCTATGCCGGCGGGGTGCGCAGCCTGGCCGATCTCGAACGGCTTAAGGAGCTCGGCCAGGGACGACTTGACGCCACCATCGGCAGCGCCCTGGACATCTTCGGCGGCTCGGGCATCACCTACGCCGAGGCGGTCGCCTTTCATCGCCGCGAAAACCCCTGACCAGGCCAACAGTGTTGCCGGCCGACGCCCGCACCGCCAGGGAGCGACCATGGACGAAATACCCCACCCCACCCCCACCGACCCGCAGGAAACCGTGCCCCTCACCCTCCATGTCCGCCCAGATCTCTACCGCGCCTTTCGGCGCTGCACCTGGATCATCATCCATGAAACCGGACGTGACCAGATAGAAGTCATGAACGAACTAGTTCATGATTTTTTAATCAAGCACGGTTGTTGAAGCCTCCCTTTCTTGACCGACTGCACCCCATCCGGTATTATGGATGCCAAATGCTCCTTTGGGCACGCAGCCCAAGGCACCAAAAAATTAATTTATTTCAAGGATTTACACACAAAAGCCATTGAGCTTGGTCCTAACCGCGGCTCTTCGGCATATGGCCCGCCCCCCATGTCCGACTTCCCCCTCACCAAGGAACAGCGTGTCAAACGGATTCGGGATTACATCGACAAGATGCCCAGTCTGTCCACCACGGTGACCAAGGTTCTGGAAGTCTGCAACCAACCCAACACCGCCCCCAACGATCTCAACAAGGTCATCTCGCTCGACCCGGTGCTCACCGGCCAGGTTCTGAAACTGATCAACTCGGCCTACTATTCGCTGCCCAACCACATCACCTCGCTCACCCGGGCGATCATCATGCTGGGCATCAATACGGTCAAAAACCTGGCGCTCAGTACCGCCATTCTTGGCTCCTTCAATCAAGAGGAGTCGTTCCAGACGCTCTCCATGGATCAGTTCTGGACCCACTCGATCAGCGTCGGCGTCACCGCCAAAACGCTTGCGGGCCGCATGGGTATCCCGGTGGCAATGCGCGAGGAATACTTTGTCGCCGGCCTTCTGCACGACCTCGGCAAGATCCCCCTCAACAACTGCCTGGCCACCGAGTACATTCAGGCCATGGAACTCTCATCCCTGGACCAGAGCCCGCTGCGCAATGCCGAGACCATGGTGCTGGGTTTCGACCACGGCGTGGTGGGCAAGATGATTGCCGAAAAATGGCAGTTGAGCGCCAACATCACCGAATCGCTCTACTTCCACCACGAACCGAGCAACGCCACCCAGGACAACCGCATGCTCGCCGCCGTTGTCGCCCTGGCCAACACCTACGCCAATCTTTTCGATTTCGGTTCCGCCGGCGACCCCTATCCCGAAGGACCGATCATAGCCTTTCTCCTCAAGGCCCTGGGACTCACCTGGAACGACATGACCGCCCTGCGGCACACCGTGACCGCCGAGATCGAAAAAGCGCAGATCTTCCTGCGCATCAGCAAGGAGGCGCAACAGCCATCATGAAGGTCAAGTTCTGGGGCGTTCGCGGCTCCATCCCATGCCCAGGCCCCCTCACCGCCAAGTACGGCGGCAATACCGTCTCCATCGAACTGCGCTGCACCGACCCGGACCGATTGATCATCATCGATGCCGGCTCCGGCATCCGCGAACTGGGTAACTTCATGATGGGCCACGATCTGCCCAAGGGCCCCATCAACGCTGAACTCTACCTCTCCCACACCCATTGGGATCACATCATGGGGTTCCCCTTCTTCACCCCCATCTACCTGCCCACCACCCGTCTCAAGGTGCATGGGCCGGTAAGCTTTGAGCGGGATACCCTGGAGACCATCGTCGGCGGCCAGATGACCTACCGCTACTTTCCGGTTCGAGAAGCGGAACTCGCCGCCGACATCCAGTACTTCGACCTCAAGGAGGGGCGCTTCGACCTGGGCGACGGCATCTCGCTCACCACCAAGTACCTCAACCACCCCATTCTCTGTCTCGGCTACCGCTTCGAACACCAGGGCAAGGTCTTCTGTACCGCATACGACCACGAGCCGTACCGCAACCTGTTCATCACCGACCCCGATGATCCCTCCTACGATGAGGCCATGGCCGCCGAGGGCGACATGGTCGCCAGCGAGCAGAACGGCATGGTCGAACAGTACTTCGCCGGTGCGGACCTGCTCATCCACGACACCCAGTACACTGAAAGCGAATATCACAACGGCAAATACGGCTGGGGCCACTCCACCATCGAGCACGCCATCGCCACCGCCAACCGGGTCGGCGTGAAACGCCTCGCCCTCTTCCATCACGATCCCATGCGCACCGACGCCCAGCTCGATAAGCTGACCGAAATCTACTGTCAGCCCGGCAAATTCGGCCCCACAGAGGTCTTCTTTGCCCGCGAAGGCATGGAGATCGAGCTGTAGGACCAGGCAACCACCCCTTCGGGGCACCTTGCCATAGCATTACAGAAAAAAAGGCATTGCACCGATACGCTGGCTAGGAGGCAACGTTTCCGATAGTGGGTTCAGCGCCCCTCCCCCCCCCACGGGGAGGGCGGCGCAGCAGCCCCCCCCTCTTACTCACCACGAGCAACCGGGGAGACTGGCCGCATGGTAGTGTACGAGATCAAAAAACCGACCCCGACCCCATCCCCGACGCCCAAACCGATCCACCAGGATCTGGAACCGGTGGCGAAGGTTCGCCCCACCACGCCCGTGGACCAGCTCCTGAAACGCTGGCGCCGCGACAGGGAGCAGCAAGGCCGCACCCCGCGGCAAAGCGCGCCACTCACCGCCGAGGCGGAAAAAGACGTTCGCACCATGATCGGCAAGGTCAACGACAGCCTCGCCCAGCAGGCAGTCCCCATCCGCCTGGTGCTCATCGCCACCGACGCCGGATTCCTCATCGATGTCTATGACTGCCACGACGAGGATGCCTGCCGAATCGTCGCCGACCTTACCATCGATCTTGCCGACCTCCCCCTCCTTCTCCGCAACCTCGACCAGGAAGCCGGTATCCTCATCGACACGGTTTCATGACCCCGCGAGCACTTCCCGCCCCTCCCCGGACCCAGCTGCGAAGCATGCCGAGATTGGGACGTGGCACCCACTATCGTCCTGCCCGCAGAGCACGGTTTCTTCGTCGCCCCGCGCCCCGAATCCAGCAATGCCGCAACCTCTCCGAAGTCCTCGTTGCAAAAGGACGACGGCCGCAGGGCGAACGGCAGGCCGGCGGGCCGCCCCGGTGTAATTCCAGTGCCCTGGCACGCCCGCCGAAACTCTTTTTTGTATTGAAAAATACAGACAAACATGCTAGGACTGATTCCCACCATGTTATGAATGGACATTCATGTTTAAGCATGTCTGCAACAATTACCCGGCCAACAACTATGGTTCCAGCATGAAAATAGGTGATTTCTTACAAGAAAACGGTGAAATCCTCGATCGCTGGATTGATCGTGTCCTCGCCACCTATCCATCCGGTGGCGCGGCAATCTTCAAAAAGCAGAAAAATCCCTTTGCAAACCCGGTGGGTTACAACATCACCCACGCCCTCACCACGCTCTACAAACACCTTTGCCACGATACCGAAATCGATGCCGCCCTTTCGGCCCTGGAAGATTTGGTTCGAATCAGGGCGGTGCAGGAATTCTCGCCATCGGAAGCAGTTTCGTTCCTCTACCTATTGAAGGAGGTGGTCAAAGACGAAAACAAGAGATCAAAGGGTGACGCATGTCTCAGCCTCGACGAGTGGCTTGCCTTTGAACAAAGGATTGACGCCATTTCCTTTCGGGTCTTTGACATGTACATGGCGAGCCGGGAACGGATATTTGTGGTACGGCTCAACGAGCTGAAAAGAGGAACGCACATCATCACCGAAAACGCTGTCTGTCCTTCTGCCCTGATGCGTCAGGAAAACGAAGCGCAGACCAAGATCGAACCGATAAACATTCACAGTTCACATGAAGCGAGGTAATGGTAAATGAAAGTCCTATATCCCTTCATTGCAGTCTTGGCACTCATTGCGGTAGCCTTCTTGGGAGTGAAGGTCGCAGGTCTGCAGTATCTGTTTGGGGTAATCATTCCCTATTTGGCATTTGCCACGTTCATCGGGGGATTTATCTACAAGATACTTCATTGGGCCAAATCTCCGGTACCGTTCCGGATTCCCACCACCTGCGGGCAGGCCAACTCGCTGCCCTGGATCGAGCAGAACACGCTTGACTGTCCCTCCACCACCGGCGGCGTGGTCGGCCGCATGCTCCTGGAAGTGTTTCTCTTCCGCTCTCTGTTCCGCAACACCAAGGCGGAGATCCATGACGGCCCGAGACTGGTTTACGGTTCAAGCAAGTATCTCTGGCTGTTCGGCCTGCTCTTCCACTACACCTTCCTGGTCATCGTCATCCGCCACATGCGGCTGTTCTGCGGCAACGTCCCCGGCTTCCTCCATCAGCTGGAGGCGGGAGACGCCCTGTTCCAGGTTGGCGCGCCGCTGCTCTACCAGTCGGACATCATCTTCGTTCTGGCCATCACCTTCCTGTTCCTGCGGCGGCTGATCAGCGCCAATGTCCGCTACATCTCGCAGCCGGCCGACTACTTCCCGCTCTTCCTGATCCTCTCCATCGGTATCACCGGCATCCTGATGCGCTACTTCATCCGCGTCGATGTCATCAACATCAAGGAACTGGCCGTGGGCCTGGCGACCTTCTCGCCGAAGATCAACGGTCAAATCGGCGCCATCTTCTTCGTCCACATCTTCCTGGTCTGCACCCTGCTGGCCTACTTCCCGTTCAGCAAGCTGATGCACATGGGCGGCGTATGGCTGAGCCCGACCAGGAACATGGCCAACAACAGCCGGATGGTACGGCATATCAACCCGTGGAACGATCCCAACATCAAACCACATTCCTATGCCGACTATGAGGATGAATTCAGAGAGTTCATGACAGGCGCCAATATCCCAGTTGAGAAGGAATAACGACCATGGCAGATCCAAAAGCAGATCAATTAGGTGTGAGCGTAGCAAAAGATCCTTCCATGATGACCGGGGCCGTCCCGAGCACGGACTGGATGGACACCCCGGTTAAATTCAGGTCAGGAAACTTTTGCTACCCGGCAAAACAAAGCATTCACGCGTATCACCAGAAGAGCCTGCCCCAGGTCTTTGGCGGAACGCCCCGCGAGTTCAGCTTCGAGGACCAAGACTGGAAGCTGCCCGAGAACTGGAAGGAGATCATCCTCAACGGCCTCAGGGAACGGCTGGAAAAATTCCGCTCCCTGAAGATCTTCATGGACTGCTGCGTGCGCTGCGGTGCCTGTGCGGACAAGTGTCACTTCTTCCTCGGCACCGGTGACCCCAAGAACATGCCGGTACTGCGGGCCGAGTTGATGCGGTCGGTGTACCGTAACGACTTCACCAAGGCCGGCAAGATCCTCGGCCGCATGGCCGGTGGTCGGCCGATGACCATCGAAGTGCTTAAAGAATGGTTCATGTACTACTACCAGTGCACGGAGTGCCGGCGCTGCTCGGTNNCCCTACGGCATCGACACCGCCGAGGTGACGATGATGGGTCGCGAACTCCTCCATCTGGTGGGAATCAACACCAACTGGATCCTGGAGCCGGCGGCCAACTCAAACCGTACCGGCAACCACATGGGCTTGCAGCCGCATACGATCAAGGAGAACGTCGGTTACCTCTGCGACGACATCGAGGAGATCACCGGCGTCCGGATCGATCCCTCCTTCAACCGCAAGGGGGCCGAGATCCTCTTCATAACCCCGTCGGCGGACGTCTTTGCCGAGCCCGGCATCTACACCTGCATGGGCTACCTGCTCCTCTTCGAGCACCTGGGCCTTGACTACACCTGGTCGACCTACGCATCGGAGGGCGGTAACTTCGGCCTCTTCACCTCCAACGAGATGATGAAAAAGCTGAACGCCAAGATGTACGCAGAGGCCAAGCGGCTCGGGGTCAAGTGGATCCTGGGCGGCGAATGCGGCCACATGTGGCGGGTACTCCACCAGTACATGGACACCATG
>DHYV01000021.1 GCA_002414225.1 Desulfobulbaceae bacterium UBA5121 | reverse complement strand
CGCATCACCTTGTCCTCGATGGAGGGGCAGTAGCGGGCCCCGACCCCCTCGATGATGCCGGTATACATGGGCGAGCGGTCGGTGCCGGCGCGGATGATGGCGTGGGTTTCCGGGTTGGTGTAGGTGATGTGGCAGGGCCGTTGCGGCAGCGCGGGCTTGCCGGTGTTGCTGAAGGAAAAGAGGGTGGCCGGCTCGTCGCTGGTCTGGGCCTCGAGTTCCGAGTAATCGATGCTGCGGCTGTCCAGGCGCGGGGGGGTGCCGGTCTTCATCCGGCCCATGGTAAAGCCCAGTGCACGGAGATGCTCGGGCAGCTTGAGCGACGGCGCATCGCCCATCCGGCCGGCCGGGAAGGATTTGAGGCCGATGTGGATGAGGCCGTTCAGGAAGGTGCCGGTGGCGATGACCACCGCCTTGGCGTGCAACACCTCGGCCAGCGAGCTGACCACGCCGGTGACCTCGCCGTTTTCCACCAGCAGGCCGTCGATCACGGTCTGGAGGATGTCGAGATTGGGCTGTCCCTCCACCACCTCCTTCATCCGCAGCCGGTAGCGGAGGCGGTCGGCCTGGGCGCGGGAGGACCAGACCGCCGGTCCCTTGCTGGTGTTGAGGCGGCGGAACTGGATGCCGGTGGCGTCGATGTTCTTGGCCATCTCNNTGACCAGGTGCCCCTTGGCCAGGCCGCCGATGGCCGGGTTGCAGGACATGGCGCCGATGGTGTCGACGTTGATCACGCAGAGGGCGGTCTTGCAGCCCATGCGGGCCGCGGCCAGGGCGGCTTCGCAGCCGGCGTGGCCCGCGCCCACCACCACCACGTCATATCGGCTTTCCGTGCAATTCATGGTTCCCTTGTCCCTGCCGAGCCATTCGGCTTACGCCGCGGCCTTTGGTTGAGTTGATCGCAATGTCCAGCGCCAGACCGGCTTTCTCGCCATGTGCCAGAAATCCGGGGTCAGCAGCACCGCCACCGTGTAGAGTTCCAGGCGGCCGGCCAGCATGCAGAAGCTCAGCATCATCTTGGCCAGGGGCGGCAGGTGGCCGAAATTCTGCGCCGGGCCGACCAAATGGAGGCCGGGGCCGATGTTGTTCAAGGTGGCGACCACCGCCGTGGTGCCGGTGACCAGATCAACGCCCAGCCCGGTGACCACCAGGCTGGCTAAGAGAAAGAAGCCGAGGTAGAGGGCGAAAAAACCGAGGATGGAGATCATCACCTCCTGCGGCACCTTGACGTGGCCCATCTTGATCACCCCCACCGCCCGGGGATGGATCAGGGAGCGGAGCTGCAGGCGGGCGTACTTGAAAAAGAGCAGGAACCGCACCACCTTGATGCCGCCGCCGGTGGAGCCGGCGCAGCCGCCGACGAACATCAGCGACACCAGCAGCACCTTGCAGACCGCCGGCCACTGGTCGAAGTCGGCGGTGCCGAAACCGGTGGTGGTCATCACCGTGTAGACATTGAAGAGAGCGGTGCGCAGATTCTCGCCGAGGTTGGCGTAGGTCTGGTAGTACCAGTTGGCGGCCATCAGGATCAGCACCGAGGAGAGGCTCAGGATGACGTAGAGGCGGAATTCCTCGTTCTGCCAGTAGGCGGCGAAGCGGCCGCGGAGGCCGTGATAATGGAGGGTGAAGTTCACCCCGGCGAGGAACATGAAGACGATGAGGACCGACTCGATATAGACGGACTGGAAGTGGTTGATGCTGGCGCTGTGGGTGGAAAAGCCGCCGGTGGCCAGGGTGGCGAAGGAGTGGCAGACGGCGTCGAAAAAGGTCATGCCGCCCAGCATCAGGAGCAGGGTTTCAACGATGGTGAAGAGGAAGTAGGCGCTCCAGAGGATGCGGGCGGTATCCTGGATGCGGGGGGCGAGGCGGTCCTTGGTGGGGCCGGGCATCTCCGCCTGAAAGAGCTGCATGCCGCCGATGCCAAGGAGCGGCAGCACCGCCAGCGAGAGGACGATGATCCCCATCCCGCCCATCCAGTGAGTCATCGCCCGCCAGAAGAGCACGCTCTGGGGCAGCACCTCCACCTGGGTGAGGATGGTGGAGCCGGTGGTGGTGAATCCGGACATCGATTCGAAGTAGCAGTCGATGAAGGAGGGCATCTCGCCGCAGAAGTAGTAGGGCAGCGCGCCGATGAAGGCGAAAAGCGCCCAGCTTAAGACCACCACCGCGAAGCCGTCCCGGTAGCCCAGTTCCTGCTCCGGCAGGAACAGCGCGACCATCGCCCCGCCCAGGGTGGCCCCGCAGGCGGCGCAGAGCAGGAACATCGGCACCATGCCGTCGTTGAAGTAGAGGCTGAACGGAATCGGTGTCAACAGCGTCAGCGACAGGACGATGAGCAGTTTGCCAAGGATGTTGAGGACGCCACCGGTGCGCATTGTTTGTCGTATCCTTTGAAGATCGTCCGTTTATGGCCGGGCAAGGGGGCATTCATGCCGCCGGGGCCTCCGGCCGGCATGGTTTCAGGAAAAGGTCGCCTCGATCACCTGCTGCGCTTCCTTGGTGAAGAAGACCACCAGCGAGTCGTCGGCCTCGACCGTTGTTTCACCGGAGGGGATGATCACCTCGCTGCCCCGGACAATGGCGCCGGCGATGGAGCCGCGCGGGAAATAGAGCGATTTGAGCGGCATCCCGCGAAATTTCTCGCTGTCCGGCACCTTCAGTTCCACCACCTCGGCGTCGCTGCCCAGCAGGGTCGCCACCGAGACGATGGAGCCGCCGCCGCGGACAAAGCGCAGGATCATGTTGGCCGCAACCAGCCGCGGGCTCAGGGCCACGTCGATGCCGAGCTTGCCGAGCATCGGGATGAAATCCGGCCGGGTGATATGGGTGATGCATTTCCGGGCCCCGTGGTGTTTGGCGAGCAGGCTGGAGAGGATGTTGGAGGTGTCGCTGTTGGTGACCGAGATCACCAGGTCGGCCTGATCGATGCCCTCGTCAAGGAGGTCGTGGGATTCGAGGCCGTCGAAGTTGAGCACCACCGTGTCGTCGAGCAGTTCGGTGACCGTTTTGCAGCGGCGGGCGTCCTTCTCCACCAGCCGCACGGCGATGCCTTTTTCCTCGAGCTGCCGCGCCACCTTGCAGCCGATGGAGCCGCCGCCGATGACGAACACACTGTTCGGCGCCTTGCTGGAGCAGTTGAAGAGGAACGGCTCCACGGCGGTGATGTCGTTTTTCCGCACCACGATATAGATCTTGTCGCCCACCTCGACCTTGTCGCTGCCGCGCGGGATGATGGTGGTGCCGCCACGGGTGATGGCGGCGATGACGAAGCGCAGCCCGCTTTCCGCGGTTTTCAGCTGCTCCAGCGGCACGCCGACGCAGGGGTTGCAGTCCTGCACCACGTAGCCCAGCAGCACCACGTGTCCGCCGGCGAACTCCGCCACCTCGAAGGCCTCGGAGAAGATCGCCAGCCGGACGATTTCGTCGGCCATGGCGTGGTCGGGGCTGATCAAGAGGTCGATGCCCAGCGCCTTTTCGCTGAGCGACGAGTCCTTGCTGTAGAAATCCTCGTTGCGGACCCGGGCGATCCTGGTCTTGACGTTGTACTGTTTGGAGATGATGCAGGCGACCAGATTGACCTCGTCGCTGTCGGTAACGGCGATGAAGAGGTCGGTCTTGTCGATGCCCGCCTCTTCGAGGATTCTGGTCGAGGCGCCGCTGCCCTGCACCGGCAGGATGTTCAGCTCGCGCTCCAGGCGGCGCAGCTTGGCGTCGTCCTGGTCGACCAGCACCACTTCCTGGCCCTCGACGGAGAGCTTTTGGCAGAGGTGGCGGCCTACCTGTCCTGCGCCGACGATCATGATCCGCATGTCATCTTCCTCCGAAAACCTTATTTATGCCAACTGATCACCGCCCAGCGGATGGGGGTGCGGCGGGAGAGGGCGACGGCGCCGTCCGGCAGCGGCTCCAGTCGTTCGTCCACATGGCGGGCCAGTTTCGTTTCTTCCGTCGGGCTGATCCGGTCGAGCATCCAGCGGCAGGAGTCGATGGCCTCGGCGCGGTCGGCAAAGATGCGCCGCTGTTCCAGATCGATAAAATCGACGGTGGCGCAAATCCCCATCTGGTAGAGCAGGTTGACCGTGTAGATATAGTCGGGGCCGGTTTCAAGGGTCCGGCCCACGGCCGCGAAGACGTCCGGGTCGAACGGACCGGCGCCGACCCGGTCGCTGACCACCACCCGCTTGGCCGCCCATTCGTCCATCCGGGTGAGCGCCGCCCGCAGGTTGTCCACCGACAGCGAGCGGGAGGCGATCACCAGATCGTGACGTTCGATGCCCAGCTGCCGCCAGTCGTCTTCCCAGGAGGCGTGGACGGTGCGGATGTTGTTCAGCCCGGCGGCCGTCGCCTCGCGGTCGAGGATGGCGAGCATGGCGGTTGAAAAATCGGCCGCCGTGACCGCGCGGACCTGCCTTGCCAGCGGGATGGCAAGGGTGCCGGGGCCGGACCCGAAATCCAGCGCCGACCAGGAGGGGTCCGGCCGCAGGAGGGCCAGGAACCGTTCGGCGTACACCGAGTGCATGTTCCGCTTGGCGAAAGAGGGGGCGCGCTTGTCCCAGTCGTCTTTTTTGCGGCCGCGCCAGGTCTTGGCCTGGCGCGCCTCCCGCCACATCCGGTCCCAGTCGAGATCACCAAATTTCATGATACGTCTATCTGTCTTGCGCTGTCGCGTCTTAGCGCCGCCGCAGGCGGTTGACCACCACGGTGATGGTCTCTTCCGGCGATTTCATTTTCTTGGTGCTGAAGGCGATCTCGAAGTTCTTCTCCGCCAGCTGCAAAAACGGGTTCAGGCTCTTGCGGCGCATGTCGTGGGCAAGGTAGATGGTGCCGCCCGGGGCCAGGAAGGTGTCGAGGATGTTGAGCAGCGGCGCGAAGAATTCCTCCCGGAAGAGGATCTCGGCGCCGATGATGGTGTCGAACTGCGCCATGGCGGGCGGGTTCTTCCAGTCGATGATCTTGAACTCGACCCCCGTTAGGCCGCTTGCCGCCGCCGAAACCCGTTGGAAATCAAGGATGGTCGGCTCGTAATCGCTCAAGGTGACCTTGTAGCCCATGGCGGCGGCGACCAGGCCGGGGGCGGCAAGTCCCGCCCCCAGTTCCAGCAGGGTGGCGCCGGGCTTGACGGGCAGGGTGCCGATGGTATGCGCCAGCATCATCGACGCCTCCCACAGCTTGACCCAGAAGGGAAAGTCGTCGGTGTTCTTGAACGGGTCCTTGCCGGCCAGCAGCGGCTCGATGTCGGTCACCTGCAGGATCTGCAGAGCCTTGTCCTGCACCGTCAGGGTTTGAAAACCCACCTTGTATTTCTTGCGGATCTGTTTGAGGATCTCCGCCGCCTTGCCCGGCAAATCATCAGCTTTCATGCGTTACATCCTTTTCATCGACGCTGTCCATCTGGTCCAGCTGTTAAACGGAAACCGCCGTCCTCTCTCAATGCAGCAGCAGGCTTATCGCCACCAGGGCCGCCAGGGCGAACCGATAGTAGGCGAAAACCACAAAGGTTCTGGTGCGGATGAAGTGGAGGAGGAAGGCGATGACGAGATATCCGGAGATGGCGGAGGAGAGAAAACCCGCCAGATAAAAGCCTCCCTGCCCCGGCGCAAAGCCATGCCGGATGATCTCCGGCACCTTGTACACCCCGGCCCCGCAGATGATCGGCGCCGAGAGCAGAAAGGAAAAGCGCGCCACCGCCTGCCGGTTGAGGCCGCGAAAGAGGCCGGCGGTCATCGTGATGCCGCTGCGGGAGACGCCCGGGATGATCGCCAGGGCCTGGGCGCAGCCNNAGGCGAGAAGGGCCCTGGTCATCCGCCAGAAATCGAGGCGGAAATAGATGACCACCGCCACCAGGGTGCCGAGATGCAGGAAGACGTCAAAGGCCAGACTCGCCTCCTCCACGCCGAGAAAGGTCTCGGCCAGGACCAGATGCCCCGAGCTCGAAACCGGCAGGAATTCGGTCGCCCCCTGCACGACCCCTAAAAAAATCGCATACAAGATGTTCATGGGGTGCCACTATACGAAAGGAGGGGGGAAAAGTAAACCGCAAAGCGGTGATGCCGAGGGTTGCCGCCAGCCGTCGCGGCCTGGCGGCGCAAAACGAGAAAAGCCGTCCGGTCTCGCGTGGACCGGACGGCTTTGGTCAGTCAGATGACTGTCTGGCGCGGATTAGCAGCCTTCGATGGCGCCGCCGCCTTTCTTCTTGCCGGGCTTGACCTTAACGGTGGAGCCGACGGCCAGTTTGCCGGCGTCGCCGCCGCAATCAAGGGTCACGGTGCTGCCGGCAACGGACTTAACTTCACATTTTACGTCGCTGGCAAAGCTGACGGCCACGGTGCCGACGGTAAATGCCATTGCCATTGCCAAAGCCATGATCTTCTTGTTCATGATGCTCTCCTTTGTAGATGTGTAGTTTGGGATGACTCACTAACCGTTATAGCGCTCCAGCTATCAGGAAACGATAACTGGTTGCAATCGTGTATGTGTTTGGTTCCGAATATTTTGCAACCGTATAGATTTAAGTACCGGAAAGCCTCCCTGCTTGTCAACCGGAAAACTATTTGGCGCGGTCAGGGTTGACCGGCGGGTTGGGCCAGGACCCGCTCCACGTCTCGGTAGAGGGTCTCTTTGTCTATATATCCCTGGTATTTCTTGACAATTATTCCAGAGCGGTTCACCAGAAACGAGGTTGGCACGCCGATGATGCCGCCGAAGTCGTCCACGGTTTTCTGGTTGGCGATCAGGATCGGATAGTTGATGCCGTGGGCCTGGTGGAACCGCTGCACCGGTGCGCTGGAGGTGTCAAGCGACATGCCGAGAATGATGAGCCCCCTTGGGGAGAGCTCCTGCTGTGCCTTGATGAATGAGGGAACCTCCCTCACGCAGGACGGTCACCAGGTGGTGAAAAAATTGACCAGGACCACCTTGCCGCTGAGGCTGCGGCTGTCAAGGGTGGCCCCGTCCATGGCGTTGGGCAGCGCAAAGTTCGGCAGGAGGGTGGCGGCCCGGGCCTGGCCGGCCGCAAGGCCAAACAGGGTCAACATCGCCAGCAGGGCGGCAATGACGCCTTTTCGAAGAGGGGGGTTGTTCATCTGCAACTCCTGCCGGCGGTGGCGCGGCGGTTTTTGTGGGTCGGCAATACCTGTATCACGAACTCCTAAACTACCCAACCCTCTCCGTCCATGTCAACAGAAAGAAACCGTTGCCGGCCGTCGCCGGAGGTTGAACTTCTCTGTCGGATATGGCACTCTTGGTAATCCATTTTGCTTTCTTAACAGGACTTTATGCGATGACCGCCACCTCTTCAGATCTCCCGCCCGGACAACGGCGCTGGCCGTTGTTCATCGTTGTCGCGGTGGGTGTTTTCATGTCCACCCTGGACAGCAGCATGGTCAATATCGCCCTGCCCTCCATCATGCGTGATTTCGGCAGTCATCTGCATACCACCGAATGGGTGGTGCTGGTCTATCTGCTCAGCATCACCGCGACCCTCCTGTGGTGGGGGCACCTGGGCGACCGGCACGGCAAGAACAAGATCTATTCGGGCGGCATGCTGCTCTTTGCGCTGGGTTCGCTGGCCTGCGCGCTGGCCGGTAATCTGGTCTGGCTGGTGGTGGCCCGCGGCGGCCAGGCGCTGGGGGCGGCGATGATGATGGCCACCGGCCCGGCCATCATCAAGCAGACGTTTCCCGCCAACCGGCTGGGGCGCAGCCTCGGCCTGATCGGGGTCGCGGTTTCCCTCGGGTTGATGACCGGCCCGCCGCTGGGCGGCCTGATCATGGAGTTTTATTCCTGGCGGGCGATCTTTCTGGTGACGGTGCCGGTGGGGCTGGTGTTTTTTGTCCTTGCCCGGATCGTTCTGCCTGGTTCGCCGGAGCCGCTGGCCGCCCATCGTTTCGATTGGCCGGGCGCGCTGTTGTGGGCGTCGGGGCTCTTGTTCCTCTCGCTGGCCCTCAGTCAGGCCACCGCCGCCGACCGGTCGCTTGTGCGGGTGGCGCTGTTGCTGGCGGCCGGGGCGTTTACCCTGCTGGTGTTTGTCAAGGTCGAGGCGGTGAGCAGTAAACCGCTGCTGCCGCTGCATCTTTTCTCGCAGCGGTTCTTCAGCGCCGCCGTGGTCTGCGCCGTTTTCTCCTTTATGGTCCTGTTCGTGGTGATCATGCTCACCCCCTTCTATCTCGACCGGGTGCTGTCGCTCTCCAGCGCCAGGATCGGCCTGGTGATGATGTCCATCCCCCTGGCGGTGATGCTGGTGGCGCCGCTGGCCGGCTATCTTTCCGATCGCATCGGCGCGCGCCTCCTCTCCACCGCGGGCCTCCTCATCTCCTGCCTCGGACTCCTGCTGCTGACGGAGCTGCCCGCCCATCCGCGGCCGTGGCAGATTGCCGTCCGGTTGACCCTGATGGGCTGCGGGCAGGCGATGTTTCTCGCCCCCAACAGCGCCTCCCTGTTGGGGCGGGTGGAGCGGCAGTACGCCGGCGCTTCGGCGGCGTTGCTGGCCACGGCGAGGAATCTGGGGATGCTTTTGGGGATTGCCCAGGCCGGGCTGGT
The DNA here is from genome assembly GCA_002414225.1 of Desulfobulbaceae bacterium UBA5121. Taxonomy (GTDB): domain Bacteria; phylum Desulfobacterota; class Desulfobulbia; order Desulfobulbales; family UBA5123; genus UBA5123. Next base: position 38,887 of record DHYV01000021.1, on the reverse strand, counting down.
GTTCTCCATGGTCTTCAGCCGCGCCACCGGCGGTCTGGACATGAAGGATTTTGCCGGCGCCCATGTCGGTGAATTCCTGTCGGCGATGACGGCGGCCTTTCGGGTCGCGGCCGTCTTTGGCCTCCTGGGCGTCGTCATCTCCTGGCGGCGCGGGGCGGAACCGGTCGCGGCTCTTGCCGAAGGGGAAGGGGAATGAGGGGCGGGACCGGTCAGGCGGTGAGGTCGACCAGGGCGAAGGGGCGAAGACGCGCTTTTGTTTCCAGCTCTTTCCTGAAGGCGTGCAACAGGTTCTCGGCCGACCGGCGGGCGGTGAGCGCGACGGGTTGAAAGCCGTGCCCGGTGAGGATTGCCGTAAGTTCCGGGATGGCGTCGGCCAGGTGGCTGCGCACCGTTTCCTCGCCGACCAGAAAATCCCCCCGGAGTCCTTCCCCTTGCAGTAAGACCTTCAGGCGCACATCCCCCAGGCGGCTCATCCGCAAGAAGAAATCGATGGCGCAGGGCGGCTCCCCGGCATCCTCCCCGCCGCCTGTCTCCATGGAAAAAAGCCACTCTCCCCAGCCGGCCTCGCCGGTGAAGAAACAGGGGAAAAGCAGAAAATCCGGTTGGTTGCCGGCCGGCTGGGCGTTGATTTGCTGATGGGCCTCCAGGAGCCTGGACAGCGCCTTGATTTCGTTTGCCGAGGCATGGTCGGGGCCGAGTTGGGCGGCCAGTCGATCGGCCGCGGCCGACAGTTTCTGGCCGAGGGGGGGCTCTGCCGCGGGCTGGCCGCCGATGGGGCGGAGAAGGGCCAGCAGCTGGATGAGCTTGCCGCTCTCCGCCTGGCCGCCGGTCGCCGTGTCACCGATTGCGCCACGCGCGGCGGCAAGGGCTTCAAGCAGGGGCGTTGGGGGGGCGGACGTCGGCTCGCCGGCGCCGGTCAGCAGGGTTGTCGCCTTGGCCAGATTGGCCCCCTCGGTGAAGAGCAGGCGGATAATCTCCTGGGCGCCGCCCTTCCTGTCGGCCGGCGTCAACCATGGCATCGTCCCCCCCTCCTTGACCTCCAGGTACAGTTCGGCGCCCGGCTTGAGCGGCACCATGGTCCGGGCGGTGACGGTGCGGCCGGCGATGTCGAGCAGCGCCTTGCCGTCGGGGGTTATTTCGAGAACCGTTCCCTTGAGGAGTGTCCCCGCGGTCAACGACAAGCCGCCGCCGGGCTTGCCGGTTTCCGCCGGCGTTGTCCCGCTTGGCTTGGGGGGGGCGGCGTCGGGTTTTGTCGGGATGCGGTTGTCGATCTTCATGGCGGGTGTTGACGCCGAGCAAGGGTGGATGGGTGGGCGTTGGCAGGCCGGGCGGCAATAAAGATCAGCCCGGCGGATGTCCGGGCAGCGGCAGGCGGATCTGCACCTCGACCCCGGCGGGGAGCCGGTGCAGAACAAAATTGCCGTCGTGTCCCTTGACGATGCGTTCGACCATGGTCAACCCCATGCCGGTGCCGTATGTCTTGGTGGTGAAAAAGGGATCCTTGGCCACGGAGAGGTTGCTGTCGTCGATGCCGATGCCGCTGTCGGTGATGGTGATCGTCACCTCGTGGTCCGTTTTGGTGGCGGCGATGGAAAGGGAGCCTCCCTCCGGCATCGCCTCGACGCTGTTCTTGACCAGATGCAGGAACATCTGCCGCATCTGGCGGACATCCATTTCCAGCAGCGGGTCCGGCTCCGGCAGATCAAGATGGGTTTCAATCCCCTGCCGGGTGATCTGGGACTGCATCAGGAGCAGCGTCTTGCGGATCACCGGATAGAGCGGGGCCAGTTCCTTGTGGAATTCGGCCTGGGTCACGAAATCGAACAGATCCTGCAGGGTGGATTCCATCCGGTCCGTTTCCTTGACCATCACGCTCAGGTATTTTTCGTATTCGGGATCCTCGATCTTTTTGGCAAGAATCCTTGAGACGCCGCCGATGGAGGTGATCGGGTTTCTGAGCACATGCACCATCTGCGCCGCCATCTGGCCCAGGGCGGAATAGCGCTCCGCCTTGACCAGCATGTCCTTGTTCTGGTCGATTTCCTGGTTCAGCGCCTCCAGTTCGAGGATCTGTTTCTGCATGTCCATGTAGAGGTGGCTCTGCTCGATGGCGAGGCTTGCCTGGCTGGCAAACAGTTCCAGGGCGCGGATGTAGTCGTCCAGGATGGGCAGGCGGGTCACGAAGTTGTCGGCGATGATGACCCCGAAGGCGCGGCGCGGGGAGAAAAGAGGCACCACCACGAAGGTGTCCTCGCCGAGAAGCTCGATGAGATCGCGGGGAATGGGCAGGGTGGCGTGGTCGGCCCGGTTTTCACCGCGTCGCTCAAAGGGGACGGGGACGCTGCCGTTGTCGCGCGAGACCTTGATGCTGCGCCGTTCCTTGGCGGATTTGATCAGGATGTTGTCGACGTCCGTGGCCGGCACCAGCATCTTCTTGACGATCCGGTTCACGGTTCTTTGTTCGGAATTGCACTGCTCCCGTGCATCCTTGATGATGTCGAGGAGTTTGTAATCCTTGGCGTGAAGATCCTCCCATACCTGCGCCGCGCTCTCGCGACAGTCGGGGCCGATGGCGAGCCTGCCTTCGAGCATGGTGTTGTCGTCGTTGAACATGGCCAGGAAGGCGCGGTTGAAACGCAGCCCCTCGTTGGCGGTGATTCCGACCAGGATGGCCTGCAGGATCTCCTCGAGCTCCAGGGTGCTCAGGTAGACCGTGTTCATCTTCATGGAGAGCTGATGCAGCAGCTGTATCCGGAAGTGCGCCTCTTCGAGCTCGTCCTGGTATTTGCGGTTTTCCAGGATCAGGCGGCGCTTTTCGAGGGTCTTTCTGACGACAAAGAGGATCTCGTTGAATTTGACCGGCTTGGAGAGGAAGTCGTCCGCCCCCTTGCGGATGCACTCCATGGCGATTTGCAGGTTGGCCATGCCGGTGAGCATGACCACCGCGAGATCCGGATACTTGTCGGTGAGTTGCGGCAGGAGGACATGGCCCTCGATGTCCGGCAGGCCGATGTCGAGGAGGACCAGGGCCACTGTCCGTGATTCGAGTTTCTGCAGCAGTTCCGCGCCGCTGGCGGCTACCTCGACGGCAAAGTTCTGCTCCCGGAGAAAGGTGGTCAGCGGGTCTCTGATCGCCGTGTCGTCATCGACGACAACAATGACTTCCTCGTCGGTGAGCAGGACATCGGAGGTGAGGGACACATGCTCCCGAAATCTGGCCATGGAAGCAACCATAGGGGTATCACGAAGAGAAGGGGATGAGGGTTGGTCTTGGCGCCGCGCCGCCGTTCTTTACAGCTTGACTGTCCTTTATTGGACGATTTTCGCCGGGTGACTGTCAAGCAATATGTTGCCGGCAAGAGCGGCCGTGAATGGGAAAACGAAAAAACGCACTTTTCGGCCCTGGAGCCGAAAAGTGCGTTTTTAAGGTGCAACCCCGGAGGTCTTGCTTGGGCGTTTCTCCTCCGGGGTTGACTTGTTACATTTCGACGATCAGCTTGTTGCTTTCCTCGTTCCAGGTGACCACCACGTACCAGAGGGCCATGACCAGGCCGACCAGGACCAGCGACCCGCCGTAGCCGAGGAAGGTGTCCGGCAGGTAGACATAGGAACCGAGCTTGCTGGCGTTGGTGACGCCTTCCTCCATCCAGGCCTCCTTGCCTTCAAAATCCATGCTGTCGAAGTAGTTGCTCACCAGCGCGTTGGTGATACCGAAGAACGGCACGACGATCCACAGCTTGATCTGCCCCTCGCCGACCCGCCACAGGGTGCCGGTACCGCAGCCGCCGGCCAGCATGGCGCCGAAGGCGAAAACGATGCCGCCGACAAAGGAGCCCCAGCCGAAGGTGCCGCGCACATAGTGCATGGGGTTGCGCAGGCCGGTGAACTTGATGACGGCGATGCCCACGGCAAGCAGGAAGATGCTCAGGGCCACGGATTTGGCCATCTTGCAGTCGCCGGTCATGTGGGGCTCACGGAAGCCCTGGATCATGCACCAGCGGCCGCGCTGCATGGCGTAGCCCAGGCCGGCGGCGATAAGCACCATGCCACTGCTGGTGGCGGAAACATCATCGAGGTCCATGCCCACATGCATCCCCTCGTCACCATAGGAGCTGGTCAGCCATACCAGGCCGGCTATCGCGGCCAGGGCGAAGATCGCCTGGAGGGCGGCGGGGAACTCGATGGTCTTGGCCCCACCACTGCCCCAGCTGATGTTGGACATCTCCCAGTAGAGATATTTAAGACCGATTACGGCACCGATGATCAGGCCCGCCATCATGGCGAAACCGCTGGCCGAGAGGTTGCCGATGGCGTTGTAGAAGCCGCCGACGTTACAGCCGCCGGCGAGTGTAGCACCGATGCCCATGAGGATACCGGCAAACACCGCCTTGAGCATCTCCAGGAAGGGCGGGATACGGATGGCGAAATCACCACCCAGGTTAGCAGAGAGAAAGGCGCCGCCAACGAAACCGATACAGATCACCGAGCCGGAATCCCTGAGCAAGCCCTTGGGTGCGTCTTCGAGCATGCCGACACCATAGAGGATCCACTCACCCCAGTTACGGATCCCCCCCACCGCGCCCCATGGACGCGCCCAGGCCAGCATGATCACACTCAAAAATGCGATGAAGGTACCGACCATCATCGCATCCCACTCCTCCCTGCACAACTTCTTGTACAGCCCCTTTACGGCATTACCGAAGTCACTCCCTTCACTCATACACACTCCCTCCCCAGAATTTGATGGTGAAACTCAAAGATAAAAGCCATGCCGTGCCACACGAGGCAGGACGGCGCGCCATATCCTCCAGAAAGACTCTCTGACCTTTACTAATGCCAATCCGATTTGTCAAGCGTGTTGGCGGTGACAGCCGCCAAAAAGAGGGTTTTCCAGAACCTGATAAAAGGGTGCTCTTTTATTAAATAAAACAGTGTAATACACGCAATTCCAACCATCCGCCGGCGGCTGAATTATGCCTTGACAGCACGAGGTAATCTTGGTAGAGACCTGAAATACTGGGTACCGGTAATCGACTTTACGAACAATTCCGGCTTCCTTTTTGCCACCTCGGCAACGCGCCGGCAAACCTGCAGCTACACCCCATTTCGCCCCACCGTGAGGCGAATGAAGGTTTTAATACTTTCCATAAAATCTTGCAGTTAAGGAGGAAGACCGATGAGTGATTACAAAGTCGCACCGGACGGCGTTACCCCCAACCGCACCCTGGACGCCAAAGGGTTGAGCTGCCCCATGCCGCTCCTGCGGACCAAGAAGGAGATCGACAAGATCGGTTCCGGCGAGGTACTCGAGGTACTCGGCACCGATCCCGGCTCCCGTAACGACCTTCCCGGCTGGTGCGAGCGTTCCGGCCATGAGTATCTGGGCGAGAAAGAAGGCTCCGGCTTCTTCCATTTCTACATCAAGAAAAAGTAAGGCGCGACAGCAGCTCCCAAAGACCGATCAACCCCGGCCGTAACTCGTGTACGGCCGATCCATTTTATTGTCGTGAGGAGGAAGAAATGGCGAAAAGCTTAGGAATCTTTGTAACCTCACCCCAGAACATGCGTCATGTGATGGGGATTACCAAGGCCGCCAAGGCCAAGGGCTCCAAGGTCAAGGTCTTTTTCACCTGGATGGGTACCCATCTCACCAAGTGCTCGAGCTTCACCGAACTCTGCGAGGTTGCCGACGATGTCTCCATCTGCGCGGACAGCTACAAGAAGTGCGGCTACGATGTGGCCGATGTGCCCAAGGGACTGACCGAGAAGCAGATGGGCACCCAGGCACAGCACGGCGCCATCATCGAAGAATACGACTGCTACTTGACCCTGTAAGGAGGGAGATTCATGTCACACAAGGTATGCTTTATGCTGGTCAACAAAGATTACACCCTTGACGGCCTCCGCTCCACCCTGGGCTTGGCGGTCGAGAACATGTACTCCTACGCCGTGGTCATGAACAACGAGCTGCCGCCCCTTGATGACTACAACAAGGAAAACATCGAGTGGATCCGTGATATGGAAAGCGAAGTCTACTCCACCGTTCCTGCCAACTGCGAGAACGAGGGCCTGGTGCCCCTCACCCTCGAGGAACTCGGCCAGAAACTTCGCGAAATGGATATCATCGTGCCTTACGGCATCATGCGTTCCGACAAGTCCTGATTCGGTTTTCACACAGACAAGGGGTATCCGTTATGAAGATCTTGCATGTTTATCGTTCCGCACCCAATGACGATGTCAAGAAGCTCGTCACGATCGTTTCCGAGGGCCGGGAGGTCGCGAGCTTCGACCTCAACGTCGAGGCTCCGGATTACGACAAGCTGGTGGACATGATTTTCGAGGTCGACCAGACCATCTGTTGGTGGTAAGACCTCCGGCTGGCTGCGCCTGGCCGTCCGACAACGCGCGGAGCCGGGACACAACAGCCAAGAAAAGCACAAGGGGATGAGGCGGCTTGCCTGCGGGGCCGCTTCATCCCCTTCTTTTTTTCACGTCCGCGTCGGCTTGACTGGAAGGCAAAAAAAATCCCTGCCGTAAAAAAACGGGGCAGGGGCAATGATGACCGAACGAAAGCTCGGCGCAATTACGCTGCTGATCAAACGTCGGAGAGAAGGCTCTTCAGCATCTTATCGGCGACCTTGTAGGGATCGACCTGATAGGAGCCATCCTCAACTTGCCGCTTCAGGTCGGCGACCAATTCCTGACGCACATCGGGAGCTTCCTGCAAGAGTTCCTGCATCTTCAGGACCTCGCGAGAACCAGCAGAAAACTCGACCTTGTCGGCGGCAAGGGGGACAGAGCCAGCCACAGGCTTTGTCGAAGCAGAGCCGCTGCTTTTCTGGATCTTGTTATCCGTCTTGATCTGGGGAAAAACGCTTGTCAACTTCATGATTTCTCCCGACGGGGGCCTCCCGGCACATGCCATCTGCCGGCTCCTCGGTTAACTCTGCCGGCAGTCTTCACAATCCGACTTAAACTGCCTTTAATTACCATATCGGCACCCTGAAGACAAACTTAAATCAAAAAACAGGCCCCACGGCAAATTGCCAAAAGAACTGCCAACTGGTACAATCGAGCCCATGTCAGCCCCGACCCCGGTCTACCTCATCGACGGCAGCGCCTATATCTATCGCGCGTATCATGCCATCACACCCCTGTCAAACAAGAGCGGCCTGCCAACCCACGCCGTCTACGGATTCACCAATATCCTCCTGCGTCTCTTCCGGGAAAAGCAGCCGCAACGGGTGGCGGTGGCCTTCGATGTCCGGGGTCCCAACTTCCGCCACCAGCTCTACCCCGCCTACAAGGCCAATCGGCCGCCCATGCCCGAGGATCTGGCGGTGCAAATTCCCTACATCAAGGAGATCGTTGCCGCCTACCGCATCCCCTGCCTCGAACAACACGGGGCCGAGGCCGACGACCTCATCGCCGCCGCCGTCCGCCGGCTTACCGCCGCCGACACCCCGGTGGTGGTGGTATCGGGCGACAAGGATCTGTTGCAGCTGGTTTCGCCTGGCGTCTCGCTCTGGGATCCGATGAACGATCGGTTCTTCGACGGCGATGCGGTGCGCGAACGGTACCACGTCGGACCCGAACTGCTCCTCGACCTCTTCGCGCTGACCGGTGACACGGCGGACAATATCCCCGGGGTGCCCGGCATCGGCCCCAAGACCGCCGAAAAACTCCTCAACCAGTTCGGCTCGCTGGACGCCCTCTACGAAAACCTCGCCGCCGTCTCCCAGAACAAGCTCAGGGAAAAGCTTGCCAACCACCGCGACCAGGCATTTCTCTCCCGCCGGCTGGTGCGGCTCGCCGACGACCTGGAAGTACCGGCCGTCCCCGACGCGTACCGCCTCCCCGCCCCGGACATCAAGCGGCTCAGGGAACTCTTCACCTTCCTCGAATTTTCCCGGCTGCTCAAAACCGAAGTGCCGGCCGAAACCCTTGACCGGCAGGGCTTTCTCCTGGTGGACAGCGAGGAACGACTAGCCGAGTGCCTGGCCGATCTCGCTCAGGCATCCCGGCTGGTTCTCGACACCGAAACCACCTCCCTTGACCCCCTCACCGCCCGGTTGGTTGGCATTTCGCTCTGCACCACCTCCGACCGCGCCTATTACATCCCCTTGTGCCATTGCCGGGAGGACGGCACTCCCTGCCCGGGCCAGCCCGGCAGCCAACGGGTGCTCGCCGCCCTGCGGCCGTATCTTGAAGAAGAAAGGCGGACCAAACTCGGCCACAACCTCAAGTTCGACTACAGCGTCCTGCGCAGCCACGGGATCGAACTCCGTGGCCCGCTTGTCGACAGCATGATCGCCTCCTATCTCCTCGACCCCTCGCGCCGCTCCCACAAGCTCGACGATCTCTGCGAGATCGTGCTCGGCCGCCGCCTCACCACCTTTGCCGAGGTAACCGCTAACGACAAACGGCCGGACGCCTTTGCCTACGTCTCCCCCGAAGCGGCCCGCGACTACTCCTGCGAGGACGTGGTGGGATCGCTCCTCCTCTGGGAGGCATTTGCACCCCAGCTTGAAGCGCAGGGGCTTCTCGCCCTATTCACCGACCTCGAGATGGAGCTGGTCCCCATCCTGGCCCGCATGGAGCGCGCCGGCATCCTGGTGGACCCGCCGCAGCTCGCGGTCCTGGCCAGGGAGTTCGAGGCAAAACTCTCCGATCTCGAACATCAGATCCATCGGCTCGCCGGCCGCGACTTCAACATCAACTCACCCCGGCAGCTAGGCGAAATCCTCTTCGACGGACTCAAACTTCCCCACGGCCGCAAGACCAAGACCGGCTACTCCACCGACGTCAAGGTGCTCGAAAAACTCGCCCTCTACCACGAACTGCCAGCGGCGATCATCGCCCACCGCAACCTGGCCAAGCTCAAGTCCACCTACGTGGATAAGCTGGCTGGCCTGGTGCACCCGTCTACCGGCCGCATCCACTCCTCCTTCAACCAGACGGTCACCGCCACCGGGCGGCTGAGCAGCAGCAACCCGAATCTCCAAAACATCCCGGTGCGGAGCGAGGAGGGCCGGCGCATTCGCCAGGCGTTTATCGCCGCTCCGGGCCATTGCTTTCTTGCCGCCGACTACTCACAGATCGACCTGCGCGTTCTTGCCCATTACTCCCAGGATCCGGCCCTCATCGCCGCCTTCCGTTCCAACGGCGACATCCACGCCCGAACCGCCGCGGAGATCTTCCGGGTCAACCCCGCCTTCATCACCCCGGAGATGCGACGGGTGGCCAAGACCATCAACTTCGGCATCGTTTACGGGATGAGCGCCTTCGGGCTTGCCAGCCAGCTCAACGTCAGCCGCAAGGAGGCCACCACCTTCATCGACCGGTACTTTGCCCTCTACGCCGGGGTGAAGCAATTCATGGCGGAAATCGTCGCCCAGGCGCATCGCGACGGCGCTGTAACCACCCTTCTCCATCGCCGCCGGCCGTTGCCGGATCTCGCCAGCAGCAACAAAAGCCGCCGCGAGTTCGCCGAACGCACCGCCATCAACACCCCCATCCAGGGGACGGCCGCTGACATCATCAAACTGGCGATGATCTCCGCCGACCGCATCCTGCGCAGCCACAACCTGGGGGCACGACTCCTGCTGCAGATCCACGACGAACTGATCTTCGAGGTTCCCGACGAGGAAGTCGAGCAGACCAAGCCGCTTGTCAAGACTGCCATGGAGGGAGTGCTGGAACTTGCGGTGCCGCTGGTGGTCAACATGGCGGTAAGCACCGACCTGGGCAAGGGCTAACGCCTTACGACGATGGCCGGTGGGCCTGGGACAGCTGCCAGAGGGGATTGAGACGCCGACGCCATGTCTTGGGCAAGTCGGCCCAGTGGACGGTGGGCGCCGGCCGCGCCGGCTGGATGAAACGGCGGGTCGATTCGGGGGTGATCACCCCATCCAGGGCGACATCCCATGGTGCGACCGGCAGGGGCGTCGTGACCAGCTGCCCCTCGCCGACCACGGCCCACACCTCGGCCTGGGCCGGTTGAAAGACGCCGACGTCGGCGAGAATGGCGCAGGCAAGATCGAAAAAGCCGTTGCCGTTGCCGAGCCGCGTCCCAAACGGGTCGACGGCCACCGCCTCGGCGACCAGCAGCCCCACCGGCCCGCCCTTGGCGAGGGCCCGGTTGTCGAGCAGACGGCCGAAACGGGGGAGTCCCCGCAGTGAAGTGGCAAAGGCAAGGTCGCGGAAGGGGATGGAATAAGGCCGGCAGCCGTAAAATCCGTCTTTCAGGCCAGGCGCCGGCAGCAGCAGCTCCTTGCCATCGACGAGGGCGTTGATCCGGATCTGGGCGAGTTCTGGCGCCGGACTCACGAAGAACCGGCCGGCGGCACGATAAGCTGGCAGCTGCCGCAGGGCCTGGGCGAGCCTCCCCCAGTCGCCCTGGCCAGGAGGCGCCCCCCCCCCTTGGCCGACGGCCGCCAACCGGGCACGCCAAGCCTCTTTATCGTCGCGATCGCCAGAGGACACAGGAGAAGAACACCGAACGAGAGGGTTGACGGCTGGCACCGGGCACGGCACCACGAAAGGAAGGAAGCCCGGCCGCGGCCGAACTGCGGGAAGCGGAGGGGAGGGAGGAAAAACCAGGGGGGCCGACGGGAATGCCCCTGCCGGCCTCCGCCTTACAGCTTGGACATCTTCTTGCAGGCCACCAGGGTATTCTGCTGATCGGCGCGGCTATCAGCGGCGTAGAAGCGACGAATCGCGGCGAGCCGCGCCGCCACCGACTGACCACCGGCATCGTCGTCGGTGACGCGCCCCCGGGCCACGGTCTGATCCTTGTCGACCCGATCCTGCAGGGCAAAACCGTATTCCACGAGGTTTTTGACATCGTCCCACATGGTTTCGCTGCCCATAAGGGCGATCACCACCTCGGAATCGCCCCGCTTGAACTTACCCACGTAGGTCTGCCGGGCCGCCTGGGTATAGCCGGTCTTGCCGCCCTCAGCCCCATGGACCTGCCAGAGGGCCTTGTTGTGGTTCCGCAACAGCGTGCCATAACGGGTCTTCACCTTGGAGCGACCCACCCGTTCGGCGAACTCCTCCCGAGCCATTGCCTTGTTGAACATCACCGCCAGATCCCGGGCCGTGGAGTGCTGGCCCTGGGCGGTGAGGCCGGTGGCGGTCATACAGACGGTGTCCTGCGCCCCCAGACTCTGCGCCTTGGCGTTCATCAAGGCGACGAAGTTGCTCTCCGTGCCGCCCACCTTCTCGGCCAGGGCAACGCTCGCGTCGTTGGCCGAGGCGAGAAGAACGGCGTTGAGCAGATCGTTGACCGTATACTGGCGTCCCGGCCGCAGATAGACCTTGGAACGGGGCATGGAGGCGGCGTGCCGGCTGGGGGTGACGATATCGGTGTCTGACAGTTTCTCCATGGCGAGCAGGCTGGTGAGCACCTTGATGGTGCTGGCCGGCTGGCGGGGCAGGTCAGGGTCATGGGCGTAGATGACCTCGCCGGTCACCCCGTCGATGATGATGGCGCTCTTGGCTGAAAGCTTCTGGGCGAGTGGCAGCGAGGCCCAACGCCTGGCCGGGGAAGTCCTGATCGCGGCCTGCCGCCACTTCCCGCGGCCGGCCACATGGGCCGCCGTCTTGCGGCTCACCGCGGCCGTCCCCGAATCCGGGGCATGCTTATGACGGGAAGCAAGCACCTTCACCTGACGGTTATGCCCCCTCCCCCCGGCAAAAACAGCGGAGACGGGTGACACCACCAAGCACAAGCAGAGAACAACGAGTATTCGGAGCGGGAAAAGACGCATAGTGGACAAACCTTTGTTCCTGTTTTCACTGACGACCAGAAACCATACTTGATGGTATAAACCGCACCCCAACAAAAAAGCAAGGTATTATTGCAGGTTCAATTCACATATCATTGATTTTGTGATTATCAACCCTTAAACAATTATAAAAAAACCACCACATGCCGTATAAAGGCAAATCGACCTTACAACATGTTGAGTCTGCTGGCGATCCCAAAATTCTTGCCGAAACCGATTGTTACCCCATCGCCAGAACAGATCGCCAAAGCCTGCACCTACCTCCGGAGTCGCGCCGGAGCCCTGTTTCCGGCCCGGAAGGCCCTCCTCAAAAGGTACTACCTATGATATCGGGGCAATCAATTAATACTGAAATAATTTATTCCCGCCCTGACTACACCATTCGGGGCATTATCCTGGCAGATCAAGTCGCGCATCTGACATTTTCGAGGCAGCGCCACCTTCTTGCTGTCGACTGGTTGCAAACTTCCTGTAATATACGGTTGTCGAATAGCAGAACCGAGCTGAGTCAGGCCATCCGGCGCCAGCTCGACGAATACTTCGCCGGCCGGCGAACGAGCTTCTCCCTTTCCGTGACGCCGCTTTTAGTCGAGCGGGGCACCGCCTTCCAGCAGCGGGTCTGGCAGCTCACCGCCACCATTCCCTACGGCGAAAAACGCACCTATGGCCAGCTGGCAACGGCCTTGGGATCCCCCGGGGCGGCGCGGGCCGTTGGCCAGGCGCTCAACGCCAACCCCATCGCCCTCATCGTCCCCTGTCACCGGGTGGTAGCGGCCCGGGGAGTAGGCGGCTTTGCCGGCGGGGAAGCGGCCAAGAAGGCGTTACTGCAACTGGAGGAGAGGGGAAAATGACGGCTGGCCACTGTCCTCACAACAGATCGATGATCGCCTGGCTGATCTGCGAGAGCGGCACCACCTTGTCGGCTGCGCCCAGATCGATGGCGGCCTTGGGCATGCCGAAGACCACGCAGCTCTTTTCGTCCTGGGCAATGGTCTGGGCACCCGCCTCCTTCATCTTCAGCAACCCCTGGGCCCCGTCCTTGCCCATGCCGGTGAGAAGCACGCCCACCGCGTTGGCGCCGCCGTAGGCGGCCACCGAGTTGAAGAGTACATCGGCGGCCGGCCGCTGATGGCAGACCAGGGGGCCGGTCTTGACGTTGACGTAGTAGCGGGCGCCGCTGCGGCGCATCACCATGTGGAAATTGCCCGGCGCAAGCAAAGCGGTGCCGGGAACGATGGCATCGCCATCCTCAGCCTCCTTAACCCGAATCTGACAGAGGCTGTCCAGCCGCTCGGCAAAACTGGTGGTAAACTTGGCCGGCATGTGCTGGACGATGACGATCCCGGGGATGGTGGGAGGGAAGCGGACCAGCACTTCCTTGATCGCCTCGGTGCCGCCGGTGGAAGCTCCGATGGCGATTATCTTGTTGGTGGACTTGGTAAGCGCCAGCCGGGGGGCGGCAACCGCTGCGACCGGGGTCATGGCGGCCCGACGCTGCGCCATGTTGACCCGGGCCGCCCCCCGGATCTTTTCGGCCAGCTGGACACTCATGTCGCCCACCGAATAGGCGGATCCGGGCTTGGAGATGACATCGACGGCGCCGATGTCCATGGCCTCGAGCGCCAGGGCGCCGCCCTCGGTGGTGAGCGAGCTGACGATGATCACCGGCAACGGGAAGTACTTCATCAGCTTCCGCAGAAAGGTGATCCCGTCCATCCGCGGCATTTCGATGTCCAGGGTCACCACGTCGGGCTTGAGTTTGACGATCATGTCCCGGGCGACATAGGGGTCGGGAGCCGCGCCGATCACCTCGATATCCTTTTCACGGGATAGCTCTTCACTGAACACCCGCCGCACCACGGCCGAATCGTCCACCACCAAAACCCGTATCTTGCTCATATCGTCGACGCCTTCATTGATTGTGTGCCTTCGGCCGGCGGTTCTCCCCGCACGCTGCGCTTGCCCTCATCTCCCCGTCTTGCAGGTCAACCAGAGGTGGCCGGCGCTGCCGGTACGGAAAACGTACAGATTGAGATCGGCGAGTACAGACTCCGGCGAGAACTCGCCCACCCGGCGGGCCACCGGAATTCCCAAGGTACAGTGCCCTTCCGGGTCGAGACGGCCCAGCATGCTGCCCACCGCCATGTTGACCGCCTCCCGCACCGTATCGAGAATTTGTCCCTCGCCAACTTCCACGTCACCGCCGCCGAGGAAGTTGGCGGTAATGTTACGTGCCAGGGTGTGGGGGAAGAAGAAGCGCAGCTCACCGTTGAGCTGGCCCTGATAGCTGATCGTCGCCTCGACAAAATGCTTTTCCCGTGCCCATTCCGCATGGGGGGGGATCGCCTCCAGCGGTTCAAGGAGGGTAAAAAACATCGTTTCAAAGACCTCGGCCAGCGCCGCGCCGATGGCATGCTTCAGTGTTTCGTCCATATCCCCTTATCCCCCTTGGCTGCTGGCGACCAAACGCCGCCCGCCGGGTCTTCTTCGCCCCGGCCCCCGGAACCCACGGCACCACTGTTTCCTAAAAATCCATCTCCTCGTCGCTTTCCGGCGCCGCCTCGGCTGGAATCTCCTTCATCCGCTGCGCATATGCCTTTTCGAGAACATCGGTAAGTATCATCTTGATGGTTTCGGGCAGGAAGGGCTTTTTAACGTAGCCGCTCGCCCCCAGGGCCTCGGCCTCCTCCATCCGCGCCTGGCTCGACTCGGTGGTGATGATGATCACCGGGATATTGCTGTAGACCTCATCGCCCTTGATCCGCCGAAGAAACTCGATGCCGTTCATCTCGGGCATGTTGATGTCGGTGAGGATGACATCAACCCAGGCATCCTCCATCACCGCCATCGCCTCCTTGCCGTTGCCCGCCTCGTGGAACTCGCCCACCGGCACGCCGCTCATCCCCACAACCTTCCGAATCGCTGCCCGCATGGTTTCGGAATCGTCCACCACCAGGATATTAAACATGCTCGCCACTCCTCTTATGGGAATCCTGAAAAACTGTCTCTTCGCCCGATCTCTGCGTTATGCTCAAAATTTTGTCCTCGGAGATAACGAAACGAAGTGAAAACTCCGATATCAACTCTATGCCTGCGGTAAAAATTTTCACATGCCTCGGAGTCTCGTGCCTCGCTGACCTGATCTCGAACGAAAATCCTAATTTCTCAAGACACCCTTACGAATCACCGGCCGTCCCCCTTCACGAACGCCCTTCCCGGGCAGGCCGTCCTTCTTTTAGTTGAGATGGAGCAGCTCCTCGGCACGGTCCATCTCTTCAACCAGATCCGCCATGTGCAGATCCAAGTCATTCTGGGTAATCCCGAAGCGTTTGAGGCCGGCCCCCTGAACCTTGGTGGCCAGGCCGTCGGCACCGATGCCGATCCCCATGGAAACCACCAGGGTGTTGCTCAAGGCAATAAGGGCGGTGAGGGGATCCTGTAGCAGGGCGTCGGGGTTGTGATGCTGTTTCACCGCCATGATCATCTCCGGCGGGAACTCCCATTGTTTGAGGATCAGGCCCCCCAGTTCGGCATGGGTTACGCCCAAAACCTGTTTTTCCGCTTCCTCGAAAGGAACACCTTCGCGCACCACCTGCTGCATGATTTCCTTGAACTCGTCGGCCACGAAACTGCTCAGGAACCGCTTGCCGATATCGTGCAACAAGCCTGTGGTAAAGGCAACCCCACCCTCCACCTCCTTGACGTGCCGCCGCACCAGCAGCTTGGCCATAATCGCCGCGGCCACCGAGTGGCGCCACAGCTCCCCCTGTTCCAGTTGATAACCGGCGCCGACCCTGCCCTTGTAAAAACGGGCGCTGCTGCTGGTGATGATGATGTCCTTCAAGGTGTCGTGGCCGATGAGCACCAGGGCCTCGTCCAGAGAAGCCACCTTGCGCGGCAGACCGAAGTAGGAGGCGTTACAGATCTTGAGCACGTTGGCAGTGATCGCCTGGTCGTACTGGATGACCTCGGCGAGCTGCCGGGCGGTCACCACCGGATTCTCGATCATGGCGAGAATCCGCTGCGCCACCTTGGGGAAGGGCGGCACTTGCCGGATAAGACTGAGGATCTCTTCAACGCGACTCATAGCTCAAACTCTCCGCGGCCCGACACCTTGAGCATGGTGGCCCCGGTACCGATGTGCAGACTGATGGTGCGATTCACCGTGCCACCGATGTCCTCCTTGGCGATCATCACCTTGTTCTTCCAGAGCATCTGCCGCAGGATCATATAGTTACGCTTGCCGATGTTGAAGACTTCGGCCGCGTCCATGACCTGGGAGCCCCCCACCGCCTTGACCACCAAGCGGCTCTTGACCGCGCCGTACTTGTAGGTTTCCTTGAACAGTCTGGGGATGCCGCTGTCGGCGAACATGAAGGGCCGCGACTCGGCCCGGCCCTTATCGAGGCCCGAGTCGGGGAGCATGTAGTGGAGCATGCCGCCCACCTTAACCACCGGATCCCAAATGACCAGACCAATACAGGAGCCCAGCGAATAGGTGATCAGGGTGTCGTCGGGGTTGCTGCTCACCTTCATGTCCGAAATGCCGACAACAATTTTCATGCAATACGGTTCCTTGCTCAACAGGCGGCCACAGACCCGCGCCGCCATGGCCGCAGGATTCCGCAGTCGTCTCGCGTTTCGTTGTTGCCGCGCCGCGCGCCAGCCGCCCAAAACGGTCGCCAGGCCTCTTTTCTCGGCCGGTGGCACGCCGAAGGTGACGCCGGATGACGCGTTCCTGGCACTCCCGCCCGGGGGGCTCTTGCCGGAGATAGCCTGCCGCGCGCCAGAATCCTCTACTTGCAGTAGGCCGTGGAGGCGACCTGCTTGAAGCTGTGCTTGATACTGGTCAAGCTCTCGGAATGACCGATGAACAAATGGCCGCCAGGCGAAAGACAGCGGTGGAATTTGTCAACCAACGCCTGCTGGGTGGCCGAATTAAAGTAGATCATGACGTTGCGGCAGAAGATGATGTCCAGCGACTCCTGGCAGGGGAAGACTTCCATGAGGTTGAACCGCTCGAAGGTCACCTTGCGCCGCAGCAGCTCCTTGACGCGGACCATGCCGGCACTGCTGCCAACTCCGCGTTGGAAGTAACGTTTGACGAAGGGAGGCGGTACCTTATCGATTCGCTCCTCCGGATAAATGCCCCGCTGGGCCTGGGCCAACACCTTGGTGGAGATGTCGGTGGCCCGGATCCGATACTGCATGCCGGGGCGGGTGGCAACGAAATCCTCCAGGACCATGGCCATGGTGTAGGGTTCTTCGCCCGAAGAACAGGCCGCCGACCAGAGGTTGAGCGGCTGGCCGTGGCCGCGGCCCTCGGCATGGTAGGCGGGCAGCACGGTGCCGACCAGAAAGTCGAAGTGGGCTTGCTCGCGGAAAAAACTGGTAAAATTGGTCGAAACGCTGTCGATGAGCTGCACGAGTTCGTTGCCGCTCTCGTCCTGGGTAACGAACTCGTAGTACTCCTTGAACGATTCAATCCCGGTGGCGCGCAGCCGCTTGCCCAACCGGGCGTTGAGCAACTCCTTCTTCTCGGCCTTGAGATGGATGCCGCATTTGGCGTAGATCAGGGCACTGAACTTGGCAAACTGCGAGTCAGTTAGCTTGGCGCTCCCGAAAATCATTTCCGTCGGTAACTCCCTGCGGCGGGCCTCCCCGGCGCCCGTCCCACCAGGGGAAGGGCGGAGCCGGAACGCCGCACCCATCATTGCCCTCTGCAAAGAGCGGCACCCTCTGCGGGGATTACATGGCCTCGAAACGCGCCAGTTCTCCGGCCCCGATCACTTGATCGACATCCAGCAGGATCTTCACCTCCCCCTTGATCTTGGCCATGCCGAGAATATAGGTGGTGTCGGTGTTGCCGCCAAAGGCGGGCGGCGCCTCGATCTCCTGACCGGTGATGTTGAGCACCTCGGAAACCGAATCCACCAGCATGCCCACCTGGATGGCACCGGACTCGCCCTGCACCTCGACGACGATGACACAGGTCCGTTCGGTATACTCCTCAGAGGCCATGCCGAATTTGAGCCGCAGGTCGAGCACCGGGATGACACGGCCTCGCAGGTTGATGACCCCCTTGATATACACCGGGGTGTGGGGCACGGCGGTGATCTCCATGAGGCCGATGATCTCCCGGACCTTGAGGATGCCGATGCCATACTCTTCCTTGCCCAGGGCAAAGGTGAGATACTTGCCCTCCAGATCCTGCCGTCCTGCTGTGCTGTCGGTCCTAACCGCTTCCGCAGCCTCCATAGAATTCCTCCTTCACACGCGTTGTCGATTTGCCCGGCATCGCTCCCCCCATGACCCAACGCCGCCGGGCGCGACCCTAAAAGATTTCCGCCTCCTCGGCGGGGGCGGCCTCACGGCTGTCACCCGTTGCCAGCAGGCCGGCCAGGTCGAGAATCAACCCCACCCGGCCGTCACCCAGAATCGTGCCGCCGGCCACCCCCTTGGTGTCCTTGAGATAGCCCCCCAGACTCTTGATGACCACCTCCTGCTTGCCGAGCAGTTCGTCGACCATCAGCGCCCGCTGCACCCCTTCGTTCTCCACCACCACCACCAGCGCCTCGCAGGGATCGGTGTAGGTGGGCGCCACGTCGAAAAGTTCATAGAGCCGCACGATGGGTACCAGCTTGTTACGGATCATCAGCGCCTCGCCCTTGCCATGCACGGTGCTGTAATCCTTTTTCTCCGGCCGAATGGACTCCTGGATGGCGATGGTGGGGATGATGTAGCGCTCGCTGCCGATCCTGACGATGATGCCGTCGATGATGGCCAGGGTGAGCGGCAGGCGGATGGTAAACAACGACCCCTTGCCAGCCTGACTGCTCACTTCGACCTTGCCACGCAGTTTTTCCACCGCCTTCTTCACCACGTCCATGCCCACCCCGCGGCCGGAGACATCGGTGATCTTGTCGGCGGTGGAAAACCCGGGCAGGAAAATGAGATTCTGCACCTCGTGGTCGGAAAGCGCGTCCCCCTCGCTGATCAGCCCGCGTTCCATGGCCTTCTTGCGGATCTTGGCGGTTTGGAGCCCATCACCATCGTCCTCGATCTCGATGACGATGGCGCCGCCCTTCTGGTAGGCCCGCAAGAAGACGTTGCCGGTGCCGGGCTTGCCCTTTTTCTCCCGCTCGGCCGGCGCCTGCACGCCATGGTCAACGGAATTGCGGATCATGTGCACCAGGGGATCGTAGATGGAGTCCACCATGTTGCGGTCGATCTCGGTCTCCTCACCCACCATGATCAGGTCCACCACCTTGCCGGTCTTCTTGGACAGATCACGCACCAGGCGGGTCATCTTCTGGAAGGTCTGGCGGATGGGCACCATGCGCATGGCCATGGCGGTGCGCTGCAACTCGGTGGTGATCCGGCCGAGTTGGGAGAAGTCGCGGTTCAATTTCGGGTCGGCAAGCCGCGCCACCAGGGGGTTCTGGCGCACCAGGCTCTGCATGATCACCAGCTCGCCCACGGCATTGACCAGGCTGTCGAGCTTTTCCACGTCCACCTTGATGGAGTCCCCGATGCCGCCCTTGCGGGCCGCCTGCGGAAGGGCACCACCGGCACGGCCCCCGCCGCCCGGCGGTACGGCCGGAGCGGCGGGCAGGGGGGGAGCTGCGGCCGCCTCGTCCTTGATGACGGGGGCCGCGGGGCTAGTCGCGGCGACCGGGATTTCGGCCTCGGCAGCCGGGGCCGCCGCGACCGGGCCAACACTGCGACCGGCCTGGACCTGGCGGACCATTTCCACGTACTGACCGATGTCGAACTCGACAAAGGCGTCGCCCCCCCGCTCCAGCACGTCCTTGACGTTCTGAACCATCTCGCGGAGGTAGTCGCCGACGCTCAACACCACGTCGATGACACCGGAATCCATGTCCCGCTTGCCGTTGCGGACATCGTCGAGGAGGTTCTCGGTGATATGGGCCAGTTCGTTGATCTTCTTGAGGTTGAGGAAGCCGGAGACGCCCTTGATGGTATGAAAGGTGCGGAAGATATTGTTGATGATGTCGCGGTCGTCGGGGTTCTGCTCCAGGTCGAGGATGTTGACCTCGATGGACTCAAGATGCTCGAAAGACTCGGCGACAAAACCGCCGAGCAGATCCTTGTCCTGCAAAAAATCAAGAGTAGGGGCCGCTGCGGCAGGCTCGGGCGGGACAAATGGGGCACCGCCGGCCGTTGCCGGCTCGGCAACCGGCTCCGGAGGCGTATCCGCGGCAACCTGATAGCCAACGGCGGCGAGATTTTCGGCAAACAGGCGCAAAGCCGCCTCGTCCACCTCGCCTTCCTTGCGGGTCACCTCCTGCATCTGAGCGATGCACTGCCCCAACCGATCGAAATTTTCCGCCGAATCGGCCAGTTCACCCATGATGATCTTTTCAAGCGCAGCGTTGAAGTCACGCGCCATCCGTGACAGCGCAGGCTGGGCCGCCCCGCCCTCGCCACTCAAAGCGGCCAGCAGCTGCTCGGTGAATTCCAGCAATTCGCCGACCACTGACAGATCGCCTGGCTCCACCATCAAGATTTTCAGGGCCATGTCATCGAGATAGTCGGAAAGGGCTCTTCCCCCTGCAGCCATGCGCCAACTCCTTACCAAAACAGGTCAAACGTCGCAAACCGAACCAACGGTTGCGCCACTTTACCTTAAAGTAGGGAAATATTGCCACGGCCGAACTCGGCAATATTTCCGTGATTATCCTAAACCTTTCCCCAGGGCAAGGGCAAGCAAAGAAGCATCGCCCGGCGCCCGGCCGTTACCCCGGACCCGCCGCGCCAGGGGAAGCCGCGTCCCCTCCCGGGACGGGCGTGGCGGGGGGAGGCGCCGGCGCCCCCGTGGGAGCTGCCGGAGGCAAGGCCGCCAGCTGTTGCTCGATCACCGCCAGGTTGGCGGTGACCTTGTCGACCAGCTCCACAAAGGGATATTTGGCGATAATGCTCTTAAGCAGACGTTGCGACTCCAGGAGCGCCTCCCGCTTCTGCGCCGGCGCCACCGCCTGCCGGGCCTTGAGAAAGGCGGCGGCGGCCTGGCCCCGCACCGCAGCGGCGGCCTTGGCGGCGGCGGCACCGATTTTCTCGCGGGCCTGGACATCGTAGCCGGTGCCAAAGAACGAGGTGAACACCGCAATCGCCTCGTCATACTTCTCCGAATCAAGGAGATGCCCCCCCTCCTGCCAGCGCGCCGCCAGCATCTGCTCGGTCTTCTTTTGCAGCTCTTCCTTTTCCCGCGCCTCGGCCACCACCACGTCGTCCATGGTCTTCTGCACCACGTCCACCATCGCTTTGGGCAGCTCCTGCTGAGAAAGATCCTCGAGGCGGGCCAGGGCTTTGCGGTACTGACGGGCCTCGACCATACCGTCCACGGCGAGCAGTCGGTCACCGATCCAGGTGCGGGCGTCCTTTTCGGCCCGGTCCAGCAGGAGGCGTGCCTTGCGGGTGTAATCGCTGTCGGGGTGGGCATACTCCAGGCGCGCCACCCACATCTTCAACTCGCCGGGCACCCGTCTGCCGTCAAAGGTAAGATAGGACCGCAGGGCGGAACTATAGACCTCCATTTCATCGGCATGGGCGCCACCACCGGCCAGCAGAGCAAGCTGTCCCTGCACCCGGTCCCGAATGCCATCCAGTCCGCTGAGCTGGGTGACCAGCGCCTGGTACTGGGCGCCGGCCTCCTTGTAGTGGCGGGTGGCAAAGAGGAGATCGGCCACCGCAAGCCGCAGCTGCCAGGGCGAGAAGCCGGCATCGGGGCTGGCGAGCATCTCCTGGAGCTTGGCCAGGGCGGCGTCCACCTGATCGGTGTGGAGCAGGGCCTCGCCGTATGCCTCACCGAGGGCAAGCCCCACCGGCGCCGGGATCTGCCCCTGACCGCTTATGGCGGCCAGGACGTCGCGGTAGCGCCCCGCGGCCACCGCGGCCTGGACCGTGTCAACCAGCTGCCTGACGTCGGGAGCCGTGACCGGGCCCGCCGGTTGCGGCACCGCCACGACACTTCTCTCCGGCACCTCGGCCGGAACGGCGGAGGCAACGGCCTCGTTTTTCGCCGTCAACTGCTGGTCACAGCCGCTTGCCTCGTAGGCAAAATCACGGCCGGTGACCGCCCACGGATCTGGCTCCACGTGCGAGCCAAAGGCAAGGCCCTGACCGATGTGTTCGCGAAGCCGGCCATAGTCCTGGTAAATGCCGACAAGCTCGCTGCGACACTCCTCCGAGCCGGGGGGAAGCGGCTGGCCCTCTTCTTTCAGCTTGGCGGAGACGGCATCCCAGCGGTGAAGGCGGCTCTCGTAGAGGGCAAGCCGCTTGGCGACGTGCTCGATCCCCGGCCCCGCCACCACCACCTTCTCCACCACGGCCGGCGAAACCTCGGCGCCCTGCCGCCCTGCCGCCGGCGGGGTTGCCTTCTCCGCCATCGTGGCCGACGGGGCTGCCGGCGGCCGAATCAGGACCGTCTTGGGGGCGCACCCGGCGCCGCCAAGGAGGAACCCGGCGAGCACCAGCCCCGCAACCCCAAAACGCAACATCTTCATTTTCCACTCTCCCCAGCCCGCCAATAGGGCAGAAAAAGTCGTTCCGGAGCGATGCCGTCCGGTGTCTTGCTGCCAAAGGTGACAATGTCCGCCGGCTCCTGCGGCGTACCGGCCACCTCCTTGCCGCCGGCCGCAGCGTCTACCGGTACTCGGATCTCACCGAGGTCGTCATAGCGCAACGGCACCTCGGGGCTGGTGGCGAAGTAGAAGTCCACCACATCCATCTTGCCGGCGTAATTTCGCTTCATGATAATACTTTTCGCCAAATCGGTCCATAACGGCAAGGCCCCGGTGGAGCCGGTAATATGGGTAGAAGTGCGCACCATGGGGGTATTGTCGTCAAAGCCTACGTAAGCGGTCACCACGTAACCGCCGTGGAGGGTGGCGCAGTTGCCGCCCTCCTGCACCGCCGGCACCACCCCGGCAAAGGCGGCATTGGTGTAGCGGTTGGCGGTGCCGGTCTTGCCGAGCACCGGCCACCTCAGCCGCAGTTCGGCAAGCTGTCGAGCCTTGTCGGGGTCGGGACTCTCGAGCAGGACGTGGTCGTTGGCATAGCTGCCGGTGCCGAAACGGACCACATTGCGCATGATATCGCAGACCGCCACCGTGGTCTGGGGGGCCACCACCCGACGCTGCTGCCGCTGGGGCTCGAAGATAATCTTGCCGTCGCTGTCCTCCACCCGGTCGATGATGGCGATGGCATCGCCCACCTTGTCCTGGGCGTTGAGGAAGGTGCTGCCGCCGGCCAGGGCCTCGTAGGCCCGGGCCACCTCCAAAAGGCTCACCACGTTGGAGCCCAGGGGGAAGGAAAGCACCGGGTCGAGTTTGCTCTCGATCCCGAGTTGCCGGCAGAGGCCGATGAGGTAGCGCAGCCCCACCAGCACCCGGAAATCACGAACCTGATGGAGGACATCGGTTCCATAGGCAGGCTGCCCGGCGAGAGCGGTGTACTCCCGCGAGATGGCCTCGCCGAGCAGATCGAGGGTGACCGCCCGCACCTCCCCGCCCACCAGCACCTCGCCCCAGAACTTGTCCGGGTCACGGCCGGCTTTCTCTTCGATGAGATGGCGCAGCTCTTCCCTTCCCACGGGTCGCCACTGCCCGGCGGGTGCGACATCATCGTAGAGAAGGCGGCCCGAGGCAGGATCGAGGAAGAGCTGCGCCGGCCGCAGCCCCGACTCGGGAGACGCTGCGGCGGCACCGGCCATCATGCCGCCCTCCACCGCCTGACGAAGCCGGCGAAGTTCGCCACGCAGGGCGGCCAGCCGCAGGTAGTTGTTGCGCAACAGGCCCTGGCGGAGGGCGAGTTCCCGCTGCTCCACGTGGTCGCCCCCAGCCTTGGCCTGCTCCGCCACCAGAGCCGTCTCGTACCCACCGTAGCCACTGCCGTAGTGGAGCTTACGGAGGAACGCCTCCTCGGCCACCCGGCCGTCGAAGAGCAAATCGGGCTCGATCCGCGCCACCGCCCGGCCGAATGCCACCCGGCGGAGGGCGTCCTGATCCACCACCACCCCCAGCTGATCGCGGATCCGCCGCGTATAGGCGTCGGAGGACTCACCCGGCTGCTGTCCCAGGCCGAGGTGGGCGACCAGTTCCTTGAACTGGGCCGGCGAGAGCTGGTCACAGAGGTGGTAGAGGAGCCAGACCGTAGCCAGATTCTCGGAATGAACGCCGGCCCAGGCCATCGACACCCTGCCGTACGGGCTTTCATGGTCCGGCCGGGGGAAATAGGGCTGTTTCTGGAAGACGAAAACGTTGCGTTCGTTATCCAGGGTGTCGATGCTGTTCCAGCCCAGCTGCAGCGCCGCGGCATAGACCAGTGGCTTGATCACCGAGCCCATGGGCCGCTTGGAACTCACCGCCCGGTTGAAGAAATGATTTTCAAACCCGCCCGCCATGGCCCGGATGGTGCCGTCCTTCATCACCATCAGCCCGCCCTGCAGCTTTGGGTACCTCTCGAGATCGAGCAGGCGCCGGCCGGAAAGGGGATCCACCTCCCGCACGTGGACAAAAACCGTGTCACCTGGCCGCAGCTGCTTGAGCATGGAGGAGAGGTCCGCATTGCCGGCCTGGACCCAGCGATTCCGCTCATAGCGGGCCAACGGCTCGGCAAGGGGCATGAGGCCCGCCGCATCGATCCGGCCCTCGAACTCGCTTTCCGGCTGGCCCAGGGAGACGGTTACCGCCGGCGCCGCCTGATTGACGGACTTGATCCGACCGAAGAGAAAGGCGCCGGACTCGGGGGGCGAATCTCCCCGCTCCGGCCCCAGGGCTGCATATTCCTTCTGGACCTCCTCCCGGTTATAGCCCCGCAGCCGCACGTCAAGCCGGGACAGTTCGCTGCGCAAAGCGCTCACCCCATGCTCCTGGAGATCGCGCTCCACGGTAGTAACTATCCGGATCCCGGAGGTAGCGATGTTGTCAATGCCGTGTTCGGCCAGGGCCTCTTGCACCTGGGGGGTTTCCAGGGCATCCCGGACCAAGTCCATGACCGTATTGAGCGAATAGGACATGCGCCCCTGGCGGAAAGGGATCTGCCGCTGGATGGAGGTCTGGTAGAGGGCGGAGTCGATCATACCGAGCTTGTACATCTGCTCGAGCACGTAGCCGGCCCGCCGCTTGGCGAGCAGCCGCGCCCGGTCCGCCGCCGCGTCGTCGCGCTTGGTGAAAGGATTGTAGGTGTTGGGACTCTTGACGCTGCCGGCGATAAAGGCGCATTCGAGCACGTCCAGATCCTCTACCGGCTTGTCAAAATAATAGTGCGCCGCCACACCCAGGCCGCGGCCGTTGCCGCTTACATAGAACTGATTGGCATAAAATTCGAGGATCTTGCTCTTGGGATAGCGGTACTCGAGCTGAAGCGCATAGAGCAGCTCCTTGAGCTTGGCCTCTATGGATCGATCCTGCCGTTTGAAAAGGTTCTTGGCGGTCTGCTGGGTGATGGTACTTCCACCCTGGACGATACGGCCGGCCCGGATATTGGCGGCCATGGCCCGCACCATGCCCCATACATCCACCCCGTGGTGCTCGAAAAAATCGTGATCCTCAGCCGCGACAATGGCGTTGACAAATGCCTTGGGGATCTTGTCGTAGGGAACGTACTGCCGATGGGTTTCTTCGAAGAAGACGCCGATCGTGTCGTGACCGTCGCGGTAGTAAACCGGACTCTCCACCGCGAGAATTTTCTCGATGTTGCCCTCGTCGATGCCGCCGTCCGGCGCCGAAACCACCAGCCATGCCACGGTAGCCGAGCCCGCCAGGGCCAACAGGCAGAACAATGCCACGGACAAAAGAAAAAATCGTTTCAGCATGGTATCCGCCCCGACCCGAAAGCGGGATGCGGCCACGATAGGTGCCGAAAATGCATTGGGAGATCTTCTGGGTAGTTTAATGAAAGCTACGGTGTGCCGCGGCTGACTGGCCCGGATGACCCGGACGCGGGGACGCAGCCGGACACTACGGATTCCCTTTTCTTATGCCCCAAGCCGCCGGCAAATACAAGGGCTGATCCAAGGCGCTCCGCCCCGCCGATCATTTTCTCCCGTCGGGAGGCGAAAACCGGCTGGCCTGGACGGTCACGGCCAGGCACTTGCCACCCCTCCCAGGGCGACGCCGGCAGCAAAAAAATGGCCCAACTCCGTCGCCGGGACATCATTTTGTTGCACTTCCAAGCAATGTCATGTAAAAAAAGCCAGCAAATACTATCATCTGGCCACCGGAAAAGATGCAAACCGATACGGCAACGCCGTTTTTGAAGATAATATAGGGGGGACCACATGTCCACAGTCAAAACCGGCCGACTCTCCATTCCACTGCTGGCCGGCCTGCTGGCTATCGTCACTGCCTGCGCCCCAACGAGTCCGCCCCCCCGCCTGGCACCTCCCCCGCCGCCCCCCAAGGCCGCGGCAGCCCCGACGGCCCTGGACGTAGCCAAGGTTGTGCCCCCGCCCGCCGAGGACGCCACCACTCCCGTCGAGGCCATCACCACCGAAGACAACAACGAACTCCCCGAGGAGAACACCGCTTCCGAACCGGAGCAGACCGCCAGCCAGGAGGTACAGGAACTCGCCGGCATCGACAACAACTGGGAGGAGGGCAGCGCTGCCACCCAGGCCACCGACCAACCAGCCATTACCTATGATTTCCCGGTTACCGTCAACCGCCAGGTGGAGTTCTATCTCAACTTCTTCCAAAACAGCCAGCATGACATCTTTGCCCGTTGGCTGGCCCGCTCCGGCCGCTATCTGCCGATGATCAGGCAGGAACTGCAGGCAGCCGGCCTGCCCTCGGACCTTGCCTACCTGCCGATGATCGAAAGCGGCTACAACCTCACCGCCTATTCAACGGCCGGCGCCGCTGGCCCCTGGCAGTTCATGCAGTCCACCGCCAGCCGTTACGGCCTGACCGTCAACCAGTACGTGGACGAACGACGCGACCCCATCAAATCCACCAAGGCAGCCATCAGCTATCTAAAAAGGCTTTACGACGAATTCAACTCCTGGCAGCTGGCTGTGGCGGCATACAACGCCGGCGAGGGCCGCATCCGCCAGGCGATCCGCAGCAAGGGCACCAACAACTTCTGGAAACTGGCCCAAGAGCGGGGGGCGCTGAACCTGGAAACCAAACGCTACGTGCCGAAACTCATCGCCGCCATCCTCATCGCCAAGGATCCCGCCAAGTATGGCTTTGCCGGCGTGCAAGCTGAACCGCCCTTCGATTTCACCACCGTGGACGCCCCGCCCCGGACCTCGCTCGCAGCGGTGGCGGTGGCCCTGGGCGTCAGTGTCGAAGAGTTGCGCGACCTCAACCGGCAACTGCGCAAAGCCGTCACCCCGCCCTCCCGCTCACCGTATCCCCTCAAGGTTCCGACCAGCAAGGCACTCCTCTTTGCCCGCAACATGCCCCGGGTGCACGCCACGGTGAACACCCACTTCAAGACCCATGTCGTCGCTCGCCACGAAACCCTTAGCCGGATCTGCCGGGTGTACAATATCAACAAGTCCACTCTGCTCAAGGCCAACGGCCTGCGCCGGTCCAAGCTCAAAACAGGACAGCGGTTGCGGATTCCCTACCAAACCACCACCTACACCCTGCTCAACACCAACCAGATCGCCAGCCTGTCGAAGCAGCCCGCCATGACCGCCAAAAACCTTCTGCTCCACACCGTGCGGCCCGGCGAAACCATCTCCCAACTAGCCAAGCGCTACAACGTCACTCCGCAGCTCATCGCCGCCTGGAACGGCTTGAAAGACGTCAACGCCATCCGCGCCGGTCAGCAACTGGCCCTCTACCTCGACGAGGCCACCCGGAAGCTGGCCACCCAAGCGGCCCCGGCCCCGGCTGCCCAGCCGGTCGAGACAGCCGCCGCCCAACCTGTTGAAGCAGCGCTCGCCCAGCCGGTTGAGGCAGCCTCCGCCCAACCGGAGCTGTCCACCGACCCGCAATCCAGCGTGGCCATGATCGACCCTGCCACCGACCCGCCCGGCCACCTCACTTACTATCAGGTGCAGGGCGGCGACACCCTTTGGACCATCGCCAAAAAATACAATCTGACCCCTGAGGAGATCCGCCGCTGGAACAACCTCGACGGCGATGTCATCCATCCGGGCGCCCGCTTACTCCTCAAGATTCATGACGATCTAGACGTATAAATATGGAATTGCCTGGCAAAGTCGCCCTGGTGCTGGGGGCCGCCAGGGGAATCGGCAAGGCCATTGCCTTGGCATTGGCGGAAGCCGGGGCCAAGGTGGTTTGTACCTATTTCGACTGGCCCGAGGCTTCCCAGCAGTTGATAGAAGAGCTTGCGGGGCTGGGCGGCGATCACTTGGCCGTGCCGGTGGATCTGCGCGACCCCGATCAAGTGGAGTCCCTCCTCGATCAGGTGCAGAAGCACTACCAGCACCTCGACATCCTGATCAACAACATCGAGCGGGGCGGCATGCCGGTGGTGCACGGCGCCTACACGGCTGCCCAATGGGATCTTGAGATGGCCACCACCCTCAAGGCCAAGTGGTGGGTCGCAAACCACGCCCTGCCACTCCTCAAGGCAACCGGCGACGGGGTAATGGTCACCCTTTCCTCCATCGCCGGGCTGGTGGGAAGATCAGGACCGGCGGCCCTGATCTTCAACGACGGCTATGCCGCCGCCAACCGCGCCGTCTCATCATTCACCGAAACATGGGCCCGCGTGGGCAGCCCAGAGGTACGGGTCAACGAGCTGATGCTCGGCATCTTCGAAACCCGCCACGCCGAGGCCACCCGCGGCTGGGGGCTGCTCAGCGAGGCGGAGCGGCGGCAACTGCTCGATCATGCCCTGCTCAAGCGATCGGGCCGCCTGGAAGAGGTGGTCAAGGCGGTCCTCTTCCTCATCCGTGACGCCGACTACATGACCGGCAGCGTCCTGCGGCTTGACGGCGGCTTCGTACTGGGCGGCGCCGGGGTGCCTCCCCTGCCGGCCGGCGTCGAATAAGGCAAGCCCCCTTACCGACGCTGCGCCAACTCCTTGAGCAAG
The DNA here is from genome assembly GCA_002414225.1 of Desulfobulbaceae bacterium UBA5121. Classification (GTDB taxonomy): domain Bacteria; phylum Desulfobacterota; class Desulfobulbia; order Desulfobulbales; family UBA5123; genus UBA5123. The sequence goes on along the minus strand of DHYV01000021.1, from coordinate 10,058 downwards.
TCTTCCACGGCCCACTCCGGAATCTGGTGCATGATTCTCTCGACCGCCGCCGTCTTCACGGCGTCGGCATTAGGCTGCGGCCCAACCTCGGCGATGATCTCCTCGGCGTCGTACCAGCAGAGTTCCTTGCCACGCTTGTCATAAACAGTGAGGATACGACGGTTCATCTCGTGGAGGTGCTCCTCCTCGATGACGTTGCCGACGATCTGCAGGGCCAGCTCATAGGGAATAAACTTCACTTCTTCACTCATCGTTCCTTCTTCTCCTCGTCTTGCCTTCAGGCCCGTGTCCCGGATCACACCAGGGATTTGGGCAGAAAGAGCTTTTGATACATACTCTGGGCGTAGCGATCGGTCATGCTGGCGATGAAATCGCAGACCCGCCGCTCCATGGAAGAACTGCTGGCAAAGGTGCCGATCTCCTGCTCGAAGAATGCCTGATGCTCCATGCAATACCCGAACAACTCCTTCAGCATCTTGGTCGCCTTGAAAAATTCCTCGTGCACCTGGGGCGCCCGGTAAACCTGATGAAAGAGAAAATGACGCAACTCCTGCATCGCCTCCCCAACCTGGGAGATCACCCCGAAGGAGAGGAAGTCGCCGTCAGGGTGGGTACCGGCCAGCACGCCTTGCACCATGGCCAGTATCCGGTGGGAATGGGTGGTTCCCAGGATGGCGTTGCACCCAGCAGGGACGTCGGAATCACAGATAACGCCGCTGCGGATGGCATCGTCGAGGTCGTGACTCAGGTAGGCGATAATGTCGGCGTAACGGATCACGCAACCCTCGGCCGTCTCCGGCAGATCCCGGCCATCGGCCGGCAGCACCTCGCCGTATCCTTTGGAATGTTTGGCAATCCCGTCGCGTACCTCGTAGGTGAGATTGAGTCCCTGACCGTCATTCTCCAGGGTGTCCACCACCCGCAGGCTCTGCCGGTAATGTGAGAAGCCGCCGGGCATCAATTCGTTGAGCACCGTCTCGCCGGCGTGCCCGAACGGGGTATGGCCCAGGTCGTGGCCATGGGCGATTGCTTCCACCAGATCCTCGTTAAGGCGCAGTGCCCTGGCCAGGGTGCGGGCGATCTCACACATCTCCAGGGTATGGGTGAGCCGAGTGCGGTAGTGGTCGCCCGATGGAGAGAGGAAAACCTGGGTCTTGTGCTTAAGCCGGCGGTATGCTTTGGAGTAGACGATGCGGTTGCGGTCCCGCTGGAAGGCGCTGCGGATCGCACACTCTTCCTCCATCCGCAGCCGCCCCTTGCTGGCGGCGCTCCGACAGGCAAAACGGGAGAGGGTAAGCGCCTCCCGCTCTTCTATTTCCTCGCGAATAAACATCTACTTCCCCGCTGCCGAGAGCCTCGCCCTTTACAAACAAGGAAGAAGCCACCGCGCGCCGCATCCACACTCGCCACCGGCCTCGGCCGGCAGCCGCTTCGAAGGGCCTGAAACTATATACCCGTTATTATTTTTTTTCGCCACGCCATACCGCCGCGGCCATGCGGCTGGCGGAGCCCCTCCTTCCGAAACCACCCAATGCGACAATTTGCCACAGGCACGCAGTCCTCATTGATGGTAAACCGAAATACCACATAGCCTATCAGTTAGGTATTTCAATAATACATTAAATACTTGTTTTTTATACTAAAATACCCTCCCCGTTTTGTTTCAGAATGGAACAAAACGGGGTCCGTAACCAGAACAGTGACCGCGCCGACCTAACATACTACATGCCCCTGCGATTCAAGCCGGGGCGGCTCGATAACGGGAGTGCCTGTGGCAGGGATTGCCGCCGCTGGAGAGGTGGCAATCCGGTAAACCTCAATACCATCCTAAAAAGGAAGGAGGAACGAACGATGACAATCGGCAAAAAGAAACTCACGCTGACCAGCGCCGCTTTGCTCGGACTGGCGTGCACCTTCGGCGTCGCCGGAACGGTGCATGCCCAGGAAGCGGACCCCAGCAGTGAGTGCATCAAGTGTCACACCGACCTTGAAAAAATGGACGCCTTTGGCGCCGCCGCGGCCAACAGCGCGGCAGGGATCGCCGGTTGAGGCGTATCTGCCCCTCAGGTGAGGGGCCGGGACACCTACGGTGTGGCAAAGGACTTCGTCGAGTCCAATCATGGCCAGATCGGCTGTATCAACTGCCACAAGGGACATAATGTCGGCGACAAGGACAACGCACACAAGGACATGGTCAAAGATCCTTCGGAAGAAGGCGGGGGCGGCGTGTGTGCACAGTGTCACGAAGACATCACCTCCACTTACAAGGACGCAATGCACTACAAGCTCGGTGGTATCCTTGACATCGTCGGGACCATCACCCAGCCCAACAAGATGGCTGACACCCTGTTGCCCGCCGCCTGGCAACTCGACTGCAACGACTGCCACGCCTCCTGCGGCAGCTGCCACGTCGCCTGGCCGGCAGTGGCCCATGGCGGGCTGCTCGACCGGCATCGCTTCGAGAAGACTCCTCCCATGGAGAAAACCTGCTACGGCTGCCACGGCTCCCGTTTCGGCGGCGAGTATCGGGGCCTGCTCGGCGCCACCGCCGACGTCCACTTCGAGAAGCTGCAGATGGTCTGTTCCGATTGCCATACCGCCAACCAGCTTCACAACACCAAGGTGACGGGCCAGACGCGGTACTACAACACCGAGACCGCCCGTTGCGAGAGCTGCCATCCCGATGCGGCCAGGCCCGGCAAATCCCGGATTGCCATGCATAACGCCCATCCCAAGGACACCCTGGCCTGCGCGGTTTGCCATGCCAACGAGTACTTCAACTGTACCAACTGCCATGTGTCGCTGGACATCAAGGAGGCTGGCAAGATCAAGGTCATCTTCCCCTCCGATCCGCTGGTAACCTTCAAGATCGGCAAAAACATCGATATCACCCCCAACAACCCCTACAAGTACAACGTGGTACGCCATACCCCGGCGAAGAAGGACTCCCTGGCGTCTCTGACTTACTTCCAGGCCGTCCTGACCGGCAAGCCCGGCCCTGTAGACCTCATTTCCAACTACGATGCGTTGCCCACCTGGAACTCCGCTTCGGTCCACAGCATCACCCGCAAGACCAAGCAGAACAGCTCCTGCAACGCCTGTCACGGCCACAAGGAACTCTTCTTGACCAAAACCGATCTGGAGCCTGGCGATCCCAAGGCCAACCAGAAGGTTCTCGTCAACGAGATCCCCGCCCCGGTCAAAAAGTAAGTTGATCGGACATGACTACGGAAATTGAGACAATGAGGACTATAAGGAGTACTTCCATGAATAGGAAACCGTTGGGTTTTATCTTGTACATATTGTTGGCGATGCTGGCCGGCTTTGCCGTGTCGACGCCATCGGCGGCCATGGCCGCCTCTTCCTTGGTAACCACCGACTGGCTGGCCAAAAACCTCGACGCCAAGGGGCTGGTCATCCTTGACGTCAGAACGGAGAACAACTACAAAGTCGGCCACATCCCCGGCGCGGTGAACCTGCCCTATGACAACCTTGAACCGAAAAACGAAGATCGTGAGTGCAACCTCATGCCCACCCCCGAGAAGTTGACCGAGATGCTCCAGAAGCTCGGGATCAACACTTCTTCCCACGTGGTGATCTACGACCACGGCAACACCACCAGTGACGCCACCAAGGGCGCCTCCGCCTTCTGGATTCTGGACGCCGTGGGCAAGAAAGACGTTTCCTACCTCAACGGCGGCTTCACCAAGTGGACCTTCGAGGGGCGGATCATCGACAACAAGATACCGACCCCGGCGGCCGGCGACTTCGTCGCTGAACTCAACAAAAAGAAGGTGGCGACCCGGAAGGAAGTCGCCGCCAACCTCAAGAACCACACCGCCATCCTCCTGGATGTCCGGGGCAGCGAACAGCACTTCGGCTTTTCTAAGCGTGGTGACGTTGAGCGGTTCGGTCACATCCCCGGTTCGCTCTCCTGGCCGGCCGACTTCATGACCCATGCCGGCATCAACCGGGCTCCGGCCTACGTGCTGGGCGAAAGCGAGCTGGCCACCATGGCCAAGGGTGTTGGGCTGCCGACTGACAAGAACCGCAATATCATTGTGTACTGCAATTCCTCCCAGTATGCGGGGCTGGGCTTCTTCGTCCTCCAGGAGCTTCTCGGGTACAAGAACGTCAGCGTTTATGACGGCTCGATGCTCGAGTATGCGGCGGACGAAAAACTGCCCCTGGCCACTAACTCGTGGGGCTTTGTCACCCAGTAAACGACTCTAACATCCTGGAGGAATAGAAATGAACACCTGTAAGACAAGGGTGGCGGTCCTACTCACCGCCGTAATGTTCCTCGCCGTCTCGGCGGGGTCGGCCCTGGCGGCCGACAAGGCGCTGGTCAGTGTCAACTGGCTCGCGAAGAACCTCAACAAGAGCGGTATCGTGGTCCTTGACGTGGGCGACTTCACCCACTACGAGAAGGTCCACATCCCCGGCGCTATCAAGGCATTCGGTCCCTGGCAGACCATGAACGACCAGTTCATCGGCTTCATGATGCCCAAGACCGACGTCCTGGTGGCGATGCTCCGCAGCTATGGGGTCAACAACGACTCCAAGATCATCATTTACGACGAGGGCGTCACCGCCATGGATACCTGCCGGAGCGCCCGCGCCCTGTGGACCCTGCACGTGCTGGGCCATGACAATGCCGCCATCCTGGACGGCGGTTTCGCCGCCTGGGAACAGTCTGAAAAACCGGTGACCAGCACAGCCACGGTTCCCACCATGGCGGGCAACTTCACCGCCAAGATGCAGAACAGCGCGGTTGCCACCATGGCCGAGGTCAAGGCCAAGATCGGCTCCAAGACGGTCTTTGTGGACAACCGGGTAACCACCGAGTTCTTCGGCCACGAAAAGAAAAGCCACATCAAGCGCTTCGGCCATATCCCCGGCGCTCGGACCTGGCCGGCGGAATACATGTCCAATGCCGGCATCAAGCTTTCTCCGGCCTTCATGAAGGACGACAAAATCCTGGCGGCGATGGCGGCCGGCGTGGGGATCCCGGCAGACAAGAACGCCGAGATCATCACCTACAGCAACCACGGCCTGCAGGCCGCCCTGGGCTACTTTGTCCTCCACAACCTGCTGGGCTACAAGAACGTCAAAATCTACGATGGCTCCATCCTGGAGGCCGCTCAGAACAATAACATGCCCATGGAGAAGTTCGCCTGGGGCTACATGGGCCACCACTAACGGCCCACGCCCGGTTCCAGGGGGCCTCCGTTTTACAGGAGACCCTTGGAATCGGGCTACCAAACTAACAGCCACGCCGGTGCTCCCGCCACGCAGCGGGGCGCTGGCGTTTTTTTCCCCGTCGCCACGCTGCCCGCCCGTCAGCTGCCGCTTTCACCTTGACGCTCCCGGCCCTGGCCACTAAGATACCCCTCTCAAGCCCGACCGTTTCCCGTCCACCGAGAGGGGGCCTCCATGTACGACCACGTCCACCAAACCTTCATGCGCCTGGCTCTCTCCGAAGCCGAACAGGCGCTCGCCGCCAACGAGTTCCCGGTGGGCTGCGTCATCGTCCACCACGGCGAGGTGGTGGCCCGGGGGCACCGCACCAACAGCCGGACGGGTACCGCCAACGAACTGGACCACGCCGAGGTCGCCGCCCTCCGCGAACTCCTCTCCGCGCGGCCCGAGATCGACCGGCCAGGGCTAACCGTCTACTCCACCATGGAGCCGTGCCTGATGTGCTACGCCACCCTGCTCTTAAACGGCGTCCGCACCATTGCCTGGGCCTACGAGGACGCCATGGGCGGCGGCACTGGCCTTGACCTCGACTCGCTCCCCCCCCTCTACCGGGAGATGCGCCCAACCCTCATCGGTGGCGTGCTCCGTGCCGAAAGCCTCGCCCTCTTCCAGCGGTTCTTTTTAAACCCCGACAACGACTACTGGCAAGGCAGCCTCCTTGCCGACTACACCCTGCGCCAGCAGGTGGGTAACGCCACCGCGACTCCGACGCCGTCCTGACCCGCCTGTCCCAGGCCCCCCCAGGCACCGTGGCGGCCAACCCCGATTCCAAGGTAAACTCATGCCCCAGGCCAAGACCATCGGCTTCAAGCCCCACGAGCGNNCAAGGAGAGCAACGTCATCTTCCTGGGCGGCGAGCCCACCCTCCACCCGGACCTGGCCCACGCCATCAAGACAGCGCGGCGCCTCGGCTACCAGTCGGTGACCGTGGACACCAACGGCTTCCTCCACCACGACCTGCTCGCCCACATCACCCAGGAAGAGGCGGTTTTGAGCTTCAGCCTCGACGGCCCCGCCCCCGAAGTCAACGATCCCATCCGCGGCGAGGGGGTCTTCGCCACCTGCACCGGAAACCTCAAAAAAGCCGTGGCCCTGGGTTTCACCACCAGCGTCATCTACACGGTGAGCCGCCTAAACCTCACCCACCTGCGCCGCATGCCGACGCTGCTGGCCGAGCTTGGCGTCCGGCGTTTCTTCATCCAGGTCATCGGCCTCAGGGGCAAGTCGGCCGGCAAGGCCGGCGATCCGCTGCAGCTCACCCCGGAAGAGTGGCTCACCGAGGTGCCGCCCGTGGCGGCCGAGGCGGCCCGGCTGGGCCTTGAGGTCATCTTTCCCAAGGTCTTCCTCGAAGCAGGGGAGCCATTCGAGTGTGCCGGCAAGGTGGCGGAGAACTTCTTCATCTTCCCCAACGGTCGGGTCTACCGCTGCCCCCTGTGCGAGGACTTCCCCATCCACGCCCTGCGCATCGAGAATAACCGGCTGTTGGCCAACGACGGGCTCACCGAGGAACGCTTTTTCTCCCTCTCGATTCCGGAAGGTTGCGTGATGAACAAGCTCCTCCAGCCCGGCAACCTCCGCTACCACGCCGACGGCAGTCCCTCCTACCGCATCTCCTGCTGTCTGCTCAAACAGCGGCTGGAACCGGCAGGGTAACAATGGCAAGGCGGAGTTTACCGCCGGACCGCGGCCACGATTTTTTAACTACTGAGGAAAGGCTCGGACAAAAGGGGCGTGATCAGCTGCGCAGGAAGATGCGCATCACCAGGATGCCGGACTCATAGAGCCCGATGAGGGGGAAGGCGAGAAGCGCGGTGGCAAAAGGATCGCCGACGCTGAGGAGAAAGCCGAGGCCGAGGATGAGGCAATAGGCGTACTTTCGTTTGCTCGTGAAATAGCGCCGCTCGACGATCCCCGCCTTGCCCGCCATCACCATCAGGAAGGGGATCTCGAAGGCAAGGCCGAAAGACAGGGCGGTGCGGGCCACAAAGGTGAGATATGCCTCGATCTTGGGCATGGCGACCAGATCCGGTCCGGTAAAACTCATCAGAAAGGTAAGCATGCGGGGCAGCACCGCGAAGTAGGCAAAAAGGACACCGGCGACAAAGAGGCCTGAGCCCCAGAAAACCACCTGGATGGCCAGCCATTTCTCGGACTTGTGAAGCCCGGGGGCCACGAAGCTCCACAGCTGGTAGCAGACCACCGGGAAGCTCACGATGAGCCCAACCAACAGGGCAACCTTGATGTAGGAGACAAACGCCTCGGTGAGATTGGTGTAGACCAGTTTTGCCAGGGCGGGCTGGGCCGCAAAGAGCGGCGCCATGAAGAAACGGGCGATGGGCTCGGAAAAGTAATAGGCGGCGAGGCTCGAGACGACCACCGCGGCAAAGGCGACCAGCAACCGCTGCCGCAGCTCCTTGAGATGTTCGCTGAAGTGGCTGGCGATGACACTCATTGACAGGGTGCGCCCTTCTCCGCCGATGGCGCCGCAGACTCGGCAGGCTCCAGGGGCGGCACGATTGTCGCCTCAACGGCCATCTCCGGGACTGTCTCGGCTGCTGCCCCCGCTTCCACATCCGGGATCGGCGCGGTAACGGCGGTGGCCGGGGCGCTGTTGGCCGCCAGGGTGCCGAATTCGTCGGGCAGCAGGTCGGAAGGGGCCGCGCCCTGTCCGTCAAGGCCACGCCACTGCTGCTCGACGCCCGCCTTCTTGCCTTCTTCGAGCAGGGCCTTCTCACCTTCCCGCAGTTCCTCCTGCATGCTCTCCTTGAGGGTTTCGGCGGTCTTCTTGAGTTCAACCAACCCTTTGGCAAGCGAACGCGCCAGTTCCGGCATCTTTTCCGGACCGAGGACGATGAGCCCCAGCCCCAGGATGAGGAGCAACTCAGGAAGGCCGATTCCGAACATGATGATGTACCCGCTATTACAAACAGGAAAGAAAGAGCGGCAGCAGTGCGCGGCAAACCGGCAACCACGGCCGTAAGAAGCCAAATATCGGCAATCTACGGCATTTACAATGCAGTGTCAAGCGCCTGAATCAGTGAGGCACGGCCCGACCGCGACGGCCGGAAGAGGCCGCGGAGGAGGGGATGCACTGCTCGTGCCTTTCGTTTGTTATGCAATTGAAACATCGACGATTTCCCCCCAACGGGGGATCACGGAGCGAATTTAAGGAAGGAGCTTGACCGATTGACTTTTGGCAAGCCATTGGCTATTGTTGGCCTGTTTTGCGTTGAATTCCGGGCCGCGGTTCGCACCGGTCCCCGTTCACTCACGCCGCCACTGCGGCGAACGGCGACGCAATCGCCATGAGACATGCCTTACCCAATTCCCTGATGCGTCCCCAGCCGGCAGGGGGATGCGGCGGAAATATTTTCAGACGGCACCATTTACGCGCAAGGAGAAAACAATGGCCAATGTGGTGATCATCGGCACCCAATGGGGCGACGAGGGCAAGGGCAAGATCGTCGACCTTCTCACCCAGTACGCGGACTGCATCGTTCGCTTCCAGGGCGGCAACAACGCCGGCCATACCCTGGTGGTGGACGGCAAGCAGTTCATCTTCCACCTCATCCCCTCCGGCATCCTCTACGAGAAGAAAAAATGCTATATCGGCAACGGCGTGGTCATCGACCCGGCCGTGCTCATCGGCGAGATGCAGAAGCTTGAGGCGAACGGCCTGCCGGTGACCCCTGAACGGTTGATGCTCAGCGCCAACGCCCACCTGATCATGCCTTACCATAAGTTGCTCGACGGCTGCAGCGAGGCGGCGCTCAAGGCCGGCAAGAAGATCGGCACCACCGGTCGCGGCATCGGCCCCTGCTATGGCGACAAGATCCTGCGCTGCGGCATCAAGCTGGGTGACCTGCTCGATGATGCCCTGTTCCGGGAAAAGCTCCAGGCCAACATCGAGGAGAAAAACTTCTTGTTCACCAAGAAGTTCGGCGCTGACCCGGTCGCCTTCGACGCCATCTACAGCGAATTCCAGAAGCACCTGGAACTCCTCGCCCCGTACATCGGCAACGTCTCGGTGGAACTCGACCGTGCCCGCAAGGGTGGCCGCCACATCCTCTTCGAAGGCGCCCAGGGCACCCAGCTCGACATCGACCACGGCACCTACCCCTTTGTCACCTCCTCCAACACCGTGGCCGGCAACGCCTGTATTGGCAGCGGCTTCGGCCCGGCCCACATCGATGCGGTGGTGGGTATCCTCAAGGCTTACACCACCCGGGTGGGCGAAGGCCCCTTCCCCTCTGAACTCTTCGACGCCACCGGCGACGCGCTCCAGCAGAAGGGCGGCGAATTCGGCGCCACCACCGGCCGCAAGCGCCGCTGCGGCTGGCTCGACGCGGTGGTGGCCAACGACGCGGTGCGACTGAACGGGGTCACCGGTTTCGCGATCACCAAACTCGACGTGCTGAGCGGCCAGCCGACCTTGAAGATCGCCACCGCCTATGAAGAGGGCGGCGAGCGGCTCACCGCCATGCCATGCAACATCCGTCGCACCGAGCGATTGAAGCCCATCTACGAAGAGATGCCCGGCTGGAGCGAGGAGATCCGCCACGCCAAGACCCCGGACGACCTGCCGGCCAAGGCCCGTGATTACGTCAAGCGCATCGAGGAGATCACCGAAACCCCGGCCATGATCCTGTCGGTGGGCCCGGGTCGTGAGGAAACCATGCTGATCAAGAACCCCTTCGAAAAATAGCCGGCTTTATTGGCGACGGCCTCGGCAACGGCGCTGCCAGTGGCTTCACGCCACGGGCGGCGCCGCTTTTTTTGGGTCTTCATCAGATCGT